>NZ_JPMI01000025.1 GCF_000733295.1 Archangium violaceum Cb vi76 | reverse complement strand
GCCTCAGCTCCAGCGCCACCGATTCCGCGTGCATCTTCTTGAAAGTCGATGCTGCTTGCGTCCTCGGCGATCAGGTACATCCTGCGCTCGGTCTCCTGCGTGTGGGCGCATCCGAAGTCTGACACCGCAACCACCGTTAGCAGCGCCATCAATCGCGTTAGACCTGCTGGGTGCATAGCCTGTCCCTCTGAGCTTTGCTGCGTTGCCTGCCTGCACTCCCGTTCAATCTCGGCTGAGTGGACGAGTCCAAGGGAGGCGGAGCGCTTCCCGGTGCTGTCCGGTTTGCCGAGAGCGAAGTTTCGGGCGACGCCTCAACCTGGGTCAACGGCGCTCGGGCACATGGAGGCCACTACTGCGTGGTAGGCGAAGCTCGGGGCAGTGGAGGCCATCAGGGCACAGCATTAGTAGGCTACGGCATCGGCGTCAGAAGCCAGAACGAGGGACAAATGCCTCGCCACTTATCGCCCGGCGCGGGGCAAGGAGACCAAAAAAGGACCAAACTGAACGGACGCCCATGGACTCGCCCGGACAAATGGGCGCCCCATTTTCAGAGGGAAAACGGAGATGTGGCTCTGCCTCCCGAGTGGAGGCGGCTCCGCCCTTCGCGGGTTCGATTCCCGCCGCCTCCACTGGATGTAGCAAGGCCCCGGCCGCCATCAGGCGAGCCGGGGTTTTCTTTGTGCGCCCGGCATGGGCATCGACTTGGAGGTGGAAGTCCTCCCGGAAGCAGGTCACCGCGAACGAAGGGAACCGCAGAGCGCCGGACCGAGAGGCCGACGTGAAGGAAGCGGGGAACGAAGCCGCGGGGCGACGAACAGGAACCGGCTATGAGGCGGCACCAAGCGGGGCGAGCGGGCCAAAGACCGCGAAGCTCCGGTGGCCAAAGCAAGGTGACGTAGAGCCGGCGCTCGTGCGGTGAAGGTCGATGTTCTTACCCGGGGAGAGCTCGCCTCGTGCCTGAAAGGGCGACGCCGAGAGGCGGGGTGAGCAGTCAGCAGAGGCCGTCCGAGCACATGGCCCGCCGGAGCGCCGCCAACACCCGCCGCTGATGGAGGAACTCGGGCATGTACCTCCAACTCGCCCTGCCCACGAGCTTCTTCGACCGGCTGGGAATCCCGAGACTTGCCAGCTAAGCAGGTCGCCAGAAGTTCCTGAACGAATTCGGAGCGGAGCCAGCAGCGAAAGGCCCTTCATTCGTCTTGGAACTTTTGGCTACCTACTTAGCCTCAACCTATCGACCCGCCGGATGCGGACCCGCCTGTCCGGTGGTGTGGCAGGGGAGTAGCGAGGCGACCTCGCTACCCCCTATGCCGATTTCCGCTAAAGCCGCCAGTGCCAGCCGGGCGAGCTGGCCTCGCTCGTGGTGCTGCACCTGCGGGTCCCCAGGCGGGTGCGGAGGGGGCGCGCGTGGCGCCCCCTCCGCTTCGAGCCCGTCGCTCAGAACAACAGGCCTGGAGGCCAGCTCGGGTTGGCCGTCTCGTCCTCGCCCGCGTTGGCGAGGCTCTTCCTGGCCGAGCTGGGGATGTCCACCTTCGGTATCCTCACCTCGACGACGAAGTTGTCATCGGGGCGGGACTCGATCTCCGCGAGCACCTCCGAGAGCTCGCCGGCCGTCGTGACGACGCGGCCCTGGCCGCCAAACGCCTCGGCCAGCTTGGCGTAGGACCAGGGGTGGAGCTCGTTATAGGGGAACACCTCGTTGAGGAGCGGGTCCTCGTAGACGACGGGCGGAGTGCGGAACGGGTTGGGGTTCACGAGCTTCTGCTCGATGCCGTAGATGCCGTTGGCCATCACGAAGACCACGGTGTCGTGGCCGAGGTAGCGGTGGCTGGAGACGGCCTGGCACGTCTCCTGGAAGGCCCCATCCCCCACCACCACCACGACCCGCTTGTCGGGCGAGGCGCACTTGACGCCGATGGCCGCCGGAGTCGAGTACCCGATGGCCAGCCACGAGGCCTGGGCGACGAACCCGTTGGCGGAGGAGATGTGGAGGTTCTGGGCGCCGAGCAGCGGGAAGCCGGCGTCGGAGACCACCACGTTCTCCGGGGTGAGCCAGGTGTCCAGGGTGGCGAAGAAGGAGTCGTAGGTGAGGGTGGGCTCGGCCTTGACCGCGGCCGAGAGCACCTTCGGGACCTCGGGCTTGTAGGCGGTGAAGCGGGGGGGAGCGCGCTTCACGGCGTCGATCAGTCCGTGCATGTAGTCCGCGAGCATCACGCTGGGGAAGAAGCGGGCCCCCACGGTGACACCGCCATGCTGCGCGAGTGCCACGCCGTCGCCCTGGATGAGCTGGTTGTTGGTGTCCTTGCCCGTGGTCCACGCGCCGAGCCCGATGAGGCAGCCCGCGTTCTCGACGAGCTGCTTCACCTCGGCGGACCCGGAGCCGCTGGAGGAGTTGGAGCCCTCAGGCGCGTAGACGCCCAGGTAGCCAGGGTGGTCCTCGGACACGATCGACTTGCCGAGCACCGAGGTGGTGAAACTGATGCCCGTGCGCTCCAGCAGTTCCAGGAATTCACTCTGCAATCCCTGGCGCTGAATCTCCACGCCGGCCCAGAAGAGCGGCTTGCCGCGCTCCTGGATCATGTTCAGGGTGGCGAGCACTGCCGACTTCACGTCGCTCACGGTGATGCTCACCTGCTGGCGTGAGAGCATCCCGGCCGGGGCCGGGCACGGGGCGCGCCAGACATCCTCGAGGACCTCCAGGTAGACCGGCTGCCGGTGAGTGATGCATGCGGTGAGGGCGGCGTCGATCTGGCTCGGGGCCTCGTTGGCGTTGACGATGCGCTGGGCCGACACGGCCACCTGACGGTAGACGTTCAGGTTGCTATTCGGGTCGTCCATCATGTGCGAGTACACGAGGCCCGAGATGCGCTCGTTGAGGAACTCCTTGTTGGTGGGTGCGCCGTTGATGACCACCACCGGGGCCAGTTCCATGTAGGAGCCCGCCACGGCGTTGAGCAGACTGAAGGCGCCCACGCCATAGGTGACCGTCACCGCGCCGATGCCCTTGAGCCGCGCATACCCATCCGCGGCGTACCCGGCGCAGATCTCATTGGGGACGCCGGTGATGGCGATGGGCGACTGCTTGTCTTCCAGGATGGTGTTCAGGAACGGCGCCGTGTAGTTGCCAGCGACGCCGAAGAGGCGATCCAACTCCAGCTCTTCCAGGCGCTGCTTGAGATAACCCGCGACCGTCATCCTCGTTGCGTTCGTCATGGGGAGGTCTCCTTCTAGAGTCCGCTCTGCTTGAGCGCGCGCTGGTGGATTTCCTTCGCGGAGCGGATGGCCGACTCGAGGGCACCTTCGATCCACGCGTGTTTCAGGGAGGTGTGCTCGCCGGCGAAGTGGACGAGGCCCTCTGCGCCGGGGATGTGGGGGTGCAGGGTGGTGAGTTGCGAGGGGGCGAACACGGCGGCCTCGCCGAAGGCGTAGAAATTCTCCATCCAGCTCTCCGTCTTGCCGAAGCCGGTGAAGTAGCGCTTGATGCCTGGGCCGTAGATGTCGGTGAGGCCCTTGAGGGCGAAGTTGTAGCGATCCTCTGCGGGGATGGAGTCCCACCGGCTGGCATCATCCGACCACGTGTAGCTGGCGAGGATGACGCCGCCGCGGCTGCCCTCCACCGGGTGGCTGGGGAAGTAGAGGAAGCGGTTGGGGTTGTCCGTGACGGAGCCGCCGCCGTAGGAGTCGTGGCCCCGGTACTCGCCGCCCAGGTTCTTCTTCCACTCCGTCTCGTTCCACTCCCAGAAGCGCTCGCTGAACTCCAGCAGCACCTTGGTGGCCGAGTCGTAGTGCAGCTCCATGATGGCGCGGCGCTTCTCGTAGCTGAAGTCCGGCGTGACGTTCACGTGGCGCAGCGCGGAGAAGGGAATAGTGACGAGCAGGTAATCCGCCGTGAACTCCCGCTCGATGCGCGGCTTGCTGTGGGCGATGCCGCGCTTGACGATGGGCTCGCTGAGGGTGCGCACGTAGACGCCCGGCCGACCATTGTGGATGGCCTTGGGACCCTGGAGGCCCTGGCTGGGGGAGGACCATTGGAGCTCGATGGCCCGTGCATCCATCACGATGTTCTCCTGCAGGTAGGGCAGGAACGCGTATGGGAGCTGCCAGTTGCCACCCGCCAGCTCGACGTACTGGGTGCCCGGGCTGATGTA
The DNA here is from genome assembly GCF_000733295.1 of Archangium violaceum Cb vi76. Classification (GTDB taxonomy): domain Bacteria; phylum Myxococcota; class Myxococcia; order Myxococcales; family Myxococcaceae; genus Archangium; species Archangium violaceum. Next base: position 115,409 of record NZ_JPMI01000025.1, on the reverse strand, counting down.
GAAGGTGTCCACGAAGCTGTGGATGAAGGACAGGAAGAAGCGCGAGGTGAGGTTCTGGAGCGTGCCGATGTACTGCACGACCGTCTCCGGATAGGACTCACTCAGGAAGCGGAACATGCTGTAGGCGTCGTATTGGGCGATGACCTGCTTCCAGCCCTCGACCTGCTTCTCGATGGGCTGCCCGGGAGCGATGAGGGCGTTGAGCGGCGCGAGCGCATCGGACAGCAGGGCCGAGGCGGTCTTCTCGCGGTACTCGGGCCCGACAGGGAAGCCCAACGTCCGCAGTTCCTCCGGGAGGTCGCGGGCGTTGTAGGCTTGGTTCCGGACCTGGACCCCGTTCGTCTTGAGCCAGGTGCGGAAGCGCTGTTTCGTGGCATCGGTCTTGGAGACGTCGACATTGAAGAAGGGTCTCGCCAGGCCGCGCAGGCCCATCACGTCGATGAGCTTGTTCACCAACGGGTGCGTGGTGGGAATCCGCATGGCGCCGGCCTCGGCGTACTGGCGCGGATCCTTGAACGGGGCGACGCCGTCCGGCGTGGAGTGGAAAGTCTTGACGCGACCGCCGATGCGGTTGTCATTGGCCTCCAGTATGGTGACGTTGTAGCCAGCGTCCTTGAGGACCTTGCCCGCCATCAGGCCCGCCATGCCCGCGCCGATGATGAGCACGTCCCGCCGCTCCACGCTGGGGGGCAGTGGCTCCGGGAATCCCTTCCCGATGATGGTTTCGTATTCGGGGATGAGCGGACGATTGTGATCATCGACCATCAGGATTTCACGTGCCAGCCGCTCCAGGACGGCTTCGTTCTTCACCATGGGACTACCTCCAGCGAGAGCCACAGCGTTGGGTTTCTGTTAGTACGCCACGCTGCTACGAACACCCCATCCGCGCCGTGATCCGACTCACACTCCGGGGGTGATGCGGATCACAGCGGGCACTCTGTGCGCACGGAGCACATAGGGCAAAGGCCATCCAGGAAATGGCCTGGACTCGTTCGGCGAGACGCTGGCGTATAAGGACCTGTTTCGGTAGGAGCCGAAGCGATAGCAAGGCCATGCCTCGTGCGAGCGAGCTGTAGTCCGAGCGGAGACAGGTTCCAACCGTGACCAGGACAGGCCGCGCAAGAGTTCGGGACGCACGGGGCCATGCGCCTCCATGCGTTTGGGGCTGTTGCCGGCCGTGCTGTGCTTGTGCGCCGTTTGTCGCCCGCTGCCTACGCGGGCAGCAGGTTGTGGAACCAGGTGATGATGCCCAGCGCCAGGTGAAGCATCGCCAGGTACGTGTCCTCACGCTTCCCTGGCGCCAGAACTCCCGGAACACTCCCGCCTCCAACCACTCCCGGAAGCGCCGGTAGGCCGACGAGGGGCCGCAAATGGCCGTGGCCTTCAACGCACGCCATTGCATCCCCGTGCGCAGCACCAGAAGAATGCCCTCCATGGCCCGCCGGTCGGGCGTGCGCGGGTTGTGGCACCTCAGCGGATGCGGTGGTCTCGGTGGCAGCAGCGGCTCCATCTTCGCCCACAACTCGTCCGGTAGACGCCAGCCGTCAGTCACGATGGGCCGACGCGCGCACCCAGTGCGTCATCCTGGAGTGAAGGCGCACGCGCGGTCCTTTTCGGTGAGGGAAGGGAGGAAGCCTTTCACCCCGGCGTAAAAGGCTGATGTGTCAACGCGGAGGGCTGACGTGTCAACGCGGAGGGCCGACGTGTCGCGCATAAGAGAAAGAGGGACACGGATGAGGGCAGGGGGTTGGGGCAGAGAGGCGGGGGAAGGCATCTGACGGGAGCCCAAGAGAATTGAGCCATGCCGGTGCACGCGGCGGAGTGAGGCCGCCTTGAGGCACACGTCGGCCCCGGCCGACCTGCCAGCAGGGGCAGGGCAAGGGAGCAGGGGGCTTGGGCCTGTTGGCTATGGCGGCGCGGGCCTCAACACCACGCGGCCTGGGGTGGCGCTGGCGCCGGGAGCAGGCTGGCACCTTCGGTGGGCAAGCCCAGAGCCGCGTGTGTCGCCAATGAGCTCAACCCCGAGGCGTACCTCGCGGATTTCCTCACGCGAGTGCAGTCCCATCCCAACAGCCGCCTCGACGAGCTACTGCCAGTGGCCTGGAAGCGCCTGCGTGCCACTGATACCGCCTGAGCCCGGCCCCGAGGTAGCTCTTGCTCCGAGCACGGCACCCGTCCGTCTTCAACCGCTACCTCCACGTCGAACGCCGGACGGGTACCTCCTCTCGACCCGGCTTCAACGCGCTCAGCTTGGACCGCTGAATCGCTCCGGGTGGGCCGTGAGGTAGACCGCCACCGTGGCGACGGCGAGCAGCAGGGGGGCGGCGCGAGCGAAGGCGCGGTGACCGGCGAGCAGGGCGAAGCCCACGGGCACGCCGAAGAGGAAGCCTCCCAGGTGTCCGGCCCAGCTCACCCCGGGCAGCAGGCTGAGCACCGCCACCTGGGCCAGCCAGATGAAGAGGCTCTTGCGGGACTCGCGCGTGGCGATGACGACCATGGCCCCCGCCCAGCCCAGGATCATCCCCGAGGCCCCCACGGTGGGCACGTCGAAGTTGAAGAAGAGGGCGAAGGCCGAGGAGCCGAGCGCGGCCATCAGGGAGAGCACCAGGAAGCGCCCGCTGCCGATGGTCCGCTCCAAGGGGACGCCGATGGAGTAGCCCACCCACATGTTGAAGGCCAGGTGGAGGGGGCCTCCGTGAGAGAAGACGCAGCTCAGCACCCGCCAGTACTCCCCGTTCTGGACGAGCGGCCCGAAGAGGGCAATCCGCTGGAAGACGGGCCCGAGCGCCCCCGGGTTGGCTCCGGACGGGGCGAGCAGGAGGTCCAGGACGAAGAGGGCCACCGAGCCCCCGAGGACGGCCGCGCACACCGGAGGCCACGGCTGGCGCACCGGGGGAGGAGCGGCTGGCTCGGGTTCCGCCTTGTACGGGCCTTGGGGCAGGTCTTCGGGGTTCATCCAGGGCTCGGGGCTCGTGGCGGACGACGGTGTCGCTCTGAGAGGGTGGCCACCTCGCGGAGGTTGCGCAACCCGAGCTGGCCACTGGGGAGTCAGGGTGAGCGCCGGCCCCTGGCCCGGCCGCTGAGCTAAATCCCGGAAAGTCATCGACTACGGCTGGAGATAGAGCACGGCGCTCGGCATGTAGATGATCGGCTGCGCCACGTCCGCCATGTACTGGTACTTGGACTCGTCCCAGGCTTTCGCGAGCAGATCGTTGATATTGGGCGTGGGGGAGGGCGGAGTGGGAACGTCTATCTGACGGCCACCCTCGTACCCCGTGCTCAGCCCCAGGGCGGCCTCGTAGGAGAGGGCCCGCAGGTCCGCGTCTATCTCGGACTTGAACGCTGCCTTCTGCGTGCTTTGCCCTCGCACCATGAAGACAGTCGTGTAGTTCTTCACGTCGAACCCGAAGGCATAGAACGTGCCGGGATCGCCGGGGAAGTTGTAGATGACCGTGTAGGAGCTCTTCACCGTCGAGGGGATGAATCGCGTCGGCCAGATCCTGGTCGTGCTCAGGTCCAGCAGGGCCGGCTGCGGAGGCTGGTACACCTGCGCCACGGGCGTGAAGACAGGGCGTATCACCAGTACCTCCTGCGCGGCCTCGCCCACCGGTGCCTGCTCCGCCGCCAGTGCCGCCTCCTCTCCTGCCTCCGGGCCACACGCGCTCAGCGCCAGGGTCACCGCCGACAGCAGATACACGTATCGCCTCATGGTTTCCTCCATGTCCTTGTTTTCCAGGTTTTACCTTGTTGCTCGAAAATTACAACCGTGCGTGCCCGGCTCTGGGGTTTGCTGGAGCGCAGGCGCAGGCGCTCGTTGCGCACGGCAACGGCGGGGGACTCACCGGCGCGGATACGGGCGCGCACGGTGTCGAAGAAGGGGCCGGCCTCGTCACCGGGGATGTCCGTGGGCGAGGCGATGACGGCACGTGCTCCGGCCTCGAGGAGGGCGACCGGAGGCTCCAGGGCTCGTGGTAGTAGGGCGCGGTGCGAGCCGCGCGGCAGAAGGCCAGTAGCCATCTCCGCCAGCACCCGGGAGGGAGTGGCCTCGGCGCCGGTGAGGTCCACCCGGCCGTGGGTCTGCTGGGCCAGGGTCCAGGCGGCCAACTCATGCCGCTCCCCCTTGGCCGAGGTCCGCGGCACCGGGCCGGCCAGCCCTGAAAATTGGGAAGATCGGCACTCCGCCCCCCCGCCGCCCTTTCGAGGGCCGCGGGGGGTCTGGCGTGGGACCGAAGAGCGCCGCGCTGCGCCTCTGGCCGGGTCAGAAGTAGTTGAGCAGCACCGTCCCGGAGCAGCTCAGGGAGCCGACATTCTGGATGGTGAAGTAGTACTCGCGCTCGGCGGTGCCGTCCGTGTTGATCTTCTGCTGGTAGTAGGACCGCGACACCTTGAGATCGCAGGTGTCGGAGGCGCTCGCGCCAGCCGGGGACAGCCCGGGCGCGTAGACGCGGTCGAGCGGGTTGGCGTTGTTCCAGACCCAGGATTTGGTCGCACCCGGAGCCAGGGTGCCGGAAGACCAGGACGAGGCCGAGTTGGCGACCTTCGCCAGCTGGATGTCACCCTGGCAGGCGATCGCGCCGACGTTCTTCACCGTGAACTTGAACTCACGCTCTCCGCCGGGCTGCTGGGTGTACCAGGTGTTGGTCACCTCGAGCTGGCAGGGGTTGCCGCTGGTCGCTCCGGACGGCGCGACGCCGACGATATACGAGGCGGTGAGCGGGTTGGCGTTGTTCCAGGTCCAGCTCTTCGACGCGCCGACATCGAGCCCGCCCGTCGCCCAGGTGGAGGTGCGGGTCTGGGACTCGAGCAGGATGTTCGTGCCGCAGGTGATGCCGCCAACGTTCTTGATGTTGAAGTGGAACTCGCGCTCCCCGCCGTACTGCTGGACATCCCAGGTGCGAGTGACCTCGAACTGGCACGGGCCCGTGGTGGCCGCTCCCGTCGGCGACAAGCCCACCTCGTAGGCGGAGGTGGCGCTGGAGTTGTTCCAGTACCAGTGCTGGGTGGCACCGGGCGCCACGGAGCCCGAGTACCACGACGACGTGAGCCCCATGAGGCCAGGGGTCACGGCCATTCCCCGGACACCCTCTTCAGCCGCGGCCGCCCTGCCATCGAGCGCGGGGAGCTCCGCCTCCTGGGCGCTGTCCTTGGAAGTGCCCGGGAGCACCTGGGACGGCTGCTCCGCGTTGCTGTCATCGACGGGCAGGTCACCCGCATCCACTCCACAGCCCGTGAGAGACAGGGCCCCGAGGACAGCCAGCGCGGCGAGATTGGTGGTCTTCATTGTGGTGAGCAGCTTCTTTCTGCCGGATGGATGGATGACGCACCCGTGGCGGTCGGTTCCGGTCACCGACTGCTCGGACGAAGCCTGTTGGGAGAAAGAGGGGCTTCGCGCCTCTGGCGCGTTGACCCGGTAAGGCGTCTCTTCCGTGCTTCACCGGAAATAACGACGGTCGAATTCGATCTTCCCGCCAGGCCCATTTTTTTCGACAAAGCCCAGCAACCCCTCGAGATTGCTGGGCTTCTTGGAATGGGCGGCAGACACGATGGGGTGCATCATTCCGGCGGCCCGCTCAGGTCGGCCATGCTGAAGGCAATCTGGGAGGTCGTGTCCGCCGGCACGGAGGAGTCCACCGCCTCGGCCTCGTCGAGACCCGCGCAGCCGACCCCTGTCATGCCGACCAAAAGCCCGAGGGAATCAATGACTTGTGCATTGTGAATGCAACCCTTTCGGCGACGCCCTGAGCTCAAGGGCTGTGAAAGCAAACGCGCTTGTCGGCGGGTGCGCCCGGCAACAGCCTCCGTACTGCCTGGCGCCCTCCTGCTGGTGACTGTGTATAGGCGGGATGGGGCGGTGTAGTTGTCGCTGAGCAGTGGCCCCGGCCGACCTGCCAGCAGGGCAGGGGAGCAGGGGGCTTGGGCCTGGATGGCCCTCCGCTAGAACAGACGCATCGAAGAAATTCCCAGGATGATTGAAAAATTAGAATCCAAGGGAAGATGCGTGAGGATGGCACCTGAAGGCAACGTGGTGTCGTGTCGCGTTTTAAACGTGCAATAACAGCGAGATCCGCTCATCCTGCCAATCCAGCATCCCAGGGATGGCTGTAATCAGGGGGCGTCATGTTCCAGCAGCAGAGTCGGATGGGACGATTCGTCCAACAGCTCCGCAGCGGTGAGCTGGATGAAGCGGGCTTCATGCGCGTGGCCTCCGAGGTGGGAGTGCCAGCGGAGCGCGCCCACGCACTGGCCCGCGAGGCCCTGGCTCCCCACGAGACGCAGCAGTGCCAGGAACATGTGAGTGGGGGAGAGGACCCGGAGCTCGACATTTTCTGTGGCATCGTCGAGACACTGCGGGCCCTGGTACCGGCATCCGGGGCGCTCGTGCTCAGCCCCAGAAGGGGACGCGTCAGCCAGGGGCTGTGTGGTGTCGACCTGGAATATGTCGCGCTCCGCCCGGAATCCCATGTGCTCGACTCGGCCTTCGCCTGGGCCACCCAATTCTTCGGACCACACCCCGGGCAGGTGTGCGTGGGAGGTGAGTCGTGCCGGAGCATGGTGATGACCCTGGGCTCCGCCGCGTTCCGCTCGCTCGCGGCGGACTGCTCCCGGCTGCTCGTCGTGTGCTTCAGCCGCCACTCCCGTCTGCTAGGGCTCGCCGCCCTGGTTCGGGGTCCCCTGGAGTCCCCCTTCCTCCAGGAGGACTGCCGACAGGTGGAGAAGCTCGTCCCGCTCGTGGCCTCGATTCTCTGGAGGGAGAACGGTCAGCCGCAGCCAGAGGTGCCCCCCGCCGACACGGCCTGCCTCTCCGAACGCGAGCGGGAGGTGTCCCGGCTGCTCGTGATGGGCTACAGCGGCGTCAATGTCGCCGCCATCACGGGCCTGAGTGAGAACACCGTCAAGACATACATCCGCCGCGTCTACCAGAAACTCGGCGTTTCCAATCGCACGGATCTCGTCCGGGCGCTCCATCCCGAGGTGCAGCCCGCCCCCGGACGTCACGCGCCGGAGTTCGCGCAGGAGACGTCGGGCAAGGGCACGCACACGGGAGACGGGGACAGGCTCGGCTGAGCCCCCGCCGCCAGGGAGCGGCGGGGCGTTGCCTCAGCGCCGTAGTACTCCGAGGTCCGCGTCTCGAGTTCCTGATTCCGCGGCAGCGGGTCCGCCGTGTAGCCACCTGGCTGCGACGGGTGGGCCTCCCTGGGTGGACCGCTACTGGGCCTCGGGCAGCGAGGAGGCCACGGACGAGCACAGGAACCAGCCGGTGATGGCCGAGTGGCGGTTGCCGGGAATGGCGTAGGCCGGAGCGAAGTTGCGCCGCTCGTAGATGTCGTAGGCGGACACCGTGATGCGGCCGTTGTCCAGCAGCCACTTGCGCTCCACCCGGCACACGTCATCCAGCGTCACCACGCTCAGCTTCAGGTTGGGGATGGTGGAGATCGGCGTGGCGTTGAGGATGGAGTTGCCCAGCAGCCGCACCTCCTGCAGCGTGGGGTGGGCCGCCAGGGGTGCGACGTCCTCCACCGCGTTGTAGGAGGCCGTGAGCCGCTCGAGCCGGCTCAGCCGGGCCACTGCGCTCAGGCTGCGCACCGCGTTGCGCCGGAGGTCCAGCGTGCGCAGCTGCGCGAGGTCTCCCAACGGCGTGATGTTCTTCAACCCGTTGTCGCGCAGGTACAAGTACCGCAGGTTCTTCGCCCCGCGCAGCGGGCGCAGGTCCACCAGCCCCTGCCCGCTCAGGTCCAGCGCCTCCTCCTGCTCCAGGACGAGCGCCGCCTCGTCGCATGTGAAGCCCGTGGCCCCCAGCTTCTCGCGCAGCACCGTCACCGTCTTCCGGGTGTCATCCGCCGTCGCCAGCCCCGAGCAGTACTCGTAGAAGGCCGGCGTCTTCGCCAGCGCCTCCCGCTCGTAGCGCAGCTCGGGCGTCTGGATGGCCGCGTCGAAGCTCGCCACCGCCCCCACGCAGTCCCCCAGGCGCAGGTAGCACGTGTTCGCCGCCCCCACGAGCAGGTTGATTTGAGTGGAGATGCGCGACCGGATGGACTCGTACCCGGCACGCTCCTCCGCCGTCAGCCGGAACGACGGGCCCAGCAATCGCGCGACGCGCTGGCTGTCCGTCACCAACCGCGGCAGCCACGCGTGCAACCGCGCGCGTGCGTCGAGCACCGCCACATCCACCAACGGGCTGTCCTCGTTCAGCAGATCCCACTGGCCACCCGCCCTGTAGCCCTGGGTGATGTAGGCCATGATGGCGGCTCCCGGCGCGCTCGCCGGGTCGTACCGCAGATCCTGCAACTGGCTGGGGAAGTCCTCGGCCACGTACGTGACCATCCGCTCCAGCGCGGTCTGGCAGTCCTGGGGCCGCTCCAGCGTGCACGACAGCGCCGCGAAGCACCGGCGCGCCGGGCCGGCCGTCCCCGACGTGCCGCCATCCCCGGACGGCGTGCCTCCATCCGTCCCCAGCCCCGCATCGTCCTGGCACGTCGTCGAGAAGATGGAGCTCAGCTGGGTGGGGTCGCCTCCCAGCTGCAGCGCGGACACCGTGATGCTGGCGCTCTTCTTCAGCCGGTCGTCCTCCAGGGTGAAGCCCCCCTCGCCCGAGAAGAGCTCGAGGATGTTGACCTTCACGTCCGCGGCGAACCGCGACCTGGCCGTCTGGTCCAGGAAGTCATACTTGACGTTCACCCACAGGCCCGCGCCCAGCTCCACCTGCTGGACGAACTCGGTGCCGCACATCTGCTTCACCGCCTCCGGGCCCAGCGCGCGCGCCTCCAGCGCCCGCGCCGTGGGCACCGCGTCCACCAGCACCGCGTTGCGGCCCCGCACCTGGTAGCGGAACGTCATGCTCGAGCTGTTGAGGGTCTCCGCCGCGTTCATCGTGAAGCGCGCGGCAGCGCTCGCCTCCCAGCCGGCGAGGGAGGCGCGTCCCGGGACGGAGAGCCCAAGGTCCTCCCGGAGATGCTCCTCGCTCTCCAGCAGCACCATCGCGGTGTCCGCCACGGGAGTGCCCGCGTAGACCACCCTCCCCTGGAGACACTGCCCACGGAAGCCCTCGTCCCCCAAAGAGAAGCCCACGCCCAGCAGGGACGCCCCCATCACCTGGGCCGGGGTCATGCGGACCGCCTGCTCCTGCGCGGACACCGCCTCACTCCCCGCCCGCCCCGCGCCTTCCCGCGCCTCACGGCACCCTCCCAGTCCCAACGCCATGCCCAGCATGAGCCGGGGCGCGGCGCGGAGAAGACACTGACAATCCAAGCGCATGGGGTGCTCCTCGCCGTGGTTCCGTGCACGACGATCTCAAGAGGAAACGTCATGGAGGGGGAGGGCACTTCGCCCCGCTGTCCCCGAACAGATGATGAAACTTCCGCTCAAGGGTCGAGCGCGCGAGCGGCCTGGGTACACGGCACCCACCCGATGGGGGGGACGTCGCGTGCCGCCGTGGCGAACACCGGCCCGAGCCCCTCCTGGGTGTAGCGGTCATGGTCCGCCTGGGAGAGCAGCCCTCGGGACAGCAGCGCGAGGCGCGCCGCCGCACAGACGTCTTCCTCCGTGAGGAAGGCCACGGGGAGCTGACGTGCCCGCATCAACGCCGCGTCTCCCAGCGGGTTGCCCTGCACCCGCACGTCGCGCAGCAGCTCCAGGGGAACCAGCGGCGCCACCGCGGAGGCCTGGTTGTAGGAGGCCTGGAGCCGCTCCATGTTGGCCAGCGTCCCCAGCGGTGTGAAGGACGCCAGCTGGTTGTCCCGCACGTCCACCTGGCGCACGGCGCCCAGCCACGCGAGGGGCCTCGCGTCGGTGAGTCCCTTCGACCGGAGGCTCAAGAAGGAGAGCTCCTCCAGGGCTTCCGAGGCCCGGACGCAGTCCGTCTCCCCTGCCTCGGCGCGCAGCACGTCCAGCTTGAGCGCCGGGTCGGGCGCCTGGGTCTGCGCCAGGCACAGGGGCAGGAACCACTCGGGCGCATTCGCCACCCGCATGGAGTAGGGGCGCAGGAGGCCCGACGCCAGTTGCTGCTCGCGCGCCAGGCAGGCGGAGACGTTCTCCGCGCACCGCTCCAGGACACCCCGGAGGAGGGCCACGTGGGTCCCGGCCACCTCCAAGGCAGGCTCCAGCTCCCGCGACTGGAGGCGGGACAGGGGGAAGCCCGAGGCGAGCGCCTGCATGCGGCGCACGTCCCCGGAGGCCGTGGCCAGCTGCTGCGCCAGACGCGTGCGCGCCGCGGCATAGGCGGGAGAAACGCCATGGGGCGCCTCCTGCGCCAGCGCGAGGAGACCGGCCGTCGCATAGCTCTCGGTGGTGACGCGCAGGGGCGCGGGCCCCACGGGCTGCTCCAGAGACCACGCCCCCTGGCTCACCTGGGCCCAGAAGGCCTGGGTCCCCGTCCCCACCATGTACAGGCGCACGTCCTCCACCAGCTGCGCGCACGCGGCCACGTTGGACACCTGGCAGCGCAACAGGGCACCCGCCCCCTGGACGCCGCCGATGAGCTGGCGGAGCAGGCGCGGATCCCCGCCCAGCTGGAGCGCATGCACGGAGATGGTCAGGGCGCCCTGGTAGTACGAGGCCACGGCCCGGAGCTTCGTCCCCACCTGGGAGGCGGGCGCCTGCGCGATGTCCGTCTCACGCAGGAACTGCGTCCGGGTGGCCTCCGACGTGAAGTCGAAGCGGATGGCCACGAAGATGCGCCCGCCTATCTCCAGCTCCCGGGCGAGCTCGTCACCACACGCCGCGCGGCGGTCCGCGGGGCCCAGCTGCGCGGCACGGTTGCCCGTCCCCGTCAGGCGCAGGTTCTCCAAGCGCGCCTTGCGTCCTCCCACCACGAAGCCATACGTCAGGACCAGCGAGCGCGCGTCCTCCTGCACCGTCCGCAGGAACCGCTCCCGGAGCAGGTCGGTCGCGGACGTGGTGTCCGTCACCACCTCGCGCGGCAGCCCCAATGCCTCCTCGAGGGCCACCCCGCGCAGCGGGGCCGCCATGTAGGAGCTGGATTGGGCCTGCCCCGTGGTGAGCACATCCCCCGTCACGCACACGCCGAGCCAGCGCTCGGACGTGGACTCGAAGCCCATTCCGGGCAGGACGGCGGCCGCGCCCCTGGACAAGAAGGTGCCCGCCCGGGCCTGGGCCGCGGACAACACCAGCACCCCCACGAGGAGCGTGAGAACGCCCCCTGGGCCACGCGCTCCAACCTGGTGCATCAGCCTCATGGCGGCGCTCCTCAGTATGCGGGGGTGATGATGGAACAGTGCGCCCAGCCCATCACGCCCGCGGCGCGGTTGGCGGGCTGGACGTACACGGGCCCGTAGTTCCGCAGGGCGAACATCTCCACCGTGCGTGGATCGGAGAGGCCGTTCGCGAGGACGTAGCTCCTCTCGAGCGCGCACCGCTGGTCCACCGTCAGCACCAGGGTGCTCAGGTTCGGCAGCGTCTTCAGGCGATCCGCGTCCCCCACGGTGTTGGCGTGGAGGGCCACCCACCGCAGTTGCTGGAGCCCCTCCAGCCCATCCACCGTGGTCAGCAGGTTGTAGCCGGCATCGACCTGACGCAGCGTGGGGAGCCGGTTCAGGTTCCCCAGCGTGGTGATGTCGTTGTTCGTCACGTCGAGCACCTCCAGCCCCTGCAGCGAGCCCACCACGCTCAGGGAGCTGATGCGGTTGTTGCGGAGCACCAGCCGCTTCAGGGCCGAGGCCCCGCGGAGTGCGCCCAGCTCGGTGAGATCCTGGTTGCGCAGATCCAGCGCCGTGGCCCCATCCAGGCGGGTCTCGAAGGCGACACAGGCCGCATCGCCCCGGTCCCCCGTGGAAGCGCCCAGCAACGGCCCCAGGGCGGCGAGGAGCCGCTCGTCGCCGCTCGAGCGGTTCGTGAGCCGGCAGTAGTCGTACGTCGTCATCGGGCGGAGGAGCCGGGCGCGGTCCAGGAACGACAGTCCGGCGAGCGCCTCCTGGGCCCGCTGGGGGCACTCCGCCCGCCGCACGTAGCAGCGATCGATGGCATTGCCGAGCGTGGCCAGGTTCCAGCGGGCGGTCTCGAGGAATTGCAACAGGTCGGCCTGATGCGCCGGACGCAGGCGGGTGGTGAGCAACTGACGCGCCCGTGACGTCAACTGATGCGTCTCCTGGACCTTGTCCTCGAGCGAGCGCAGCGCGGCGCGCTCCTGCTCCGTGGAGATGGGATTTGGCTGAGGCGCCAGCTCCGGGAAGCTGCCATCCGCGTACCGCCGCGTGAGGTAGGCCCGCACGGAAGAGCCCGCTCCCTGGTACTGCAGGTTGCCGAGCTGCGCCCGGAACCCGGTGTCATCCGACGCGTAGCTCACCAGCTCCGCCACCGCCTCATCACACTCCGCGATGGCTTCCAGCGAGCAGCGGCGCGTCCTCAGCGCCGCCAGGAGCGTGCTGAGCTGCGCGGGGTCTCCCCCCACCTGCACCCCTTCCAGGGAGAGGAAGGTGTTCCTGCGCGCGTCCTGCTCCAGGTGGGTGAAGCGCTCGGTGTGGGAGAAGCCGAGCACCGAGACGGTGATGGCCACCTCGAATTCGTTGCGCGACTTCTCGTCCCGGAAGTCGAAGCGGGAGGACAGGAAGAGCTGCCCGCCGAGCTCCACCGCCATCACCCACTCGTCCCCGCACCGCAGCCGGATGAAGTCCGGGTCACCGCTGCTGGCGGCCTCCTGCCCCGCGGGGGTCAGGCGCAGGTGGGTCAGCAGGGCCCGGCGTCCGAGCACGTCGAAGGAAAAGGTGAGCGTGCGCGTGTACTCGCTCTGGTCCACCAGCTTGGTGATGTTCACCTCCGCCTCGCCCTTCGCGAGCACCAGGTCCACGCCGGCGCTCACCGTCCCCCTCAGCTTGGAGTGGAACTCATAGGTGGAGAGTGAATGCTGGAGGTCCAGCACGCTGGAGCCGGTGCTGGCGTCGTAGACGACGTCTCCCGTGACGCACACCTCGCGGAACTGCCGGTCCCGGCTGTCCCAGCCAATGCCCAGCACGCGCGCCGGCGCCGTGTCCAGCCGCGGGATGCGCAGGGAGAACTCCTGCGCCGCGGCGGGCGCGCCCCAGACGAGGCACGCCGCCGCCAAGAGACCCACTGCCCGGCCCTTCATCCATCCGTCCATGTCCGTCCCCGAGAGCCGCGCGGGCTCACTGCGCGTCGTCCGCCACCGAGGGAAGCGGCAGCTGGGCCCGCTCCGTCTGGGTCAGCAGGTAGTTGCCCCACAGGTTCCCGTACCGCATCAGCGGCTCCAGCCGCGTCCCCCTGGCCGCGCGGCGCAGCTCCTCGGTCCGCGCCGGATCTCCGCGAAGCAGCACGGCGTAGAGCTCCACCTTGTCGCCCGCGAACGACTTGCGCAGGTCCTTCGGAAGGGAGGGGTCCAGGTTGTCGAAGGCCACGGCCTTCATGGCGGCTTGCACCGCCGCCTCACGGGCCGGGTTCTCCTTCCACGACATGGCCGCGTTCAGCACGTCCACCTGGTAGTTGCGCTGGAGCTGCCGGTCGCGATCCAGCTGCGCCTCCTTGCGGCCCGCGAGGTCCTCCACGGCGGTGGCGAGCATGCGCGGGTCGGACAGCAGCTCCCTCAGCCGCGCGTTCTCCTCCTGCGAGCGCAGGGCCTTGTTCGCGAGCTTGCGGAACTCGACCACCTGCGGCCGGCGTGCGCGCACCTGCCGCTCCCACCGCTCGATGTCGATGAGGAACTCATTCCCCGCCGCGACGGGCGGCTCGGGGAGGTCCGCGCCCTCCGGATAGGGAACAGGGTCCTGCGGCGTGACGCTGGCCGTGGCGTCCGGCGGAGGCGTGGGCGCGCCCCCCGGGGCCGTGGCTCCGGTCACGGGATGCGTGCCGGGACGCGGGGACGTGGGGTCGCCCCCAGCCCGCGAGGTCCGGCTGGAGAGCACGAAGCCACCGAGGACGAGCGCACCCAGCAGGACCGCGGCGAGGGCCGCGGCGGCACGGCGGGCGACAACAGGCCTGGGAAACGAGTCTTGGGACATGGCGGGCTCCTGGAGGCTGCTCAGGGAGTGCTCGACATCGGGAGGATGCCGCGCGATTGGAGGAAGGTGACGCGCCCACTCGTGGCGCCAGCCTCCCTGGCGCACTCGATGTAGAGCGCGGGAGTCCGGGTGCCGGAGGACACCAGGGCATCCTGCAAACAGAAGGCAAAGGTGTCCGCCGCGACCGCATCCAGCGCGCCGCCGGAGCGGACCGCCGATTGGAGCGAAGAGAGGGGCCGGCTGCCCGCGAGGATGGCCATCCGCAGCTCCTTCGGCTCCAGGCGGTCATACCTGCTCGCGAGCATGGCCGCCACGGCGGCCACGCGGGGAGACGCATAGGACGTCCCCGTCACCCCCGGCCGTCCCTCCGCATCCCAGGGGGCCGCGATGTCCGCGAACGCCGCCCCGTAGTTGCTCCCGAGCCCGAGGGATTCCCCCGCGAGCCCCGCCACGACGAGGCCATTGTCACGCCCCGCCAGGCGCTTGGTCGGACACGCGAGCGTGCCATCCGGACGGTCCGAGTTGCCCGCGCTCATCACCCAGAGCAGCGAGCTGGAGGTCTCTCCGAACGCATAGTCCTCCGAGTCGCTGCAGCGCTCGAAGGGGAAGCGGTAGCTGTAGCTGGCGTTGACCACCCGGGTGTAGCGGGTGAGGCGGGACAGCCAGCGGCCCGGCAACAGACACGTCTGCGTGCCCATGGGCGCCACCAGCAGTTGCCCCTCCGACGAGCCAGCCGCGAGCATCGCGTCCGCCTGAGCCATCGCGGTGCGGGCCACGTCCGCGGCATGGGTGCTCACCAGCGCCCCGGCATCCGACTCCAGGGTGCGGAACCCCCACGTGCCCGGAACGAGGCCGTGCAGGTAGTCCCCCGGGTTCGGCGCCACCGTCAGTCCCCCGAGCCACCCGAAGAGAGAGCCGCTGAGCAGCGCGCCGTTGGCGTCGAACTCCGGCGGGTAGGGTCCAAGGAGCGTCCGGCGAGCCAGCGTCGCGTCGGCCATGAGGGAAGGCATGCCGGTGGCCTCGCACAGGACGAGGGTATGCCGGCGCGTGGGGGCGTTCCCCAGCACGCTCCGCGGCGAGGCCGCCCACGCGGGGGGCACCTCCTCGTAGGACACGTCCCCCAGGTGGGTCCACTGGCGGTCATGGACGCGGTAGGTGCTCTTCGCGGAGGCGGCGGTGATGGAGTCCCGCACCAGGGCCAGCAGTCCCGGCCCGCGGGTGGGCCCCAGCACCAGGAAGCCGCGCAGCCGTGCCCCCTGCTCCAGCCACACCGTCTCGCGCGCGACGGTCCCGTACACGTACAGCCGGTCGAGGCGGAAGGTGAGGGGCTGCCCGTCCTGCACCGGCGTGGGCGCGGACACCAGGCGGCAGATGCCCATGCACCCCTGTCCCACCAGGGACTGCCCCTGCACGAAAGGAACAGGGCCCGTCAGCACCCGGTCGTGCGCGGTGATGAGCGCCTGCGCCAACACCCGCTCCTCGCTTCCCTCGGGGAAACCGTCCACGGGCGGCGCCGCGAGCCGGGGAGGCAGGGCCCACTCGCCATACGTCCCGAGCACGGAGCCCAGCGCCGTGGGCTCCGGCTCCACGATGCCCGTGTGGTTGCGGTAGAAGAACGGGCCTTCCTTCAGGTCCAGCGGATCGAAGGCAATCTGGTAGCGCTCCAGGGTCTGGCTGACGAGCGTGCGCAGCGTCTCGGCGGAGGGCTTGCCCACGTACACGGTCAGGCCGTCCGGCGCGCCCAGCGGGGCCTCCTCCCCCTGCTGCGCGCTGTGGAAGAAGCGGCTGCCCAGGGGCGTGTTCAGCAGGTAGAACTTCCGGTCGTCGGCCCACTGCGCGGTGCGGGTGGCCAGCGACTGGATGGTGGTGTCGTCCCCCGCGAAGGCGAACTTCACGCCCAGCACGCCCAGGTGGCCGGCGAGGCCCGTCGGGCCCTCGGCCTGGAGGCGCGCGGTGAAGGTCGGCGTCGTGGCGCGCAGGGGGCGCAGCGGCGCGCAGGCGCTCGCGCCCAGCACGGCGGACGTCTTGCCGCGGACGAGCGCCGAGCGGAAGTTGCGCTCGGTGCCGCAATCACAGGCGTCGTCGCGGAAGGTGCCTCCCGCCGCCACGCATCGGCTCTGGAGGTCGCTGAACAGCTCCGTCCGGAACGCCGCGTCCAGCGGCCTGCCGAGGAAGACCGGGTGCGTGTGGTCGACGGTCGTCGACAGGTCCGACCCCCCATCATCGGTCGGGGGGGACACGGGGGGGGCAACGGGCTCTCCGCAGCCGCTCGTCAGGCTCAGCATGGCCACCCAGCCGAGCAGCAGGTGCTTGACATTCATGACAGGACTCCAGGGCAGGTGTCGAAGGGCACGCGGCCAGACACCATCAACGGGCAACAGGAGCGGGGAGGAGCCGCGCGGCGAGCACGGCCCTTCCCCGCCAGGTCACGTCAGGGGACCGCTCTCCTCACTCGGAGAGGGTCCAGTCCGGCAGCGTGCGCCGCAGCATGGCACGGCGCAGGTAGCGCTCCCCATCGCTCTGGTAGCGCTGCGAGGCGGTCAGGTAGCCCTGCGCGATGAGCACGTTGGTGGTCGTGTCCAGCGTCACCGGCTTCACGTTGAACACCTTGCCGTAGTACTCCGAGGTCTGCAGCTCGGACACCGCGTCCAGCGTTCCGTCCGCGCGCATCAGCTGGTCCCCCACCTGCAGGTCGCGGGCCTGGCGGATGGTTCCATCCTCGACGATGAGGGGATGGCTCGGCGTCACGCGCAGGCTGCCGCCGCTCTCCATCCGCAGCGACACCAGCTCCTGCTTCTGCGGCAGCGGGTCCGCGACGTAGCGGTTCACCGTGTTGGCCATGAAGCTGAGCTGCTCCAGCGTGGCGTCCGGCGCCAGGGTGATGAGGTCCACCTTGCCGGCCTTCATCGCGCCCTCGATGGCCATCGGCCCGGACTCGAACATCAGCTCCTGGTCAGGCGCGAAGCAGCCAAACGGGCAGAACCCGAACAGCGACACCCCGGCGGGAATGTCGCACTGCGGGTAGACGCCCATGTTGTTCTTGGCCAGCACGGTCACGTTGGCCACCAGGTTGCCGCCCTCATCCTTGTCGGTGATGAGTTGCGTGGGCAGCCGCGCGCCCGTCGCCGCGTTGTAGGGAGTCACCTCTGGCTTCCAGAGCGGCCAGGTCCAGGTCTCCACATTGGTGCCACTGGGCGGGTACTGGGCGAAGGAGACGTACCGCGTCTCGCCCACCGGGAGCGTGCGCCGGGTCCCGCCGCTGATCTCGTAGTAGAGGTTCCACCACTCCTCCTCGAAGATCATCCCGCACTGGAGCGCCCAGTCGCTGCGGCGCCTCGCCATCTCCTGCACGCCGATGACGTCCTCGACACGGCAGCGCGCCTCGATGTTGTCACCGATGTCCATCCCACCGAAGACAGCGGGTTGCGTCACCTGCACGTTCGTGCACGTGGTCACCATGGTGCGCATGGCGGCGGCAGACGGGCAGGAGGCCGAGGTCGTGCTGAGCTCGCCGTACTCATCGATGCTCTGGAGGAAGTTGCCGAAGTAGTTCGGCTTCCACACGATCAGTTGCTCCACGGGGAGGGTCCCATCCCCTGTGACGAAGAGCGGGTAGGTCCAGTCCTTGCTCAGGGCGGCCTGGTAGCTCGGCATGCTGGCCAGGGTGGCATCGCCCCGCATCATCATCTCGTTGTCGATGGCGGCGATGTCCGGCCCGAAGGCGGCGAGCTGCGCATCCGTGATGCGGTTGCAGCCGCGCAGCCACTTCAGCCGCATGTAGAGGAACTCCTTGTCGTTCCTCGACGCGACGTCCTTCTTGCAGAGCGCCTGCGCCTCCGGACTG
This sequence comes from Archangium violaceum Cb vi76, assembly GCF_000733295.1. GTDB lineage: Bacteria > Myxococcota > Myxococcia > Myxococcales > Myxococcaceae > Archangium > Archangium violaceum. The sequence continues at coordinate 97,601 of NZ_JPMI01000025.1, read as the reverse complement.
CCAGGCGCGAAGCGCATCGTCTGTGCGAACACCGGACCACTGGCGAGGAGGACCGCGCCTCCCATGACCAGCGAGCCCTTCCATGCCTTCTGGGCAAACCAATTCATTTTCACGAGGTACCCCCTCGGATACGACGGGTGAGACTCCCGGGGAGGGGCGGCCCTCTGGCGCCAACCCCTCCCTGGAAGGACTGCTACTGGGCTTCGGTCAGCGAGGAGGCCACGGCCGCGCACATGAACCAGCCGGTGATGGCCGTGTTGCGGTTGCCGGGAGTGGCGTAGGTGGGGCCGAAGTTGCGCCGCTCGTAGATGTCGTGGATGGACGCGGTGATGCGGCCGTTGTCCAGCAGCCACTTGCGCTCCACCTTGCACACGTCATCCAGCGTCACCACGAGCAGCTTCAGGTTGGGGATGGTGGACAGCGGGGCGACGTCGACGATGGGGTTGTCCAGCAGCCGCACCTCCTGCAGCGTGGGGTGGGCCGCCAGGGAATCAACCGACATCACCTGGTTGTAGGAGGCCGTGAGCCGCTCGAGCCGTTTCAGATTGGCCACCGCGCCCAGGCTCCGCACCGAGTTGTGCCGGAAGTCCAGCGTGCGCAGCAGCGGGAGGTCCCCCAGCGGGAGGATGTTCACCAGCGCGTTGTCGCGCAGGTACAGGTAGCGCAGGTTCTTCGCCCCACGCAGCGGACGCAGGTCCACCAGCCCCTGTCCGCTCAGATCCAGCGCCTCCTCCTGCTCCAGGTAGAGCGCCGCCTCGTCACACGTGAAGCCCGAGGCCCCCAGCTTCTCGCGCATCACCGTCACCGTCTTCTTGGTGTCGTCCGCCGTCGCCAGTCCCGAGCAGTACTCGTAGAAGGTCGGCACCTTCGCCAGCGTATCCCGGTCGTAGCGCAGCTCCGGTGTCTGGATGGCCAGGTCGAAGCGCGCCACCTCCCCCACGCAGTCACTCAGCCGCGTGTAGCAGATGTTCGCCGCCGCCACGAGCATGTTGATTTGATTGGAGATACGCGACTGGGTGGACTCGTACCCGAGGCGCTCCTCCGACGTCAGCCGGAACGACGGGCTCAGCAACTGCATGACGCGCTGGCTGTCCGACACCAGATGCAGCAGCCGCGCGTGCAACTGCGAGCGCGCGTTGATCACCGCCACTTCCACCAGCGGGCTGTCCTCGTTCAGCAGATCGTAGAAGCCGCCCGTCTTATAGCCCTGGGTGATGTAGGCCATGATGGCGGCCCCCGACGTGCTCGTCGGGTCGTACCGCAGGTCCTGCAACTGGGCGGGGAACTCCTCGGCCGCATACGTGACAATCCGCTCCAGCGCGGCCTGGCAGTCCTGGGGCCGCTCCAGCGAGCACGACAACGCCGCGATGCACCGGCGCGGCGGGCCCGCCGTGCCTCCACCCGTCGGCTGGCTCGCCTCGTCCTGGCACGTCGTCGAGAAGATGGAGCTCAGCTGGGTGGGGTCGCCTCCCAGCTGCAGCGCGGACACCGTGATGCTGGCGCTCTTCTTCAGCCGGTCGTCCTCCAGGGTGACGGCACCCGAACCCGAGAAGAGCTTGAGGATGTTGACCTTCACGTCCGCGGCGAACTCCGACTTGGCCGCCTGGTCCAGGAAGTCATACTTGACGTTCACCCACAGGCCCGCGCCCAGCTCCACCTGCTGGACGAACTCGGTGCCGCACATCTGCTTCACCGCCTCCGAGCCGCGCGTGCGCGCCTCCAGCGCCCGCGCCGTGGGCACCGCGTCCACCAGCATCGCGTTGCGGCCCCGCACCTGATAGCGGAACGTCATGCTCGAGCTGTTGAGGGTCTCCGCCGCGTTCATCGCGAAGCGCGCAGCGGCATTGAGATCCCAGGTGGCGAAGGTGGCCTTGCCGGAGATGTTGATGCCGAGGTCGCTCTTGATGCGCTCGTAGCTGTCCACCAGCACGAGCGAGGCATCACTCATCGCCGCGCCCGAGTAGGCCACGGAGCCCTGGAGGCACTGTCCCCGGAAGGACTCGTCCTCCACCGAGAAGCCCGTCCCCAGCAGAGCGGCCCCGACCATCTGCGCCGGGGTGACGCGCACGTCCTGTTCCGTCGTTCCAAATGCATCTACCGTTGTCGCCGCGGGATTTCCCGGGGCTTCGCTACAGCCGCTGAGCCCCATCACTCCCAGGAAGAGAGGTGTGGCGGCGCGGATGAACCAGTGCCGATCAAGGCGCATGTGCTTCTCCTTGCAGTGGGGCCGCGCAGATCCACCCCCAGCCGAAAGATGAAGGAGGCTGGTCCTTCAGCCATACGGGCAGCCCACTCCGATGGGCCTCATCGATCGCACGGTGAACGCACTGTAAGTGAAAGACCGTTGCTGAGCCTGTCATCTAAACGGGTGACGCGTGCCCGCCGGAGAGCATGACCCCTGGATGTGGAAGGCGGGCCCTCTCCGTGCATGGGAAGACAGACAGGCCATGCGGGTTCGTCCCATGCGCCGTGGAAGGCATTCGCCAGCAGGTGCCCCGCGTCGTCGCGCGCGAAGGCGTTCGCGTAGTGCACCGCGAAGGCGCGCCATCCGCGCCAGAAGACTGGGCCGTCAGGTGCCTCGGGAGGGAATGAGCGAGGCCACCACGGAGAGCAGCGTCGAGGTGTTCAACGGTTTGGCGACGTGCATGTCGAAGCCCGCGGCCAGGGCGCGCCGCCGATCCTCGCCCCGGGCAAAGGCCGTGAGCGCGACCGCGGGAAGGTGCTGCCCGTCACGCTCCCCGGCGCGGATCCGGCGAATCAGGCAGTACCCGTCCTCGCCTCCCGCCATGCCGATGTCCGAGACGAGCACGTCGGGCCGGACGGAGCCGAGCAGCTCCAGCGCCTCCCGGGTGCTCGCCGCGCGCAACACCTGGGCGTGGCTGCCCTCCAGTACCTCGGAGAGGAGGGCCTGCGTATCCGGCTCGTCCTCCACCACCAGGATGCGAAGTCCTTCCAGGGAGGGCGTCTCGGCCGCCAGGAGCCGGGGGTGTTGAGCCGGCCGGGCCAGACGGGCCGGTGGCGGCTCCGGTGCGCGTGGTGGAGTCAACGGCAGGCGGATGCGGAAGGTGGCGCCCCGGCCTGGCCCCTCGCTGTGCGCCGACACGGAGCCTCCATGCATCTCCACCAGGTGGCGCACGATGGCCAACCCCAGGCCCAGTCCACCATGGGCGCGGGTCGTGCTGCTGTCGGCCTGGCGGAAGCGCTCGAAGACATGCGGCAGGAAGTCCGGGGAGATGCCCTCGCCCGTGTCCTCCACCTCCAGCCGGGCCTCGCGCTCCCCGCGCTCCAACCGCACCACCACCTGGCCTCCCGCCGGCGTGAACTTGATGGCGTTGGTCAGCAGGTTCCACACCATCTGCTGCAACCGCTCGGCGTCCACGGGCAGGGGCCCCACGTCGGGGGAGAGCCGCAGCTCCAGCCGCACGCCCTTGGCCTCGGCCGCCGGGCGGACCGCTTCGAGTGCCGCCTCCAGCACGGATTGGGGCTCGAGCGGATGCACGTCCAGCCGCAGCTTGCCGGTGACGATGCGGCTGATGTCCAGCAGATCCTCGATGAGCCGTGTCTGTGCCCGCGCGTTGCGCTCGATGGTCTCCAGGGCCCGCTGGCGCTTCTCCTCGGGCATGGGACGGGTGCGCAGCAGCTGGGCCCACCCGAGGATGGAGGTGAGGGGCGTGCGCAGCTCGTGGGAGAGCGTGGAGAGGAACTCGTCCTTCATCCGGCTGGCGGCCTCGGCCTCATGGCGGGCCTGGCGCTCGCGGGCCAGCAGGCGCTCCCGCTCCCGCTCGGCCTGGGCTTTCTCCAGCGCCACGGAGGCGATATGGGCCATGGTCTCGATGATGTGCAGCTCGTGCGGCTTGGGGGCGCGCGGCTCGTTGTAGTACATGGCCAGCGTCCCGAGCACCCGCCCCTCGGAGGAGAGGATGGGGCCGGACCAGCAGGCCTGGAGCCGGTATCCCTTCATGTTGTGCCGGAAGAACGCCCAGTTGGGATGGGTGTTGATGTCCGTCACCACGACCAGGGTCTTCCAGTAGGCGGCCGCGCCGCAGCTGCCCACGTTGGGGCCGATGGCCAGCCCCTCGACGGCGGCGTTGTAGGCCGGCGGCAGGCTCGCCCCCGCGCCCATGTGCAGTCTGCCCTCCTCGTCCAGCAATAGCACCGAGGCCATCATTCCCGGGGCCAGTTGCTCGATGCCACGGGTGATGGCATTCAGCATGTCTGGCAGCGGCGTGCCTCTCGCGACCAGCTCCAGCAGCCTGCTCTGCATCGCCAGGCGTGCTTCCACCGGACCGCGCTCGCCCGTCCCCTCGTCCCCGACCCTGGTGAGCGCCCGCTGTTCTTGAACCGGTGCGTTCGACGTGTCACGCGGGGACTCTGGATTGTGCTCCATGAGAACCTCATTCATGCGAACACCCGAGAGGGTGGGGCACACTTCCTACTCTACTCCTCCAGGCGATGTGCCCGTCCTCCGCCTCCTCGAAGCGCTCCAGCGCCAGGCTCCACCTCCGCCTGGTGGGGCGGCGGCGGTTCGAGGCCGCCAGGGCCGTCGCGACGTGCCTTGCTACAGGGACGCGTGACACCGCGCGAGCACCGCGTCCGCGAGACCGAGGGCCTTCGCGGCACGCAGCTCCTTGATGGCATTCCCGCGGAGCTGGTCTGCTTCCGCGTCTCGAGGGCCAAGGATGCAACTATCTGTCCTCGGACAGCTGCACCACGGGGCCCTACACGGACCTCCGAAGCGAAGGTGTCCTCCAGCCCCGCGAGCGAGGTATAGGTGGAATGGGTGCTCCAGCAGACTCGTGCTGGAGCGCTCTCCCACGGAAGGCCACCGGTGCATCGGCTGCACGCGTTTGCGGTAGTCATTGCCCCAGAGTCGTGAGAGCCTCGCGAAGCTTCACAACTTGGAGGGCACATGCGAGGAATCATCAGGGTCGTGTTGTCTGCGTGCTTGCTGGCGGGCTGTGGTGGTGTCGAAGCAGACAGGGATGCCGCGCCGCTCGGTACGGAGCAGCCGGGTGCCCATGAGACAGGCGAGGTCCGTGCCGCGGTGTTGCTTTACTGCGCCGAATTGGATGGTACCGCCTGCCCATCGTCTGGAGCCAACCCACGGACGTGCAAGATCGGGGATGTCGGTCACGCCACGTGCTACTGCGACGGGGGCGAGGCCTCGTATTGGCGTTGTTACTACTGAGCACCCCGCGCTGACCACGTCGTTCCAGGGGCCGCCGGCGGCGGCTTCGATTCCCGCCGCCTCCACTGGAAGTAGCCATGAAGCCCGGCAACGTCGCCTGCCCGAGCCGTGGCTCGAGGCCGAACCAGCTCCTCGAAGCGACGCCACGAGGCGTTACGCCCGGTGCGCACGAGCACGGTGGGCCCGGGTTCACGGTGAGGCGGTCTCGTCGATGTCGGTGAGCGAGAAGTCGTCCATGGTGAGCGTGCCCACCCGGTCGAGCGACATGCCCAGACTGAGCGCCCTGGCCGCCGAGGGCACGGCGGGCGTCGTCCACTCGGCCCGGGTGTAGGTGCTGGTCGCCGGCAGCAGCGGCCCCTGCGTCCAGAAATCCCAACCACCCGAGGTGTTGCGGTAGTACGCCTTGAACCGAACCGACGTGGTGGCCTTGTACCAGGCGGAGACTCGGTAGTGGTGGCCGGTGGTCGCGGGGGGCGCGCACGAGCCGCCGTCCTGCAGGTTGATGAGCTTGCGGTCTCCGCTGGAGATGCTGGTGATGCGCACCTGCTGCGCCCAGCTTCCGCCGTGTGCATCCGTCGTCCGAGTCCAGGTGAAGGAGTTGGTGCCGAAGCCGCCGCGCTGCCAGCAGTCCGGCGTCCCGTCCCCGTTGCTGTCCGCTTCGAGCGACGGGTTCTTGAAGAGCTGCGTCGGGGTCACCTCCGGTGGGAAGGTGACGGGCGGCTTCAGCTCCCCGCCGATGACGGTGTCCATGCGGACGACCGTGGTTCCCCGCGAGGCGCGCGGGGCCAGCCAGTCGAGGAACGCCGCCAGGTTCGCCGGAGTAATCGCATACGTCTCACCGCACCCGTCGCAGATGTGGTGGAAGACGATGGGCACCCACCCGCCGCCACTCTCTTCCGCCCGGAGCACGTAGGCTTGGAGGGTCGCGAGCGAGGTGGTGTCCTGCACGGAGCCGTGCGTGCGGATGGCGTAGGCGTCCGCGGGGGGAACGGACTCCGCGTAGGGATTGCCGGAGCCGCCCGTGGGCGTGCGCAGGCCGCCGCTCTCCCGGGCAGAGTTGTAGTTGCAGTCGATGACGATCTGCCGTGTGACGGAGTCCTTGTCACCGAATGGGTAGGCGAACGAGGTCACCCGGAAGCCCTGGTTCAGCAGGGCCACCCGGTCGTTGCAGATTTCCCGCCGCTGTTCGTCCGCCGACAGCGTGGTCAGGTGAGGGTGGGTCAGCGTGTGGCCGCCAATCTCGTGTCCGGCGTCCTGGAGCGCACGCACCTGGGCGACCGTCAGACGGCCGGATAGGCCCAGCCTCCCACTGTTGATGTAGAAGGTGCCGCGCATTCCCCGGGCTTCTAGTATCGCCGCGGCCTGGAGCTGGCTGGAAAGACAGTCATCGAAGTTCAGCGAGACGCGTGTTGGCATGGTGGCCCCCTGTGGCTTGCCCCAGCACGGGCGGCCGCAGCGGGAGCGCACGGGGGCACCGTCACTGGAGTTCCGAAATGAAGATGCCCATGGCTCGCTCGTCAGGACAGGCCATTGTCCCTGGGTTCGATGCCCCACCCTTCGCCGCGCCGCAGTGCCAGCTCGCGGGGAAGAGCAGGCCCCGCCTTTCGTGGGGCGGGAGGGGGTTCCGCCCCCTGCACCGTGAGGCGAGACGCAGGCTGACGCGGCGTCGCTTGACCGACCAAGGGGCCGCGCGTCGTCTCCACCGACCGGGCTCACGGCTCGGGCGGCCCCTGCCAGAGAGTCTCGAGGCTCAGTCGAGGCCGCTCAGCCGGTCCAGCGCCCTGGCGCGTATACGATGCCGTCCGGCGGAAAGCTCCGCGTCCGCCGCGCGCCGTGCCCCCCGTGCGGCGTAGGCTGCTTCCATGCCACCCTCTTCCCGAAAGCCGCGACACCGTATCATTACGCTGGCGGCGCTCGGCGCCCGGGGACTCCCGCTCCACGTCAACCACATCGCCAGCCGCACGCTCTCGTCCTCGCACGAACCGGTTGTCGCCACCTTCGCTCTCTTCTTCCTCGTCACCGGAGGCAAGGGATGCGGCCGCCACCTGGAGTTGGTGGACGTGCGCCCGGGGGAACTCCACTTCATCCCCGCGGGGGTGGAGATCCACGCCCTCAACGTGGGTGAGCTGGAGGGCTGGTTGGTGGCCTTCGACCCCACGCTGCTGAGCTCGCTGGAGACGGAGCCGCCGGGCCGCACCCCAATGACAGGAGGGGCGGACCTGGCAAGCAGCCTCGCCTCCCGGTGGTCCTTCAGGCTCCTGCTCGGTGAGGCGCGGCGCCAGCGGATCGAGCGCCTCATCGCCGCGCTGGACGCGGAGCTGCGCGAACGGCAGTGGGGCTTTGAACGCGCGACGAGCGCCCTGTTCACGCTGCTGCTGACGGAGCTCCAGCGCGAGGCGCGCGAGCACGCGTCTGGGCATTGGCCATCGCCGGGCAGGCTGGTGCGGGACGTACTCGCTTTCGTCGCGACCCACAGCCTGGAACCCATCTCACTGGCGGATGTGGCGGCGGCGGTGGACCGGACGCCCTCGTACGTCGCCACGGCGGTGCGCGAGGAGACCGGGCTGACCGTGGGCGATTGGCTCCGCGAACACCGTATGGCCGAGGCGCGACGCCGCCTGCTGGAGACGACGACGAGCGTGGAGTCGATCGCCAGCCAGGTCGGCTACTCGGATGCCACCTCGTTCGTCCGCGGCTTCCGGCGCGCGCACGGGATGACGCCCCGGGCCTGGCGCGAGAGACACCGTCAGGCGGGCGGCTGAGCCCGGTCAATTTTCACCGCAATGTGGGCCCTGGTGCCGGCCGGACCCCTCGCGCATAACCAACCCCCCAACCGCCCCACCCGGGGGCCACGAACAGGCGGGTTCAACATGGTGGAGACAGCGCGCGTCGACCTTCAACGCGAATTCAAGGCCCAGGAGGCGAGAGCCAATCCGATCCCCGTCTACGCGAAGCTGCGGAAACTGGGGCCGGTCCTTCAATCGACGGACCTCTTCGGCCAGGGCTTCGTCCTCCCCCGGTACGAGGAGGTCGTCCGCGTCCTCAAGGATCCTCGGTTCGCCAATGACCGCCGGAATGTCCCCGGTGGCTCCTCCCTGGACCGGTGGTGGATGCCGGCCATCCTGAGGCTGCTCGTCTCCAGCATGGTGCTCAAGGATCCACCGGATCACCGCCGCCTGCGCAACCTCGTCCAGAAGGCGTTCACCCCCGTCATGGTCGAGAACCTGAACGGGCGGGTGGCGCAGATCACCGAAGAGCTGCTGGACGCCGCCGCCCGGAAGCCGGTCGTGGACCTCATGGAGGACTTCGCGCTGCCCCTGCCGCTGACGGTCATCGCGGAGATGCTCGGCGTCCCCCAGTCCGACCGCATCCGCTTCCGCGGGCTGATCGCCAAGGTCCTGGACTCCTCGGCGGTGACCCCCACTGCGTTCATCCGCAACTACCCCAACATGCTGCGGCTGAACTGGTTCCTCCGGAAGCTGGTGAAACTGCGCCGCGAGCAGCCGGGGGATGATCTGGTGACGGCGCTGGTGCAGGCCGAGGAAGGAGGGGACCGGCTCAGTGAGGACGAACTCATCTCCATGGTCTTCCTCCTGCTCTTCGCCGGGCACGAGACGACGGTGAACCTCATCGGGAACGGTGTGCTGGAACTGGTGCGGCACCCTGACCAACTCCAGAAGCTGCGCGAGCAGCCCGACCTCATCGACAGTGCCATTGAGGAGATGCTGCGCTTCACCAACCCGGTGGGGGTCGTGGCGCCGCGCTTCGCCAAGGAGGATGTGGAGATCGCGGGTGTCCTCATTCCCAAGGGCAGCGCGGTCTCCCTGCTGATCGCCTCGGCGAACCTGGACGAGACGGCGTTCCCCGACGCGGACAAGCTGGACATCACCCGCAGCCCGAATCGCCATGTGTCCTTCGGGTACGGAATCCACTACTGCCTGGGAGCCCCGCTTGCCCGGCTGGAGGCGCGGGTCGCCATCCCCGCGCTGCTGCGGCGCTTCCCGCGCCTCGACCTGGCGGTGCCGGCGGAGAAGCTGCGCTGGCGTCCCAACATCGGCCTGCGCGGCTTGGAGGCGCTGCCCCTCTCCGTGTCCCCGTCCGGCTCGGCGGCTGGACTGTTCGCCGCGTAGAACGCTTCACCCCTGGAGCGAGCCGGGTGTGGAGGGCCTCCACTCTCCATGGGAGAGGGCGGCCCAGCCGCTCCTGGACGTCTTCCCAGCCCGCCAGGGAGAACTGGGCACTGCCCGAACAGCGCAGGCCGCCCCTCGCGGTGGAGCCGGCGAGCCCGCTCACGCGGAAGCGGCGTGCCCGGGGCTCGTCCGAATCGAGCACGAGGGGAGCGAAGGACGCATCGGGAGCCCGGGCGGGGAGACGCATCCCGGGAGCATAGGCCACCAGGTCATGTTCCCGCCCCAGCCCAGGCCGGCTTTCCAGGCGGGGCTCGGGTTCCAGTCGTCCGAGAAGACGCGTCGCGGCTTCTGCTCCGTCTGCAGTTCGTCACTCTGGCGACATCCTCAATCCCTCCCGCCCGGGGTGGCTGTCCGCGCAGCCACCCCAGACGGTTCACGGCTCAGTTCACTGAAGTCAGCTCACTGAATGACGGTGAGGATCTGCGTCTCGCACGTGGTGGGGTTGATGAAGGAGTTGGCCGCGTCGACCGTGCAGACGGCGCCGCCGTAGGTGCCGAAGAAGACCTGCGCCGAGCAGGAACCGCCTACGTCGCTGACCTCCACCCGCCAGACACACGTCTTCGCGCCGGCCGGGTTCGCCGGATCGACCGTCCAGTAGTACTGCTGGGCCACCAGCGGCGTGGGGGCGGGGGCGCTGACCTGGAAGCCGCCAATGTTGGCGGTGGGCACGGGGTAGGGGTTGAACACGCCGTTGAGCGTCCCCGTCAACACCTGGAGGCCCAGGGAGATGTCGGCGCCGGTCTGGTTGAGGACCAGGAGGTTCTCCACGGCGGGGGCGATGGACGCCGCCGGCGCGTCGCGCAGCACGGGAATCTGGACCGCCACCTCCCGGAGGGTGACGAACTCGTCACGCTGGGAGAGGAGGTCCAGGAAGAAGCCGGACTCATCCTGCCCGGCGAACGCGATCGACGGCGTGAGGGACAGCAGAGAGGCAGCCAGGAAACGCTTCACGTTCCTCGTCATGGACTTCTCCTGATTGGGTTGTGTTGGGGTTGGCCGAAGCCAATGCCTTACTAGCACTGCCGATTGAGGCATTTCAAATCAAAACGGTATTTCAAGGCATTTCCTGTAAAGATGGATGATTGCGTTCCAGGCGTCGCTCATGGCCATGGCTTCCGCTCTAAGGGATTCCCCTGAGTGGGATTTCCCTGAGTCGTCCAAAGCCATCCGTCTCCCTCCCTGGTATGGCGGATGCAATCGTGCAGGGCATCGCTGGGCCAACCCCATCCGCCTCATTTCTTGAGAGAGCGTGCGCACTTCTTGAGAGTGCGTGGGCAGCGCTCTTCGAGGCATCAATCGTGGCCTGACCGAGTGAAGTCGCTCCATCAAATTCCGGTGGTGCCAGTAGCGCGATGACAGAAGCCATCCAGAAACCCGTCCCAGGGGGGGGCGGGGGACTGCGGCCACCGATTTGACCAGGAGCCCTGAAATGCAACGCAATACAGGAAGATGGATGTCTGGACTGCTGGGAGTCTGGCTCGGAGCGCTGATGGGCCGTGTGGGCCTGGGGCTACAACGTCCAAGGCCAGTGGGGGTTGGAGGAGTCCCCACGTACTCGAGCACCGTCATTCGCTCGTTGCTGTATTGAGTGCGGTGCCGGGCGCACGGGCGCGCGTCACGTTTGTTTTGAGCGGGTGGCGTCAGCCACCTGGGAGCCGTCAGGTTCGCCAGCACCTGGCGCCTGCCTGCCTGCATTGCGACCACTCAGCCGATTCCTGTAGTACCGCCTTCGTATTCGGCAGCAACGATCGCCGGGGACTCCAATCACTTCCGTTTATTCACGAGCTACGACGCACCGGGCGGTACTTTTTCAAGGGAAAAATGAGGGTGTCGCCTAGTCGGCGACATCCCGGACCCCGTACTCTTCAGCCTGGCAACACTTTGCTGCCACGAGGCGAATCGGGGACGCGGTGAGGTCTCCGGAAGCAGCGCTCGAGGTGGCGTGTGGCCAGGTGATGAACCCCCGTTGTCACTCGCGAAGACGGAGTCCCTGACGTGAGAAGGCTGTTCTCCACGCTGTCGAGCCTGTCCCTGGCGCTGTGCGGTACTGGCGCCACTGCCCGCAACCTCCCCAACTACGAAGTCACGCAAGATCTCAAACCCGCGCTCAAGAAGGCCGCGGGCCGTCAGCCAGTGACGGGCAACCTGTCGCGCGTTGCCCATATGGATGAGGAGCGGGGCCTGCCCACGTTCGTGTGGGCGAGTCAGGGCGCGCCCTCGCCGCAGCGTTCGCGGCTGGCGCGGATGTCGGTCGAGGACGCGGCGCTGCTGCAAGTGCAGGAGCACGTGTCGCTCTACGGAGCGGCGTCGGTGGAGGCCTCGGGCGCGCGCGTGTCGTCCGTGAGCCGCAACGCCCGGGGCGCCAAGGTGGTCACCTTCGCCCAGAACGTGGGTGGCCATGAAATCTTCAACCAGTCGCTCAAGGCGCTGCTCAACCCGAGCAACGAGCTGGTGGCGCTCTCCGGCTCGCTGTCGCCGCACGTGTCGGCGGACACCTCGATGGAGCGCCTGCGCTTCGGCATGTCCGCGGCCGAGGCCATCAGCACGGCCTACCGGGACCTGACGGGCGGCACGCTGGACGCGACGCTGCTGACGCGCCAGCGCTCGGACGAGAAGGACATCTACTCGCACTACGAGCTGGTGTCCTACGCGCGCCCGCTGGCCGAGGGGCTCGTCATCCCCGCCCGCGTCAAGCAGGTGTTCTACCCGATGCCCGACGCGTTGCTGCCCGCGTACTACGTGGAGCTCAACACGGGGCGTCCGGGCAGCACCGACTCGGACTACTACTCCTACGTGGTGTCCGCGGTGGACGGCCGGCTGCTCTTCCGCAACAACCTGACGGCGCACGCGGAGTTCAGCTACCGCACCTACGCGGACACCACGCCGCCCTATACGCCGCACGAAGGCCCTTCGGGCTCCGCGGCCACGCCGCACCCCACGGGCAACCTCGACGGCTACACGCCGCCCTTCGTCGCCCCCGCGCTCGTCACCCTGCGGAACGCGCCCTTCAGCGGAAATGATCCCTGGCTGCCGGAGGGGGCCACGGTGACCACCGGCAACAACGTGGATGCGTACGCGGACCTCGTCGAGCCGGATGGGTACAACACCGGCGACCTGCGTCCCACGGTGACGGCGCCGGGCGTGTTCGACCGCACGATGCTGTTCGACATCCAGCCCAACGCCAACGCGGAGCAGATCGCCGCGGCCACCACGAACCTGTTCTTCGTGAACAACTGGTTGCACGACTGGTTCTACGACGCGGGCTTCGACGAGGCCTCCGGCAACGCCCAGGCGAACAACTTCGGCCGGGGTGGCAGGGAGAACGACGCCATCCGCGCCGAGGCGCAGGACTACAGCGGCACCAACAACGCCAACATGTCCACGCCCGCGGACGGCGCGTCCCCGCGCATGCAGATGTACGTCTTCACGGGCAAGGACGCGCGGCTCACGGCGCTTTCGCCCGCGTCGGTCGCGGGTGTCTACGAGGTGGGCATCGCGGCGGGATTCGGTCCCCAGACCTTCGACGTCTCGGGTGAGGTGGTGGTCGCGGAGGACGGCACGGCGCCCGCGACCGATGGGTGCACGGAGCTGACCAACGCGGCGGCGGTGGCGGGGAAGATCGCCATCATCGACCGCGGCAACTGCGACTTCACCGTCAAGGTGACGAACGCGCAGACGGCGGGCGCCACGGGCGTCATCATCGCGGACAACGTGGCGGGTGGCGTCGCGAACATGGGCGGCACCTCCACCACCATCACCATCCCCACGCTGCGCGTCACGCTCGCGGATGGCAACAAGCTCCGGGGCGTCTCCGGCGTGACCGTGCAGCTGCGGCGCCAGCCCGCGCTCAACCTGGATGGCACCGTGGACAACGGCATCGTGGCCCACGAGTGGGGCCACTACATCAGCAACCGCCTCGTCGGTAACGCCGCCGGTCTGAGCAACAACCAGGGCCGCTCCATGGGCGAGGGCTGGGGTGACTTCCACGCCCTGCTGATGATCGTGCGCGCCGAGGACATCAACGTGCCCTCCAACGCCAACTGGACGGGCGCCTATGCCGCGGCCGAGTTCGCCACGCGCGGACTGACCAACAACGCCAGCTTCTTCGGCATCCGCCGCGGCACCTACTCGGTGGACCGGGCGAAGAACGCGCTGAGCTTCCGCCACATCATGAACGGGGTGGCCCTGCCCACCACGGCGCCCTTCCTGCCCAACACCGGCGTGAACTCGCAGGTGCACAACTCGGGCGAGATCTGGGCCACGATGCTCTGGGAGTGCTACGTGCGGCTGCTGCGCGCCCATCCGTTCCAGGATGCGCAGGACCGCATGAAGAGCTACCTGGTGACGGGCTACAAGATGACGCCCAACGCGCCCACGTACCTGGAGGCGCGTGACGCCATCATCGCCGCCGCGCGCGCCAACGATCCGGCGGATGCCGAGCGCCTCTGGCAGGCCTTCGCCTCCCGTGGCGCGGGCGTGGGCGCGGTGGCCCCGCCGCGCACCTCCACCACCCACGCGGGCCTGGTGGAGAGCTTCGAGGTGGGCACCAACGTGGACTTCGTGTCCATGTCGCTCGCGGACGACCTGTCGGGCAGCTCCTGCGACTCGGACGGCATCCTGGACAACGGCGAGACGGGCCAGCTGCGCGTCAAGGTGCGCAACTCGGGCGCCACGACGGCCACCGCCACCTCCATCACCGTGCTCTCCTCGAGCCGTGGGGTGACGTTGGGCAATGGTGGCACGGCCTCCGTTCCGGAAATCCCCGCGGGTGGCATGGTCGATGCCGTCATCCCCGTGTCGCTGAGCGGCGCGGCCACCGAGCAGCGGCTGGACTTCATCGTGGCGCTGCGCGACGCCAACCAGGCGCAGCCGGGTGACAAGACGGCCACGTTCTCGGCCAAGGCCAACTACAACGAGCTGCCCAACGCCACCACCACGGAGACGGTGGAGGCCAAGACCCTGCCCTGGACGTTCACGCACGACACGTCCCTGGCCAACGCGGACTTCTCCGTGGTGCAGGCCAGCGACTTGAGCCGCTCCTTCTTCGGCCCCAACCCCGGCGGCGCCGGCGACGTTCGCCTGACCACGCCGCTCCTCCAGGTGGGCACCGAGCCCTTCATCATCACCTTCAAGCACGCCTATGACTTCGAGACGGACAACACCGTCTCTCCGCCGGACTACTACGACGGCGCCATCATCGAGGTCTCCGAGGCGGGCACGTCGGACTGGGTGGACGTGGGCAGCGCCCTGTACGCGGGCAGCCTGTTCCACGATCCGGTGCTCTACCCGACCAACGGCAACCCCCTCAAGGGCAAGCAGGCCATCGTGGGCCGCAGCGCGGGCTACCCCGCCCTGACCACCGCCACGCTCGACCTGGGCACCGCCTGGGCGGGCAAGACGGTGCAGGTGCGCTTCCGCATCGGCTCGGACAACGCCTCCGCGGGCGCGGGCTGGGTGCTGGATGACCTGCAGTTCTCGGGTCTGACGAACAAGCCCTTCACGGCGCTCGCTCCCCAGTCGGGGGTGTGCGGCACGGATTCCTCGCCGGTGGCCTCGGCGGGTCCGGACCTCACGGCCAACGAGCGCGCGGTGGTGAACCTGACGGGCAGCGCCACGGATCCGGCGGGCAAGAGCCTGCTCTACAACTGGACGCAGCTGTCCGGCCCCGCCGTGACGCTCGTGAACCCCGCCACGCTCACCCCGTCCTTCACGGCGCCGAACGTGACGGCGGACTCCGTCGTGGTGCTCCAGCTGACCGTCTCCAACGACAAGCGCTCGGTGATCGACACGGTGAACGTGACGATTCGCAACGTCAACCGCGCCCCCACCGTCAACGCGGGCGTGGCGGGCATGGTGAACGAGCGTGCCACCCACACGCTGATGGGCTCCTCGACGGACGCGGATGGCGACGCGCTCGCCTACCGCTGGGCGCAGACGGCCGGTACGCCGGTGGCGCTGAGCAACGCGGACAAGCTCACCGCGAGCTTCGTCGCGCCGGAGGTCACCCTGGATGAGACGCTGAGCTTCTCGCTCACGGTCAGCGACGGCCGCGAGAGCGTCAGCTCCACGGTGAACGTGACGGTGCGCGACGTGAACCGCGCGCCCACCGTCAACGCGGGCGTGACCGGCGTGGCGGACGAGCGCTCCCGCTACACGCTGACGGGCTCCGCGTCGGACGTGGACGGCGACAGCCTCACCTACGCGTGGCGCCAGACGGCGGGCACGGCGGTGACGCTCGGCAACGCCAACACGCTCTACCCCACCTTCACCGCTCCGGAGGTGATGGCGGACGAGACGCTCGCCTTCGAGCTGAGCGTGAACGACGGCAAGGACACCATCACCTCCACGGTGGAGGTGCTGGTGAAGAACCTCAACCGTGGGCCCACCCTGCTGGTGGCGGACCTGAGCGCGGACGAGCGTCGCCCCGTCGAGCTCGTGGCCCTGGCCTCGGATCCGGACGGCGACACGCTCAGCTACCACTGGATGCAGCTGTCCGGCCCCATGGTGACGCTGCAGAACGAGGACTCCTCTCGCGCCACCTTCGTGGCGGGTGACGTCGCCGCCGACACCGAGATCGTCTTCGAGGTGATGGCGTTCGACGGCCAGACCTCCGTCACCCGCCAGGTGAAGGTGACGGTGCGCAACGTGAACCGTGAGCCCCAGGCGCAGGCGGGCACCGCCCAGCTGAGCACCCCGGGCGACCAGGTCCAGCTGGACGGCAGTGCCAGCGTGGACGCGGACGGCGATGCGGTGACCTACGAGTGGACGCAGGTGGCTGGCCCGACGGTGTCGCTGTCCGGGGCGGACACCGCCACTCCGTCCTTCACCGCCCCCGAGGTGGATGTGGAGACGGAGCTGCGCTTCAGCCTCGTGGTGCGCGATGGCTCCTCGGCGAGCTCGGCCTCCATCGTCAGCGTGATGGTGACGCCGGTGAGGGGAGGCTGCTCGTCCACGGGCGCCGGCGCGCCGATGGGCCTGCTGGGCCTCGGCCTGCTGAGTCTGCTGCGCCGCCGTCGGCTGAACTGAGCCGCGGCGTCCCTCCCCCTCCGGTGTCTGGGTGGGGGAGGGGTGGCTGACGTGAAGTCTGACGCCGGAGCGCTGGGGTCCTCCCCCGGAGCTCCGGCGTCGTCATTTCCGTACCGCCCATTCCCTGTTCGGCGGACCGGTTGGGCCCTATCGTGCCAACCCTCTTGTTTCGAGCCAAAGAGGAGTTCCCCATGTCCGCCCAGACTTCCATCCAACTCAATGACGGCCGTTCCATCCCACAGGTCGGGCTCGGCGTCTGGCAGTCCTCGAACGAGCAGGCGGCACTTGCCGTGCGCACCGCGCTCGAGGCCGGTTACCGCCATGTCGATACGGCCGCGATCTACGACAACGAGAAAGGCGTTGGCGAGGGCCTGCGTGCCTCCGGCGTGAAGCGCGAGGAGGTCTTCATCACCACCAAGCTGTGGAACAGTGCGCAGGGCGGTGACAGCGCGCTCGAGGCCTTCGACCAGAGCCTGAAGCGCCTCGGCCTCGATTACGTCGATCTCTACCTGATCCACTGGCCCGCGCCACGCAAGGGCCTCTATGTCGAGAGCTGGAAGGCGCTGAAGCGCCTGAAGGAAGAGGGCCGCGCCAGATCCATCGGCGTCTCGAACTTCACCGCCGAGCATCTCGACCGCATCATCGGCGAGACCGGCATCGTCCCGGTGCTGAACCAGATCGAACTGCATCCGCGCTTCCAGCAGAAGGCGCTGCGCGAGGCCCATGCCAGGCACAACATCGTCACCCAGTCCTGGAGCCCGCTCGGCCAGGGCCAGCTGCTGTCGGATCCGGTGATCGGCCAGCTCGCCGCCAGGCACAAGCGCACGCCGGCGCAGGTCGTGATCCGCTGGCATATCGACAATGGCCTGGTCGTCATCCCGAAGTCGGTAACGCCCGCCCGCATCAAGGAAAACTTCGATGTCTTCGGCTTCAGGCTCGATGCAGAAGACATGGCGCGGATCGCGAAGCTCGATAGCGCGAATGGCCGCATCGGTCCCGATCCGATGACGGCGACATTCTGACGCCGCGACGGGAGCATGGCGGAATGGGGGCGGTGTTGAGGTCGGCCGCGGCGGTGCCGGGGCTCACGAGAGACCCATTCGCGAGCAGTGCTACCGTAGGGTCCATGGGACCACGAGCGTTGCTCTTCTCGGCGAGCCTGCTGGCCGCCCTCTCTTCCCGGGCTGGAGACCTCTCGCTCGAGGCCCGCGTTGACTCCGGGCGCTGGATGCGTGGGGCGTCCATCTCGCCACGCAAGGGCGAGGCCATCGCCCTGCGTGTGGCTCCCCGCCCAGGCGCTACGATTCGCTGGTACCGCATCTACGCGGACCTCTCGCGCTACTACAAGAACGCCAACCATCCCTGGGAGCCCTCCCCGTATGCTTGGGCGGGCTGGGGGAAGATTCCCTACCTCCGCGAGGAGCTCCAGGGCCTGCGCGGCCGCTGGGAGATCAACCCGCTCGACACCTCCGGGAGAGTCCTCCGGGGCGAGGAGCTGGAGCCGCATCCGGCCAAGGCACCCCACTACGTGGAAGACGTGGGCACCTTCTGGTTCCAGGCCGAGGTGGAGGCAGGCGGCGCCGTCTCGCGCTCCCCGGGGCTCGAACGGAGCGATCACCGAGGTCTTTCACCCCAAGTGTTCCGAATCTCCATCCGCGAGGGGGAAGGGTACCTGGGCTACCTCACCTCCTTCTTCAATGTCCCGGGCGTGTTCGGCTCCGTTCCGCACCAGAGCTACAACTACATCGGCGTGGACTGCGCGGACGTGCTCATGGCCGCGCGCGCCCGCTGGATGGGCAAGCCGCTCGAGCGCGACTTCAACGTCGCCTCCTTGGTGGAGGAGCTTCCCAGGGCGGCCACGGTCCAGATCCGCCAGGGCGCGCCGGATCGGGCTCTATCCATTGGCAAGGACGTCCGGCCGGGCGATCTGTTCGCCGTGCGGTACACCCGTGCGAGGCAGTTCCAGCACGTGGGGGCCTTCTACTCCGACGGGAATGCAAACGGGCTCCTGGACGCGGACGATCTCGTCTTGCATGCGGGGCCAGAGGCGCTCCATCTCTCCCGCCTGGGAGAAGGGGCGTTCGATGGAGAGGTGGCGATCTTGCGCCCGGAGCGCGGCCGTCCGCCGGGGCGCTGACGCGAGCGACCGCTCCTGGTGAGCTGCTCAGGGACCGCTGCCCCCCACGGCGGCGGAGTCCAAACGCCGGTGTCCGGAGATCATCACCTGCGTGCGGAAGCGCACCTTGTAGACGAGCACGCCGCCCGAGCCCGCGAACTGGAGCTGGGTGGGATGCCGCTCGCAGGGGGTATCCGCGTAGACGAAGTCGACCTGGAATCTGTCGAGCATGGCGGGCAGTACCGAGGGTGACAGGTGCAGGGAGATGAGCTGGGCCGTCCTCGAATCCACCACCGCCGTGCCCTTCATCCGTTTCTTGTCCTTCTCGCGCGGGGTGATCTTCACCGTGACCCATCCCTCGCGAGGACCCGGGGATTGCTCGAACTGGTATTCGTCGCGCATCCCGGGGTGGAAGGGTGAGAGCTGCCCGCGTGGATCTTCATTCTGATTCTGATCCCGGGGCTCGGCCTTGAGCTGGCCGACCAGCTCTCCCTCTTCCTTCTCGGAGAGTTTCTTGCGCGACACCACCTTCGTCCCCGCGCGGAGCACCTCGTAACTGCGGGTGATCCGCCCCAGGCTCTTCCCCTCCTTGTCCAACTGCTCCGTCACCGAGCTCTCCACGAAGAGGCAGGCGGGAACAGCCAGCTTCTTCTCCTCGGCTTCACCGAGTCGCTCGAGGAGCTCCTGCAGGGGCAGCTCCGCTCGGGCGGAGGCGGCGACGAGCAACATCAGGGCGAAGAGAGCGCGCATGGCACGCCAACCTAGCTACTTCCGCCCAATCCCAGAGGAGCCCCAAGGGGCACCTGGACAGGAATTGAGCGGTGTAGAACACAGGGCCCGGGATTGACGATGTTCCCTGTTCCCAACCGGTTACGGCTCGATGTTCTCGTTTCGATGGAAGACGTTCTATGGATCCCACGTGCGCTTCAGCGCCCGGAGGCGCTCATGCTTCTCGCGCCCGAAGTAGTCCACCAGACGCTCCTTCGGCTCGTCTCCTTCGAGAAGGTTTGGATGGCCTCCGCCCGCCGAGAAGGGCCGCATGGCTTCGGCATCTTCGACGTCTGCACCGGCTGCTCGCGCTACTACGAGTACGTGTACGACCTGCGCTGAGGCGCAACACGAGGCGGGCTCCTGCTCAGTCCTGCTGGAAGTGGCTGGGTTTGCCGTCGAGGTGCACCAGACGCCCGAGTCCCGCGGCCTTCGCGCGCGGCATGAGGGTCCAGGTACCGTCCGCGCGGCGCAGGGCCGCCGAGTGCCAGGGAGTGGTCCAGGCGTCGGGGGCGTCGAGGAGGCGGATGCCGAGTTTGGCCGCGCCGACGGGCTGGGGGTGGATGGACAGTCGTACGGCGTTCGGGTGGTGCTCGGCGATGAGGTTGCCCCAGGCGCGGCTGCGCTGGATGACACCATAGGCGCGTGACCGGCAGACGCGTTGGAGCGCGGAGCGGGTGCCGGGCCAGTGGGGGGTGTCCTCGACGAGGAAGCGCGTGATGCCCCGGTAGAGAGAGAGGGTGTTGTCGTCGGCGTGAATCTCGGCGCGCAGATCATCCAGGGCGGGGGCGTAGCGGTCGTGGACGTGGGTGCGTTTCTCGGGGTGTGGGAGGTTGCCGAGGACGTCGCGCAGGTCGAAGACACACAGTCTCTTCAGGCCCAATTGACCTATCTGTGTGCGGAGCTCGTCGGTATAGGCGTCGATGTGGTTGTCGGGGACGCCGATGAAGTCACCGAAGATGTGGCCGTCGGAGCAGATGATCACGCGGGCGCCGGGCGGATGGAGCCGTTGGATATCGGTGCAGAGG
Organism: Archangium violaceum Cb vi76; assembly: GCF_000733295.1. Lineage (GTDB taxonomy): Bacteria > Myxococcota > Myxococcia > Myxococcales > Myxococcaceae > Archangium > Archangium violaceum. Next base: position 77,285 of record NZ_JPMI01000025.1, on the reverse strand, counting down.
TTGTCCAGGAAGGTGAGGGAGAGACGTTCTCCCTGGTCGGGCAGGTGGCCCAGGACCTTGGCCGGGTTGGGGGACTTGCAGGGGAATCCGGGCAGGGTGAAGACGACGGGGGCACCCTCGCGGACGAATGCGGAGATGTGGCGCAGTTGGTGGGGGAACGCCATCGCGGGGGCGGGCGTTGGGTCGGTCGTGCGGTGGTGACGGAGGAGGAGGTTCAGGATCGAGGTGCTGATGCTCGTGGTGAGGGCATCCGGTACGGTCGTCATCTGCATGGCGGTTCTCCTGGGGGCATGGCGCCGTGGGGGATACGGCCGGGCGCCGTCGGGTATCGGGTGGAGTCGGTTGGCCGGGTCGGGCGGTGCGGCCGGGCCCGGTCAGCCGTGTGCCGGTGTCAGAGGCGTCGGTCGTAGCCGACGGGCAGGTGGTGGGTGCCGCGGCCGAGGACGGCCGGGATCCACTCGAGGTCCTCCTCTCTGAGGGTCAGGTGCAGGCCGGGCAGCCGGGCGAGCAGGGTGCCGAGGGCGGTCTGGAGCTCCGTGCGGGCGAGGGTGGCGCCGGGGCAGAAGTGGATGCCGTGGCCGAAGGCGAGGTGGGGATTGGTGCCGCGGTCGAGCTCGAGGGTGTCGGGCTCGGGGAAGCGGCGCGGGTCGCGGTTGGCGGCGCACAAGGAGACGATCACCGAGTCGCCGGCGGGGACGCGCGCGCCGTGCAGGTCGCTGTCCCGGTCGAAGAAGCGCCAGGTGGTCAGCTCGAAGGCGCTGTCGTAGCGCAGGAGCTCCTCGACGGCGTGAGGCAACAGGTCCGGGTTGCCGCGGAGGCGGGCGAGCTGGTTGGGGTGACGGAACAGGGCGATCAGTGCGGTGGTGAGCTGGTTGGTGACAGGCTCCTGGCCGGCGACGAGGAGCTGGAAGATCATCGAGTCCAGCTCCTCCTGGGACAGTTCACCGCGGTCGCGGGCCACGACGAGGCGGCTGAGCAGGTCGTCCTCCCCGTGCTCGCGTTTGTGGGCGACGACGTCGGCGATGTAGCGCTGCAGGCCGTGCAGGCGTGCCTCGTACAGCGGCCGGCCGGGGTCGGTGGGGCCGACTGGCTGGACGACCTTTCCCCAGTCGCGGTCGAAGCGGCCCGCCAACCCGGGTGGGAGACCGATGACTTCGGCGAGGACCTGGAAGGGAAAGCGGGCGGCGAAGCCGGTGACCAGGTCCGCCGGGCCGTACTCGGGTAGCCCGTCGACGAGCGCGTCGGCCAGTTCCTGGAAACGGGGGCGGAGCTGTTCGATGCGTCGGGGCGTGAAGGCGTCCGTCACGAACCGGCGCAGGCGGGTGTGCCGGGGCGGGTCCTGGTGGAGCAGGTGCACCTGGAGCTGCGAGTGCTGCGGCTCCGGCATGATCGCGGCGCGGGCCCGCCAGCGGTCGTTGCCCCGGTCATGGTTCTTGCCGAGGCGGTCGTCGTTCAGCGCGGAGCGCGCGGCCTCGTAGCCGGTGACGAGCCAGGCCCGGACGCCGCTGGGGAAGAGCACGCGGTGGACCGGACCGGCCTCACGCATCCGCTCGTACAGGGGGTAGGGGTTGGCCTTGTAGGGGCAGCCCATGAGCGGGACGGGGTCGGGCAGGGTGTCCGTGTCCGGCTCGGTGGCGGGCAGGAGTTCGTCATGGGTCATCACGGGTGCTCCTCGGAGGCGAATCAGGGGCGGTCGTGGTCCAGCCTGGGGGCGTGGTCCACGAGGCGTTCGAGGCTCGGGCGGTGGCCAGGGACTCAGGCTCGCCGCGGCCTACAGGGTTAGAGAGGGGAGCTGGATTTGTGAGGGCCGTGGGTGGATGGCCCTCCTGCCGATCCGGGTGCTCGGTATTCGGGCAAGGCACGCCCGGAGCACGCCCGCGTCTGGGGGGGCGAGCGGGGACGGCGGCCTGATCCGGGTGCGAGAGCGCCCGGGTGTCAGATTCGTAGGGGGCGAGGGAGGGAGTGGCGCCCCGGTAATCAGGGTGCCACTCCCTCGACCTGTTCCGGGGTTGAAGCGCGGAGGCCCGGCGTCAGCTGCGTTTCCGCCGACGCGGCGATCCATCCGGTGAATGCACGGCCACTCACCAACACCCGCTCAGACGCTCCACCAATAGGACCACTTGAGGAGCAATGCGTCGTTGGCTGGCCCCGAGAAGAGGTTGGCGGGCAGGAGTGTCGCGGGCGGAGTGACCCCCCTGGGGTAGGGGCCCTCGTGCTGCGCGCGGCTGTAGACGAGGAACAGGGTGGAGCCCAGCCGGTACTCCCAGCGCAGCACCAGGTTCAGATTCAGCGCCGCGTCGTGGAAGCCAGGGGGACCCACGTAGCTGGACGGCGTCAGATCCCTGTCCACCCGGATGGGCGCGCCACTGGAGCGGGCCTCGTAGAAGGCGCCATAACGGCCGAAATCCGTGAAGAGCTGCGCGTACGCCTGGAGCGTCAGCTTCGGGGTGACCACCCACTGCTGCCGCAGGGTGAGCGAGGCGAACTCCGAGTGCAGCTCCCCGAAGAAGTATTGCCCTGCCTCTCCGGGTTCCACGTAGCGGGGCCCGTGCACGGTGCGGTCCACGTTGACGCTCAGCCGCGTCTCCAGCCAGTCATTCGGCCGGAAGATGGCGCTCACGGTGGAGCCGTAACCCAGCTTCACGCTGCCATCCATCTGCTTGTTGAAGCCGATGGCCGCGAAGGTGTTCACGAAGAAGGACTTGCTCTCGTCCGTGTTCCAGAGGACCGCCATGTAGAGCTCCGGCCGGCGGTAGAAGCCGAGGCCCGTTCCGGAGATCTCCCGCACGTCGTATCCGAGCAGGGTCATGCCCACCTCGGTGCCCAGGGTGTACCAGCCTGGGAAGACGCCGCGGACGTTGAGGTTCACCGCCCCGTTGCGCGGCAGGAGGCGGCCATCCGTGGTCCAGGACTGCGACGCGGTGAAGTCCACGTCGAAGCGGTGGAGCATGCCCACTCCATTGGGCCGCGTGTAGTGCAATCCCAGTCCGGCGATCTGCTGATTCTGGCTGCGGAGGAACCCCACCGCGTTGAGATCCAAGGTGGGCGAGGCGTAGCGGTAGTTGACGTCGAAGCGGAACGGCTCGCCGCCCAGCTTTCCGGCGGTGATGTAGCCGCCGAAGCCGCCCGCCCCTCGAGCCAGCACGACGCCGTCCAGCAGCGTTCGCGAGGGGGGCCCGCCCACCACCTGGGAGCCCTCCATCTGCCCCTGGAGCGCCCAGGTGCCGTCCGCGGTGTGGAGATCCCAGTCCACCGCGGCCACGTTGCCGCCCTGGGCGGTGCAGGAGGGTGGCGGGATGGGCAGGGCGGCCTCCGCCTCGGTGCAGCGGCCGGTGAGGGGAACCGCCGAGCTGACGCGCCCACCCACGGTGGAGTTGGGGCCTACCGCGCCGCGCACCACGCCCATGAAGTAATTCTGCGGCACTGGCAGGGTGGCGGGCAGCTCGTGGTCCGGGCCCAGGTGCAGCGGCCGCATCAGATTGAACCGGAGGGTGCGATCCGGCCGGGCCTCGTCCACGTTGTTCCGTTGCGCGCCCGCCACGAGCACGTCCAGAAACCCCACGTCCAGCCCCTTGCCCACCGTCCCTGTCAGCTTCGCCGCACCCAGGATGGGTGCGTCCAGGCCGATTCGTCTCGAGTAGAAGAGCTGGTGCGGCGAATCCGTGCCCAGCACGGACTGGAACAGATCCATCCCCTGGGTGAAGAAGGGCCGCTTCTCCGGGAGGTACTGCTCGAAGGTGGAGAGATTGAGGATGAGCTGATCCGCCTCCACCTGTCCGAAGTCCGGGTTGATGGTGGCATTGAGCGTCAGCTCGGAGGTGAGCGCGGCCTTCACGTCCAACCCCAGATCCGCGGAGGGATCCAACAGACGTGGATCGGGAATGGTCGCGTCGGAGAACTGTGGCCGCAGCACCATGCGGGTCGCGATGTAGGGCGTGAGCTCCAGACGCCGCGTATTCTGGAGTTGCTCCATCCCGGTGAGGTGGCCCAACCGGGACACCCTGCCGTTGGCGTCGCGAGGGATGAAGACCGAGAGGTTCTCCTCGTAGAGCCGGGCGATGGTGCGCTGGGCGGCGAAGCCCCACGTCTGCACCGGGGCGGACGGGAAACGGAGGATCCGCAAGGGGATGACGATCTCCGCCGTCCAGCCGTCGGGAGCCATGGAGGCGGCGCCGTCCCAGACGGCATCCCATTCCAGCGTCTCCTTGTTGTCCTGGAACAAGAGCGAGTCGGCCTGCACCCCGCCCGCGGTCACCTTGAAGACATAGCCGGTGCGGTGGTCATGCGCCGAGTCGATGATCACCTGGATGGCGTCCGAGTGGGGCGGTTGATCCCTCCGCCCCAGCTTGCGGATGATCTCCTCCGGGTGCGAGTCCTGGAGGTGGAAGCCAAAGTAGAGGTTGTTCTCGTCGTACAAGACACGCATCTGCGTGCGTTGGGACGGAGCAGCATTGGCCTTGGGAAAGGTCTGCACGAAGGCGTCGAACACCGGCGCTTGCTGCCAGGCGGGCTCGTCCAACTTCCCATCCGCCCGGATCTGCGCCGTGGTGTGAGTGGCCTGGATGAGCTGCCCCACCCCAGGCCCCTCCACCGCCGCCAGCGTGGGCAATGCCACCCACGCCGCTATCAATCCCGCGAGCCTTGACACTGTCTTGCTTCCTTCCTGGGTGCTCAACGAGTCAGGATGCTTCGACGCCGAGCTTCGGACGGCGCCCCGCCGTGAGCAGGCGCAAGCCGATGATCGCCACCGCCAGCAGCGGCAAGCCGTGGAACAGCGAAACCACTCCCGCCGGGCTCATCCACTCGAAGAACGGCGCGGAGATCAGCATGCCAATGCCAAACCCCACCATCTGCATGAGGGTGAGCAGGCTGAAGATGGGCAGCCGGAGCTCGTCACTCGTCCGCTGGGCGCGGGACACCAGCGACACCTCGGCCAATCCGTCACCCAGCCCCGCCAATGCCGCGAAGGGCAGGAGCAGCGGCAGGCCGTCCTGGCGGAAACAGAGGATGAAGCCGGCGGACATCATCACCACGCCGGCGAAGAACATCCGTTCCAACCAGAGCTCCGGCCGGGGGGCGCGCCGGCCGAGGCTACTGGCCAGCCGGGCCCCGGTGAACTTGCCAATGGCCCAGCACGCCAGCAGGAAACCCATCACCCGGGCGGCGCCCTGGGCATCGATGAGCCTGGCGAGTACCGGGAAGCCGACGTTGTGGGCGGCGCTCCCCAGGGTATCGAACAGCGTCACCAGCAGCATGGATGCCAGGACCGGCAGCGCTCGCAGGCCAACGCGCAGCTGCCGCCACTCGTCCAGATAGCTGCTCCCTCTGCTCCGGCTGCCCGCAGCGCTCCCATCCAACCGCAGCGGAAGGATGAGCAGCCCCGCCACCAGGTAGGTCAGCACATTGATGGCGAATACCGCCTGATAGCTGGCCAGGGCGATGAGCAGACCGGAGGCCAGACTGCCCAGCACCATGCCCAGCGACGATACGGACGTCAGCCAGGCGTTCACCCTCATGAGCAGCTCTTGCCGCACCAGTCTTGGCAACTGGCTGTTGAGGCCAATGGAGAACAGCGAGTTGCACAGCCCCAGTGCCAGGGCGATGAATGGCAGCACGGGCACATGCAGCTCCGAGGGAAGCAGGAGCAACACGGCAATGGCGCCAGCACGGATTCCATCGAGCACCACGAGCGGGGCGCGGCCTGGGAAGCGGCGGAAGAAGACGGTGCCCATCAGGCTGGCGGCGATGCCGCCGCCGACGCGGCAGGCGAGAAACAGCCCCACCATGATGGCGTTCTGGCTCTGCAGGTAGACGTAGGTGGACAGTGCCACCATGTTGAGGAAGGCCCCCACGTCGGAGACGAAGCGGGCCGAGACCAGCAGCACCGCGTTGGAGGCCGGCGGAGGGGCGCCGGGGGATTCAGGCGCCAACGTCCACCTCCACCGAGACCAGCGCCCTGATCTGCTCATCGATGCGGCGGATGTCGGCCACCGAGTTGCCCTTGAACCAGGCGTCCACCACGAACACCTCCTCGTAGTCACCGCCCACGTGATCTCCAGGCTTGGCATAGCCCGCGATATCCATCATGCCGGGAATGGCGGACGCCTGCTCCAACCCGGTGATGCTCCGGAGCTTGCCTCCACGGCGTGGGTAGAGGGCCATCATGCCGTACAGACCCTCGGGCTTCTGGACGACAGGCTCGGCGACAGGTTGGCCCACGGTCTGCCGGATGAAGGTGTCCGCGTAGTCGACATGCGCGAGCGTCTTGAAGCTGTCGCTCACCCGCATGCCACCGATGCGCGGGTTGACCTCGATGACGCTCGGGCGCCCCTGGCTGTCGTAGCGCAACTCGACGTGGCAGAAGCAGTTCTTCAACCCCAGGCTGCGGATGACGTCGACGGTATAGTCCCGGACGCGCTGTTGCATGGTCTCGTCCAGCCGCACGGGCGGAGTGACCAGCAGATTCTCATAGGAGCAATAGGCCTCTTGCGTGACGTCGAGCTTGTCATGGATGAGCACCGGGTAGGCCTTGTCCTCGGTACAGAGGAACTCCACGCTGAGTTCCCAGCCGTCGATGGCCTCCTCCACCAGCACCTGGGCCAATGGGTCGAAGCGCCGCGTGCCATGTTGGGGATCCTGGTACTCATGGGCCGCGAAGAAGTGCGCGTAGTAGCCCTTGCGCACGTTTTCGAGGTAGTGCCGGAGCACCTCGCGCGCCTGCTGCGGCGTGGTGCAGCGGGAGATGAAGCTGGAGCCCACTCCGACGAGCGGCTTGATGATCAGTGGGAAGCCCACCGTGCGGATCGCTTCATCGAGTTCCGCTTCGTTGGCGGCCAGCGCATGCCGCACGGTATAGACCCCCGCCTGCTGCAGGGTCTGGCGCATCAAATACTTGTTGTTGGCCCGCAGCAGGGCATCCGGGTTGTTGTGTGGCAAGCCATGCTGGCGTGCCAGTTCAGCGACTTGCATGCCCAACAACCCCTGGCCCGTGAAGAAGCCAAGGATGGTGTTGATGCCCACGATGTGCCGTGTGCTGGCCAGCTCCTGGTAGATGGCACCCAGGTTGGCGGACGACCAGTCATCGGTCCGAACCACCTCGAACGGTTGATCCGCGACCAGATGCCCGGGGATCGTCGTCGGTGCCACGACCACCACCGCGAAGCCCATGTCCACCGCTCGGCGGGCGACCGCACGGGTCGAATAGAAGGAGAACTTCTCCAGAAGGATGATTGTCGGTTGGGGCATGTGAGTCTCTCGCTGAAGCGCGGGCCGGCCACGCCGCCAATCCCTATCGGGCGGCGGGTGGCCAGCGGCCGGGCTCTCGCTCAGTAGGGCAGGTAGGTGTCGTTGCCGTCGAGGTAACGGGACACGATGTAGCCGTTCTCGTCCACTTCATGGAGCTCGGGCAGGCTCTTCTTGCCGGAGAAGGCAAGGAAGCGCTCGGCCTTGTAGGGCGAGGTCCTGCGGATATACCGCTTGCCGTCGATCTCCTCGTAGTCCAGCTTCATGCCCGGCGACACGCGGTGCTTGCCAACGGGCGTGACGTAGACGTAGGGCACCGAGTAGGTCCCGGAGAACTCGGCCAATTGCGCCAGGATGTCCAACCCCCGCTGCACGCTGGTCCGCATGTGGTAGGTGCCAACCACATCCATGCAGTGGAACAGGTAGTAGGGGACGATGCCGGTGGCCAGGAAGTGATCCAGCAGGTTCTTCAGGGTGGCGACGTCGTCGTTGATGCCTTTCATCAGCACCATCTGGCCGCGCACCGTGACGCCGCGCCTGGTGAACTGCTGCACCGCGCGGATCACCTCCGGCTGCAGCTCGTCGGCGTGATTGATGGAGACACCGATGGAGATGTTCTTCGAGGCCAGGGGCTTCTCGGGATCGACCCGGTTGTAGCTGGAAATGCGCTCGGCCAGCTCCGTGGTGATCCTGTCGGGCTGGAACAGGATGTGCCGGCTGCCGATGCGAATCTTGGTGATGTGCGGAATCGCCGAGAGCTGCTCCAGGATCTTGTACACCAGCGCGGGCTTGGCCAGGGGATCTCCGCCGGTGATCAACGCCGTCGTGATGCGCGAATCCGAGCGGATGTACTCCAACGCGGCATCGATGTTTTCTTCCGCCATCACCTTGTTGTCACCGCCAAGGGTGCGGGTCTTCTTGAAACAGTAGCGACAGTAGGAGGCGCAGCCAAAGTAGGGAGTAATGACGGCGCGATCTTCGTAGATGCGCTCCAGGCCATAGATGCCGGAGTTGTCCTTGCCTTCTTCGAAAGGCTGTTCCTTGCCGAAATCCATCAGCTCATAGAAGCTGGGCTCGAACTGCTTGCGCACCGCGTCGGATTGCTCCATCAGGTTCTTGATGTAGCGGGTGGTGGCATAGCGGAAGCGGGACTTCACCTGGTCGACCATCTCGGCATGGCTCGACTCTGGAACGGCGGACACGGTCTCGGGTGTGAACTTCGTGGGCGCAGTCATCTACTGCCTCCTCGTTGAGTGTCGCGGTGCTTCCACGCGGTTGGGTTGAGGTGCGGAGCGGTCGAAGGAAGGGCCTCACGCGCCCTTGGGGAGCGTGGGCACTACCCGTGGCTGTATACGAGATGGGCCTGACGTAGCCCCGATGACGGGGCCGCCGGGCCGGTGTAGGACCCCGGCAAGGGATTGAATTTCCTGGTGTGGGCTGGGTCGCCTGGCGCTCAGTCACCCCATGTCAGGAAGGGCTCGGCGTCTTCGTCCCGTCCGGCCACGGCCGGGTGATGGTCTGGACCCAGACTCGGCCTTCGTGTCCTGATTCTACGCACAGGGGTGACAGCCCGATGGGAACCACGGCATCCGCGGATGAGTGAGCCGCGGCGACACGTCAACCGTTGCCGCGGCCATTCGCCACCGCCGCGCTCGCGATGATTCTGACGACGCGCTTCGCCAAGCGCTTCGTGGCGAGCTGGGGCTGGCGGGAAGCCTCACTCGGGGCATGCTCATGTTGTTGCTGGGCGCGGCGTTGCTGACAGCCGGGCAGCTCCTCGCGGCCCCGTCATTCTGGACGTTCGTCGTGCCGATGTGGCTCATCGCGATCGGTATCGTGTTCGCCGCCTCCGTCACCGCCGTGGTGCCCACCGGGAAGATGCTGCCCGACGCCCGTCCATACTCGATGACGGGGGGATCCCGGTCATCCGTGGCGGTGGCCGGGGCGTAGGACACCGCCACGCCGTTCGCGTCCGGCGCCGTGGCGGAGAGGGAGGCCGGGCAGCGGTATGCCAGGGAAGGGGGGGCCGTGTCCCCTGTCAGCGGGACTGTGAGACAGGGAGTTCGAGCGTGGCCGTGGCGCCCTGGCCGGGACCCTCGCTCTCCAGTAGCAGGCGTCCCCCCATCACCTGTGCCGCCAGCGCGCTCGAGTGCAGGCCAAAGCCATGCCCCTCCTTGCGTGTGGTGAATCCCAGCGCGAAGAGCTGCTTGCGGAGCTCCGGCGTGAAGCCCTTGCCGTTGTCCACCACCTGGATCCGGGCCACATTCCCCTGGGCCGTGAGCCGTACGCACAGGTGACGTTGCCCCTCGGGGACCTCGGCCATGGCGTCCTTGGCGTTGCTGAGGAGGTTGATGAGGATCTGCAGCACCTTGTGCTTGTCCACCTGCATCCTGGGGATGGAGGTGAACTCACGCGTCACGGAAACGCCGTGGCGCTGCAGCGTGGTCATCTGGAAGCGCAGGCTGTCCTCGATGAGCTGGGCGAGGTCCCACTCCCCGAGGAGGAGTGCCGTCCTGGCGTAGTCCTGCTGCACCCGGATGATGGCGTGGATGTGCTCGAGGTGCAGGCCCATCTCGTTCAGGCTCGTCTGGAGTTGGGTCCGCTCGTGGCAGAGCTCCTCGGTGAGGGCCGAGAGGTAGTTCGGCAGGACGCGGCCACGCGGGTCGCGCGTCAGGAACCCCACGAGATCCTCCTCGTGCTCCTTGAGCATGGCGGAGAGCTGCGCCGCCCGGTCGAAGCGCGAGGCCGCGACCGCGGAGCGCATCTGCTCCAGGTTGATGACGGCGCTGGTGAGGACGTTGCCCACGTTGTGCAACACATCCGAGGCGACCTCGGCCATGCCCGCCGCACGTGCCGTGTCCACCAGCTGGGCCTGCGCCTGCTTGAGCTCTCGCGTGCGCTCCTCCACCCGCCGCTCCAGCCCGTCGTTGGCGCTGCGCAGGGCGGCCTCGGTGCGCTGGAGCTCGGCGTACAGCCGTGCGTTCTCGATGGAGATGGCGGCCTGCGAGGCGAGCTGTCCCAGCAGCGTGATGCGCTCGGGGGTGAACGCCCCGGAGGCGAACCTGTTCTCCAGGTACATCACTCCCGACAGCGACTCCTGGCGCATCAGCGGCAGGCAGAGCACGGACCTGGCTCCGCTGTGCTCGAGGTAGGGCTCGCCCGAGAACGGGTGGGACGCCGCCGCGTCGCCGATGAGGACATGCTCGTGCGTGCGCCGGACGTAGGAGAGGAGCGTCCAGGGCAGCGCGGCCTCCGAGGCGCCCTCCGTGTCGGCCACGACCTCGAGCTTGTCACCGCGCGGCAGCAGCAGGGCTCCACGCTGGGCCCCCGCGTTCTCGGTGGCGACCCGCATGAGCGTGGACACCAGCCGCTCGAGGACGATCTCGCTGGAGACGGCCTGCTGGGCCTTGACCACGGCGAGCGCGTCGAGCTCCCGGGACTCCGAGGAGGAGGTGGTGGTGGCGGTGCTCGTGGGTGCCGCCAGGGTGACCAGGGATGGCCACAGGGCGTCCAGCTGCTTGACCTTGCCGTGGGCCCCCCACTGCGCGTACGCCTCCCGGGCCTGGCGCGCGTAGGCCTCCGCGATGAAGGGGGCCTGCCGCTTGCGGTAGAAGTTCGCCGCCAGCTCGCACACGAGGGCCACGTGCTGGATGAAGCCGTTCTCGCGGGCCGCGCGAAGGGCCTCCTCGTACGCGGGGAGCGCCTGGTCCAGGCCGCCCCGGATACGGGCCAGCTCCGCGAAGACCAGCCGCTCGAGCGCGCGGAAGGTCTCGGGACAGTTGGCTGCCCACTCCTCGAGCTGTTTCCAGTGCGCCTCGGCTCCCTCGAGGTACCGCTGCCGCTCCTCTTCCGCCGCTCCCTCGCAGCACGCGATCAGGCTCAGGGCGCGGAAGAGGTAGAAGTCCAGGCGCGGGATGATGCTGATGAAGGACCAGATGAACGCCGCCGCCTTGTCCCCCGCCTCACGGGCCTCCGCGTAGGCGCCGCACATGAAGCGCGCCTGCATCTTGGAGAGCCAGTACTGGCACACCATGCTGCTCATGTGGGCCGGCGACAGCGAGGCCTCGAGGGCCTTCTCGTCGAAACCCTCCCCATCCAGCGTGCCGAACGTGGGCGAGTGGCCCCGCAGGGTCTGCATGTAGCGCAGGACGATGAGGGTGGTGTCCACCACTCCCACGAAGCCCGTCTTGCGCATGAAGTCCATCCGGGCGATCGCGTCCTGGTAGACGTCGTCCAGGGGGTGCCCCATGGCCTGCCGGTTCCAGACGACGTGGCCGACGATGTAGCAGGCGTACAGGTAGTTGTTGGTCTGGAGTGCGTGCTGGAAGGCGCTCAGGGCGTGCTCGTGTGCGACGGCCAGGGGCCGGCACCAGTAGCTGATCATCTCCAGGTTGAAGAGCGCCCGGACCCGCTCATGGGTCAGGTTGTGCCGGTCGACGAGCGCGCAGGCGAGCATTCCATAGGCATGGCCCTCCTGATAGCTCTTGAAGAACTGGCCGAGCAGCACGCCGAGCGAGCTATACGCGATCACCGACTCGTTGGTGTTGCCGTAGCGGAGGCTCAGGGCGACCAGCCGGCAGACATGGAGGATGAGCAGGTTGTTGTCGGTGAGGTAGGCGGACGGGAAGAGGCGGGCCAGGACGCTCATCACCGGCTTCATGTCCGCGTCCGTCATCAGCGGCAGCTCGATGAGGCTCTCGATGGGACGGCCTCCCAGCAGCGCCTGGACCTCCTCACGGGCGGCCAGGGCCTCCTCCCAGGTGGGGTGGGGGTCCATCGGCATGCCCAGCAGGGCCAGGCACTCCAGGAGGCAGGTGACGGAGGCCTCGATCTCGCCGGCGATGAGGTGCACCTCATGCCTCAGGCCGTAGACGGCGGCGATGTCCACCCGCCTTCGCGCTCGAGAGCGCAGCCCCTCCAGGAGGCGGAGGGTCTGGGCGAAGTTGCCGCTCACGAGCTCGCTGCCCGCCTGCTCGAGCTGTACCTTGAAGGCCAGCGCGGGGTCCGTCTCCCAGGGGTCGCCCGGGATGAGCGCGAAGGCCATCGAGAGATAGGCGGCGGCCGAGTCGTGCGCGCTCGAGGCCTGGGCCTTCCTGCCCGCCTCGGCGTTCAGGCGCGCGAGGTGGTGGCGCTCCTCGTGGTCGCTGATCAGCTCCACCCCGGTGTTGAGCTGGCTCACGATCTCGAAGAGCTTCTCGCGCACCTCCTCGGGAGACAGACGTTCCAGCATCAGGCGCCCGATGCGCAGGTGGACCGCCTTGAGCTCCCCTTCGGGGATGAGGGCATGCGCCGCCTGCTGGATGCGGTCATGCAGGAACCGGTACTGCTCCGAGTCGCTGCGCACCACCAGGCCTTCCTGGAGCGCCGGCTCGAGGCCCCGCTCCACCTCGACCACCTCCAGGCCAGAGATGAGGGCCAGCATCCCGAGCGAGAAGCTGTTGCCCACGCACGCCGCCAGGGGGAGCAGGTGCTGGGTGCGCTCGGGAAGCTGGTGCAGATTGCGCGCCATGAAGTCGACGATGTTGTCGGAGTACCCCCTGGCCCGGACGCTCTCGGCATCCCACCGCCAGCCCCCTCCGGGCGTGCGGCCGAGGAGGCCATCGTGGTGCAACGCCAGTATCAACTGGAGGAGGAAGAACGGGTTGCCGCCCGTCTTCTCGTACACCTGTCCCGAGAGGGGCACGATGAGCTCCGCTCCCGCCCCGGGGAGCGCATCGCCCACGAGCTGCTGGAGCTGCTCCAGGCTCAGCGGCTCGAGTTGGAGGTCGGTCACCGGGACGTTCGCCTTGCGCACCTCCCCGAGCGTCATCATCAGCGGGTGGGAGGGGCTGACCTCGTTGTCCCGGTAGGCGCCGATCCACAGCACGGGTGGCGCGTCCTCCTCGGTGAGCAGGGATTGGAGGAGCCGGAGGCTGGCCAGGTCCGCCCATTGCAGATCGTCCAGGAACATGACGAGCGGGTGCTCGGCGGTGGCGAAGACGCCGAGGAACTGGAGGAAGACCTGCTTGAAGCGGTGCTGCGCCTCGGCGGGCGGAAGCTCCGGCACCGCCGGCTGTGGGCCCAGGAGGAGCGCGAGCTGTGGAACCAGGTCCACGATGACCTGGCCGTTGCCCTGGAGGGCCTCCCGCAGGCGCTCACGCCACCGGGCCACCTCCTCATCGGTGCCCACCAGCAGGTGCTGCACCAGGCCCCGGATGGCCTGGGCCAGGGTGGCGTAGGGAACATCCCGCTGGAGCTGATCGAACTTGCCGCTCAGGAAGAACCCTCGCCGCTGGACCACGGGCTTGTGCAGCTCGTGGACCACCGACGACTTGCCGATGCCGGAGTAGCCGCGGACCAGGATGAGCTCGGGCCTGCCTCCGCGCACGATTCGCTCGAAGCCCTGGAGCAGGGTGGCGACGTGGGCGTCGCGCCCGTAGAGCCGCTGGGGGAGCTGGAAGCGGCTGGGGATGTCCCGCTTGCCCAGCACGAAGAGCTCGAGGGCGCCCCGGCGCAGGCCCTCCACGCACTCCGCGAGGTCGTGCCTCAGCCCCTCGGCGCTCTGGTAGCGCTCCTCGGCGATCTTGGCCAGACACCTCATCACGATCGCGGACAGCACGGGCGGGACGCTGGCGACGAGCTCGTGCGGCGGCCTCGGCATCTGGGCCATGTGCGCATGGAACCACTCGAGCGCGTCACGCCCCTGGAACGGCCGGGCGCCCGTGAGGAGCTCGTAGAACGTCACGCCCAGCGAGTAGAAGTCGGTGCGGTAGTCCACCGCCCGGTTCATGCGCCCGGTCTGCTCCGGGGACATGTAGGCCAGCGTTCCCTCGAGCAGGTGGGTCGGAGCCGCGTCCACGTGCTCGGTCCGCTGGAGGGTGGCGGCGCCAAAGTCGATGATGCGCGGCTCGCCGGAGGGCGTGACGATGATGTTGGAGGGCTTGATGTCCTTGTGGATGACGCCCCGGAGGTGAATCTCCGCCAGGGTCGAGGCCAGGGCGACGGCCAGCTCGAGGAAGCGGGCGATCTCGAAGGGTCTGCCCACCGCCTCGGAGAGGGCCACCCCATGCACCTCCTCCAGGACCAGGACGGGACGGTCGTTGACCCGCTCGCAACCATGGGGCTGGGTGACGCCGCGCACGCCCAGCAGCCGTTGCAGGATGCCGTGCTCCCGGCGATACCGCTCCTCCTCACGCGGCCCCACGGTGGGGCCCGTCGGCGTCTTGATGATGACCGGTGCGCCATCCGCCTCGCGCACCGCCAGGAACAGCATGTTCGAGTCAGTGGCGCGGACCGGGCGGCGGAGCGTGTAGCCTGGGAGGTTCAACATGGAGGGAGTCCACCCCCAGGGACCCGCTCATGCAAGTCCCTGGAGCCCCCCTCTCAGAAGAGCGCTCGCTCGACTCCCGCCGCCCGGAGGAGGTAGTCCCTGGACGCCTCGAGGGCGGCGCGGAGACGGGTCCAGTTCATATCGAGCAGGGCTCCCCGCCACTTGCGGATCCTTCCCGCGACGATGACCGTGTCCACGTTGCCGCGATCCATCAACGTGACGACGGCCCCCGGCACGTTGTTGAGCGGGGCCACGTTGAGGGCATCCGAGCGTAGCAGGAGGATGTCCGCCTCCTTGCCCGGCGTCAGGGAGCCGATCTTGTGGGCGAGCCGGGCCACCCGGGCCCCTTCGAGCGTGGCGAAGCGAATCACATCGCGGCACGTGAGGAGCTCGGGCAGGTTCGTCTCGCCATTCAGCGCGCGCTCGTTGATGAGCGCCCGCTGGAGCGTGAAGACGGTCCGCATCTGGGTGAAGAAGTCCGCGGTCATCGTGCACTCGACATCCGTGCTGAGCGCGGGCTGGACTCCATGATCGAGCGCGGACTGGATCGGCGGCATGCCATGCCGCATGGCCATCTCGATGGGGGCGGCGATGGAGACGTTCACACCCGACTGGGCGATCGCCTGCCAGGAGCCCTCCGAGATGCGGCTGGCGTGGATGAACACGAGGTCGGGTCCGAGCAGGCCCTCGCTCGCGAGCTGCTCCACGAGCGTCTCCTGGCCGAGGCTGCCGACGAGGTGCGTCACGATGGGCAGGCCATTCTGGCGCCCGATGGCCCAGTAGGTCCGGAACGCGGGGTCGAACACCTCTCCGCCCATGGCCAGGGTCAGGAGCTGATCGGCCGAGGCGAAGTACCGGCTCCGGATCCGCTGGAGATCATTCGGGAAGATGTTGCCGGGGCCCGCGCCCGGTGAGTACACGAAGACCGCGCGGCGGCCCGCATCCTGAAGCCCCCGGATGACGGCATCGGTGTGTGCCGGCGTATGGCCCACCTGCGACGTGTCGACGACCGTGGTCACCCCCGCGTCCAGCTGGCTGAGCGAAGAGACGAGCTCGGCGAGGTAGGCGTCCTCCGGCCTGAAGACCGGCGTGAGCCTCGTGTGGATGTAGTCGAGGTAGTTCTTCTCGCCGTGCGGCAGCCCATCGTTGAACAGCAGGCCGTCTGACAGGAAGCTCCGCAGCGCGGTCTGGTATTGGTGGTGGTGGGTGTCGACGAACCCTGGCATGACGATCATGCCCGCGGCGTCGATGATCGCCGCACCGGGAGCATGCAGGTTGGCCCCCACCGCGACGATCCGCTTGCCCTCGATGAGCACGTCACCCCGGGCGAAGTTTCCCACCTGGGGATCCATGCTGAGGACCGCGCCGCCTTTCAGCAGGTAACGCCGGTGCGAAGCGCCAGTGTCCCTTGGCAGGTCCTGGTTCCTGGCATCGCTCTCCGGCGACAGGCCACCCTGTGCGGACGCGGCCAGCGCCGGTATGGGCGCCGAAGAGACCATCGCGGCACCGAGGGCGGAAGCCCCCTTGGCGAGAAACTCGCGACGGGAGGAGCCCTCTTGAGTGGGCTCACCGCCATGATTCGAGTCGTTTCCACAGAGCATCTGGCACATGTCACGCTTCTCCTCTGGACTCACCAGGGCCTTTACAACACTGACTTCCACGGATTCCGAGAATAGCGCGTAACGGGGGACAGCGTCGAGCTTCATCATTGGCCCGCCCACCAGAACTTCGGACATCAGCCTCCGTCATCAGAACCATGACAAAGAGGCGGGAGCCGCCAACGATTGGCGGTGGGAGCCCAAACGTAAAATCATATACGTGAAATCACATAAGGACTGACAGTGCGCGCTTCCAGGCCCCATCAGTCCGAGCAATGCCGGTGCGTCACGTCTCTTCGCGCCGTGACCTAGAGTGCGGGCGCGAAGGGGGTCAACACCATGAAGCGCATGTCACTGTTCGAGTTCGAGGACTTCCGCTGGTTCCCGGGCGGCCTCCGGGAGTGCCTGACGCTCTACATCGCCGCGATGCACCGGGTGCTCGGCACCGAGCGGCTCCTGGCGCCCCTGCTGGCGAGGGCCCTGGAGGCATCGGCCACCGACCGTGTCGTGGACCTCTGCTCAGGGGGCGGCGGGCCCCTGCTGCAAACCACCGCACGGCTCGAAGCCGACCACGGTCTCCGGCCAGACGTGACCCTCACCGACCTCTATCCGAACACGGACGCTGCCGCGCGCATCAACGCGGCAGGGGAAGCGGCGCGGGTTCGCTACCTCCAGAACCCGGTCGACGCGGGCCAGGTCCCCGACACGCTCCAGGGCGTCCGGACCATGGTCTGCAGCTTCCACCACATGCCCCCGCCGGTCGCGCGCCGCATCCTCCAGGACGCGTTCGAGAAGCGGCAGGCGCTCTGCGTGCTCGAGATCAGCGACAACTCCCAGCCGCGCTGGCTCTGGTGGACGGCCATCCCCGCCGGCGTGCTGATGGTGCTCCTGCTGACGCCCCTCATCCGCCCCCTCCGGCTGCGGCAGGTGCTGCTCACCTACGTACTTCCCGTGCTCCCGCTGCTCATCGCCTGGGACGGGGCCGTGTCGAACGCACGCACGTACACCGAGGAGGATCTGCGGGAGCTCCTGGCGGGGCTGGAGGCGCCGGACTACCAGTGGGAGATCGCCCACCCGCGGGCGCCCGGTGCCCCCGCGACGATGCTCACCCTCGTGGGGCTGCCACTCCGCACGCAGGCGGCTCGTCCGGAGCCCGGCGTCCGGCTGGAGGCGTAGAGGCATCGACGTCTCGCCAGCGTCGAATTCCTGAGACCCTGCTCGATATCGCCAGTGCGGTGTGCGCCTTCACCGAGAGGCGCCATCGCGCGGCATGCTCGTTGCTCCACGGGCGGGCATGCACGCCCTGCTCACCACGTTGCTCGTCGTCGCGTCTTCACAGGCTCCCGTCACCACTCCCAGCGAGGCCTCGGCCCCGCGCCGGAGCATCTGGATTCAACCCATCGGCACCGCCTTCGTGGGGCTGGCCATGCGGGAGAACTCCGCCTTCTACCTTTCGCTTGGCGCCAACCATCCGCTGGGGGAGGACTCGAGCACGGGCCTCGGGGTCGAGCTCACGGTGACGACGGGCTCCCCATGCGCTCCACCCATGAGTACCGAGGTGGCGGCAGCCGAGCGGTGCCGAACTACTGGCGCGTGCTGGCCGCGGCCGGCCCCGTGTTCCCGCTGGCGCGGTCGGGCGGACCCGTGTCGGGTCCCTTCGTGCAGCCGAAACTGCTCACCAACTTCTCGTATGAGCCAGCGTACGGCTACGGTGACGATGATCACGCCGGAGGCGCGAGCCTGGAGCTGCACCTGGGGCTGGACGTCGGGTGGCAGTTCGCCGTCGGGAGCGTCTATATCGCGCCCGTGCTCGGGGTGAGCGTGGGCTATGGCTTCAACATGCCTGGCGGGGGCGGAAGGACGCTGTCGGGCGGCCCCGCCTTCGTACCCAGCCGAGTCTTTCACCCGGAGTTCCTGGGCTACGAGTCCAGGCGGGGCTCGGCGCCGGTGTTGGGCATCAACCTCAACCTGCTGCGCCTGGGCACGACCTTCTGAGCGGCACGGCGCCCCGGCACTGAGCAGATGATATTTCTTGGAGTCTGATAGCCTGACAAGACGGCCAGGGCGCATTGCCTCTTGTCGCCTCGAGGGCAACAAAGCCAGCAAGTGCCAGGAAATTATGACAGACCTTTGTTCTGGCTTGTTGCCTCTGCAGCAACGAATTGAGAGGGAATCAAGGTGATTCAACCGTTGTGCACGCGAGGAATTGACGTGCATTCGTGAGGTTTGTACGGTGAATGTCAGACCCGCTGACAGGAGTCAGACATGAAGAAATCCCTGCTCATTCTTGCGACGTTTGTCCTGACCGTTGTGTCTGGCTGTGGTGGCACGGAGCTGGAGCACGACGAGGGCCTCCTGGGACAGAGCGAGAGCGCGCTCTCCACCTGTTCGACGACCTGCCCGAACGGAACCTCCCTCTCCTGTCAGGGGACGACTTGTTCCGCCACGGATGGCCAGAGTGTCACGTGTGATGGTCTCACCCAGACCTGTGGGCTCGTCATTGATCCCACTCCGACCTGCTCCTCGAGCAACTCCTGCACGAATCTCAATGGGACGACGTGCTCGACCATTGGTTCCTCGCGGAGCTGCTGCGTCGGCAGGGCTGTCGCGGGGACCTGCAGGTGCCTCAGCAACCGGAAGTGGTCGTGCCAGTCCCTGGTCGACCCCGGTCCGTTGGAGCCCTCGCCGACGGGGCCGCTGTACCCCGGCACGAAGTCCCCGTAGCTCCAGGAGCAGGTTTCCGGCGGCGGGCTCGAGTCCCGCCGCCTCCACTCCGTCTACCGAGGACGCCGATACCTCGAGCTACCGCGCTGCCTCATCGAGGAAGGGCAGGGTACTCATCGGTCGGTCGTTCGAAATCGTCGCCGGCTGCGCAAGTGGTTGGAACTCCTATGTTTGGGGCGCGCTCATCGCCCTCGTCCCATGCGGGCGGCACCCTTCAGTCTGCGCCACAGGGGCGCATTCGGCTTCCGCCGGTAGATGATCGCGGCCGGGACCTTCAATTCCACCTCCGTGCCGGCATTGGTCTGGCTCCACACTTGAAGTGTGGCTCCGATCCTCGCTGCCCGTTCGTGCATCCCCGCGAGGCCCCAGTGCCCCGGACGGCCGCCCATTTCGAGAATCTCCGGGGCCACGCCCGCGCCGTCGTCCCGGATCCGCACGCGCAACTCGTCGGAGTCGTAGTGGAGCTCCGCTTCCACGGCCGTGCCCCCGGCGTGCTGGAACGCGTTGAGCAGGGCCTCCCGGCCGATCAAGAAGATCTCCACCTGCACGGCCGCGTCCAGCTCTCGCGGTACTCCTTCCACGATCAGACGGAACGACGCCGGGATGTCCTCCGCCAGCTCTTCCCCGACCTGCACGAGCGCGTCCGACAGGTCGCGGTCAGCATGGATGGACGAGCGCAGCTCCATCACCCGGTCGCGGCCCTCGGCCAGTACCTGGTCCGCGCGGTCCAGGGCCTTCTCCATCGCCTGCCGTGCCGGCTCGTGCGCGGGGAGCTGCTCGGCGACGGCTTGTAACCGGAGCACCAGCCCCTGCACGCTCTGCAGCAGGGTGTCATGCAGTTCCCGGGCGATCCGCTCGCGCTCCGCATGCCGCTCCTCCAGACGGCCACGCATCTTCGCGGTCAGTTGGCGCAGACGCAGCAGATACAGCAGCCAGAGCAGCAGGAATCCTGCCGCCACGCAGAGCGTGCGGAACCACCAGGTCTGGTGGACCGCGGGCGGAACGACGAGCTCGAGACTCGCGCCGCGCTCGTTCCACACGCCGTCGTTGTTCGATGCGATCACCTGGAAGCGGTACCGCCCCGGAGCCAGGTTGCCATAATAGGCGGTGCGCCGCGTACCGACGTCCTGCCAGTGCTCGTCCACGCCTTCCAGCCGGTAGCGGATGCGCACGCGCTCGGGGATGGACAGACTGAGCGCGGTGTAATCGATCTCCAGGTTGGCGGGGTGGATGGGAAGCGTCACGTCCGACGCGGGCGCGTACCGGCGGCCATCGGCCCGCACGGCGAGGATGGACACCGGTGGAGGCATGGGATTGCGGGTGATCCGCTGCGGATCGATCCAGACCACGCCGTTGCTGGTGGCGAACCACAGGCGCCCGTCGTCGCCCGCGACCGCCGTGGGCAGCGGACGCAGCAGCGTCGGCCTGGCTGGAAGTCCGTCGAGGAAGTCGAACAACTCGTAGCGCACGCGATGGCTGGGATCGCCCAGCGCGCGCTGGACCTCCTCCGCCGGGATGTGGAAGACACCCGGCACGGCATGCACCCACAGGCTGCCGTCGGAACGCTCGATGATGCCACTCACGTTGCGGAATGGCTCGTCACCGTCGGCGACGAGTGGACGAAAGCGCTGGCCGTCATGGAGGGCCAGTCCGAACTGGCCGCCGACCCACACATACTGGCGGCCAGCGGTCAGGGCGGTGATGACTCCCAGCCGGAGCCCGTCTTCCTCGGTGAACCGCCGGACTTCGTCGCCGTCGACCCGGGTGATGATGCCCCGTTTATGGCCCAGCCATACCCGCCCGCGAGCATCGGTCATCGCGGTGTGGATGCGCTCTTTGTCCGAGAATCCCAGCCGCTCCGTGACCGGGTTCCAACGGCCATCCACCCACTGCATCTGTGGGTGGCCCGTCAGCGACACCCAGAGCGTGCCACGGTGATCGCGAGTCATGGCCTGCACCTGCGAGAGCGGAACCGGCATCGGCGTGACGTGACTCAGACGGCCGTCCTCCACCCGCCACAGGCCGTTGTCCGCTCCCAGCCAGATCACCCCCTCCTGGTCGCGGTAGGCGGAGCGGACCGGGGCACCGGGCTGTTCGAACGAGACCTCGCCATGGCTCAGGCGCATCAGCGGGCGGTTGGTGGTACCCGCCCAGAGCTCGCCGGCATTCCCCGCGACCAGGGCGAAGTCGTGTGAACCGCGCGGGAACTCCGCCAGCACCATCGAGCTGACGCGGAAGCGATCCAGCCCGCCACTGGTTCCCACCCAGAGATTGCCCTCGCGATCCTCGAGCACCGGCCACGCGTAATCTCCGCTCAGGCCGTCCTTCTCGGTGAATGATTCCACCGCCCCGGCCACCGACGCCACGTCGCCGGCCGGCAATCGCTCGGGGTGGGGGATGCGGCGGAGCCCATCACCCAGGGTGGTGAGCCACATGCTCCCGTCGCGGGCGAACTGCACGCCCGCCGAATCCACGTGCAGGGAAGGGGGATTCTCCGTCTGTCCGTGGCCGGGCACCGGAATCGGCCGCACGTCACCGCCTGATTCCGTCATCCAGATCCTTCCATCCGGCGCCTGCCTCAACTGCAACACCCACCCGACGTTGGTGCCCGTGGGAATGAATCTGCGCGCGCCGTGCGGCAGATACAGCAGGGTCTTCTCGGCGGCGACCCACAGCGTGCCGTCCTGGTCCACGAACAGGTACCGGGACTCCTTGCCGGCATATCCCCAGGATTCTCCGACCTGTTCCCAGCGCCCGCCGGACAGACGGAACAGTCCTCCAGCCAATTCGGAGGTCCAGACGTCGCCGTTCCGGTCCGTGGCGAAGGCGGAAACCTGCCTGGCCGGTGCGCCCTCGGTGCCACGATACCGGGTCAAGCGTCCCCCTTTCAGGAACGCGATGCCGCCCATCTGGAAGCCGATCCACAGCCCTCCACCGGGCGGGGCGTACAAGGTCTGGATGGCGGAGAAGGGATCGCCCGAGGGCGGCTCGAACCGCTCGAAGCGGACGCCGTCGAACCGGTACAGCGCCGCGGCGGCGCTGATCCACAGATACCCGTCTTCCGTCTGGGCGATCGCGGAGATCTGGCCGGGAGCTCCTTCCTTGATCGTCCACCGGGTGTGGTGGAACTGCGTGAGGCGCCGGTCCTGACTGAACGCCAGCACCGTATCCGCGGCGGACGAAAGCACCGCGACGAGCACGAGGAACAGCCTCTGGAGCCAGACCCCGAGGGGTCCCTTGAGCCTCGTTACATCCATCGGTCCCCGCATCCACGCTCAGATGTCGATGATTCCCCGCTTCAGCGCGACGACCACCGCATGCGTCCTGTCCCTGGCGCCGAGCTTGGTCAAAACGTTCTTCATGTGCGTCTTGACCGTCTCCTCGGAGATGCCCATCCGGGCGGCGACTTCCTTGTTGGCGCTGCCGAGGGCCACGAGGCGCAGGACGTCACATTCCCTTGCAGTCAATTCGTCGTCCGCCACGTGCTCGGCCATTTCGGTGGCGATGTCGGCGGCGATGCGGCGGCGTCCCGCATGCACGCTGCGGATGGTTTCCACCAACTCCTTGCGCAGCATGCTCTTGAGCAGATATCCGGATGCGCCCGCCTTGATGGCGCGCAACGCCTGCATGTCGCCCTTGTAGGTCGTCAGGACGATGATTCTCGCGGTGGGGAACCCGGTGCGGATGGCCGTGATCGCATCGATGCCATTCATGGTGGGCATCTGCACGTCCATCAGCGTGATGTCTGGCTGATGGTCGCGGAAGGCTCGCAGGGCCTGCTCCCCATTCTCCGCCTCGGCGACCAGCGTCATGTCCGGTTGCCCGGCGATCAGGCTGCTGAGCCCTTCGCGAAGCAGCGGATGGTCGTCGACAATCAGGATGCGAATGGGTGGATTCGTGGCGCTCATCGCTCAGAGCCCTCCGCCGGGCGGCCAGCGCGGTCCATGCCGCCCCACGAGGCAATTCCACCGGGAATCATCGCGCTTCGTCGTGGAAACATCGGCTTCATCCCGTTGGCTCGGCCAGCGAATGAATGCTGGATACCCGGCATCGACATCGTTGGAATCCCCCGAAATGGGGAGGCCGGGCTCCCTTATCCCAGATATAACCAGGGTGCACCAGGGGGGGAAGGTTGACGGGTGCAACGCCTCTTCTCCATGTTTCCCGAAGGTGGCCCCGGGGCCGGACTGTTGTTGCTCCGCCTGTCGGTTGCCCTGTCACTGCTGCTCCACCCCTCCGGTGGACCGCTGGTGCATGCGGCGCTCGCGCTCACGGCCCTCGGCCTCTGCCTGGGCGTGCTGACACCCCTCCTCGCGATCGTGTGTGGCCTGTTCTCGTTCTACGACTTCCTGAGCATGGGCGGCGTGACCCTTCCTGAAGCATCACCCTGCCGCCGCGCAAGAACACCCGCGTTGATGAATAGCGGGCCGGTGGGTGTCCGCTCCCTCTTTTGGGTGAGTCGTTTCATGCGCTTTCGGGTGTTTTCCATCAAATCCTGACGCTCTAGTCTGTTTGACAGAAACCGAGCTGAAACCCCAACCCGAAGAGGAGTCATTCCATGTCGCTCAAGGCTACCCCTACGCCCGGAAAGGGCCTTCTGTCCCCCACCGACCATGCGCTGATCCTGATCGATCACCAGTCGCAGATGACGTTCGCGACGCATTCGATCGACATCGCCACGCTGCGCAACAACACCGCGCTGATCTCCAAGGCCGCCGCTGGCTTCCGCGTGTCGACCCTGCTGACCACGGTCGCGGAGAAGAGCTTCTCGGGGCCGCTGTTCCCGGAGATCACCGAGGCGTTTCCTGGCGCGAAGGTCTATGACCGCACCAGCATGAATGCCTGGGAAGACAAGCAGGTGATCGCCCAGATCAACGCGTTCGAGAAGGAGCGGCTGGTGTTCGCGGGACTGTGGACCGGCGTGTGCATCGTCGGCCCCGTTCTGTCGGCGATCGACCAGGGCTTCAAGACGTTCGTCATCACCGATGCCTGCGGCGACGTGTCCGACGAGGCGCACGAGCGCGCGGTGCAGCGGATGATCCAGGCCGGTGCGGCTCCGATGACCAGCCTGCAGTACCTGCTCGAGCTGCAGCGCGACTGGGCGCGGGAGGCCACGTATGGCCTGACCA
This sequence comes from Archangium violaceum Cb vi76, assembly GCF_000733295.1. Lineage (GTDB taxonomy): Bacteria > Myxococcota > Myxococcia > Myxococcales > Myxococcaceae > Archangium > Archangium violaceum. Next base: position 53,283 of record NZ_JPMI01000025.1, on the reverse strand, counting down.
CCGGCATCGCCAAGACCCACGGCGGCGGCTACGGAATCGGCATCCAGTACGCCAAGACGATGTTCAGCGCGTCCGAAGGCGGTCACTGATGGCCATGCGGCCATCGGGATGTCGTAGGCGATAACGATTGTTTCCGGCTCGAGTCGCCGGAATGGGAAGGACTGTACCGATGGCCGACATGATCGTCAGAAACGCCCGGATCACCACCCTGGACCGGGACAACCCATCGGCGACGGCGTTGGCCGTCGCCGGTGGCAACTTGCTGGCCATCGGTGACGATGCCACGGTGATGGCACATGCCACCGCGGGGACCCGGATCATCGACGCCGGGGGCCGGCGCATCATCCCCGGTCTCAATGACAGCCACCTCCATCTGATCCGCGGTGGCCTGAATTACAACCTGGAGCTGCGTTGGGACGGCGTGCGCACGCTGGCCGACGCGATGGCGATGCTCGAGGAGCAGGTGGCTCGGACGCCGGCGCCGCAGTGGGTGCGCGTGGTGGGCGGCTTCAGCGAGCACCAGTTCGCCGAGAAGCGGCTGCCGACGCTGCGGGAGCTCAACGAGGCCGCGCCGGAGACCCCGGTCTTCATCCTGCATCTGTACGACCGGGCCCTCCTCAACCGCGCCGCATTGCGCGCCGTGGGCTACACCAAGGACAGTCCGGATCCGCCCGGTGGGCGGCTCGAGCGGGACCAGGCCGGCAATCCCACCGGACTGCTGCTGGCCAAACCCAATGCGCTGATCCTCTACGCGACGTTGGCGATGGGACCGAAGCTGCCGCCGGAATTCCAGCTCAACTCCACCCGCCATTTCATGCGCGAGCTGAACCGGCTGGGCATCACCTCGGTGATTGACGCTGGCGGAGGCTTCCAGAACTACCCGGAAGACTACGAGATCATCCAGAAGCTGCATGCCGATGGCGAGCTGACGGTGCGCATCGCCTACAATTTGTTCACCCAGAAGAAGGGGGGCGAGCTCGCGGACTTCGACAGGTGGTCGCGGATGCTGACGCCGCTCCAGGGTGACGGCATGCTGCGCCACAACGGCGCGGGCGAGATGCTGGTCTTCTCGGCGGCGGACTTCGAGGATTTCCGTGAACCGCGCCCGGAACTGCCACAGGGGATGGAGGGCGAGCTGGAAGACGTGGTCCGCCTGCTGGCGCAGCGCCGCTGGCCCTTCCGCATCCATGCCACCTACGACGAGAGCATCAGCCGTGTGCTCGATGTCTACGAGAAGGTGAACCGCGAGGTGCCCTTCGACGGATTGCACTGGTTCATCGATCACGCCGAGACCATCTCCGAGCGCAATATCGAACGCGTGCGCGCGCTGCGGGGCGGTATCGCCGTCCAGCATCGCATGGCGTACCAGGGCGAGTACTTCGCGGAGCGCTACGGCAGTGAGGCGACCCGGAACACGCCGCCGGTGCGCAAGATGCTGGACGCGGGCGTGCCGGTCGGTGCTGGCACCGATGCCACGCGTGTGGCCAGTTACAACCCGTGGGTGTCGTTGTACTGGCTGAGCACCGGCCGCACGGTGGGCGGCCTGTCGATGTATGGCGAAGACAACAGGCTGGAACGGGAAGAAGCGCTGCGCCTGTATACGCACGGCAGCGCGTGGTTCTCCCATGAGCAGGATCGCAAGGGCCTCCTGAAGGTGGGCCACTATGCCGATTTCGCGCTGCTGTCCTCGGATTTCCTCCGTGTGCCGGAAGAAGCCATCCAGGACATCACCAGTGTGTTGACCGTGGTGGGTGGCAGGGTGGTGCACGGCAGCGATGACTTCGGCCCGCTCGCTCCCGCGTTGCCCAAGCCCATGCCGGACTGGTCGCCGGTGAACCGGTTCGGTGGCTACCAGGGCGGCACCCAGGCTCAGGCCCGTGCCCTGTTCGCCCGAGCGCAACGGCATTCGCACTCACCCGGAACGTCGTGTGCCGTGCATGGTCACGGCAAGGATCACGCCGCACATCACCCCCCGCCCGGCGGCGGGCTGCGTGACTTCTGGGGTGCATTGGGATGCTTGTGCTATGCCTTCTGAAGCTCCGGCGGTTGGGGCATGGGCCCCGCTTCGCCACTCCGGGTTCCGTGCGCTCTGGCTGGCGGTCCTGGCCAGCAACATCGGAACCTGGGTCCAGGATGTCGCCGCCTCCTGGTTCATGTCGGAGCGGACGGGCTCTCCGCTCATGGTCGCGGCCGTGCAGTCCGCGACGACGCTGCCGGTCGTGACGTTCGCGCTCGTTGCCGGCACGCTGGCGGACATCGTTGACCGGCGGCGATACCTGATCGGGGTGCAGCTGTGGATGCTCTTCGTGGCCACGCTGGTCTCCCTGGCGGCACATGCCGGCCGGCTCGATGCCTGGTTGTTGCTGTGTCTGACATTCGCGCTCGGCACGGGCGCGGCGATGGCGATGCCCGCCCAGGCCGCGCTCACCGCCGACATGGTCCCGCGCGAGGCGCTGGCACCGGCGGTGGCCTTGAGCTCCATCGGTATGAATATCGCGCGCTCCATCGGCCCCGCGCTGGGCGGGCTGGTCGTGGCGCGATTCGGCGCGGCCTGGGCGTTCTCCCTGAATGCGCTGTCGTTCCTGGGGCTGGTGTTCGTCCTGTGGCAATGGAAACCGTCGAAGTCCGCCTCGGCCCTGCCGGCCGAGTCCTTCGGCGGCGCACTGCGCGCGGGGTTGCGCTATGCGCTGCAAGCCGGTGAGTTCCGGTCGGTGCTGGTCAAGGCGGCCTGCTTCTTCGTGTTCGCCAGTGCCGCCCCCGCCCTGCTGGCGATCGTGGTCCGACAGGAGCTCTCCGCTGGAGCGGGCACCTACGGAATGTTGCTGGGGTTCATCGGGGCGGGTGCGATCGGTGGCGCCATCGCCTTGCCGAAGCTCCGCAAACAGTTCGATACCGACAAGCTGGTGCCAGCCGCGACCCTGCTCTACGCCCTCACCATGCTGGCCCTGGCGGGCATCCGCGACACGCGGATTCTCTGCGTGGCGATGCTGGCCAACGGCATGTCGTGGATCACCGTGCTGTCATCGCTGCAGACAGCCGCGCATGTCTCGGTACCCGGCTGGGTACGCGCCCGGGCGCTTTCGCTCTACATCGTGGTCTTCTCCGCGGGCATGGCGGGGGGCAGTCTGATCTGGGGGGCGCTCGCGCAGCAGGCTGGCACCGGGGTCTCGCTGACCGTGGCGGCGGTCTCGACGGTGCTCGCGGGTATCTTCTCGCTGCGTTTCCGTCTGAGCGCGGCCATGGCACGGGATACCACTCCGTCCGCGCATTGGCCGCGGCCGGCCGTGGCCGCGGAGGTGAGCCATGCCCGGGGTCCGGTGCTCGTGACGGTGGAGTACCTCATCGAGCCGGCGGATCGTGAGGAGTTCCTGCATCACATCCACCTGCTCGGAGGCACCCGCCGGCGCGACGGGGCGGTGCAGTGGGGCGTCATGGAAGACGCGGCGCAGCCGGGCCGCTTTCTCGAATATTTCATCCTCGATTCCTGGCTGGAGCATCTCCGCCAGCATGAGCGTGTCACCCACGAGGAGCAGCACTTGCAGGACAAGCTCCGCGCCCTGCATCGCGACGCGCGGCCTCCGTCCGTGCGCCACTTCGTCGGAGCCACACCCGCGAGCACTCACATCGTCGCGCTGGAGAACGTTCCTTGAGCTGGAAATTCTGTATTGGTCTGCTGCTCGGTCTCGCCATCGGCCTGGGTTGCCGCTGGCTGGGCATTCCTGTCCCCGCGCCGCCCATGCTGGTGGGGGCGTCCCTCGTTGTCGCCATGACGAGCGGCTACCTGCTGGCGGACCATTTCATCGCGACACACCCCGCGAAGCATCGCCACGACTGCGGCGGGCCCAGCGGTGAGACCCGGGAGACACGCACATGATGCACCTCATGGTCGGTCCTGTCCTGGCGTTGGCCATCGGTGCCGGCTGCCGCCTGCTCGACATCCCCTTGCCCGCACCGCCGAAACTGCAAGGCGCACTGCTGGTGCTGGCCATGACCGTTGGCTACCTGCTCGGCGATCAGCTCCTGGGCTGAGCAGCCGAGAGCTCAATCCGTGCAGACCAGCACGGTGTTCCCGTGCTCGGCGGCCGTCAGGTAGAAGGCGCGGAAGCGGTGGAAGTACTCGCGGAGCCAGCTCCACTCCTGCTCGTTGGCGTGGCTGGCGAAGAACTTGTAGACCCTCGCGGCTTCCATTCTGTCCGGGACGCACTGCTTCTCGAGTGACTCCCACGTCATCGGGGCGAGCACCCGGGCGATCTCCGCGACCCGCTCGGGGGGCGTGTAGCGCACCGGCACGCCTTGTCCCGAGCGCACGTGCTCGGCGATGAGGGACTCCCCGCGCACCGCCACATCGAGCAGCGCGTCGGCCTCCGAACCCGGTTCGCCTCGACGGTGGGCGGACAGCACGTAGTGGAGCTGGTCCCAACTCCGCCCCAGGTCGCAGTTCCGCTCCTCCAGTCCTGGTTGCTGCTCGAGGAGCGCGTGGACGCGTTGCCACAGCTCGAGCTCACCCGGATCGGGTTTCCCTGGCGCCAGGGCGCCGCCAGGTCCCTTCCGGAACCACGCGGGCGCGAGCCCGAGCCACTCACCCAACGAGGCGTCTTCCCGCGCCCGCTCGATGAGGCCGGCCGTGGCGGGGATGGCCTGATAGATGCGGTCGAGTCCCATGGGCTCGCAGCCTAGTCGCTCCAGGGGCCACCATTGTCAGCCCTGTGTCCGGGGGGCTAGAAAGTCCGGACAATGCCGAAGAGCGCCCCTGGACATCTGGTCCCCCTCTCGAATGGCTGGTCTCTCTGGAAGGACTTCTGCGTTCGTGGCGCGGGGTTCCCCGCTTCGGATGTGCTGAAGCTCGCCAGCAGGGAGCTCGCCTCGGCGGTGGACGCGTGGTTGGACCTCGAGGAGCGCACCCGCGCGCTCCGTCAAGAGCTCATCGCCTCCCTCGATCGCGTACGGCAAGGGTTGCCTCCGGACGAGGCCCGCGCGCTCAACGGCGCCATCAAACGTCTGGCCCGGGGAGGACTGCCCCAGGAGCTCCAGGCCGGGGACGAGGCCCACACGCGCTTCGAGGCATTGCGCTCCAGCCTGGCGGAGCAGGAGGCGGCCCGGGCCCGCCTGGACACGCTGTTCGAACGCGAGAGCACCCGCCTCGGTGAGATCCTCCGGGCCCAGGCTCGCGAGAGCCTGTTCCGCGAGGCGCTCGTGTGGCAGAACCGCGCCGCGCTCCACTCGGCCATCGAGCCGTTGCTGCGCAGCCCGCCGGATGAGCGCAGCGCCAAGAGCCGCACCCGGGAGCAGCTCGTCGCCAACTACCTCCAGCGCTACACCGTCAAGAACGACTCCATCGGCTTCTTCGGCCCGCTCGGTTGGGGCACCTTCTCCGAGGAGGGCCCCTCCGTCTCGGCTCTTCCCGGCCCCTCGCTCATCGATGGCCGCCGGGTGTCCCTCGATTTCTGGCCCATCGAGGCGCTGGCCCAGAAGTTCTCCAGGTTCCCCGGCATCAGGCCGTGGCTCGCTCCCCGCCTCATGGCCTATGCGCGCCTCGAGGGGCGGACCTTGCACATGCCCCTGGGACGCGAAGAGCTGCCTCCCACGCCGCTGCGCCTGCTCACGTTGTGCGATGGCGCGCGGATGGCCCGGGAGATCGCCACCACGGTGATCGCCGAGGGCCTGTTCTCCTCGAAGGAGGACGTCTACGCCGCGCTGGAGGAGAAGCGCTCCCGCGGCGTCCTCGTCTGGGAGCTGGAGCTGCCCACCCGGGCGCATGGGCGCGAGGTGGTCCTGCGGCAACTGCTGGAGCGGATCGGCGATGAGGCCGCGCGCTCCACCGCGCTCGCCGAGCTCGCGGAGTTGGTGGATGCCCGCGAGGCCGTCACCCGCGCGGCGGGAGACCCGGCCGCGCTGGACCGGGCCCTCGGCGAGGTGGAGAGCCGCTTCAGCCGCCTGACGTCCATGGGGGCCACCCGCAACGCCGGCATGACGTACGGCGGGCGCACCATGATCTACGAGGACTGCCGCCGGGGCCTCGACGTGACGTTCGGCCCCGAGCTGCTCGACCGCATCCGGCGTCCCCTCTCGCTGCTGATGCTCGGCGGGCGCTGGTACTGCTACCAGATCGGTCTCCGGTGCCATGAGACCCTGGTCGGGCTCTTCCGCTCCATGTGCGAGCAGCTGGGGACGGACACCGTGGAGGGCGTCCTGTTCTGGCCCGCCGCCACCGAGATCTTCCCCGAGAACGTCAACAAGCCCCCCGCCTTCGCCGAACCCGTGTTGGCCGACTTCACGGCCCGCTGGTCCCGCGTCTTCGGCATGCCCCAGGCTCCTGGGCAGCGCGTGCTCGAGCTTTCCTCGGACGCGCTCGAGCCCCTCGTTCGCGAGCTCTTCGCCGCCCCCCATCCCGGCTGGCCCAACTCCCGCTACCACTCGCCGGATCTGATGATCAACGCCAGGAGCCTGGAGGCCCTCCAGCGCGGCGACTATCAGGTCGTCCTGGGCGAGCTCCACTTCGCGGTCAATTCCCTCGAGCAGGAGTTCTTCATGGACTCGCACCCGGAGCCCGCGCGGCTGCTGGGTGCCATCGCCGAGGACGTGGGGCCGCGCTTCTCTCCCGTCGTGATGAAGGGAGACATCTACAGTGCCCGCGGTGTCACCCCCCTCGCGGATCACCCCGAGGACGTCGTCTTCGAGTTCGGTGCCTCCCGCTCCTGGCGCCCGCGCTCCCAGGTGGTGGCGCTCAGCGACCTGGTGATGCGGATGGTGGACGGACGGCTCATGTCCTGTACGCGCGATGGCTCCCGGTGCTGGGACGTCATGCAGGTGGCGCAGGTCATCCTCCCCGTCATCACCGTCCCGCTGCTGCCCCCGCTGCCGTACATGCCACGCATCACCATCGACGGCCTCGTGGTGGCGCGCGAGGCGTGGCGTTTCCAGGTGGCCGAGCTGCCCTTCGTCCAGGCCCCCACCACCGTGGAGCGCCTCATCGGCGTGCGCCGCTGGGCCCGTGCCCACGGTCTGCCCCGCTTCCTCTTCTTCAAGGCCTCCTCGGAGCGCAAGCCCAGCTACCTGGACCTGGAGAGTCCCCACGCCGTGGACAACTTCCTGCGGATGCTCCAGGGCGCGAAGTCGGTATTCGTCTCCGAGATGCTCCCGGCGATCGACCACACCTGGCTGCCGGATGCCGAGGGCCACACGTACACGGGCGAGTTCCGGATCGTCGCGGTGGACCCGGAGCGCTGGCGGCCAGACTGAGACGGGTTTTGCTACACGTGGCCTCCAGGTTCAAGCCTGGGCCTTTGCGGACACCGTCTCCGGAGCGAGCGGCAGCTCCACGATGAAGGTGGCTCCACCGCCGGCTGTATCCGCCACGTCTACCGAGCCGCCGTGCGCCTCCGCGACCTGCCGTGTCATCCACAACCCCAGACCCAGGCCGCCATAGTGGGTCGCGGACACGGCACGCTCGAATCGCCCGAAGATGCGCTCGTGCTCCTCGGGGGGGATGCCGATGCCATGATCCACCACCCTCAAGCGCGCCAGCCCTCCCGCCAGACTGATGCTCACCTCGATGGGTTTGCCCTGCCCGAACTTCATGGCGTTGGACAGGAGATTCCGCACCATCTGCTCCATGCGTTCGCGGTCGAAGTGGCCCACGACCGCGGCGGTGGCCGTGAGCGTCACCAGATGCCCCGCCACCGTCATCTCCTCACGCATCCGGCTCACGCTCTCGGTGACGAGGGTCGCGAGGTCCAGCTCCTCGAGGCGCAGACGCAAGTGGCCGGAGGTGATTTGCGAGACGTCCAGGAGCATCTCCACCACGGAAGCCAGCCGCTGCACCTGCCGGTGCGTGACGGACAGGCGCTCGCTCAGGTGAGTCCGCGCCTCGGCACCCAGGGCTCGCTCGAGCAGCTCGAGCTGTAGCCGGAACGCGGCCAGGGGAGTCTTGAGCTCGTGGCTCGCCACGGACAGGAAGTCGTCCCGGGCGCGGACCGCCTCCTCCAACATGGCTTCCCGGGCTTCATGCGCCGCGACCTGACGGCGCACCCGGGCCATTTCCAGCTGGGTGCTCACACGCGCCAACAGCTCGCGTGCGCTGAAGGGTTTCACCAGGTAGTCGTCCGCGCCCGCCTCCAGGCCCTCGACGTTCGCCTCCTCGCCCGCCCGGGCCGAGAGAAGGATGAAGGGGATGGCGCGCAAGGAAGGGTCGGCCCTCAGTGCGCGCAACAGGCCGAAGCCTCCCAGGATCGGCATCATCACATCGGAGAGGATGAGGTCTGGCTTGCGCGCTCGCGCCGCCTCCAAGGCCGCATGCCCATCTCCCACCGTCTCCACCGAGAAATGGGGAGCGAGGAGGCTCTCGAGGTAGGCGCGCAGGTCGGCATTGTCATCCGCCACCAGCACGCGGGCACCGGACAGCGGCCGTCCGGCGCTTGCGTTCGCGGGGACACCCTTCGAGGGTTCCGCCGCCAACCAGCTCGCCACCTCCTGCAGGTATCCCTCCGCCCGCTCGTGACTTCCATTCGTCGGCAGCGCTTCCTGTCGTACGCGCTCGGATGGCAGGTGGGAGTGTCCTCGAGGAATGCGGACCGTGAAGGCCGAGCCCTGGCCGAGCGTACTCTCCACGCCCACGCTGCCTCCGTGCAACTTCACCAGCTCCTGCACCAGCGCGAGGCCGATACCACTGCCTTCGTGGCTCCGGCTCCTGGCGCCCTCCACGCGGTGGAAGCGCTCGAAGAGGTGGCTCAACTCCCTCTCGGGAATACCCGTGCCCGTGTCCTCCACGCGCAGCACCACCTCCGCTCCCTCCAGGAAGAGGGACACCGTGATGCCACCCTCGAAGGTGAACTTGAAGGCATTGGAGAGCAGGTTGAAGACGACCTTCTCCCACGAGGAACGATCCACCCACACGGGCTCGGGGAGGGGGGGCGCATGCCGCGTGAGGGTGAGGCCCGCACGCCTGGCCGTCGACTCGAAGTGGCCCACCAGCTCCCGGGTGAAGGTGGACAGGTCCACCGGTTCGAACGAGGCCTGTGCGCGTCCTGCCTCCAGGCGGCTGAACTCGAGAAGCGTGTTGACGAGCTTCAAGAGGCGCACCGCGTTGCGCCGCAGAAGCACCAGCCGCTCGCGTTGGCGAGGGCCCAGGGCTTCCTCGGAGTCGTTGAGCGCGTCCTCCAGGGGCCCCATCATCAGCGTGAGCGGTGTCCGGAACTCGTGGCTGACGTTGCTGAAGAAGGTGGTCTTGGCCCGGTCCACGGCCGCGAGCCGCTCGGCCCGTTCGCGCGCTTCCTGCTGGATGCGGGCGCTGGAGGCAGCCCGTACCATGGCCCCGGCCGCGAGCTCGAGGAAGCTCCGGTATTCACCATCCGGGACCAGCCACCGGCTGAGTCCCACGACCAGGAAGCCGAAGGCGCTCTCTCCTTGCGCTGTCGCCAGCGGAAGCACGAGCGCGGAGTGGGGTGCGCCCGCTCCGTTCGGGTCCGGCAATGCGCGAAGCCGGGTCTTCAAGTCCGTGACGAGCTGGGCCTGGCCGGTGCTCGCGACGGGGGCCAGGAGCCATCCCGATGGATCGTCGGAGGCCGTGCGCAAATCCACGCGTGAAGGGAGACCCGCGCTCTCGGGCTCCACGCCGCGGGCGCCCATCCGTGACGCACTCGAGCCATCCGCGTCCGTGAGATACAGCACCGTGAAGGGCACGTCCGCGGAGTTGTCCCCGAGCGCGTTCAGCGCCTCACGGCACGCGGCCTCCACGGAGGTGGAGCCAGCCGCGCGGTCCACGATGGCCTGGAGGGTGCGAAGGCGGCGCTGGCCCAGCACCTGGCCCGTCGTCTCCATGGCCGTGGTGTAGAAACCGGCGACCGCCCCGGCGTCATCGCGGATGGGGCTGTACGAGAAGGTGAAGTAGCGCTCCTCGGCGATGCCGTTCCGCTCGAGCGGCAGGAGCTGGTTCTCCGACCACGTTGGCTGTCCCGTGCGCTCGATGTCGTCGAACATCCGCCGGATGACGTGCCAGATTTCGGGGAACACCTCGCGCACGGGTGCCATGGCCGTGTGCGGGTGCCTGTCTCCCATGATGGGAATGCCAGGGTCGTTGTAGAGCTGGAAACGCTCGGGCCCCCAGTAGATGAACATGGGGAAGCGGGTCGACAGGCACATGCCCAGCGCGGTGCGCAACGGCTGGGGCCAGGATTCAATGGGCCCGAGCGGCGTCTGGGACCAATCCCTCGCCAGGATGCGTCGTCCCATCTCGCTGCCGTTGTCCAGGAACCAGGGCCATGCATGTGATGCCGGGTCAGGGGGGAGTGAGTCCTTCATGGCCACACCTCACGGGTCATACGACCACCGTTCGAAGATGGGTCCCCCCCACACCGCCGAAGGTGTCAGATGCCTCGTAGGGCTGGAACTGGTCTCACATGCAGATGTCTGCAAGGGGTGTCCTGTTTCTGACGCACCGGAGCGCATAGGTCGGATAAGGACGCTTCGCCGGGGAGCACCCGCGGCCGCTCCAGGGGGCGCTCGAGGGAAACCCTGGCCTCCAGCCGGGCTCAGCCGAGGCTTGACGGGTGGGGAAGCCGGGGTGAGCTCGTGACGCTCGTCCTCGCCATGACGTTACCCGGCTGACGGTGCCGCTGGCGGTACGCCAATGCACGGTGGCACCTCATGGTCGTCGGCGCCGAAGAGCTCCACGAAGGCGCGGCGATCGTGCGCGGGCAGGATGAGCAACCCTGGAGCCCGCGCGTGGAGCTGCACCAGCTTCGCCACCTCCGCCTGGGTGCGTGCGAGGTCTTCGTCGGTGAACTGCCGCATCAACCACGACTTCCCCACGTTCCGCTCGATGGATTCCCTCAGGTTGATGAGGTCTCCCACGTGCACGAAGCGCTGGGTGGGTGACACGTTCACGAACGTCGCCACGCTGCCCGGTGTGTGCCCGAAGGTGGGCACCACCACCACGGTGCCATCACCGAAGACGTCGAAGCGGGTCTCGTAGTTCGCGTAGGGCTCCGCCGCGAAGGGGATGGGCACCATGCGGCCCTTCAAGGCCCGGGCATGCGCGGGGAGCGTCACCCCGTGCGGGTGCTCGAGCTCCGCTTCGATGAGCTGCTTCTCCTCGGCGGCCAGCCACACCGGCACGTCCGGCAGCGACGCCACTCCGCCGGCATGGTCGGCGTGTACGTGAGAGAGCAGCAGCGCCTTCGGCCGCGTCACCCCGAGCGCGGTGAGGGCGTCCTTCAAGTTCCGCCGTGGCACGTTGCGGCCCGCCGTCTGCGAGAAGATGAAGCGTTTCCAGGCGCCCAGCTCCCGCTTCTCCTCCTGCGCGTGGGGAGAGATGCCGGTGTCGAGCACGAGATCGCCCTTCGGGTGGCGGATGACGAGCGCCGCGGAAGTGACCTCCCACGTGTCGGCGACGGTGGCGCCGCCCGCGCCGTACCCCCCTGGCGCCGTCAAGCCGCCCGTGTCCACCCAGCACACCTGGAGCGGCGTGCCCGGGGACGGTGGGGGGACGAAGGCGTGGGGCGCCGCCGGGGGCAACGACGCGCACGCGGTGGACAGCAACGACAACACGATGAGCTTTCGCATGAGGCACTCCTCCTGGAGGGTTCGAGCGAAAGGTGCCCGTCGGCCGCGTCATTTGCCTTCTGGATGTGGGAATGATTGAGATTCATGGCGTGAATCTCGCCACTTTCGACCTGAACCTGCTCCGCGTGCTCGACGCGCTCTTCATCGAGCAGAGCGTGGGGCGCGCGGCGGCTCGCTTGCGGCTCTCGCAGCCGGCCACCAGCAACGCACTGGCCCGCCTGCGAGACGCGCTCGGAGACCCCCTCTTCGTGCGAAGCCGTCAGGGCATGGTGCCCACCGCACGGGCCCAGGCCCTGCGCGGGCCGCTCACGCTCGCGCTGCGGCAGCTCCAGGAAGCCCTGATGCCGCCCGAGGACTTCGTGCCCGAGACCGCGCACCGCACCTTCGTGCTGGCCGCGAGCGACCACGCCCAGCTCATCGTGCTTCCCCAGCTCGCGGCCCAGCTCGCGCGTTACCCCGGCGTGAAGTTCCGCGTGGTACCGCTCCCGCGTGACTTTCCCACCGTCGAGCTGGAATCCGGAGAGCTCGACCTGGTCCTCGGCGTCTTCGACCTCGCTCCGGGGGACCGTGCACCGCGAGGACTCCAGCGGCAGGTGCTGGTGCGCGAGCGCTTCATGCTCGTCGGCCGCGCGCACCATCCCGCCTTGCGCGATCCGCGGCGGTTCGACCTGTCACTGCCACAGCTCCATGTCTCACCGCGCGGCGGCATCGAGGGGCGCTTCGAGCGCAAGACAAAGCTCCGCCGCAACGTGGTGCTCTTCACCCCGCACTACCTCGTGGCGCCCTGGGTGCTGGCGAGCACCGACATCATCGCAGCGCTGCCAGAGCGGGTGGCGCGCCGCTTCGCCGAGGCCTTCCCGCTCACCGTGGTGCCGGTGGAGCGCCCCCACGAGCCGCTCCGCGTGCAGCAGCTCTGGCACCCGCATCGGCAACAGGAGCCCGCGCACCGGTGGCTTCGTGAGCAGGTGCTCGCCGCCGCGCGTGCGTCACCCGTGCGGGAGGGGAGCTCCGGCTGACGCCTACCGGGCGTTCTCGTTGGAGAGCGATGCCAGATCGATGACGAAGCGGTAGCGGACATCCCCCTTGATCATGCGCTCGTAGGCCTCGTTGATCTTCTGGATGGGGATGATCTCGATGTCGGAGACGATCTGGTGTTTGGCGCAGTAGTCGAGCATCTCCTGCGTCTCGGCGATGCCTCCGATGCTGGAGCCGGCCAGCCGCTTGTTTCCGTTGATGAGCGAGAACGCGCCCACGGGCGTCGGCTCTGGCGGAACGCCGACGAGCACCATCGCGCCCTGGGGGCGCAGCAGGCTCAGGTACTGGTTGTAGTCGTGCTGCGCGGAGATGGTGTCGATGATGAGGTCGAGGCGGCCCGCGAGCTTCCGGAAGGTGGCTTCATCCCGAGTGACCTCGAACCCCTGTGCGCCCAACCGGCGGGCATCGGCCTCCTTCGCGCGCGAGGTGCTGAGCACCGTCACCTCGGCCCCCATGGACGCGGCGAACTTCACCGCCATGTGGCCGAGCCCGCCCAGGCCCACCACGCCCACGCGGTCGCCCTTCTTGCAGTTCCACTGCCGCAGCGGCGAATACGTCGTGATGCCGGCGCACAGGAGGGGCGCCGCGCTCGCGGGGTCCAGGCCCGCGGGGACCTTCAGGGCGAAGTGCTCGGCGACGACGATCTGCGAGGCGTAACCGCCGCGGGTCGGCGTCTTCCGATCCATCTCGGTGCTGTTGTAGGTGTAGGCGACGCCCTTCAGGCAGAACTGCTCCAGATCCTGACGGCACGACGAGCAGTCACGGCAGGAATCCACCATGCAGCCGACGCCCGCCATGTCGCCCACCTTGAGCTTCGTGACGTGCTGGCCGACCTGCTTGACCCGGCCGATGATCTCGTGACCCGGCACCATGGGGAAGATGGAGCCGCCCCACTCGTCACGCGCCTGATGGATGTCGGAGTGGCAGACGCCGCAGTAGAGGATGTCGATGAGCACGTCATGGGGACCGGGCTCGCGCTGCTCGAACGAGAACGGCGCCAGGGGCTTGTCAGCGGCGGCGGCGGCGTAAGCGATGGCTTTCAGCATGGTGTCTTCCTTCAGGAGGGGGATTGACTCGACCGCTCCTGATATGCACCGGATACATCGCATTCGAAACTGGCGGAATGCATATGGGCCACTTAGAAAATCTTCACGATGGCCCTGACCCCACTCAATGCCCTGCACGGCTTCCTCGCAGTCGCCCGCCACCGTGGCTTCGCGCCCGCCGCCTCCATGTTGGGCGTCTCTCCGTCCGCCCTGAGCCAGGCCGTCCGCCAGCTGGAGGAGCGCTTGGGTGTCACCCTGCTCACCCGAACCTCCAGAAGCGTGGCGCTCACGGAGGCGGGCCGGCGCCTGCTGGAGAACGCCGGGCCGGCCGTGGACCAGGCGCTCGACGCCCTCAAGACGGCCTCGGCTCAGCCAGGCGAGGTGACGGGACGGGTCCGGCTGTCCGTCCCGGCAATCGCCGTGCCCGTCGTCGTCGCTCCCTTGCTGCCCCGCTTCCATGCGCTCTACCCGAAGGTGGAGGTGGAAGCCAGGGTCGAGGACCGCTTCGTGGACATCGTGGCGGAGGAGCTCGACGCGGGCATCCGTCTGTCGGAGTCCATCGAGCGCGACATGGTGCAGGTCCGGCTGTTCGAGCCCAGCCGTTTCGTCGTGGTGGCCGCGCCAGCGTACCTCGAGCGGAAGGGCGTCCCGGAGACGCCGAAGGCGCTGCTGTCCCACGACTGCATCTGCATCCGCTCCACGACCACGGGTGGCCTCTATCAGTGGGAGCTGGAGCGCGGGCAGCGGAGCTGGCGCATCCCGGTCCAGGGGCCCATCATCACCAACGACACGACGCTGATGCTGGAGATGGTCGAGGCCGGCATGGGGCTCATGTACGCGTTCGAGCCCACCGTCGCCGAGCGGCTACGGCGCGGGAGCTTGAAGGTGGTCCTGGAGCCCTTCGCGCCCGTGGTCCCGGGCCTCTTCCTCTACTTCCCCAGCCGTGCCCAGGTCTCGCCGGCCCTGCGGGCCTTCGTGGACGTCGCACGCCAGGCCGCGGCGGAGCGGAAGCCGCGCAAGCGCGGGTCGTGACCCATGAAGGTTCAGGAGGCACACATGACGCAACAGCAGTACGAGTTGGAGACGCTGATCCGCAGGATCCAGAGCCACCACTACATCGAGACCTACGTCAAGACGAAGAACGAGGCCGAGTACCTCGAACGTCTGAAGGAGGAGCAGGCGGAGAACGAGGTGACGCTCGGGGAGATCCGGAAGCTCCTCGCCTCGGGCGTAGGACTGGACTTCGAGACGGTGAACGGCCACACGCCGCTGCTCATCGCCGTCACCCAGGACAACGTCGAGCTGATCCAGCTCCTCATGGAGTACGGCGCGGACATCCGCGCGCCCGTCCACTACGACACGCCGCTGCACCGTGCCGCGGAGTTCGGCGCGGCGCGCGTGGTGCGCTTCCTCATCGAGCAGGGCATGGACCCGCGCGCGCCGTCACCAGGCGGGAGCACCGTCCTGGGCCGCGCGCGCGGCTCGCAGCACAGCAAGGGCGTGGTGTCCCTGCTGGTGGAGTTGCTGAAGCCAACGAAGTCGCAGCGGCCGCCGCCTCCCAAGAAGGCGAAGGACCTCTCCGAGGAGAACGTCCTGCGCTACCTCGCGGCGGAGGCGCCCGCGGGCGTGAGCGCCGAGTCCTGGGCTCGGCTGCGGCTGCTCATGGAGGGCGTCTTCGTGGAGGCGCACTCCGTCAACATCGACGAGTTCTACGAGGGCATCGAGGAGCAGTCCTCGTTCAGCCCGGACCTTGTCTTCGCCGCCATCGGGCTCATCCGGGCGGTGTCCACGCGCGCGCCCAAGGACAAGAAGGTCAAGAAGCTCTCGGCCTCGACGCTGTGCCACCACGGCAATCTGGAGATCGACGGCAACCTGAAGATCGGCTCGCTGCTGGTGACGGGCAACCTCACGGTGAAGGGCACCGCGTCCAACGTCCAGGGCCGCGCGCTTTTCGTGGGCGGCGACTTCACATGCGAGACGTTCAAGACGGAGGGCCCGGTCATCATCGGCGGCAACCTCCAGGCCTCGCTCGTCGATGCCTACTACAACGACTATGCGCTGGAGGTTCGCGGCACGCTGCGTGCCAGCAAGCTCGTGGTCGAGAAGCACGTCGTGAAGGCCGGGAGCTTCGAGGTCCAGGAGCGCATCGACAAGTGACGATCGGCGAGACCGGTCATGTGTCACCAGGGGAGGTGAGTGATCGCTCCCTCTTCTGAGTGAAGGTTTTCATGCACTTTCGGGGGTGTTGTCCCAAGGCACGGTGCTCTACATCCGTCTCGGATCTCCTCAGGAGGCATCGTTGCATTCCACGCCCCCGGCCACCCTGGTCACTGGAACCGAGTACGAACGACTGCTGTCCAGCCTCCGGCTGAAGAGCCCGTGGGCGGTGGAATCGGAGCCCGCTCGGAGTGCACCGCCGGAAGAGGTAGACGGTTCTCGGATCGCCTCACGCGTGCGGGACAGCCGGAAAGACCACGGTCCCTGGCGGTCGGTGTTGGACGTGCTCGAGGAGCAGTCGCGCTTGCACGCAGACCGCGTCGCGATCGCGGATGCATCCCTCGAGGTGACCTACGCTCAGATGTGGAAGCGGACCCTCACCCTGACCGGGATGCTGCGAGCCAGGGGAATCGGGCGCGGTGATGTCGTCGCGGTCGTGATGGACCGCGGACCCACTTTCGTCGAGATCGTGCTCGCCGTCTGGCGGAGTGGTGCGGCCTATCTCCCGCTGGCTCCTGCCCACCCGGCGGCATGGCGCGAGGACGTCATTCGGAAGGCGGGGGCGGCATTGGTCGTGGGTCAGTCCCGGGCCAGCGCCATGCCGGGCGTGCCCCACCTCGAGCTGGGCGGTGCTCCCGTTTCCTCCGTGCCAGCGCTCGAGGACGCATCGGGCGGGGAAGCGCTCGCCCCGGATGACCTGGCGTACATCATCTGCACCTCCGGATCGACCGGTGAGCCCAAGCTGGTCATGCTCGAGCATCGGGGGGTCTCCCATCTGCTCCATGCCCAGCGGGACTTCCTGGGAGAGCTGGGGCCCGGAATGCGGGTGCTGCAGTTCGCTCACCCGGCCTTCGATGCGGCCGTGTTCGATCTCGTGCTGGCGCTCGCCAATGGCGGCCGATTGGAGTGCATCGACGACTCACAGATTTCCGGAGAGCCGCTGGCGGACGTGCTGTTGACCCGCCGGGTGACCCACGCGGTGCTGCCCGCGGCTGTCCTGCGCACGCTGCACCCGGGCCTGTTCACCGACCTCGAGGTGGTGATGAGTGTCGGCGATGTCTGCCTGCCGGAGACCGCTCGGCAATGGGCGGCGTTCCATCGCTTCGTCAATGGCTACGGCCCGACGGAGGTAACGGTGGCCAGCACGCTGCACCCGGTGGATGCCCAGGACGGCGAGCGAGTGCCCATCGGCCGCCCCATCTCCAACTGCCACGTCGTCATCCTCGACGAGCACCTGCGGCCGGTTCCCGATGGAACCCCGGGAGAGATCTGCATCGGCGGGGACGGCGTCGGGCGCGGCTACCTGGGACAGCCCGGCCTCACCGCCGAGCGGTTCGTTCACGATCCGTTCAGTCCGATGCCGGGGAGCCGGCTGTACCGCAGTGGGGATGCCGGCAGACTGCTGGCGGACGGGACGATCGAGTTCCTCGGCCGGCGCGACAACCAGGTCAAGGTCCGCGGCGTGCGCATCGAGACAGGCCAGGTCGAGGAGGCACTGGCCTCACTGCCAGGCGTGCGTGACGCGGTCGCCGTCATCGATGGGAGGGGTGAACGCCTCCTGGGATACGTGATACCGGCCGCTGGCACGGTGTTGTCGGTGGACGGGATGCGCGCCGAGCTCCGCCGTCTCCTGCCGGGTTACCTGGTTCCGGATGTCATCGTGCCGGTCGGCGAGTGGCCGCTGACGACTAGCGGCAAGGTCGATCGCACCCGGCTGCCCCGGCTCCAACGGGCGGACAGCACCGGCTATCAGCCGCCGCGCACGCCCGTGGAAGAAGTGCTGGCGGGGATCGCGGCGGAGCTGCTCGGGATGGGGCAGGTGGGGGTGCACGACAACCTGTTCGAGTGGGGCGGCCATTCCCTGTTCGCCACCCAGCTCGTCGCCAGGGCACGTGGTGCGTTGAGGGCACATGTCGAGCTGAGTGCTGTCCTCCAGTCCCCCACGGTCGCCGAGATCGCGGCGACGATCGGTGACCGGCTCGACGGTGCGGAGCTCGGCCCGAGGAGGGCGGAACCTGGCGCCGAGCTTGCTCCGTCGTACGCCCAGCAGCGGGTGTGGCTGATGCACAAGCTCAACCCGGACGCACGGGCCTACCACACGCAGGCGGTGCTCAGGCTGGCGGGAGCGCTGGACATCACCGCCCTGCACGCCAGCCTGTCGGACATCATCCGGCGCCACAGCGCGCTGCGCACACGTTTTCCCGAGGTGGACGGGGAGCTGACGTGTGAGGTGGATCCGCCCTGGGAAGTGGAAGTCCCACTGCGGGACTTCAGCGGCGCGGACGAGGCCGAGCAGGAGGCCCTGGTCGGTGCGGCCGTTCGCGACATGGTTCATGCTCCGTTCTCGCTCGCCGATGGCAGGCCGTTCCGCTGGTTGCTGCTCAGGCTCAGCGCGGACGAGCACGTCTTCGTGCATGTCGAGCACCACGTCGTGCATGACGGATGGTCGTTCAACGTCTTCGTTCGCGAGCTGCTCGACGGCTATGCCGACTTCGTGCGCCACGGCCGGGTGCGGCGTCCGGACCTTCCCGTGCAGTACTCCGACTACGCGCGATGGCAGCGGCAGTGGTGTGGCACGGAGGCCGCGGCGGCGCAGCGCCGCTTCTGGCGCCAGGAGCTGGACGGTGCCGAGACCGTGCTCCAGCTCCCCCGCCGCGCGGAGCCTGACTCGAGGAAGTTCCGCGGAAGGGCACCCCGGATGGATATTGACGGCGAGCTCGCGCGCCGCCTCCAGGCACTGGCCGACCGGAACCAGACGTCGCTGTTCAACACGCTCCTCGCGGCGTTCTTCGTCCTGCTACACAGGTACACCGGGTCCCGGGACATCCTCGTCGGCTCCGGCGTCGCCAACCGGCGCTGGCAGGACACGGAGAATGTCCTGGGCATGTTCGTCAACACGGTCGTGCTGCGCGGCCGGTTGCACGGAGACCCCACGTTCGAGGAGTTCCTGGCGCGGGTGCGGCGGACCTCCCTGGCGGTCTACGACAACCAGGAGCTGCCGTACGAGATGATCTTCGCGGAGTCGCCCGCACGGCATCACGGTGGGCTCAACCCGTTGATCCAGGCCATGTTCAGCTTCCATGACTCCTCGCCAGGCTCGCTCAGCGAGGCTCCGCTCGAGGTCTCCATCGTCGAGGGGCTCGGCAATGGCTCGGCCAAGTTCGAGCTGTCCGTCGTCGCGGTTCCCCGCTACGCCGAGCCGGGGCACATCAGCAAGCTGGCGGGTGATGTCGTGCGTATTCCCAGGTCCGATGCCCCGGTGCGTGCCAGCCCGCGCTCGTCCTTGTGCGGGATCACACTCTCCTGGGAGTTCGACTCCGACCTCTTCGAGGAGTTCTTCATCGCCGGGATGCTGTCCGCGTACCAGCGGCTGCTGCACGCCATCACCACTGCTCCAGACACCCCGGTGTCGAGGTTGCCCCTCCTGGACGATGCGGAACGGCTGGCGCTCGTCGTCACGGGCCCCCGGCGTGACGCGCCGGCGGAATGGTTGCCCGACCTCGTCGCGCTTCAGGCCGAACGCACTCCAGACGCACCCGCCGTGACATCGGGTGACGCACCGATGTCCTACCGCGAGCTCATGTTCCGGGCGGGGCGGCTGGCGCGCCATCTCCGTGGGATGGGGATTGGCCGCGGAGACGTGGTGGCGGTGTGTGCCCCTCACTCGGCGGAGCTCGTCGTGGCGCAGCTCGGGGTTCTCCAGTCGGGTGCGGCCTACCTCCCGCTGGATCCGAGCCATCCGCCGTCCCGTCTGGAGCTGCTCGTTCAGGACGCTGGGGCACGAGCCGTGGTCTCGACGGCCGGGCTGGCCCATCGGGTATCGGGAGTCATTCCGGCCGTGGTGCTGGATGACGTTCCCGACTCGCCGGAGGTCCCGCTGCCTTCGGGAGCGCCCACCGACCTCGCGTACGTCATCTACACGTCCGGGTCGACCGGCAGGCCCAAGGGAGTCCAGATCGAGCACCGCTCGGTCGTGGCCCGTCTGTACCAGACGGAAGCGCTCGAGGTGGGGCCGGGCAAGACCCTGCTGGCCATGGCATCGGTCGCCTTCGACGTGTCGGTGCTGGAGATCTGGGGAGCGCTCTTGAACGGTGCCGCGATCCACTTCTTGAGTCCTGGCTGGGAGATGCAGGGCCTGGCGCGGTGCCTCACCCACGATGCGATCACCCACGCCTTTCTCTCGCCCGCGGTGTTCCACCCGTTGGTGGCGGAGAGCCCGGAGGTGTTCGACTCCATGGAGCGGGTTCTGGTCGGGGGCGATGTCGTCTCTCCGGACGCGTTCCGGGCGCTTTGGCGCCGGGGGTTCACGAGGGTGACGAACGTCTACGGGCCCACCGAGACGACCATCGTGGTCAGCGCTCAGCGGCTCGAGGATTGGCACGACGTGGATGGAAACCGTGTGCCCATTGGCCGAGCGCTGTCCAACTCGCAGCTCGTCGTGCTCGACGAGCACCTCCAGGTGGTGCCGCCCGGTGTGGCCGGGGAGATCTGCATCGGCGGGCCTGTCGTGGGGCGTGGGTACCTCGGCATGCCGGAGCTCACGTCCGAGCGGTTCGTGGAGAACCCATTCGGGGTGCTTCCGGGCGAACGGCTGTATCGCACCGGGGACCTGGGCCGGTGGCTCCCCGGCGGGGTGATCGATTTCCTGGGTCGCCGCGACGAGCAGGTGAAGATCCGCGGAGTCCGGGTGGAGCTGGCCGAGGTCCGGACCGCATTGGCCGCCTACCCCGGGGTGGCCGACGCCCTGGCTCTCGCTGATCGCACGGAGGGCGAGGGGCGGCTCATCGGCTACGTCCTGGCCGCACCGGGCTCGGAGGTCTCCGGCCACGCCGTGCGCGAGGACGTGGCGCGCAGGTTGCCCGGACATCTCGTGCCTGGTGCCGTTCTGGTCCTCGACGCGTGGCCGTTGACCACCAATGGCAAGCTCGACCGGTCCCGGCTGCCCAGAGCTCATGGGAGCACGGATACGCCGTTCACGGCTCCCAGGAACGACACCGAAGCCCGGATCGCCGCACTCGTCATCGAGCTGCTGCGGGTGGAGCGGGTCAGTGTCCACGACAGCCTGTACGCGCTGGGCATGCATTCCTTGCAGGCCATGAAGCTCGCCTCGCGGCTGAGCAGGATGAGCGGCCGGGAGGTCTCTCTCGCCACCGTTCTCGCGGGCCCGACCATTGCTCAGCTCGCCGACGTGCTCACCACCCTGCCGCCCGCACGGCCGGCCATCGGGAAGCAGCCGCGCACATGACGGCCGTGTTCCCGATGTCCTTCGCCCAGCAACGGCTGTGCTTCCTGCACTGGCTCGACCCCTCGGGCTTCGCCCAGAGCTCGGCACGCTGCTTCCGGATCACGGGCCCGCTGGACACCGCCGCGGTGCGTGTGGCGGTGGACATGCTGGTGGCCCGGCACGAAGCGCTGCGGACCGTCTTTCCGCTCGGTGCGCATCAGCATGTGCTGCCAGAGGGATGCGGACATGTGCGGGTGCTCGACGTGCCGGACGAATCCGAGGCGCTACGGCAAGCGGACGCCGTGGTGTCCCAGCCGTTCGACCTCGAACACGGGCCGCTGCTGCGGCTCACCGTGCTCCGGCAGGCGCCAGAGACGCACTACCTCGTGCTCTCGATGCATCTCCTGGTGGCCGACGGCTGTTCGCTGCAGGTCTTCTTCGAGGAACTGGCCATCGCCTACCGGGCGGCGGTCACCGGCGAGCCCGTCGTGTTGCCCGAGCTGCCCGTGCAGTACGTGGACTGGGCGGCGTGGCAGCGAGAGCAGCTCACCGGGCAGCGGCGGGCGGAGCTATCACGCTGGTGGCGTCAGCAACTTTCCGGACTGCCGCTGGTGCTGGACCTCGTTCCGCCCCGCCGCGCGCAGGGGAGGGGGAGGCGCATGCATCGAGCGCTTCCCTCCGAGGTCGTCACGGCGGTGCATGCTTTCGCGAGGTCCGAGCGTCAGACCGTCTTCACGGTCCTGGCCGCCGCATGTGGGGCCGTGCTCGGGCACCGCGCGCACAGGCCACAGGTGCTGCTCGGTCTGGCCGTGGCCAATCGCGAGCCGCCGGAGCTCGAGCGGGTTCTCGGGTTCTTCGTCAACACCGTCGCGCTGCGGGTCGACCTGAGTGGAGACCCCACCTTCCGCGAACTGCTCGCACGGGTCGCCACGACGCTGGCCGCCTCCTACGCTCACAAGGATCTGCCCTTCGAGCAGCTCGTCGCGGAGCTCGCCCCGCCGAGAGACCCCACCCGGTCGCCGATCGTGCAGGTCAACTTCGCCTACCACCCCGTGGGCACGGCGGGTGTGCTGGCGCTGCATGGCTGTTCGGTGACGGAACACCCACGGGACTTCGCCACCGCGAAGTTCGAGCTCACCCTTCGTGTCGAGGAGACCGGCAGCGGCGCGGGCATCGTCTGGGCCGAGTTCGACGAGAGCGTGTTCGACACCGGCTTCATCGACAGCCTGCTGTCGGCGTATGAGTCGGTCCTGCGCGCCGTTGCTCCCGATGTACCGGTGTCTCGCTTGCTACCCGCGAGCTCCGCGACCGAACGAGCCCTCACCCGGATCTTCGCCGACGTGCTGGGTCTCGAATCCGTCGGGCCACACGACGACTTCTTCCGTCTCGGCGGCCATTCCTTGCAGCTGATCGACGTGGCCGTCCGGGTCCGTGCCGAGCTTGGCCGTCACATCGGGCTGCGCGACTTGTACGCAACCCCAACGGCGGCCGGAGCCGCTGCCCTGCTGGCGCAACCAGGAGCGTCACGATGACTGATTCCTATCCCTTGCCCAAGAACTGGAGCTGCCCGCTAGACCCTCCAGCCGAGTACAAGCGGCTCAGGAGAGAGGCCCCGGTGACTCGGGTTCGCGTATGGGATGGAAGCACGCCGTGGCTGATCACCCGCTACGACGACGCCTGTCAGGCCCTCGGCGACCCGCGGCTGAGCCTGGATTTCAGGCTGCCGGGCTTCCCCCACACGTCGCCCTCATCGGCCGCCCGGCTGGAATCAGTCCTGCCGTTCTCGTTCCGCTCCGATTCGGAGCACAGGGCCCAGCGGGCCATGATCATGCAGGAGTTCTCGCCTCGGCGGATGGAGGTCCTGCGGCCGCGCATCCAGCGTATTGCCGACGAGGCGCTCGACGCGATGCTGGCCGGGCCGCGGCCGGCTGACCTGCTGGGGGCCTTCGCGCTCCCCGTGTCCATTCGCGTCATCTGCGAGTTGCTCGGCGTCTCCCAAGACGATTGCGAGTACCTGCACGGCCTCAGCTGCACGGTCGGGTCTCGTGACTCGCCGAAGGATGCTGCGGGGCGGGCCCTGAAGGAGCTGGATGGCTACTTCGAACGCCTCGTGGCCGAGAACGTGCGCAATCCCAGCGACACGGTGGTCGGCCGCGTCGTGGCCGAGTACGTGCGAAAGGGGATGCTGAGCGAGCAGGATGCAGCCGCCATGTTCCAGATGCTGTTCCACGCCGGGCATGGGCCGTCCGCGTACATGATCATCATGGGCACGCTGGCGCTGTTGCTCGACCCGGACCAGCGCGGCGAGCTGCGTGCGATCGCGGATGACCCCACGCAGCTCTCCGCGGCCATCCAGGAACTGCTGCGTTACGTCACCGTCTCACACAGCGGCCGGCAACGCGTCGCCACGGAGGACCTCGTGATGGGCGGTCAGCTCATCCGCGCCGGTGAAGGCGTCCTCGTCCAGACGGACTCCGCCAACCGCGATGAGACGGTCTTTCCCGATCCGGACCGCCTGGACATCCACCGCACACCGCAGCGCAACCTCGCCCTGGGTCATGGGATCCACCTGTGCACGGGACGGGCGCTCGCCCTCATCGAGCTCGAGGTGGTGTTCCCCACACTGCTCCGGCGAATCCCCACCCTGCGCCTGGCCGTGCCTGTCCAGGACATCCCCTTCAAGCGGAACGACAACGTGCTCGGCGCGTACGAGATGCCGGTGACCTGGTAGTCGGGCCCCTCGAACTGGACGCACTTCCTGTGCGTACAGAGGGCGAGCAGGCCGCTCACTCTCCCCCCGGCGAGACGACCGCGACGACGTGGCGTGCCGGCACCTGCGCCCCGACCGTGACGTTCACCGCCGTGACGACACCGTCGGTGGGCGCGACGAGCGGCGACTCCATCTTCATCGCCTCGAGCACCACCAGCACGTCGCCCCGTTTCACGGTCGCGCCGGCCTCGGCGTTCACCCGGATGATGCGGCCGTCCATCGGCGCACGCAGGCGGCCGTCGCTGGCGCGCTCACGCTCGGAGGGCAGCCGGAAGGAGACGTCGTGGAGGTGGCGCGTGACGCCATCGAGCGAGCACCACAGGGTTCCACCCGCGCGCCGGTACCGGACCGCGCGGCGCCTTCCCGCCACTTCGACCTCGGCGTGCTCGGGGGCGATGGAGCGCAGGGACAGCGCGACACGGATGTCGCCGATGTGGACCTCGTACTCCGCCGGAGCGACGGGGCGGACCGATGCGCGGAACTCCGAGGCCCCATCATTCAGGACGATCGGCACCGGTAGGGCGTAGGAGCTGCTCCATCCGGCGAGCGTCGCGTCGAAGCCTCCCCGCCGCGCGAGCGCCACCGCGTCGTCGTGGAAGAGCAGGGCGGCCACGACGGCCTGGTCCTCGGCGGAAGCCTGCCCCAGCGCACGCAGCGTCTCCGGGGGCATGTGCGTGGCGACGAAGCCCGTGTCGTAGTGGCCCGAGCGGAACGCCTCGTGCGCGAGGACGTGCTGGAGGAAAGTGCCATTCGTGGTGACACCGAACACCGTCAGCTCCCGCAGCGCCGCGGCCAGCCGCTCGCGCGCTGTCTCACGGTCCGGCCCGTGCGCGATGAGCTTCGCCTGCATGGAGTCATAGAACGGCGTGATTTCCTGGCCCTCGCGCACGCCGTGGTCGACACGGATGCCCTCGCCGGCTGGCGGAGCCCACGCGAGGAGCCGGCCCGTCTGGGGAAGGAACCCGTGGGCCGGGTCCTCCGCGCACAGCCGCACCTCGATGGCATGCCCACGGAAGTCGATTTCCGGCTGCGTCAGCGGGAGCGGCTCGCCGTCCGCGACACGCAACTGCCACTCGACCAGGTCGAGCCCCGTCACGAGCTCCGTCACGGGGTGCTCGACCTGCAGGCGCGTGTTCATCTCCATGAAGAAGAAGTCGCCGCTCGGAGCGAGGAGGAACTCGATGGTCCCCGCGCCGCGGTAGCCGATGGCGCGGACCGCCTGCACCGCCACGGCCCCCATGCGCTCGCGAAGCGCTGGCGTGACGGCGGGGGACGGGCTCTCCTCGACCACCTTCTGGTGCCGCCGCTGGATGGAGCAGTCGCGCTCGCCGAGGTGCACCGCGTTCCCATGCTCGTCCGCGAAGACCTGCACCTCGACGTGACGCGCGCCTTCGATCGCACGCTCGAGAATGAGCTCGCCACTGCCGAAGGCGTTCTCCGCCTCCGAGCGTGCGGAGCGGATGGCGTCGAGCAGTGCACCGGGCTCGCGGACGAGGCGCATGCCACGCCCGCCGCCGCCCGCCGCCGCCTTCACCATGACGGGGAACCCGATGCGCTTGCCTTCACCGGCCAGGGCTTCGTCGTCGAGCGACTCGCCGGGACGGGCGGCCTCGTAGCCGGGGATGCACGGCACGTCGGCGGCCTGCATGCGCAGCTTCGCCTGCCGCTTGTTTCCCATCAGCTCGATGGCTTCCGCCGGTGGCCCGATGAACACGAGGCCGGCCTCCGCGCACGCGCGCGCGAAGTCCTCGTTCTCCGAGAGGAAGCCGTAACCGGGATGGATGGCATTGGCACCGGACGCCGCCGCCGCCGCGAGCACCCGCTCGATGGAGAGGTACGACTCCTTCGCTGGTGCCGGCCCCAGGCGCACCGCCTCGTCGGCGAGCCGTACGTGGGGGGCGTCCTGGTCCGCGTCGGAGAAGACGGCGACCGTGCGCAGGCCGAGGCGGCGGCAGGTCCGCAGCACGCGCACGGCGATCTCACCCCGGTTCGCCACCAGCACCTTGTGAATGCGCTTCATGGTTCCCTCGCTACAGCCGGGCGACGCCGAAGGTGTTGGGCGAGACCGTGCGGCGCTCGGCCTCCTCGCACGTGGCCAGGATGAACCCGAGCACCCGCCGCGTGTCCCGTGGATCGATGACGCCGTCGTCGAACAGCCGCGCGCTGCAGTGGAAGGCATCCGACTCGCGGTCGAACTGCTCGATGAGGGGCCGCGCGAACTCGTTCATCGCTTCCTCGTCGACAGGCTGGCCGGAGCGCCGGGCCTTCTCGGCCATGACGATGGAGAGCACCTTCGCCGCCTGCTCGCCGCCCATGACCGCCGTGCGCGCGTTCGGCCAGGCGAAGATGAAGCGCGGGTGGAACGCGCGGCCGCACATGCCGTAGTTGCCCGCGCCAAAGGAACCCCCGAGCAGGATCGTCACTTGCGGCACGGTCGCGTTGGCCACCGCCTGCAGCATCTTCGCGCCGTGCTTCACGATGCCGCCCTGCTCCGACTGGGTTCCCACCATGTAGCCGGTCGTGTTCTGCAGGTAGACGATGGGCGTCCGCGCCTGACAGCAGAGCTGGATGAACTGCCCCGCCTTCGTCGAGCCCCTCGGCGTGATGGGCCCGTTGTTGCCGATGATGCCAATCGCCCGGCCCTCGAGGCGCGCCCAGCCGCAGACGGTGAGCGCGTCGTAGTCGTCCTTGAAGGGCGTGAAGTCCGAGCCATCCACGAGCCGCGCGATCACCTCGCGGCAGTCGTAGGGCCGCCGGTAGTCGATGGGTACGACGCCACACAGCTCCTCCGCCGGGTAGCGGGGGGGCTCGAAGGCGGAGCGCGCGAGCGGTGGCAAGGCATCGTTCCACCCGAGCGACGCGATGATCTCACGCGCGATGCGGACCCCATCGGAGTCGTCCTCGGCGAGATGGTCCGCGGTGCCGGCAACGGTGGCGTGCATCTCGGCGCCGCCGAGCTCTTCGTCCGTGGCGACCTCGCCCGTGGCCGCGCGCAGGAGGGGCGGGCCGGCGAGGAACACCTTCGCCTTTCCTCGGACCATGATGACGTGGTCGGAGAGCCCCGGAATGTACGCGCCGCCGGCCGTGCTCGAGCCGTGGACGATGGTGACCTGGGGGATGCCGGCCGCCGACAGCTTCGCCTGGTTGTAGAAGGTCTCCCCGCCCGGGATGAAGATCTCCTGCTGATAGAGCAGGTTCGCGCCGCCGCTCTCGATGAGCGACACGACGGGCAGCCGGTTCTCACGCGCGATCTCCTGCGCGCGCAGCACCTTCTGGGTTCCCCAGGGCGTCGCGGTGCCGCCCTTCACGGCGGAGTTGCTCACGCTCACGAGGCAGCGCACGCCCGAGACGAACCCGATGCCGATGATGGTATTGCCGCCGGCGAGCGAGCCATCGGTGTCGTCGTGGTGCTTGTAGCCGCAGAGCGTCGAGAGCTCGAGGAAGGGGGAGCCCCGGTCGAGCAGCAGCGCCAGGCGTTCGCGCGGCAGGAGCTGCCCGCGCTGCTGGAACTTCTCGCGGGCCAGTTGCTCGGTGTCACGCGACTTCTGCTCGATGGCGCGCAGCTCGGCGACACGGGCGAGCATCTCCTTCCGGTTCGTGACGAAGGCGGGGGAGGCCGGTTCGATGCGGGAGGCGAGCGTCGGCACGTCACTTCTCCTTCGGGCCGTCGAGGATCTTCGGCGGCGCGGCGAGATGGAACCCGTCGTATGGCTTCGAGCGCGAGTGCGCTGGCAGCGGGAGGGTCTTCGTGTTGCAGGACGCGCCCCCGTCGATGCGGATGACCTCGCCGGTGATGAACGCCGCCACGTCGGAGAGGAGGAACACGATGGCTCCGCTCACCTCGGCCTCGGTGGCGAGCCGGTGCAGGGGCACCTGCCGGCGCAGCTGGGGAATGAGCGCGCGGATGGCCGGATCCTCGTAGGTGTCGAGGCCGCTCGAGGCGACCCAGCCGGGCGCGACGGCGTTCACGCGAACCCCGGCGGAGGCCCACTCGACGGCGGCCGTCTGCGTCAGGTTGAACATGCCGGCACGCGCCGCGCCCGAGTGCCCCATGCCCGGCATGCCATTCCAGGCGTCCGCGAGCATGTTCACGATGGCGCCGCCGTGCTCGCTCATGGACTGTGCGAACACCTCGCGTGCGACGAGGAATCCGCCGGTGAGGTTCGTCGCGACGACCGCCTCGAAGCCCTTCTTGGAGATCTGCGTGAGCGGCGAGGGGAACTGCCCTCCGGCGTTGTTCACGAGTCCGTCGATGCGGCCACGCGCCTGGACGACGGTGGCGACCATGGTGCGCACCGCTTCCTCGTCGCGGATGTCCACGGCGTGCTGCGTGGACGTGTGTCCCTCGGCGGCGAGTTCTCCGGCGACGCGCGCGAGCTTCTCCGGCTTGCGGCCGATGAGGACGACGTGTGCGCCGAGCGACGCGAGCTCGTGGGCGGTGCACCGGCCGATGCCGCTGCCCGCGCCGGTAACGATGATGGTGCGGTTCGCGAAGGTTCCAGGAGCGAAGACTGAACGGTATCCCATGGTGTGTCTCCGCCTCAGCCGCGCGACTTGCGGGGCAGGGTGCCCATTGCCTTGCTGATGATTCCGAGCATCACCTCATCGGCTCCGCCGCCGATGGAGCCGAGGCGCAGGTCGCGGTAGGCGCGTGCGACGGGGTTGTCCCAGGTGAAGCCCATGCCGCCCCAGTACTGGAGACACCCGTCGGCGAGCTCGCGGGCGAGGCGGCCCGACTTGAGCTTGCACATCGAGGCGAGCTTCACGACCTCGGCGTCGTCCTTGTTCTCCACGTACAGCTCGACGGTGCGGTAGATGAGCGCCCGGAGCGCCTCGACCTCTGTTTGCAGCTCGGCGAGCCTGAAGTGCACGGTCTGGTTGTCGAGAATCGGCTGCCCGAACGCCTTGCGCTGCCGCGTGTACTCCGCCGTCTGCGCGATGAGCCGGTCGAAGGTGACGAGCGTGCTCGCCGCCACGAAGAGCCGCTCCTCCTGGAACTGCTGCATCTGCATGGCGAAGCCGCGCCCCTCCTCGCCGATGCGGAAGCGCACCGGCACGCGCACGCCGTCGAAGAAGAGCTGCGCCGTGTCGGACGCCCACATGCCGAGCTTGCGGATCTTCGACCGGGTGATGCCGGGGCGGTCCATCGGCACGACGATGAGCGACTTGTTCGCGTGTGCCGGCCCGTCGCCCGTGTTGGCGAGCAGGCAGATCCAATCCGCCTGCATGCCGTTGGTGATCCACATCTTGCTGCCGTCGATGACGTAGTCGTCGCCGTCGCGGCGCGCGGTGGTCGTCACCCCCGCGACGTCGGAGCCGGCACCAGGCTCGCTCACCGCGATGGAGCAGACGCGCTCGCCAGTGAGCGTCGGCGCGAGGAACTCCCGCCGCAGCGCGTCGCTGCCGAAGCGGGCGAGGGCGGGCGTCGCCATGTCGGTGACGACACCGATCGCCATGGGCAGCGCGCCGCAGGTGCAGTGGCCGAGCTCCTCGGCGAAGGCGACCGAGAACGACGCGTCGAGCCCGAGCCCGCCGAACTCCGCCGGCTTGGTGATGCCGAGCAACCCGAGCTCACCGAGCTTCCGGAACACCTCTCGCGCGGGGAAGATCTCCGCGGCCTCCCAGGCGTCGATGTGCGGGTTCAGTTCCTGTTCGACGAACTTGCGGACGGTCTGGCGGATGGCGCGGTGTTCCTGGGTCTGCTGCATGGGCTTTCTCGGTGGGCTTGGGAGCCTGCGAAGGGTCAGAGAAGCTGTTCCGGTACCTCGACGTGGCGTGCGCGCAGCCACTCGCCGAGCGCCTTGGCCTGTGGGTCGAAGCGGGTGGACGACGAGACGCCCTCTCCGAGGAGGCCCTCGACGACGAAATTCAAGGCGCGCAGGTTCGGAAGCACGTGCCGGTGGATCCGAAGCGCGCGCGTCTCTGGCAGCAGCGCGCGCAGCTTCTCCTCCGTGAGGGTGTGCACGAGCCAGCGCCACGCCTCCTCGGTGCGGACCCAGACGCCGATGTTCGCGTCCCCGCCCTTGTCTCCACTGCGGGCCAGGGCCACCCGGCCGAGCGGCACGCGCCGGGTGGGTCCCGGCGGCAGGGGTGCTGGCGGTGCCGGCTCCGCAACCGCTTCGAGCCCGAGCGTCTCCTCCGGGGGCGCCACGTCGATGCGTGTTCCATCCGGAAGCACGGAGACGTGCGGCACCTTCCGCGCATCGACCCAGGCCGGCGTGTAGACACCGAAGGGCGAGGCGTCGCCGGGAATCGCGGTCATGAAGAAGCCAGGGTAGCTGGCCAGCGCGAGCTCCACCGCGGCGCTGCTGAAGTGGCGTCCGACGACCTTCGAATCGGCATCCTTCGCGCTGACGCGCAGTGTCGCCGAGGCCTGCTCCTCGCTCGCTGCGTCGGCGTGGTCGGTGCGCGCGAGGGTGTAGACGAGCTCGGCCGGCCGCGGGTCGAGCGCCGCGTCGAACTGCGCCCGCACGAGCGCGGCCTTCTCCTCGATGTCGAGGCCGACGAGCACGAAGTTGGCCTCGTTGCGGAACCCGCCGAGCCGGTTCAGGCACACCTTCACATCCGGAGGCGGCGGTTCACCGCGTACGCCCGACAGGCGCACCCGGTCGGTGCCAGCGGCCTCGATCGTGATGGTGTCGAAGCGCGCGGTGGCGTCGGGGCCGGCATAGCGGGGGCTGGCGATCTCGTAGACGAGCTGGGCCTTCACGGTATCGACGGTGACGGCGCCGCCGGTGCCCGGGTGTTTCGTGATGATGCTCGAGCCGTCGGCGAAGATCTCCGCGAGCGGGAATCCGGGCCGGCGCATGTCGAGCTCTCCGAAGAACGCGAAGTTGCCACCGGTCGCCTGGGCGCCGCACTCGAGGACGTGGCCGGCGACCATGGCGCCAGCGAGGCGGTCCCAGTCGTGGCGCTTCCAGCCGAAGTGGGAGGCGGCGGGGCCGACGACGAGCGCGGCATCGGTCACCCGCCCCGTGACGACGATGTCCGCGCCCGCGTCGAGACACGCCGCGATGCCCCAGCCGCCGAGGTACGCGTTCGCCGTG
This sequence comes from Archangium violaceum Cb vi76, assembly GCF_000733295.1. Taxonomy (GTDB): domain Bacteria; phylum Myxococcota; class Myxococcia; order Myxococcales; family Myxococcaceae; genus Archangium; species Archangium violaceum. Next base: position 22,386 of record NZ_JPMI01000025.1, on the reverse strand, counting down.
AGGGGCTGACCGAAGCCGAGCTCGTCCGCTCGTCCGACGAGGTCGTCACCCTCGACGTGCGCGATGCGGACGGACAGACCGAGCTTCGTGGCGAGCGCGCGCAGGTCGTTCGCGAGCCCCGCCGGGTTGAGGCCACCCGCGTTCGCGACGATGCGGACCTTCTTCTCCATGGCGAGGCCGAGCGTCTCCTCGAGCTGGCGCAGGAAGGTCTTGGCGTATCCGCTCGCCGGGTTCTTGAGCCGGTCGCGGCCCAGGATGAGGAGCGTCAGCTCGGCCAGGTAGTCGCCCGTGAGGACGTCGAGAGGACCGCCTTCCAGCATCTCGCGGAACGCGGAGAAGCGGTCGCCATAGAAGCCGGATGCATTGCCGATTCGCAGCGATCGCGCGTCCATCGACCCTCCCGTGACGGTGAGGGGTGAGTCTGTCCCCCTCGCCCGGAAAAAAGCAAGCGTGATTGATTTTTTCCAGATGTTGAAAGAGGGTAGGGGCATGAGCGGTCCGGCGAGCGGAGCGACGAGGCAGGAGCAGGAACGCAGCCGTGTGACGCGGCAGAAGCTGATGACGGCCGCCATCGAGGTGCTCGCGGAGCAGGGCTGGGCAGGGGCGACGACCGGCGCCATCGCCGAGCGGGCGGGGGTGTCTCGGGGTGCCTGCCAACACCACTTCCCGACGCGGACGGCGCTCGTCACGGCCGCGGTCGAGCATGTCTCCCACCAGCAGGTCGAGGAGCTCGCGCAGCGCGCGAAGAGCCTGCCGCAGAGCCGGCGGCGCGTCGAGCCACTGCTGAATCTGCTCTATGACATCTACGCGGGTCCGCTCTTCACGGCCGCGACGCATCTATGGGTGGCGGCCGTGGCCGACGCGGAGCTGAAGGCACTTCTTCTGCCGCTCGAAACGCACGTGGGCCGGGAGGTGCACCGGCTCACCGTCGAGCTGCTCGGCCTCGAGGAGCGCGAACGTGAGGTCCGTGACGCCGTGCGCGCGACACTGGACCTCCTCCGTGGCCTGGCGCTCGCGAACCTGCTCAACGACGACACCGCGCGGCGCCGCAAGGTGCTCGCCCACTGGGCGCGTACCCTCGAGGCTCAGCTCACGCCGGCGCCACGAGGCCCGTGAGGTCGCCGACGAGGCGTCCCTCGTCAATGGGCACACAGTCCCGCGGACATTCCGTGGTGAAGTGCAGGCCCAGGGCTTTCGCCTCGCGGAGGAATCCATCGAGTCCCTCGAGGCAGGCATCCGGAATGTCATGCAGGACCATCAGCGTATGAGGGCGGGTGGTGCAATCCTCGAGCGCCCGCTCTGGCCATCCCTTGGGATCCAGCCAATCGCCTGGAACGCTATTCCAGAGAACGCATGAGTACCGGTGGGTGAGCAGATGGTCGACCGCGCCCTGATTCAGGAGGTGCGGGCCCAGCTTGCCTCCGCCGCCGAAGGGGCGGAACCTCTTCGGTGGAGGCACCAGCGGGGAGAGGAGTGCATCCGTGGCGGCGATCTCCGCCTCCACCGCCTCCGGGCGTACATCCTCTCCGAGCGGTACGGCGTGCGTGAAGGAGTGGTTTCCGACGAGGTGTCCCTCGTCGCGCGCACGTTCGACGAGACGCCGCCCTTCATCCGCGACGAGGTTCTTCCCCAGCACGAAGAAATGCGCGGTGACCGCATGCGACGCCAGGATGTCGAGCACCCTCGGCGTCACGTGGGGGTCAGGCCCGTTGTCGAACGAGAGCGTGAGCAGTCTCATCGGAACATGTTGTTGGAGGTGCGGTCGCCCGCGAGCCAACGCGCCAGCTCGCGGTGTGCTTTGGCGCGGCGGGCCTGCACCAGCTCGGGCTTCACGGCCTCCGGGCTGTCATGCGTGAACTCGACGATCATCCCGTTCGGATCCTCGACGTAGAGCGATCGGCAGTAGCCATGCTCGAGCACGTACAACCCGGGCTCGGTGTAGCCGGCGGCCCGCAGGCGTTGCTCGATGCCACGCTGGGTCTCGGGATCGACATTCAGCGCGATGTGGTGGAACGGGGAGGGAGGCATCTCCGGTCCGAAGAGCTTTTGATCCTCCGGTTTCTCGAACTGGAAGAACGCGAGCGCGCTCCCGTCGCCGAGCTCGAAGAACGTGTGGCAATAGGTGCGGACGGCGCCAAACAGCTCGTCCGATTCACACCAGGTCGCGACGAGCGGCAGGCCGATCAGCTCCTCGTAGAACTTCCGCGTCGCCTCGAGATCCTTCGTCACGTAGGCCGTGTGGTGAAGCCGGCTCGGCAGTTTCGCTGACGTGGTCATTCGTCCTCCTTGGTGGGGTTCATCGAGTTGTGTCGACGACGGGGTTGCGCAGCACACCGATGCGCTCGATCGAGACCTCGCACACGTCGCCGGCGCGGAGGAATCGCGGCGGCGTTCGCGCGGCGCCCACACCGCTCGGAGTGCCCATGGCGATCACATCACCCGGCTGGAGCGTCATGGCCTCGGAGAGCTCGGCGAGGACGGTGGTGACGTCGAAAATCATGTCCGACGTGTTCGCGTCCTGCACGAGCTCATCCCCGACGCGCATCTGGATGCGCAGCCCCTTGGCCCCCTCCGGCAGCTCATCAGGCGTCACGAGCTCGGGGCCCAGGGCGCCCGTCCCGTCGAAGTTCTTCCCGATCGTCCATTGGTGGGTGCGCTTCTGGTAGTCGCGAATCGAACCGTCGTTGAAGAGCGTGTACCCCGCGACCCACTCCAGAGCCCGTTCGCGCGGGATGTTGCGCCCCGGACGTCCCACCACCACGGCGAGCTCGGCCTCGTAGTCGAGTTGATTCGAGCAGGTGGGCACCACCAGGGGCTCGCCATGCGCGAGCAGACTCGATGGCACGCGGGTGAACACCACGGGGTAGCGAGGTGTCTCGTAGGTCGCCTCCGACGCATGGGCGACGTAGTTCAGTCCGAGGCAGAGAAACTTGCTCGGCTCCGGCACGAGGGGCAGGTAGCGGAATTCCGAGGGAGCGAGCCGGTACCGCTCGGCCGCCTCCGCCGCGCGGCCAACCAGGGACTTCAGCGCGCCAGGGCCGCGTTCGAGCAGGGCACGCAGCGAGTTCCCGAGCGACGGATCCAGGGACGTCAGGTTGACCATCCCCCCGGGTGTACGCACACCGAGCGCCGGTCCGTCCTTCACGAGAATCGAAGCAATCCGCATGGTGCTGCCCTCCCTGCGCGCTCAACCTAGCGGGGGTGGCGGGTCACATCAACGGAATGTCGACAAAATTCACTTTGCATTCATTTCGACGCCTTGTGTCAATTCCTGGCCATGTCGTATACGGCCGATGTTCCCGTGAGGAGGTCGATGACTGCTTCATCCCGCGCCCCAGGCCCGGTGTCCGAACCCACGCTCGCGTCGGCGGTCGTGGACCGGCTTCGCGGCGACATCCTTCATGGGGTGTTGCCGCCAGGCGAGAAGCTGAGGCTCGAACATCTGGCGCCTCGCTATGGCGTCGGGCGGACGCCGTTGCGCGAGGCCTGCTGCCGCCTCGCGTCCGAGGGGCTCGTCACCATCGAGGACCAGCGCGGCTTCCGGGTGGCGCCCATCTCACGCGCCGACCTGTTGGACCTGACACGGACGCGCCAACAGATTGAAACCCTCGCGCTGCGCGCGGCGATCGCCCAGGGTGACATCACCTGGGAGGGCGAGGTGACCGCGGCCCTCCACCGCCTCCTGCGGAGGGTTCCAGCCTCGGGAAGCGGAACGCTCGACGAGGCCTGGGAGCTCGAGCACGCGCGCTTCCATGCGACCCTGCTCGGCGCGTGCGGCTCGCCCTGGCTCCTCAAGTTTCATGCGATGTTGTTCGACCAGACCGAGCGCTACCGCCGCCTTGCCCAGGCGTATGGCAAGGCCGGGCGGGACGTCGGCGGCGAGCACACCGCCCTCGTGCGAGCCACCCTGGACCGCGATGCGGAGCGCGCCTGCGCGCTCTTGACCGAGCACATCGCGAAGACGACCGAGCTCGTCCTCGCGGGCCATCCGGGTCTGCGTGCCGGCCTCCCTCCCACCGAGAAGGAATTGCCGACAAAAACGAGGAGCATCCGCAAGAAGGGTTGACGCCCCGGCCGCATGCGCGTACTGGCTCGCGGCGGCATGCTACGCACTTCATTCGTCGAAGGTCCGGGTGGCGTTCGGCTCGCGGTGAGTGAGACGGGCCCTTCATCAGGGGCTCCGTCCGTGCTCTTCGTGCATGGCTTCGCCCAGAGCCGCCAGAGCTGGGAGGCGGTCCTCCAGGGCGGTCTCGCGCGGAACCATCGCCTCGTCGCGGTCGATTTGCGCGGACACGGCGACTCGGACAAGCCCGAAGGGGACGAGCCGTACGTGAACGGCGTTCACTTCGCCGATGATCTCCAGGCGGTCATCCAGAAGCTCGGCCTGGAGCGGCCCGTCGTGGCCGCCTGGTCGTACGGGGGGGTCGTCGTCGGCGACTATCTCCGGCACCACGGGGACGCGGCCCTGGGCGGACTCTTCTTCGTGGCCGCGTCGCTGAGGACGGGAAGGCCCGCCCGCGCCTTGTTCGGACCGGGCATGCTCGCGAACGCACGCGGCCTGCTGGCGGAGGACGTGGAGTCCTACGAGGCAGCGGCGCGCTCCTTCTTCGATGCTTGCGCGGCGCGACGGATGGACCCGAAGCTGGCCGAGGAGAGCGTTCGCACCATGCTGCGTGTGCCGCTGCATGTCCGCCGCGCGCTCCTGTCGCGCGCGGAAGACTATTCGGTGGAGCTCGAGCGCTGTGGTTGTCCGTTGGCCGTGCTGCATGGCGGGCTCGATCAGGTGGTTCTCCCGGCCATGAGCTCGGAGGTGGTGCTGGCACGTGCACGCACGGCCCGATGCACGTGGTTCTCCAACGTGGGGCACCTGCCATTCCTCGAAGCGAGAGCGGACTTCGAGGCCGTGCTGGCGGAGTTCGTCAAGGACGCTTCAAATGCCAGCCGGTCCGCGGCCCGGGCCGTCTGAACCGCGCACGGTCCGTGCCGGGTGCCTGGGTGGGTCCTCAGAAGTTCCGGATGAAACTGGCGATCAGGTCGGCACAGACTTGCGGCGCCTCGTGCTGAGGGCCATGGCCCATCTGCGGGAACACCATCAGGTGGACCGACTTCGTCCGCGGCGTCAGGTCGAACCAGTTCTCGACCGGGAAGACGATCTCCTGGTCTCCGGAGATGACCAGCATGGGGATGTCCGTCGTCTCGAGGAAGTCGCGGTAGCCGTTGTCATCCACGAAGACATCATCGCCCTTGGTCTCGGCCAACAGCCTCAGGACGGTGTCGATGGGAATCGCCGGACTGGTATCCGTCGTGCGCGCCGCGATGCGATGGTGGGATGCCACGGCGGCGGCGCGGGACTTCTCTGACTCCGGATGGAAGAACAGCACGGTCTCATCATCCAGGTCGTTCACTGGCTTCAAGGCGCGCTCGAAGAAGATGGGCTTCGCCGGCACGCGCACCCTGCCTGGCGGGGTGGTGCCAATCAGGAGGGCCTTGATGACGCGCTGGGGGTGCAGGCGCGCCACCACCTGGGCCGCGATCCCACCCAGTGACCAGCCACCGATGACGAAGCGCTCCAGGCCGAGCGCGTCGGCCAGGTCGACGGCATCTTGTGCCATCTTCGTGCGCACATAGCTGGGCGTGCCGGTGGACTGGCCCAGGCCGGAATAGTCGAAGGTGATGACGCGGTGGTGGGCCGCCAGCGCATCGAGGAAGGCGGGGTCCCACGAATCCAGAATGCCGCGAAACCGCAGGCACAGGATGATGGGTACGCCCTGGCCGAGGTCACGATAGGCGAGGCGGCGCCCCTTCAGCTCGACGAAGCGGGTGGGCGTGTTGACGGCGGTAGGGATGGGGGATGGCATATGAGAGCTCCGGGTCATGGAGGAGGAGCCTCCGGGTGAAAGGCAACTCTGTGTCGGCATGGGCTCACTTCGAGCGGGCGGTTGGCTGGCGTGAGGGCAGGCTCGCGGTGGCCTCACCTTCACGAAGCTCGAGAGTGATTATGATGACGGGCCTTCGTGCCGTCTTTTGTACGTTGGGCTGGACGACCCAAACCGGCGTGGGTGGGCGCGGTGGCCCGGGCCGCATCGACGGCCCAGTCGAGGACGAAGTCAGCCACCTCTTCCCAGTCCTCCTCGACGCCGTGGATGAGGACGAGCGTCTTCGACGGGGTGGGAAACGTCATGGCGAACAGGATGCGCCGGTCGCGCGCCCAAGGCCATTCTACGTGGGGTTGGGCAACCCATACCTTGGTATGAGGTGCCCAACCTCCCCGCCTGGCTTTACAAGCGGATCAACTCCACATCATCCATGTGGATGAAGTTGGCCGAGTTGCCCACGCTGGCGCGGGTGTGGAAGCCCAGCTCGAGGTAGCCACCGGAGACGTAGATGGCGGGCGTCTCCACCAGTGTCCAGTTGCCGTACGTGCCCAGGTCCGTGGAGACAGGCCCGCACGAGCCGCACGTCTTCGCCTGCAGCCGCGCGATGTCGAAGCCGCCTCCCTTGCGCACCCACGCGCGCACCTTGTAGTTGCCCGTCGCGAGCCCCGTACGCGTCTGGTACGTCCACACCTCGAAGGGCGAACCGCTCCAGTGCGTCAGGTGGTAGGCGCCCGAGTGGCCGCCGTTGTACGTCTCGGAGAAGTCCGCGGCCTCGGTGCCGTTGGGGCTCCAGGTGGCCCAGCCCGTCATGCCCGACTCGAAGCCCGGGTTGGTGAGCGAGACACCGCTGGAGCCGCCCTGCTGGTACCAGCGCACCCACTCCACCTCCATCGTCTTCCTCGTGCCCGCGGGCAGCGCGATGCTGGCGGGGCTCGGGTGGCCGTACCAGTTGCCGCCCAGCGCCAGGTTCAGGATGAGGTAGTGCGGCTGCTGGAACTCGGTCTCGTTGTGGTAGTACGTGGCGCCCACGCGCTGGCCGTCCAGACGGAACACCATGCTGCTGGCCGTCCACTCCACCTCGTAGGTGTGGAAGGAGTCGGCCAGGTTGTAGCCGCCGCTCTGGCCCGTGCCCCAGTCCGCCTGCCCGCCGTTGTACCAATGCGTGGCGGACTTCATCCACGTGGGCTCATTGGAGTGCCACTCCAGGATGTCTATCTCCCCGCTGCTCGGCCACCCGACGTTGGAGATGTTGGCGCCCAGCGTCCAGAAGGCCGGCCACATGCCGTAGCCCGAGGGAATCTTGATGCTGGCGGCGACCTTCCCGTACCGCCGCTCCACCTTGCCCTTGGTGTGCAGGCGGCCGGAGTAGAAGGAGCGCGCGCCATAGCCGGTGCACCGCGAGTCCACGGGGTTGTCGCTCGTGCGCTCGGCGGTGATGACGAGCTTGCCGCCGCCCACCGTGACGTTCTGCGCCCGGGGGAACTCCAGCTCGCCCGTGCCGAAGTTGCAGTTGTTGGTGACGGGGTCCCAGTTGCTCGTCAGCACGGTCCAGTTGTTGCCGTTGACGGCCGTGCCGTCGAACTCGTCCTGCCAGACGAGGTTCCAGCCGGCGCCCGGGTTGTAGCCCAGCTCCGCCTGCTCGTGGCTCCCGAGGTCAACCTCCTCGGGGAGCGCGGAAGGATCCATCGCGCACCCCTGGAGGGCGGCGAGACAGCACGTGGCCAGGAAACGGAAATGAAGCTTGCGAGGATTCATAGGGGGTCCTCAGGAAGGTGAAACGAAGGGGAGGGGGATTCCGCGCCAGAGTTGTAAAACGCGCCATCGCCGACTTTATCCACTGTCCGAAGAAAGACAAGGGAGAGGTCACGGAATTCGAGCGACGCAACGCGGCACAACCCACGGATGAGGGCGCGGCGACATCCCGCTCGCCGATGCACGAGCGGCGGGGATGCCGGTAGGCCACCTGTTCGATGACGTCTACTTCCGCGTCATGCTGGAAGCGCGGGCCGGCCGGGCTCGGGCAGTCGCGACAGCCCCTTGAGCACCAGGAAGATCATCTCCGGCACGTGCGGCGTCACCATGAGGCGGCGGTTCTCCTCCTCGCTCAGCCCGTTGTTCAGGCCGGCCAGACCCCGGGCACGGAAGAACTGCTCCGCGGCATGGGTGTCCTCGGGTACCTGGGTGTTGCCCGCGGGCATGCCCAGCTCGCGCCGGTACTCCACGAGCGCCCGCGCGGAGTCTTCCCTCGCCGCGAGCTCCAGGCCCGGAGCCGGCTGTCCCAGGAGCGCGTTGGCGATGGCTCGCGAGCAGCCCCCAAATCCGCCCACCACGTAGAGGGGCCGCTGGTCCTTCATCGTCAGCCAGGCCTCCTCCACCAGCCCGGGCATCGTTCCCCGGAAGCCCCGCATCCGGCCCCCGAGCAGGATGCTCGCGTGGGACTCCTGGGCCATCGTCCCGCGCATCGCCGTCAGGTTCAGCGCCAGCACGTGCTGGTCCTCCACCGTGCCATCCGTGGGCCTGGCCAGGGAGCCCAGCCGGACCCGGCGCACCTGTTGCTCCTCGGGGGACATCCCCGTGTCCTCGGTGAGCTTGCGGAAGCGCAGCTTCGGCACCAGCTGGGCCTCGCTTGCCGCGGAGACCTCCATGGACCAGGGCCAGGCGATGTAGCTGACGATGCTGCCCTCCAGCTCCCGTGCCGAGCGGCGGTGCTCCATCACGAGGTCCACCAGCGCCTCCGTGAAGCCGCCGCTGCGCAGGTCCCCTCCGTAGAGCACGGTGGAGCCGGCCGCCAGCAGGTGACGGACGAACTCCAACCACGCCACATCCAGGTGCTCCTGCTCCAGCCCCAGCCCCGGTAGCTCCGCGCTCTCGGAGGTGGACAGGGCCACCTTGCGCTTGTCCAGGGTCCGGGGGCCGCTCGCGAAGGTGCCGCCCATGGCCAGGGCCGTGGGGGTGCTCAGGCGCAATCGCGGGTTGGCCTCGGCCAGGAGCTCCAGCTCCTCCTGGCCCAGCGGCGGGTCCGGGTATACCACCAGCGTGGAGTCCTCCTGGGAGGCGCCCAGCGTGGAGGGGGCCAGGCAGGTGATGACTTCTGGCAGCCGGGGCTGTAGCTCGGCCTGGGCGGGAATCCACCCCATCCGCTGAAGGCTCCGCAGGTGGAATCGCATGTAGGTGGCCCGCAGCACCTCGCGCAGTGCCATGTCGAGCACGTCCCGGGCCCGGTCCGCGCCCTGGGGCTCCCAGCGCAGCGACGGAGTGTTGCCCAGGTAGGGGAACGAGCGCTCCTCCTCGGAGGTGATGGCGTTGACCACGACCACCGGGCAGCCCAGGCGCTTGGCGGTGAGCACCTCGCGGCGGCACCAGGGGCGCGAGGAATAGGCATCCGTCTGGAGGACCACCAGGGCGCTGCGCTCGACATTGCCCTCGATTTCCTGGGCGAAGTCCGAGCCCGCGGGGATGTCGCGTGAGTCGAAGAAGGTCTCCACGCCAATGCTGCGCGACGAGCTCAGGTACTGGTGGAGCTTCTCGGCGAGCTGCTGACCATCCAGTTTGGCGTGACTGAGGAAGAGCTTCACGGGAGCGGAGCTGAGGGGCGTCTGGCCGGCACCGTTCCGAGCGGGTTGATGGCCCAGCAGCAGGCGGCACAGCTCGTGGGTGATGGAGAGGGTCAGCTGCCGCTCGCGCTCCAGGGGCGCGCTCGCCGTGAGCCGGATGGCGTTGCGTGTCCCGAGCTCCAGCCGGTTCGCGCCCATCTGCACGGGCAGGAGCAGGTGCTTGCCGGGGGCGTGGCCCGCCACCCTCTGGTGGAGCCGCAGGGCGTACTGCTCCCAGGCCGGGTCGATGATGAAGGTGTCATCGATGAGCAGGATGACGACGGTGTGCTCGGCGTCGTCCAGGGGGATGTCCGCTGGAGGACCGCCGGGCGTCGTCGGGACGCCGCGGAAGAAGACGGGGATGCCGAGGCCCCGGGAGAGGAGCCGCCTGGCGTCCCGGTGGAAATGGGCGTGGAGTGCGTGGGCGAGCTGCCCGGCCTCTGGCGGAGGCGACACCGCGGGAGCACCCGGGTGCCAGACCACGTACAGCGCCAGGCTGGGGTGGTAGGTGGGCGTCGACATCAACGGTGGGGCTCCTGTCGTCGTGGAATCACTTCAGTCGTTGATGCCCGCCATCTCCGCGAGGGCCTGGGCGTACTTCTCCAGGTCGCCGCGCAGCGCTTCCAACTCGCCGCGCAGCCGGGCCTCCTTGTCCCACTGCTTCTCCCACTCCTTGGGCGAGGTGCTGGGGGGCCGCTGCGTCTCATACGCCTGGAGCAGGGGATGCCACTTGGAGAGGAAGGGGCGCAGCCCCTTGTTGAGCACGGCGATGGCGACGCCGCCGACGGTGTTCGGCCCGGCGCCCACCGCGGGTCCTGACTCGCGCAGGATCTGCCGCGTCGTGGAGAAGATGCCGTTGAGTGAGTTGAGGGCCTCGCGGATGAGCCCCAGATCCAGGTCGAGGGGCTGGGTCGAGGTGCGCGTGACGAGCTCGACATAGAGGGCCCAGGCCGCGCGCCGCTGGGTCGGGTCGGGCTCCCACTGCATTTCGCCCACGAAAGGAATGGAGAACTTGTATGACTTGATCCGGGCGGGGTCGGTGAGTCCAGTGGCCATTGGACGGGATAGGGTAGCCGGAATCCGTTCCTCTTTTCCAATCGGTGTAGGCTGACCGCCCCGCCAATCTGGCAGGTGAAGGAGCGATACACGGATGGCCGCGCAGACGATGGAGCAGTTGGTTTCCCTGTGTAAGCGCCGGGGATTCATCTTTCCTGGCTCGGCGGTATACGGCGGTCTTCAGGGCACCTATGACTACGGTCCGCTCGGCGTCGAGCTGAAGAACAACCTCAAGCTCGCGTGGTGGCGCGCCAATGTCTGGGAGCGCGAGGACATGGAGGGGATCGACGCGGCCATCCTGATGAACAAGCTGACCTGGCGCTACTCCGGCCACGAAGAGACCTTCGTGGACCCGATGGTCGACTGCAAGAACTGCAAGATGCGGTGGCGTGCGGATCAGATCTCCGGCAAGTGCCCGAATTGCGCGTCGACGGATCTCACCGAGCCGCGTCCGTTCAACTTGATGTTCAAGACGCAGATCGGGCCCGTGCCGGACCCCGAGTCGTTCTCGTACCTTCGGCCCGAGACGGCGCAGGGCATCTTCGTCAACTTCAAGCACGTGCTCGACTCCACGTCGCGCAAGCTCCCGTTCGGCATCGCGCAGATCGGCAAGGCGTTCCGCAACGAGATCACCCCGCGCAACTTCATCTTCCGGGTTCGCGAGTTCGAGCAGATGGAGATCGAGTTCTTCGTTCGTCCGGGCGAGGACGAGGCGTGGCACGAGAAGTGGGTGGAGGATCGGATCAACTGGTGGCTGTCCGTGGGTCTGTCCCGGCGGAACCTCGAGCCGTACCACCAGAAGCCCGAGGAGCTCGCCCACTACGCCAAGGCGACGGTGGACCTGCTCTACCGCTTCCCGCATGGGCTGGAAGAGCTCGAGGGCATCGCCAACCGTACCGACTACGACCTGGGCTCGCACAGCAAGGACCAGGGCGCGCTCGGATTGAGGGCGCGCGTCAGCCCCAATTCGCACAGCACCGACAAGCTCACGTATTTCGACCCCGAGACGAAGCAGCACGTGGTGCCCTTCGTGATCGAGCCGTCGGCTGGCGTGGACCGCGGGGTGCTCGCGCTCTTGAGCGAGGCCTACGCGGAGGAGCAGGTGAAGCCCGCCCCGGCGGACCGCTTGAAGCCGGTGCAGGAGGCGCTCGGCACGTTCCTCAAGTCGGTGGGCCGCAACGACAAGATTCCGGCCCAGGCCAAGGAGGCCCTCCTGGCCGAGGGCGAGCGGATCGCCCAGGCGCTCGGCGAGCGGCTGCCGTCCATCACGGGGCTGCTGTCGATGCCCGGCGCGGAGAGCATCGAGGTGGCGAAGAAGCTGCGCGGCCAGGTGGACCCGGTGGTGGATGAGTTCTACCGGACGGTGCTGCACTTCAAGCCGCACCTGGCGCCCATCAAGGTGGCGGTGCTTCCGCTCAAGAAGAACCACCCGGAGATCGTCAGCACCGCGAAGAGCATCCGGAGGAAGCTCCAGTCGACCGGTGCGATGCGCATCGTCTACGACGACACCGGAGCGATCGGAAAGCTCTACCGGCGCCAGGACGAGATCGGCACACCGTTCTGCATCACGGTGGACTTCGACACGCTCGGTGAAGGCAACGACACGGCGCTCAAGAACACCGTCACCGTGCGCCACCGTGACAGCATGGCGCAGGAGCGCGTCGCCATCTCCGAGCTCGAGACCTGGCTGCGGGAGAAGATGCAGTCAGGCGCATAGGAAAGATGGGGGGGCTTTCTGGCTCCCTCACGCGAAGGCGGCGCTGCGCAGGACCATCACATCCGCGAAGTCCATGCGGTGCGGTGCGAGACACAGCGCCCCCTGCGACACCTGCTCGAGGAAGTGCTCGCCATAGTCGTGGCGAGGGCCCGAGGCGTACACGGTGATGTCCCGGGCTCGCGCGATGCCCCCCAACACCCGAGCCACCGCGTGCGCCACTTCTCCCCAGAAGGGGAAGTACAGATAGAAGGCGGTACCGTCCGACATGTCCACATCGCGGACATCCGCGTGGATGAACTCCAGGTTCGGCAGCGTGAAACGCTCGGCGGTGCGGCGCGCGGACTCGACGTACGTCTGGCCGTACTCCACTCCCTTGACCCGGGCCGAGGAGCTCGCGGCCACGGTGATGGCGAACTTCCCGTTGCCGCAGCCGAGGTCATAGACCGTGTCGCGCTTCCCGGGATTGATGAGGGAGAGGAAGTCGGAGATGCGGTGGGCCCGCGAGGCCATGTTCACCTGACCGAATGGAGGCCGGTCCTGGCCGGTGGTGATGCGGGTGATGCGTAGCAGGCCCTCGAGCCAGTCATCCGCCGCGGTGCTCGCGCGGCCCTCCGCCTCGGTGAAACCAAACCCTTCCCACCGCTCCCGGAAGTGAGCAGCCGTGAGGGCTCCCGTGCGAAGCTGCTGGGCGACCTCGTCTCCGGCCGCATCCAGCGCCTCGGTCACCGAGAGGGCTCGCGCCTCCAGTGCTGCCCAGAGGGCCTGGAGCTCCGGACGCGCCTGCACATCGAGGAGGAGGAGGTCCGGCTCCACGTTCTCCTTCACGAAGGAGAACCGCTCGAAGAGCTCCCACAGCGCACCCAGGCCCAGCGTGGGCAGGTCCTTCGTGTCCAGGAGGGTCTCGGCGCGCTCGACCCACCAGGGCGCGGCACGTGGGATGGGGGAGGTGGGCATGGGACCCAGGGTGTCAGAGCGTCGGGCACCTGTCCAAGACGGGCGCGCCCGGTCAGGTGCTTTCCTCGCGGGCCCGCCAGGTCTCCTGGCGAGCTCATCAAGTGAAGACGTCGGAGACCAGCCGGCCTTGCTTCTCCATGTCCGAGAGCCATTCCGTGGCTTCCTCCGCGGAGCAGCCCACGGCCTCCTGGTGGAGCCTCGCGAGCGTCTCCCGGACCGCGGGCGCCATGCGCTGGCCATCCCCGCAGATGAAGAACAGGGCTCCCTGGCCGAGCAGCGCCTTCACCCGCGCGCGTTCCTTCCACAGGCGGTGCTGCACGAACGTGACGTCACCGTCGGGCTGGCGGAAGAAGGCGGGCAGCACCTCCACCACTCCCTCCCGCTCCCACTTCGCCAGCTCGTCCCGGTAGAGGAAGTCCACGTCCGGGTGGTCGCAGCCGAAGAAGAGCAACGCCGGCCCGGCCGTCTCCCCTCGCGCGTGGCGCAGCGCCCGCTCCTGGAGGAAGCCCCGGAAGGGCGCCAGTCCCGTGCCCGCGCCCACCAGGATGATGGGCGTGGCGTTCGAGGTGGGCGGGTAGAAGGGCACGTTCGGCGTGCGCACCGCGACCGCGGCCTGCTCCCCGGGACGCAGCCGCGCGAGGTAGCTCGAGCAGGTGCCGTGGAAACGGCCCCGGCCGGACCAGGCCTCCGCGTCCACCACCGCCACCGTCAGCGTGCACCGCGTGGCATCCGCCAGCGGAGACGAGGACACCGAGTACTGCCGCACGCGCATGGCGGGCAGCAGCTCGAGGAAGTCTCCGAAGGACAGGATGCACGAGTCGTACTGCTCCAGCAGGTCCAGCACGCTCACGCGCTTGTCGAGGATCTCCTTCTTGTACCGCTCGGCGTCCTGGGCCAGGGCGGCCAGGTGCATCGCGTGTGGCGGGCACGGGTTCTTCTCCGCCAGCCGCTCCAGGTCCTTGCGCGTGGCGGGCGCGGACAGCTCCACGTGCCGGCCCAGCAGCTCCTGCACCGACAGGGGCCTGCCCGTGGGAAGCGAGGAGGCCTGGTCGCCCCGGGTCGAGCGCAGGACGATGGCGGCATCCGTGCGCACCCCGAAGCGGCGAGCGGCCCGCTCCACGAGCTCCGGATGGTTCTCCGGCAGCACGGCGAGGTAGTCACCCGCCGCGTATGTCACGCCCTCGGGCAGCTTGAACACGAGGTGCCGCTTGGAGCGTCCGAACGGCGACGTCATGTCGACGAGCTCGCGGTTCTCCACCACTGTCGCCAGCTCGAGCTTGTTCTGCCTCACCAGCTCCACGCTGGCAGACGGCACCACCTCCACCGTGAAGAGCGGACCGGAAGCCACCTGGCGCGAGGACACGCCGAGCGCCGTGCCCACTCCGTCCCAGAAGGGCGCGTACCACTGCTCGAACTCCCCGAAGAAATCCGCCCGTGCATCCGCCTCGCCGCGCGCGAAGAGCCTCTGGGCTCCCGCGGCGCTCAGCCGCTCGTCGAGGTGCCGGGGAACGGCCTGGTAGGTGTCGCCCCAATCCTTGTTGCCGCAGCCGAACACGGCGTAGCGCACGTTCTTCAGCGAGCCCTCGGGGAGCTGGGACACCCACGCGTGGAACGCGCGCGCGTTGTCCGGCGGCTTGCCGTTGTAGGAGGCCGTCACGATGAAGACCGCGCCTTCCGTGGGCAGCTTGCCGGTGTACTCGTCCAGGGGCGACACCCTCGCCGAGTAGCCACGCGCGAGCCCATCACTCGCGATGCGCCGGGCGAAGGCCTCGGAGGCCCCCGAGTTGGAGCCGTAGAGCAGCAACAGCGGCGTGCCATGCGCGGCCGCCTTCTCCGACGGCTGGGACGGCTGGGACACGGGCACCGCGGGGCGGGGCGTGGGCCGGGGCGCGAGCGGCCGGGAGGCGGGTTTGCGCTCGCGGACGCGGAGCTTGAGGCCATCGGGCTTGAGCGTGAGCGTCTCTCGGATGCGGAGCTTGTATGGCTCGGGCTCGGAGAGGTGGAAGCGCTGCAGCATCATGCCGAGCACGAGCGTGGCCTCCTGCATCGCGAACGCCCGGCCGATGCACGCGCGCATCCCGTTGCCGAAGGGCTTCCACGCGTGCGGGGGAATGCTGTCGCGCACCTCGGGAGCGAAACGCTCCGGGTCGAAGCGCTCGGGGTCCTTCCACACGGCGGGGTCGCGGTGCAGCATGGGAATGAGCACCAGCAACGGATCGTCGGGCCCGACGGGGTAGCGCCCTCCCAGCAGGGTGTCGTGGGCCTTGGCGTGCAGGCTGAAGGCCGGCGCGGTGGGCCACAGGCGCAGCGTCTCTCGGAGGATTTGATCGATGTACTGCAGTTGGGAGACCTGCTCGAAGCGCGGCGTCTCCGCGCCGAACACCCGGTCCACCTCGGCCTGGGCCTTCTGGAGCACCTCGGGGTAGTGGAGCAGGTAGTAGAGAGCGAAGGACAACAGGCCGCTCGTCGTCTCGTGGCCCGCGATGAGGAAGGTCACGAGCTGATCGCGGATGTTGGTGTCATCGAGCCTCTCGCCGGTGAGGGGATCCACCGCCTCGAGCATGAGGCTCAGGATGTCGCGGGGGGCCTCGTCGGGCCGGGTGGCCCGGCGCTTCTCGATGAGCTGCTGCGTCAGCTCGCGCAGGAAGCCGGTGTCCGCCTCGAACTGGCGCCGGGTGCGCACCATGAGCTGCGTCTGCACGGGCAGGCGCCGGGTGCGGTTGCCCGCCTCCTCCAGGGCTCGCACCATGGAGTCGACGAAGGGGTGCAGCTGCGTCTGGTAGAAGGAGTTGAAGCGGAAGGAGAAGCCGCACAACGCGATGGTGTCGAGCGTCAGCCGCGTCATGTCGTCGGACACGTGGATGTCCGTCTCGGGTCCGAAGCGCGCCCAGCGGGTGAGCATCTGGTCGGCCACGTCGAGCATGCCGTCATGGTAGTCGCGCATGGCCGCGGGGCTGAAGGCGGGCACCAACAGGCGGTGGGCCTTGCCCCACCTGGGGTCCTCCGTCTCCACGGTGAAGAGGCCCTCGCCTCCCAGGGCGCGCAGGTTCTGGAGCGCCTGGGTCACCATCTTCTCGAAGCGCGCCTCGTCACAGGCGTCCGCCACCAGCTCGTACGAGCCGATCACCTGGACGGAGGCCCCCGGGAAGGACAGCCGGAAGATGGGCCCGAGCTGGCGCGCGAGCTTCATCATGTTCTGCAGGGGGATTTCGGAGCCGATGTCGGGCGCGTTCCCCAGGAGGGGGCGAGGGCGTGGCTGGGGGATGTTCGTGGACAGGGCGGGCTTGCTCATGGGAATTCCAGTTGGGCAGGGCCCATGAATAGTGCTCCGCTCGCGCGAGCGAAATTCGCATTGGGCTCACTTTTTGGAGACGCGGTGACATGAGCAAGCGCAACCGGTCCGCTCCTCGGAAACGGCCACGTCAGGAGCGGGCGAAGGCCACGGTGGAGACGATCCTGGAGGCGGCGGCTCACGTTCTGGTCAGCTCCGGCTACGAAGGGGCCACCACCAAGGCGGTCGCCGAGCGGGCGGGCGTGAGCATCGGTTCTCTCTACCAGTACTTCCCGAGCAAGGAGGCGCTGGTGGCCATGCTGCTCGAGCGGTTCCACCAGCGGGCCTTGCAGGTGCTCTCCGACAAGCTGGCGCCCCACCCGATCACGGATCTGGAGCAGGAGGTGCGTGAGTTGGTGCGGGTCCTGGTGGAGTTCTACGCGGAGAATCCGCGCCTGCAGCGGGTCCTCCTGGAGCAGGCGCCTCGCATTGGACCCCTTCAGGCCGTCCAGCAGATCGAGGCGCGCGTGGAGTCACTCGTGCAGATCGTGCTCGCCCAGAACCTGGAGTTCGAGCATCCGCGCAACCTGGGGCTGGTGGTCTTCATCATCATCCGGGCCCTGCGCAGCGCCGTGTGGGCCACGGTCGTCGAGCGGCCCGAGCTGATGGGCACCCCCGAGTTCGTGGAGGAGCTGAGTGCGCTCATCCTGGGCTACCTGCGACCACAGGGAGACCGGCGGAGACCCTCCACTCCCTGAGTGAAACCGTGTGGTTGATGGGGGACATTCAATCCACCAGGAGCAGGCGCAGGCTGACGTCGAGCTGGCTGCGCACGAGGCGCAGCAGGCTGTCCAGCTCGTCGGGCGTCAGCCCCAGCCGCGCCGTCAGCTCCTCTCGGGTGAGGGTCAGCAGCCGCTCGCGGGCACGGGCAATCCAGCGGGCCACGGTGGAGCGGGGCGCCTGATAGGTGGCGCTCACCGCGTCCATGGACTGGCCGTGCACGTGGTGCAGCCGCAGCAGGTTGCGCTCCCGGGCCTCCAGCCGGCCCAGCGCGGCGCGGAAGGCCACCCGGAAGTCCTCCTGGTGCCGCTCGCGGATGAAGGCCAGCTCGGGGTCCGCGCCCAGCCGATCCGCCAGGGCCGCCGGGGCCTCCTCCAGGGGCCGCTCGCGTGGCGCGGCGCGCTGCCGGTCGATGTGAAGCCGGAGCGCCACCGCTCGCACCCACTGCCCCAGTGGACCCCGCCCGGAGTAGGAGGCCAGCTTGGGTGGTGCCTCCTCCACCGGCACCAGCAGCCGCTGGCGCAACAGCTGCCGCAGCTCGTCCACGAGGGCGGAGTCCTCGCGCGGCAGCCACGTTCCCACCTGGGATAATACGTGCGCGTCGAGCGCCTCGAGTGCCCATGCCTCCCCTCGCACGCAGGCGAAGGCGAGGAAGAAGTCCCCCGCGCGCAGGCTCTCGAGCACCTCGCGGGCCTCTCCCGTGGAAGGCAGCCGCTCGGCCACGTAGGCCAGGAAGGCCCTCGCGTCCATGCCCACCTCCGGCCAGGCCTCGCGCGCCTGCTCCACCAGCCCCGCGAGTGCTTCCTCCAGCCCGGGAAGCGCTCGCAGCGCCGGGACGAGCGCATGCGGCGCCCGCGACAGGAAGAACTCGGTCTGCTCGGACGTCACGGCTCACCTCCACCCACGGGCGGACAGCCAGGACTGTACCTCGCGTGCGCGGGGCTGGTAGGCGGGCGCGCCCTGGGCGTAGGCCTCGTGGGCCTCGCGCGCCAGGGAGAGCGCCCGGGGCCGTTCCTCCCGCGACGGCCAGAGGACTCGGGCGAGCGCGAAGCGTGCCCGGGCCAGCTCGGGTGGGGCCAGCTCCACCCGCGTGGAGAGCGCCACCGCCCGCTCCAGCGGCTCGCGGGCCTCGCGCAACTGGCCGCCTTCCACCAACGCTTCGCCCAGCATCGCGAGCGTCTGTGCCACCCGGGGGTGTTCCGCTCCGAGCGATTTCTCGCGCAACTCCAGCGCCCGCCGCAGGTGGAGGAGCGCCGGACGCACCCTGCGCAGGCGCAGCTCCACGTGCCCCAGGTTGTACAGGGCGCTGGCCACCTTCGGGTGCTCGGGGCCGATCGTGGCCTCCCACAGCGCGCGCGCCGCCTCGAAATGGTCGCGCGCGTCGCGCAGGCGGCCCGTGTCCATCGCCACCCAGCCCAGGTTGTTGCGCGACAGGGCCACGTCCGGGTGCCGGGGGCCGAGCTGCGCCTCCTGGATGGCGAGCGCCTCGCGGTAGGCCGCCTCCGCCCGCGTGTGCTGTCCCAGGTCCCCCTGTGCATTGCCCAGGCTCAGCAGCACGTTGGCCACCCGGAGTTGCTCGCCGTCCCTTCCCTTGCGCAGACTGGCCAGGGCTCGCTCGTAGTGGGGCAGGGCCTCCGTCAATTGGCCCTGCCGCGAGAGCGCGTCGCCCAGGTTCACCCGGATCATGCTGGTGCTGGAGTGCTCCGCTCCCAGGAGCCGCTCGCTGAGCTCCAGCGCCTCGCCGTAGCGAGCCACCGCCTCGGCCACCTTTCCCTGGAGCCGCAGCGCGGTGGCCACGTTGTTGAGGTGGGCCGCACGCAGCGGGTGCTCCTGGCCGTACACCGCCTCCACCAGGGCCAGGGCGCGCGCGTAGTGCCGCTCCGCCTCCGCGTAGCGCCCCAGCGCGTTGAGGGCCAGGCCCGTGCCTATCAGCACATCGGCGAGCGCCACGTCCTGGGGGCCGCGCGCCCGCTCCATCAGGGACAGGGCCTCGCTGGCATCCGTGAGAGCGCGCGCGTAGTCGCCCTGCCGGTAGCTGAGGCTGCTGCGGACGCGGCGCAGCTCCGCCGCCACCTCCAGGGAGGCCTCGGGCCCCAGCCGTTCCAGGGCCGCCTCCGCCATGCGCGCGGTGCGCTGGGCCTCCTTGTCCAGGCCCATGCCCTGGACTTCCGTATAAAGGAGACGGTTCCACGCGCGCGCGGCCGTCTCGTCGTCGTGCCCGGCCTCCGCCACGCGCACCGCCTCCTCCAGCACCTCGCGTGCCGCGGCGAAGTTCCCCGCGGTGCCGCGCAGCTCGCCCAGCAGGAGCAGGGCCCACGCCAGCGTGGGCCGGTGTCCCAGCCCGCGCAGCGCCACCACCATCTCCTCCAGCCGGGGCAGCGCACGCTCATGGAAGCCGGCCGAGCCCCGCACGCGCAGTCCGTCCACCTCCCGGCGCAGCGCCGCCAGTTGCCGCCGGGCCTCCGGGGCTTCCGGCAGCGGGTCCACGCGAGCGAGCGCGTCCCGGTCCGCGCACGCGGCCAGCGAGGGGAGCTGCCGCGCGGCCTCGGTCGCCCGCGTGAGGGCCTCCCGCTCGCCTCCCTCCAGCAGCTCCACCAGGTCGTGCAACGCCTGGCGCCGCCCATCCAGGCACGCGGCGCGCAGGTCCATCAATTGCTCGGACTGCGCCCGCCGCACGCGTGTGTCCTCGCAGGACTGCCGCTCCTGGGCCACCAGCGCCTGGGCATAGGCGTCCAGTGCCCGCGCGGTGGACTCGAAGCTGTCCCCCCGTCCCGGCGGCGCGCCCTGACGGAAGCGCTGCTCCAGCCGGGCCCGGCGCGCCGCGTCCCAGGTGCCCTCCAGCCGGGCCTCGAAGCCGGTGCACACCCGCGAGGCGTCACCCCTGGCCAGGCCGAAGCCCGCGGCGGCGCTGGCCGCCACTCCCGTGGCGAGTGCCGCCGCCGCCCAGCGCCCGCGGCGCGCACGTGAGCCGGAAGCGAGCCGGGTGAGCAGGGCGTCCAGGGTGGGGTGGCGCGAGTCCGGCTCGGCGGCCAGGCCTCGCAGCACGGCCTCGCGCACGGCGCCGGGCACGCGCGAGCCGCGGGGCGGTGGCATCACCCGTCCCTCACGCAGGGCCTGGATGCGCTCCTCGGGCGAGCCACCCGCGAAGGGCCGCTGGCCGAAGAGGGCCTCGTACAGCGCGACGCAGAAGCTGAACTGGTCGCTGCGTGCGTCCGCGCGCAGGCCCCGCCACTGCTCCGGGGACATATACGCGGGCGTGCCCAGCCGGACGCCGGTGGCGGTGTCGACTCCCCGTGGCGGAGTCTCCCGGACGGCGCCTTCTCCGGCCCTCGGCTCCGGTGGCGCCCGGGGGGTGAGCACCGCGCGCGCGAGGCCGAAGTCGGTGACGCGCACCTGGCCGTCGTCCCCCAGCAGCACGTTGTCCGGCTTGAAGTCGCGGTGCACCAGCCCCACCGCGTGCGCGGCGGCCAGCCCCTGGCCCGCCAGGAGGAAACGTGAGAGCACCTCGCGCCACGGCCGGGGGGCCTCCGCCAGCCACTGGCGCAGCGTCCGCCCCCGCACCAGCTCCATGGCGAGGAAGACGGTGTCGCCGTCCTGGCTCACCTCATGGACGATGACGACGTTCGGATGGGACAACCGGGCCAGGGCCTGGGCCTCGCGCACCAGCCGTCCCCGTGCCTCCTCGTCCGCCACCGCCCCGGGCTTGAGCAGCTTGAGCGCCACCTCCCGGTCCAGATCCGGGTCATACGCGGCGAAGACGACTCCCATGCCGCCCTCGCCCACGCGGCGCTGCAGCACGTAGCGCCCCACGTGCGCCCCAGGCCCAGGCGTCAGCGGCCCCGGGGGCTCCAGGTCCTCCGTGGACAGGGCCTCCCCACCCCTCAGTCCCGCAGCCACCGCGCAGCATGCCGCGCACCCATCCAGGTGGGCCTCGAGCCCGGCCACGGCCTCCGCTGACAGGCGCCCCTGCTCCCACTCCAGCAGCTCGTTCTCGTCAGGACACGGAGTCATGAGAATAGCCGTAAAGTCTTATAAGTCGGGAAATGTACTTCACCGGAGACCCGCCTGATACGAGGACGATCACGGCGGTAGGGCGACGGGCGGCCCGCTGGGTCGCCTCCCGGTGCGCGAGGCCTCATCCAGGACGCGGGCTCGCAGCGCCGGGCCGCTACCGTCGATGGCCACGCATGATGGAGGCTCGCCCCACCGGGCCGAGCGCCCAGAGCTGGTGCGGGATTCCGCAACAACAGCCTGTATCTCTACTGGCGCGCCAGCGGCACGTCCGACGTCATGGTGTACGAGGCCAATGACGTCGCCAATGGCTGGTACGGGTGCGCGAACGACAACGCCAGCGGCAGCTGCATGACGAGCGCCATGAGCCGGTTGAACACCTGCTACGGGGATTGTAACTCGAGCATGTATTACAACCCCACCGTGTGTGCGGCCAACATCACGACCTGCGACATGCGGGCGGCGTCGGAGCTCTATCCGTACTGAGCGCGGCCGGATGACAGGCTGAACCCCGCGCGCCTCCCGGCTCCTCGCCGTGGAGGCGCGCGCACCTCCAGGGGACCTCTCGAAAGATTACGGAGGGAGGAACCACTGGGAGGTGGTGTTGGTCGTACAGAGGGTGGCGTTGTTGGGCCCTCGGATGACGACATACCTCTGATAGTAGCCCTGGAGGCCGGGGGAGTTGAGGACGAGGAAGGAGAACGTGGTCTGGTCGTAGGACACCGTGCCGTTCGTATCCATCACGCCATCCCTCGTTCCATACAGGTAGGCCCTGGAGCCCGCGGGGATGGAGCCCGACGTCGAGAAACCGAAGGTCGCCGTGCCACCACTGGGGACTGTGCTGGTGCTGAACCACGCCGAGCACGTGATGGGAATACAAACCGGGCTTTCGTCGACCGAGCCACTGCAGTTGTTGTCCACCCCGTCCCAGCACACCTCGGCGGCGCCGGGATGCACGCTTCTGTTCCCGTCGTCGCAGTCGTTGGACGTGGCGGAGTAGCCCGCGGGCGGAGTGCATCCAAAGGGGGCGGGGCTCAGTGCCCAGATATCCCCATACCCGTCCCCATCATTATCCTGGCTGAAGCCACGAGGTAGCGTGGGATCGGAATCCTTGCAGTCGGTGGAGTC
>NZ_JPMI01000024.1 GCF_000733295.1 Archangium violaceum Cb vi76 | reverse complement strand
GGGCCCGCGCGCCCCTCCACCGTCCACACCCGCGCCGTCCTGTCCGCCGAGGCCGTCACCACCCGCCGCCCATCCGGGCTGAAGGCCACGGCCAGCACCTCTCCGCCGTGCCCCTCGAGCACCCGCGGCTCGCCCGTGCCATCCGCGCGCCACAGCCGCGCCGTCCCATCCCGCGAGGCCGTCGCCACCCACCGTCCCTCCGGGCCGAGCACCGCCGCGCGCACCGGCCCCCGGTGGCCTCGCAGCACCGCCGAGGCGATCGGCTGCTGGAGCACCTCCAACGCCGTCTGCGTCCACGCCAGGTGTTGTCCGGGCTCGCGCACCTCCAGCAGCACCAGCAGGGCCGCCGTGGGGTCCTCCTTGCGCAGCTTGTCCGCGATGATCAGCCGGGCGAAGTCCCGCAGCCGCTCCTGGTGCTCGCGCGCTTCCCGGGCCAGACGCTCCGCCCGCTCGCGGCTCGCGTCGATGAATGGCAGCACCCGCTCGTCCAGCTCGTCCGGGTGGGCTTGCAGGAACTCCAGGGCGTCCTCCAGGCGCCGGCCTCGCAAGAGGTAGTCCTCCGCGTGCGCCGACTCCCGGTGGGCATGCCAGCCCTCCGCTCCCGCGCGCAGCTCGAGCCTCTTGCGCCGGCGCTGCTGGTCCTCGCGGATCCACTCGACCAGGGGCAGCCAGTGGCGCAGCAGCGCCTCGTGGGCCACCTCGATGGAGACCTCGCCCCCCTCCGCGCCGCCGCCGAGCACCAGCACCCGGCCTTCCACGAGCCGCCCCAGCGCGGTGTCGAAGGCCCGGCGCGCCCGCTCCTCCACGGGACGCACCCGCTCCCGCCACACGCGCTGGCAGGTGAACGGGGCCGCCCCTTCGCGCACGTCCACCAGCTCCACCAGGAGCCGGCGCAACTGGTGCCGCTCCTCCTCCTCGAGTCCCTCGTACAGCCTGTCCAGCTCCTGGGCGAGCGCCCCGGCCACTCCACCCAGGGCCTGGTAGGCGCTGTGCTTGAGCCACCGGCCCTCGCGCAGCCGCCACAGCCGCTCCAGCGCGTGGGCCAGCAGCGGCAGTCCTCCCGGCTGGCGCTCCACCTCCTGCACGAGCCGCTCCGTGAGCCCCTCCTCCAGCAGGAGCCCCTGCCGCCGCGCGGGATGCTCGATGGCCTCGCGCAGCTCCCCGGCCGTCATCTCCGGCACCAGCAGCAGGCGCCCGCCCTCGAAGAGCACCGCGTCCAACCGGAGCCCGTGCTCGCCCAGCCGGACCTCCGCGCAGCGCCCGAGGTAGTCCACCCGCAGCGTGGCGAGCACCACCGTGTTCCTCCCGGGCTCCCGCGAGGCCTCCCACAGCGCGCCCAGCAGCGCCAGGCGCTCGGCCTCCCCCAACCGGGAGAAGGCCTCGTCCAGCGGATCCACGACCAGGAGCCTCCGCTTGCCCGGAGAGGCCCGCGCCGAGCGCACCGCCTCCAGCGCCCCGGCCTCGCCCGCGCGCACCCGCGTGAGCTCCCAGCGCTCGGGGGGCAGCGCTGGCAGCAGCCCGGCCCGGAGCAGCGAGGACTTGCCACTCCCGGAAGCACCGGCGAGCACCTGGAAGGTGGGCCCCTGCCCCACCGCGGCGGCCTCCACCCGCTGGCGCAGCGTCTGGCGGAGCGGCTCGCGGCCGAAGAAGCGCCGGTGATCCTCGGGCTCGAAGGGCCGAGGGCCGCAGTAGGGAGGGAAGATGAAGGGGCGCAGGTCCGGCCCGTCCCCGGCACGCGCGTAGAGCTGGAGCGAGGCCCCATCCATGCGAGCGCCCTCGAGCCGCAGCGCCTTGCGAGCCTCGGCCAGGGCGTGCTCCAGCGAGGTGTGGCGCTCGAGCAGCTCGCCATAGAGGGTGCGGGTGAAGGTGACGGAGCCGCCCGTGGACAGCGGCAGCCGGGAGGCGACCACGGCGGCGAGGCCCGCGCGGTGGAGCTCCCGGGCGGGGCTGCCCAGGTGGTTGCCCGGGAGGCCCGCGTCGCCTCCTCGGCAGGCGCACAACACCACCATGCGGATGCGCTCGGCGTGGGGCTCGAGCACGGCCCGGAGCGCGGCGGCGTCCACCACCTGCACCTCGCCATCCCCCCACGAGGAGTCCCAGGCGAGGCCATACGCCCCGGGCTCCGAGGGGACGCCATGGCACAGCAGGTGGAGCGCGGCGATGGGCTCGTCATGGGCGCGCAGGGCCTGCTCGAGCGAGGCGAGGCTCACATGGGGGAGCACATCCCGGTGCGGGTCGAAGTCATGGCCGGAGCGGGCGCAGGCCTCGACGAGGGCGCGCTGGTGCGCGGCGACGGGCACGTCCCCGGACCAGGCGAAGAGGATGCGGCCTCCAGCGGGCGGCGGGGAGGACGGTGGAGGAAGCGGCGGCGTCCCGGGCCGCTCATAGGACAGGGTGCAGCCCTCGAGGTCGCTCAGCGCGAGGCCGGTGGACTCCAGAGTGAGCAGCTCCCAGGGAAGCACGCACAGCTCGGCGGGCTCCAGGCGCAGGGTGAGCCGCACCGGCTGGCGGGCCTCCAGCGCCCGCACCATCCGTTGCTCGTCCTGGGCCCACCCCAGGGACGCGAGGAAGGCGCGCAGCAGCTCCCCGAGCCGCTGGGCGGCATTGGGACTGGGGCGGCTGGAGCCCAGACTGGCCAGGTCCTCCAGGGCGAGCTCCCAGGGGAAGGAGGCGCGTGCGGAGGTGCCCCCCTCGCGCAGGCGCAGGTAGTCCCGCGGCTGGAAGAGGAAGCGGTCGGCGTCGCGCGTGCGTTCGCCGGAGACGAGGTGGAGCGTGAGCTCCAGGGGATGGGGAACTCCGAGGGGCGCGATCACGACTCAGCCCACATACAGGCGCTCACTGAAGTAGCGCCGGTACAGCTCACAGCGCGGCAGCACGGAGGCACCCTCCTGCCGCACCAGTCCCGCGCTCCTCAGCCGGATGAATACGCCCTCGTCCGGACAGACGTTGCGCTGCAACACTTCGCGCAGTCCCTCCTTGAGCTGCGGCTGACTGCCCAACCGGAAGAGAAGGTGGCGCAGGTGGTCGCCAAATGGCCCCCGGTCCTCGGCCGCCTGGGTGAACAGGTCCTCCACGCGCAGGCTGCCGATGGCCACCAGGTACAGCGCCTTGCGGATGAGGTACGGGTGTCCGCCCAGCAGGGTGAAGAGACTCTGCTCCTGCTTCGGCCCCAGCGGCAAACCATGCCGCCGGTTGAGCTCCGCCACCTGCTCCGGAGTGAAGTCCCCCAGCTCCACGGTCTGCCCCACGTTGAAGGGCGACTGCGTCAGGTTCTTGATGAACAGGAAGGGCTCGGTCGAGGTCACCAGGACGATGCTGAGCTTCTTCCAGACGGGCGTGGTCGGCAGCGCGCGGTTGTTGTGCCAGCTGCGCAGCATGCCGAAGAAGTCCGTGCCGAAGGGCAGCTCGAAGAGCGTCTCCACCTCGTCCAGCCCCAGCACGAGCGGAGCGTCCAGGTTCTTCAGGAGATGGCCGCTCATGTACAGCCCGCAGCGCTGGCTGCTGCCCATGGGCTTCTTCCAGTAGGTCTCCACCTGGTTCTCCAGCTCGAGCTGCTCACTCAGGGAGATGCAGAAGCGCTGGAAGAAGAGCTCCGGGTCGGAGAAGGTCTGGGTGTCGAACTCCTGGAACGAGAGGTAGGCCACGCGCTTGCCGGCCTCGAGCGCGGAGGCCATGCCGCGCATGAGCAGCGAGCTCTTGCCCATCTGCCGGGCGCCCTTGATGGTGACGGTGGCGCCCTGCTTCTGCGAGACGGCCCGCGTCACCGTGCCATCGGCGTCGCGCACCACATAGAAGGCCGACTGCGTGTCCATGGCCCCCTCGAGCGTCTCGTCCAGCTCGAGCGAGGCCGACGGCTGGGGTTGAGACAGAACGACGGAGCCAGGAGGCGAGCCCCCGCTCATGGCCCTGGCGAGCTGCTCGAGCAGTTCCGGAGGGTGCTCCTGGAAGGAGGTGGGCGCGGGCGCGGGCGGTGCGGAGTCCCGCTGCAGGCCCCCGCTCATGACCTTGCCGAGCTGCTCGAGCAGACGCGGGGTGTCCTCCGGTCCCTCCCACAGGGCCCAGTTGATGGCGCTGAGATAGCTGCTCAGGGGCGGGGGGAGCCGCTCGTGGTACGCGACGCGGATGGGGAGCAGGACGGGCTGGCGCTTCTGCGTCTGGAGCCGGTACGCCAGCTCGATTTCCGTCTGGGCCATCTCGCTGTTGACGGAGAAGGGGGACAGCAGCGCGATGAAGAAGTCCGCCTGGCGGATCTCCGCGTCGATGCGCTCCACCCACTTCTCGCCCACGAGCATGGAGGTATCGATGAAGACCTCGTGAGAGGCCTTGAGCGCCTTGTAGAGCGCCTGGGCGAGGTCTTGATCCGGCGTGACATCGCGCTTGTAGCTGATGAAGACACGGGCCATGGGTCTCTCGGGGGTGAGGGGGTGCGGATATCAGGGCAGGCCGGGGCACGTCTTCCGGTAGGGGACGACCTTGCCCACATCGGCGGGCCACTCCTGCGGACGCAGGTTGCGATCCAGGAGGGAGCAGGCCAGCTCGCTCCAATCCTCGGGCCGCACGGGCCACACGCGCGCCGAGCCATCCCCGCTGGAGGTGGCCACGCGCTTGCCATCCGGACTGAAGGCCACGGCCAGGACGCGGCTGTTGTGCGGCAGGCGCACGAGCCGGCGGCCTGTCGCGGCATCCCACAAGCGAGCCGAGCCGTCCTCGCTGGCGGTGGCCACGCGCGTGCCATCCGGGCTGAAGGCCACGGCGGTGACGGTGTTGTCGTGCGGCAACGGCAGCCGCTGCTCGCCCGTGGCCACGTCCCACACGCGCGCGGCGATGTCCTCGCTGGCGGTGACCAGGCTCCTTCCGTCGGGGCTGAAGGCCAGGGCGGTGACGAAGAAGTCGTGTTTCAGGGGACGGCCCACGGGCGCACCGGTGGCCCCATCCCACAGACGCACGGTGTTGTCCTCGCCCGCGGTGGCCAGGCGGGTACCATCCGGGCTGAAGACCACGGCGAGGATGCTGGCGTCGTGCCGCAGGGGTCCGGCCTGGAGCTCACCGGTGGCCGCGTTCCACAGGCGCGCGGTGCCATCCTGACCGCCGGTGGCCACGCGCCTGCCCCCC
>NZ_JPMI01000023.1 GCF_000733295.1 Archangium violaceum Cb vi76 | reverse complement strand
GTCATGGGGGAGCAGCGCCCGAGGGTGTCCCGTGGCGGCGTCCCAGAGCCGTGCGGTCTTGTCCTCGCTGCCGGTGACGACCGAGCCGCCCTCGGGACTGAAGGCCACCGAAAGCACCTTGCCCCCATGATGCAGGGTCGCCAGGGCCGCGCCGGTGGAGGAACTCCACAACCGGGCCGTCTTGTCCTCGCTGGCGGTGGCCACGCGCCTGCCCTCCGGGCTGAAGGTGATGGCACGGATGCGGGCATCGTGCCGCAAGGGCCCGGCCACGAGCCCGCCCTTGTCCACACGCCACAGGCGCGCGGCGTTGTCCTCACTGGCGGTGACCACGCTCCCGCCACCCGGGCTGAAGGCCACGGCCGTGACGGCCTTGTCGTGCGGCAGGAACACGAGCGGCGGACGGGGCGAGACCTCCCACAACGAGGCGCGATTGCCATCGCTGGCGGTGGCCAGCGTCTTGCCGTCCGGGCTGAAGCCTACGCCATTGACGGCGTTCTCATGGGGCAGGAACAGGAGCTGCCGGCCGGACTCCACGTCCCAGAGGCGCGCGGTCTTGTCGCTGCTGGCGGTGGCCAGCGTCTTGCCCTCCGGGCCGAAGGCCACGGCCGTGACGGCCTTGTCATGGGGGAGGACCACGCTGACGGGCAGGCGGGTGGCCACCTCCCACAGCCGGGCGATCTTGTCATCGCTGGCGGTGGCCAGGAGCGTGC
>NZ_JPMI01000022.1 GCF_000733295.1 Archangium violaceum Cb vi76 | reverse complement strand
GGCCACGGCGTTGACGGCCTGCGGATGGGACAGGGACCCGGGCTGGAGCTCCCCATTGGACGTCGTCCACAGACGCACGACCCTGTCCGCGCTGGCGGTGGCCAGGAACTTCCCATCCGGGCTGAAGGCCACGGCGTTGACGCGACGCAGATGGGGCAGGGGCTCGGTCAGGGGCTGTCGGGTGGCCGTGCTCCACAGCCGCGCGGTGTTGTCATCACTGCCGGTGGCCAGGCTCCTGCCGTCCGGGCTGAAGGCCACGGCGTTGACGGAGCCCTCGTGACGCAGGGTGATGGGCAGGGCCGTGCCGATGGCCGTGTGCCACAGGCGCACGATGCCACCATCACTCGCGGTGGCCACCAGCTTGCCATCCGGGCTGAAGGCCACGGCGGTGACGGCGCTGGCATGGGGCAGCACGGCCCGCTCGCGCCCCGTGGTGGCGTCCCAGAGCCGTGCCGTCTTGTCCTCACTGGCGGTGGCGAGCAGGCCGGCCTCGGGGCTGAAAGCCACCGCCAGCACGTTGCCCTCGTGCTCCAGGCGGGCGCGCGGCTGACGGAGCTGGATGAGCCCCCGGATGAGCGAGTCCATGGCCTCGGCGGAGGGATGGACCCGCGCGGCCTCCATGGAGAGCGCGGTGCTGACGGGCAGGGACGAGGAGGCTCCGCGCAGCCTGGCATCCGCCTGGTTGACGAACACATAGGAGGCGGCCTCGTTCAGCTTCTCATCGGCCTGGGTCCTGGCACGGGAGATCTCCTGCTCCGCCAGGGCCTTCTTCTCCTGGGCCTCCCTCGCCTCCGCCTGCAGCCGCTGCGCGTCCTCGCGGAACCTGTCGGCCTCGTCCCGGGCCTTGAGCGCGTCCTTCTGGAGCTTTTCCGCCTCCTGCTGCGCCTGGGCCGCCTCCTGCTGCGCCCGGGCTGACTTCCGCCGCGCCTCGGCCAGGAGCTTGTCGGCCTCCTCTTGCACCCTTCCCATCTTGGCCACGGCTTCGGCGTTGAGCTCCTGCGCGCTGTCCAACTGCTGGACCACCTCCTCGCGAGCCCGCTCCGTGTCCGCGAGCCGCTTGAACAACATCACGGAGAGGGGCAGGAGCACGACGAAGCCGGTGATCACCAGGGCCAGGGCGGCGAACCGGACCACGCGCCAATCCACCGGGAGCTGATTCCCGGCCCAGGCCACGGTGAAGACGCGCTCGTAGATGGCGTTGCGTACCCGCAGCACCTCGCCCTCGCGGCGCACCACGCCCGAGAGCTTGAGGTGCGCCTTCACCAGCGAGCGCTCCTCGTCGGGCACCCGCCGGCCGCGCCGGATGTCCTGGTAGGTCCGGAGCACCCGCTCCGGCTCCGGCGCCCGCCGGGTGAGCATGTCGCGGACGAAGACCAGGTTGTTGTCCTGGAAGCTCTTCTCCGCGAAGAAGGTCCGCTCCACCACCTGCCACACCTCGTCGCGGGTCCAGGCGCTGCCGCCGGCCCGTGCCTGTTGCGCGTGATGATCCACGAGCGCCTGGCACAGCCGCTGTGTCAGGTACGGGTGTCCGCCCGTCCAGCCGAGCACCCACTCCAGCACCCGCTTCCCCTCCGCGGGGGAATGGCCCAGCCCCTCGGCCAGCGGCGCCGCCTCCGCCAGGGTGAAGTCGGTGAGCTCCACCCGCTGCCCGAGGTTGAAGGGGGTGCGCGTCTCGTCCTGGATGAGGTCTCCCGGCGTGGCCACGCCCACGAGCACGAAGGAGAGCCGCTCCAGCGCGGGGTTGCTGGCCCGCGCGTTGTAGAGGTAGCGGATGGCGGCGTAGAAGTCGTCGGTGAAGCCCATGCCGAGCGTGGTGTCGATCTCATCCACGAACACCACCACGCGCTGCGTCACCTCGGTGAGCACCACCTCTTCCAGGAAGCGCGTCATGCGCTGCACGGGCCCCTGGTCGCGATGCAGGGCCCACCAGTCCGTCACGTCCGTGCTCAGCTCGAGCTGCTCCTGGAGGACGACCAGCAGGCCCACGTACCACTGGTCCGCCGTCACCTGCTTGCCGATGCGCGTCAGGTCGATGATGACCGAGCGGATGCCCTCTTCGTAGAGCTGCTCGGCGGTGCGGACCATCAGGCTCGACTTGCCCATCTGCCGCGCCGTCAGGACGAAGGCGAAGGTGCCGGCCCGGCACAACTCCAGCATCTCCGGGTCCGCTCGCCGGGCCAGGTAGACACCTCCACCGGCCTGTACCGTCCCGCCCACTGTATACAGGCGCGTGTCGCTCACGCCGCGAGTATCTTCGGGCGCCGTCCTTTCTCCAAGCCGCCCCTTGCCCGCCCGCCTAACGGACGGCGGCGGAGACCTTCTTGAACTCGGGGGTACCGGCGCACCCGAGCAGGTCGAACAGCGCGGCCTCCACCGTGATGATGTGGGCGCCCGCCTCGCGGCACATCTCCAGGCCCACCCGGCGGTCCTCCGGGTTGCGCGACATCACGGCGTCCGCGCAGAGCAACGGGGTGAAGCCCTTCTCGGCCAGGTCGCGCACCGTCTGGAAGACACAGACGTGCGTCTCCATGCCCACGATGATGACCTGCTTGCGCTCGCCGAGCCGCGAGGCCACGTCCGGCACGCACGCGGTGAAGTCGATCTTCTCCACGGCGGAGTAGCTGCCCAGCCGCATCTTCACCAGCGAGTGCGTGGGCCCCAGGCCCTTGGGGTACTGCTCGGTGACGATGATGGGCAGCTCGAGCGCCTTGGAGCCCTCGATGGCGGCGTTGGTGCGGTTGAGCATCCGGTCGAGCGCGTCCCGCTCCATGGCGCCGCACAGGCGCTCCTGGATGTCCACGACGAGCAGCGAGGCCTGGTCTCTCTTGAGGCGGAAGGTGGGCATGAGGGGATTCTCCGAAGCCACGCCCCCCCGTCAAGCACGCTCCACTCCCGGCCGCTGGATATTGACGCCTCCCCAACGCGTGTCCAATCTCGCGGGCATATGAAGGGACATGCCCGCAACCTGATGACCGCGCCGGTGAAGTCCGTCTCCCTGGGGATGCCGATATCCGACATCGCCATCCTGCTCGTCGAGGAGCGCATTGGTGGCGCGCCCGTGACGGACGACGATGGGCGCGTGCTGGGTATGATCAGCGAGGTGGACATCATGGCCGCCCTGCTCCGAGGCCTGCCGCTGCGCACTCCGGTGGAGGAGGTGATGACCTCGCCCGTGCACACGGTGAACGAGTTCGATCTCACCGACAAGGTGATGGAGCTCTTCCGCCAGCACCGCATCCACCACCTGCCCGTGGTGCGCGAGGGGAAGCTGCTGGGGATGATCACCCCCTCGGACGTCATCCGCTACCTGGCCGAGGACTTCCCCGAGAACGGCCGGATGGCCTGATTCGGCTCACCAGCGATCGTAGGTGAAGAGACAGTCTATGAGTTGGGCTTCACCGAGAGACCTGTTCCCACACTCAATGTCGGAAACCGGAGTGAAGAGGGTGTGCTGCGGCAAGGCTTGAACGCCCAACTCCGAGCACACCAGCGCTTCGATCTTGCCCGCGACGGGCTTCGTCTCTGGAACGTCCTCGTAGAAGAGCCTGCGATTCCTCCACTTGCGATCGAAAAGCTCACGGAAGGAGCTATAGCGCACGTACACCGGCGCCAGGATGCTGACGAGTACCACGACAGCTCGAACCTCCTGCCCTCCTCCCTCGAGTCGAGGAACCTCCGGGAGGTTCACCCGGACACGCCAGCAGTTGTCATTGGAGAAAAGAACGCTCCAATCTTCCACACGGCAACCCGGCAGCACTTCTGTCAGCGTGGAAACCAGGCGCTCCCAGGGCCCGGAATTCCTCAACGCCTCCTGACGCGCCCTCACCAACCGCTGATACTGCTCCGACTCACTGTACCCCTCGGCGAACTGCCTCATGTTGGCCGGGTAGTACTGGTGGACCAGTTCCATCAACCGGGGCGTGGACAAATCAACGGGAGGGCTCGAGGTCATAGGGCCTTGATAACACGAGCCCCGTCCACGGTGTCTCCCATCACATCCAACATCTCCGCCATGAACCGCTGGCACAACTCCGCCGATAACAGATGCTGTTGTTTCAATGTCCTCTCAGCAGCGATATCCGCAGCCCTCGCAGCCTCCCATTGCGCGAATTGCTCAGTCACGACTCCGAGGTAGTTGACCTCCGGTACCTGGACCTCGATAGGGCAGAAGACGTTCTTGCGAATACCTTGCTCAGTCACATGTATCAGATGGATGACCACCCTCGCTGATTTCCATCCACCGGGTCCGGGCGCCCTCAAGGGGACGATTGGTCGAAACTCGAATTGGGATGGAGAGATGCCTCCTGGGCCGCCAACGATGGAAACACACGCGGACAGGCACAGCAGGGCCGTAACGGCCAACACGACCAAAGAGCGATTCACGGGGTCTCCAAGAGAGGAGCAGCCCGGACACCCTACGCATGTCCACTGACACCCCACCGTGGTGGGCAGTTCAGGAGGTCTTCTCTCGCGAGACGCCGCGAAGAGCGCACACCCGGAACTGGTTACTGTATAGGGTAGCGATGAGCGACCCCCTGCACCTGGATGATTGGGGTGGCACCGGCCCGGTGCTGCACCTCGCGCACGCCAACGGCTTTCCCCCGGGCACCTACCGCAAGCTCATCGAACGGCTCAAGACGCGCTACCACGTCTACACCCTGCGCAGCCGCGGCCTCGTGCCGGGGACGGATCCGCGCTCCCTGCACGACTGGGAGGACATGGCCGATGACCTCGCCGGAGCCCTGCGCGCACGGGGCCTGGAGGGCGTGGTCGGCGTGGGTCACAGCATGGGCGGCGTGGCCACGCTGCTCGCCTCGGTGAAGAACCCGGGCCTCTTCCGAGCCGTGGTGGCGTTGGATCCGGTGCTGTTCACGGGCCCGCGCCTGCTGGCCATCCAGGCGCTGACGCTGCTCGGGATGCGGAGCCGGGTGCCTCCCGCGAGCCTGGCCCGCCGCCGCCGCGAGACGTGGGGCTCCCGCGAGGAGGCCGCCACGAGCTACCGCAAGAAACCCCTCTTCCGGCGCTTCGACCCCGAGTGCTTCCAGGACTACATCACCCACGGCCTCACCGAGGTGCCCGGCGGCGGTTTCCGGCTCACCATCCCCACCGCGTGGGAGGCCCGCATCTTCGAGACCTCTCCGCGCGGGGTGTGGCGGAAGCTGCGCGCGGTGAAGGTGCCCACGCTCGTGCTGCGCGGGAGCGAGTCGGACACGCTCCTGCCGGCGGCCCTGGCCCGAGCCGGGCGGACCATTCCTGGAGCCCGTGCCGGGGAAGTGCCCGGCACCCACCTCTTCCCGCTGGAGCACCCGGAGGAGTGCGCCCAACGCCTCCTCACGTTCCTCGAGTGAGCGCGGCCCTCAGCAGGAGACGTTCTCCAGCGGGCGCAGCGGGATGACGTTGACGGGCATCGCCGCCGCCACGCTCACCCCACCCCGGCCCAGGATGAAGGCCCGGGCCCGCCGGAGCTCCGGCAGTTGCTGATCCGCGTCACGCCAGCACTCCAGGAAGGCGGCGAAGGCGGAGGCCGCCTCGGCGAAGGAGCCCCGGGCGACATGCACCTCGGCGAGGAGGAACCAGGCATGACCGCTGCCGGGCCGCTCCTTCACGAGGGACTCGGCCAGCTCCACCGCCTTGTCCTCGCGGCCACCGCGCATCCGCGAACGGGCCAGCGTCTCACGGGCCGGGCGGGAGAAGGGAGAAGGCCCCGGCGCGCGCAGTCGGCGCTCCAGCCGCATGGCCTTGATGAGCGAGGCCTCGGCGCGGGCGAAGTCACCCTGGCGAGCCTCCAGGGCGCCCCGCAGCTCGCACGCCGCCAGCTCCACCACCCGGGCGACGTCGCGCGGGCAGAGCAGGCGCTGCTCCGCCTTGCGCTCCTCGGACAGCGGCGGGTGCAGCGCGTCCAGCTCGTCACACACCCGCTCCGCCTCGGCCAGCTTGCCCGCCTCCAGGGCGCGCAGCCCCCGGGCATACTTCTCCATGCCGGTGAGCAGCCCCTGCTCGGCCACGCTCGACTCCGGCGCCAGCTCCACGCGCAGGTCCGCCGCCGCGCGCCAGAAGCCGAAGCGCAGGTGCGCGCCGGAGAGCGCGCCGGCCGCGAACACGAGCGCCTGTCCGGAGTGCGGCGTCACCGACTCCACGCGCTGGCGCAGGCGGCGCGCCCAGGTCTGGGCCTCGCCATACCGCCCCGCGTCCGCGCACGCCTGGACGAGCAGGCGCAGCGCCAGGCCCGCGGCCGGTGCGGCGGACTCGGGCAGGGACTCCTGGGAGAGCCAGGCGTCGTCCGCGGCCACCGCCGCCTCGAGCACCTCGCGGGCCTCGCGGGTGTTCCCCGTGCGCAGCAGCAACCGGCCGGAGCCGAGCAGGGCCATCCCCACGCGAGGCGCCAGCAGCCGCAGCCGCCGGGCGCTCTCCAGGGCCGCCTCGGGCCGGGAGCTCTCCACCATCACCTGCACCCAGGTGTGGTGGACGCCCTCGTGGTGGGGGTGCGTGCGCAGCAACTCGCGCAGCAGCGCCTGGGCATAGGGCTGGCCCGCGCCGGGGCGCCCATCCGACTCGTACCCATCCGAGAGGAAACCGGCGAGCAGCAGGCGCGCCTCGGCGTCCTCGGGGAAGCTGTCGATGAGCGCCTCCATCTCCCGGACGAAGCCATGGCGGCCGTTGGCGGGGCCCTTGTCGGCCAGGAAGGTGGCCGCGACGATGTAGCGCTGCTCCGCGTCCGAGATGCCCTCGCTGAGGACGAGCGCCTTGTGGATGGCGTCCGCCCGGTCCGTCGCGAAGCGCGCGCCGGCACCGCGCGTCAGGGCCAGGCCCCAGTACGCCATGGCCAGCGTCGGATCCCTCCGGGCCGCCTCCGCGAAGGAGCGCCGCGCCTCGGCGCCCCAACCGAGGTGCAGCAGGCGCAGACCCTGATCGAAGTACGCCTGGGCCAGGGGCACCCGGGTGCTGACCTTCAGGTGCGCACGTCCCAGCCCCTCGTGCAGCGGCGGCGTGGGCAGCTCCAGGTCGGGCACGTCGTCCCAGGGCGTGGAGGGGAAGAGGGAAGGATCCTCGGCTCGAAGGTGTCGCGTCAGCATGGTGACCTCACTCACGCCCCAACGGGCGGGGCAAACGATTCGTCCACGACAGGCCGCTCCAGCGCCTCGACGCGCCCGGCCAGACACCGCCACTCCACCGCCAATGACTCCGCGCTCACGGGCGAGGCCTTCGCCCGCGCCGCGAGACACGCATGCCGCCAGCCCGAGCCCATGAGCCCGAGCACCCACTCCTCGTACCCGGCCATCCACCGGGCCAGGACGCTCACCGCGGTGCGCGCGGCGGACTGCTCGCATGGGGTGGCGGGCGCACGCGGGCTGCCGAGCCCCGCGGCCTGGAAGACGGGCCAGGTGACGCGCGACTCCTCCACCAGGACGGGGGAGAACCCATCGCGCGGCACGTAGACGGACTCGCCGCACACGCGGCACAGCGCACCGAAACCCCACAGCGTGAGGGCCCCTCCCCCGGGCAACGCACCCGAGTAGGCGCTGGTCCCCTGCTGTCCCGCCGGCATGCGCTCGCGGGTGAAGCCATGGCGCAGCAGCAGGTTGTCCGTGTGGGTGACATCACGGCCGATGCACCACATGGAGACGTTGAACAGCCGCTCCCCGTCGCGCCGGACGTCCCGCGGGAGGGGGTGGAGAAGGGAGGAGCCCATCCGCGTGTCTCCTCAGCTCGCCTTGGCCGCCGCGCCCTTGCGGACGGGCACGTCGCCGAACAGCGCCTTGAAGTCCACCGCCTGGCCGCCCTTCTTGGACAGCACGGCGTTCACCGCGCGCACCAGCTTGCCGCGCACCTTCGGCGGCAGCGGCTGGTCCTCCAGCGCGGCGTTCACCTGCTGCACGCTCACGCCGCGGCCGCTCTTCGGCTTGCCGATGCCCAGCTCCGCGTACGGCTTCGCCTTCTTCTCCGTGTCGCGCCGCTTGTCGGAGCGCTGCTTCACCAGCTTGCGGTCGTCCTCGGCGCGGGCCTCGAGCTGGCTGGACAGGCGCACCAGCGTCTCGGGCTTCAGCTGCTTCTCGTCCAGGAACTGCTTGAAGGTCCCCATGGTCATCTCCTGCGGAATCAGGTGGAAGGAAGAGGAGCGGGAGGCACGCCAGCCTCCCGCTCCGGCTGCCACTACTTCGTGCCGCTGGCGTGCGAGCTCAGCATCCGGCGGTGCTCCTCGCCCATGCGCTCGTGCTCGCTCACCATGGCCTTGTGCTCCTCACGCATCTTCTTGTGCTCGTCCTCCATCCGGCCGTGCTCGGAGGAGGCGGGCTTGCCCTCGCCGTGGGAGGCCTCGAGCTGGCCGTGGTCGCTCACCAGCTTCTGGTGGGCATCCACCACCGACTGGTGGCGGGAGAGCAACTGCTCGTGCTGCGCCTCCAGCGCGTCGTGCTCCGCGTCGGGCGCGTTGCCCTTGAGCCGGTCGTGCTCGGCCACCCACTCGCGGTGCTCGGCCTCCATCTTCTGGTGGGCCGCTTCCATCTCCTGGTGCTCGGCCTCCAGCTTCTGGTGGGCGGCTGCCAGCTCGGGCTCCAGCGCCGTGGAGGACTTCGCGCACCCCGTCAGGGCCAGCACCGCGCCCGCGAACACCGCCAGCAGCTTGCGCTCAGTGCTCGTCCGCATGGGCGGTCTCCTCGATGACCAGCGAGACACTGCTCTCGGACGCGGGCCCGAAGGTCAGCGTGTACGTGCCCACC
Source organism: Archangium violaceum Cb vi76 (assembly GCF_000733295.1). GTDB lineage: Bacteria > Myxococcota > Myxococcia > Myxococcales > Myxococcaceae > Archangium > Archangium violaceum. The sequence goes on along the minus strand of NZ_JPMI01000022.1, from coordinate 71,397 downwards.
TCCAGCGGCGCCACGTAGCGGCCCTTGATGTTGGTGCACTGGGCCGAGCTCGTCGCGGACTCCTCGAACGACACCGTCTGGCCGGAGGCGTTGGTGACCTTCAGCGTGACGTTCGAGCCCAGGAAGAAGACATAGTCGGAGGCCTCGGCCGCCGCGAACGACACGGAGCCCACGTTGCCTCCGCTGCCCGCCGGCAGCGTGATGTCGTAGCGCTTGTGATCGTTGCTCACGGCCGGGAGGGTGCCCGTGGCCGAAGCACTCGCGGTCACGGCGGCGCTGGGGCCCTCCTGGAGGTGCTCGCACCCCTCGACATCGGCCTCGTTGTTCTCGCCACCGCACCCCACGAGCAGCGCGCTCGACAGGAGGCAGGCGGACAGCAACTTCTTCATCATGATGTGTGACTCCAGCTTGTTGACGTGTTGGTGCTGCAATGCCCCCACGCTCCCGTCCCGGAAGACGGCTTGGGACACCCGGAACGTGGGGAAGGCGCGCGCACGGACGCACGGCGGGGCGGGCATTGCCTCACGCACCGATGCCAGGAATTGGAGCCCCAAAGGCGTGCATGGGCCAAAGCCATACACGGAGGGAGCTCCATGGGCAGGGAGTGCTGGCGATGCTCGACGGGTGCTGAGAGGAATTGAAGACGCGACGCGAGAGGAGGAAGACCCTCACCCCGGCCCTCTCCCAGAGGGAGAGGGAGGACGCGCTCCGAGCACCCCTACCCCGCTCCTCTCCCGAGAGAGAGGAGGGGCGTGCTCAGACCCGTGGCGGTGAGGACTTGGGGGCCAGGTGGAGCCATGCGACCTGGGGCTCCACGGCCACGCTGTCCACCTCCAGCACCAGTCCCGGCAGGACAGGCGCTTCCGGCGGCAGCATCACTCCAGCCGAGAATTGAATCACCCGGCGGAGGAAGACATGGGCGCAGTGTGCATCCGCGCCGTGCACGGACACCTGGGCGTCCGTGCGGGTGATGCGCTCGTCCGCGAAGGACTCGCGCACCTGAAGCCGCGCTTCCCCCTGCTCGCCCGAGGCCTCGTGCACCATGTCCCCGTGCTCGAGGCACGCGGCATGCTGCACGAGGACGAAGTGCGCCGCGCTTCCCAGGTACGCCAGCACGCACATCAGCACCAGCGGCAGCGCCAGCAGGCGGGGCCGTCGGTACAGCGCGGGCTCTTGGCGGTGGTGGCGGCTCACGGGAAACACGGTTTCAGGGGAAATGACGACTGCGTCTGTATTTGTACGCCAGGGCGCACGCGCGTGCAAGTGCAGACACGGCGGCGCCCAGGAATAACGCGGTGAATCAAACGGCGTAGCCCATGGCGCCCGCCTTCACCGGCGCGTCCGGGTCGAGCATCACGTTGACGCACGCCACCGTGCCGCTGGCCACGGCGCGCTCGAGCGCGGGGCGGATCTGTGACGGCTCCGTCACGAACTCGCCATGGCCGCCGAACGCCTCCACCACCTTGTCGTAGCGGGTGGGGGCCAGCAGCGTGCCCGGCGACTTGTCCTCGCCGAACATCTGCACCTGCGGCAGACGGATCTGCCCCCACGCGGCGTCGTTGCCCACCACGCACACCATGGGCAGCTTGAAGCGCAGCGCCGTCTCGAAGTCGAAGCCGTTGAGGCCGAACGAGCCGTCACCCTGGATGATCCAATGCGTGCGCTCGGGGTGCAGCACCTTGGAGGCCAGGGCGAACGGCGCGCCCACGCCCAGGCAGCCGAGCGGACCCGGATCCAACCAGCGGCCCGGCCGGCGCAGCTCCACCACCTTGGCGGCCATGGCCACCCAGTTGCCACCGTCGGCGATGAACACCGGATCCTGCCCGGCGCTGTTGGCCACGTCCGACATCTCCTTCGCCAGCCGGTAGTGGTGGATGGGGGAGTTGTCGTCCTTCGTCCAGGCCTCCAGGTCGCGCAGCCGCTTCTGCTCGCGCTCGCGCAGCCCCGAGAGGAAGGCGTCGCGCTTGCCCTTGGGCGCCGCGTCCGCGAAGGCGGTGAGCGCGCTGTAGCTGTCCGAGATGATGCCCACGTCCACCACGCGGTTGCGCCCCACCTCCGTGGGATCGATGTCCACCTGGACGATCTTCGACTCGGCGCTGAAGGTGGGCTCGGCGCCGTAGTTGAGCCGGAAGTCGAAGGGCGTGCCGATGACGAACACCAGGTCCGCCCCGCTCAGCGCCTCCTTGCGCGTGTGCTGGAAGAAGAGCGGATGGCCCGCCGGCAGACAGCCGCGTCCCGCGCCGTTGAGGTACACGGGAATCTGCGCGGTCTCCGCGAAGCGGCGCAGCGCGTCCCACGCTCCGTCCCAGTACACCGACGAGCCGGCGATGATGGCCGGGCGCTCGGCGGACTCGAGCAGCGCCATGGCCTCGTCCACCTTGCGCGGATCCGGCGCCTGCCGCGCGTCCGTGCGGTAGCTCTTGGGAATCTGCAGGGTGTCCTCGTCCACGCCGTTGCAGAGCACGTCCCAGGCGAGCTCCAGGAACACGGGCCCCGGACGTCCGGAGAGCGCCACGCGGAAGGCCTTGGCGAGGTAGGCCGGCACCAGGTCCGGGGTGGGAACGCGATCCGACCACTTGGAGATGCGGTGGAAGAGGTCCACCTGCTCCATCTCCTGCAACGAGCCGCGGCTCTGGTTGAAGATGGGGGGCCGCGCCGCCCAGGAGGATCATCGGCGAGCTGGCCGCGTGAGCGTTGGCCACGCCGGTGAGCGCGTCCGTGACGCCGGGGCCGGCCGTCACCACCGCCACGCCCACGCCGCGGGTGACACGGGCATAGGCATCCGCCGCGTGGGCGGCCGCCTGCTCGTGGCGCGTGTCGATGACCTGGATGCCCTCCTCCACGCATCCGGCGTAGATCGGGGCCACATGCAACCCCGAGAGGGTGAAGATGTGCCGGACGCCCTCCTTCTTCAGCATCCGTCCGACGAGCTGTCCTCCAGTGACCATGCCCATGGCGCGTGTCCTCTCTGTATGGGGAACCTCGGAAGTCCGGGCATCATCGCCGAATCGGGCCGCCCGGGAAGCCCCTGGACGCCCGGCTGTTCACGTCGTAAGGATTCCCACCGTGCAAGAACTCCTGGAAGTGCTGCGCCGTCAGGCGGTCCATTTCGGGCCCGAGCTCGCCCGTACCGCGTACAAGCGGGGACTGGCCGTGACCCAGAAGGATGGCTCCACCCGGCCCATCCCCGTCACCGCCACCCCCGTCATCCTCGACGCCGCGGAGATCCGCCGGCGGGCCACGCTCTCGGCGCACCTGGCCTCGGCCACGGTGAAGGTGACGCGCGCGGTGCTCGCCAGCGACGAGAAGGAGCTGCTGCTGGGCGGCCTCTCTCCGGTGGAGCGGGAGCTCACCGAGCGCACCTTCGCGAACGTGGAGCGGCTGGCCACCACGCGGGTGGACTACTTCGTGGACACGAAGCCGCGCGCCCTGGAGGTCAACGCCACCATCCCGGCCATGCAGGGCTATTCGGACATCGCCGCGCGCACCTTCATCGAGGTGGTGGCCCGGCACTTCCGCTACCCCGAGAAGGCCCTCTACGCGGTCATCTCCGCCAACGGCAGCAACGCGCTGGCCCTCTACCGCGCCCTGCTGGACGGCTACGCGGCCGAGCGTGACGGCAAGATGCCGGACACCCTCGCCCTGCTCTGCCGCCGCAACGACGCGCAGATCACCGAGCAGCGCTACCTGTGCGAACGCTTCCGCGAGTTCGGCGCGGACGCGGACGTGGTGCATCCGGACGAGGTCTCCGGCGAGGAGCACTTCGAGGTGCGCGGCAAGCGGTACGACCTGGTCTACCGGCACCTCTTCACGCGGCGGCTGGAGGAGACGCCGGCCCCGTGGGTGCAGGACTTCTTCGGCACGGTGCCGGGGCGCAAGGCGGTGCTGCTCAACCCGCCGGCCTCGCCGGTGGAGGTGAAGACGACGTTCGCCCTGCTCTCGCAGGCGCTGGTGGAGCCCGCGCGCGCCGGGGCGGCCGGCCTGACGCCCGAGGAGCTGGAGGCGGTGCGCGAGTCGGTGCCCTGGACGCGGCCCTTCCGGCACGGCCCCGGCGTGGGCCCGGACGGGCAGCGGGTGGAGGATCTGGTGGCCCTGGTGGTGGCGGAGCCCAAGCGCTTCGTCCTGAAGCGGGCCTGGGACTACGGGGGGCGGGCGGTGTACCTCGGCCGCTCGGTGGGCACTCCGGCGTTCGAGGAGCGGGCGAAGGCCGCCTACGGCACCGTGCCCACATGGGCGGAGCTGTGCGAGCGCGCCGCCACGGACCCGGCGGGCGGTGGCTTCGTGGTGCAGGAGGTGGTGGAGACGACGCCCGAGGATCACCTGCTGTGCGAGGAGAGCGGCGTGACGCCCATGTCGCTGCACGTGGACTACTCCGCGTACGCCTCGGTGGGACTGGCGAAGCAGCCGGCCTGGGGCGGGGTGTGCCGGGGCTCCACCTCGGAGATCGTGAACATCGTGGGCGGCGGCGGCGTGCTGCCGCTCATCACCACGGAAGTGGCCCAGAAGCTCCTCATGGCCTGGAAGGCGATTTGATGGCCCGCGGCGGACGTCCGGGAAGGGATGTTCCGCACGCGGGTTGAAGGTGCGTTATAAACACCGGCGTCGGGCGGGGGGACCCGTCCAGTCGCAAGGAAAGGACACAGAATTCTCATGGCTTGGGAATCTCCCGGGTTTCAGATGGCTCGCCCCATGGTGAGCGATGCCGCCGTGCAGGAGTCGCGGCGTGCGTTCATGTCGCGCGTGTACGGCTGGATGTTCGCCGGACTCTCCGTGACGGGCCTCGTGGCGCTCTTCACCGCGGCCTCGCCGGAGATGGTGATGAAGATCGCCCAGTTCCGCTGGCTGCTGTTCTTCGCCCAGCTCGGACTGGTGTTCGCCCTGTCGGGCATGGCCGCCCGGCTCTCCGGCCCGGTGGCCGGCCTGCTCTTCATGGCCTACTCCGTGCTCACCGGGCTCACCTTCTCGGTGCTCTTCTACGTCTACACCAGCGGCTCCATCGCCAATGCCTTCCTGATGAGCGCGGGCGCGTTCGGCGCGATGAGCGCCTTCGCCACCTTCACGAAGAAGGACCTGAGCGGCTGGTCCACCTTCCTCTTCATGGGGCTCATCGGCATCGTCATCGCCAGCATCGTGCAGGTGTTCGTGCAGAGCCCGATGATGAACTTCGTGCTCGGCTGCGCGGGCGTGCTCGTCTTCTCGGGCCTCACCGCGTACGACACCCAGAAGCTGCGCGAGATGCACGCCGAGTCGGGCTACAGCTCGGCCGCCACGCTGAGCATCGTGGGCGCGCTGACGCTGTACCTGGACTTCATCAACCTCTTCATCTCGCTGCTGCGTCTGGTCGGCGACCGCCGCAACTAGGCTCCAGCACGCGGTGAGGAAGCAAGGAAGGCGGTGGGCCCCGGGGCCCGCCGCCTTTTTTCTTGGGTGCGGGCGGGCTAGCCTTTCCGGCATGAGCAACGACAACCGGCAGCCGAAGGGGAACAGCGAGCTGGAGTTGGACTGGAAGGGGCGTACCGCGCCGGAGGAGCGCGTGCAGCCGTCGGCGCTCGCCGAGTCGGGCGCGGGCCGTGGGGCACCGGGAGACATCCGCTACATGGGCCCGGAGGTCCGTGACGCGCTGACCCCCCTGTTGGAGGGCTCCAGCCTGAGCATCCGGCAGATCCACGAGTGGGCGGAGATCCTCGTGGGTTGGGAGACGGGCAACCGCTACGAGGCCATCGATCACAACGGCCAGTTCATGCTGTACATCGGCGAGACGGGCTCGGGCTGGGGCAACGCGCTGCTGCGCAACTTCTGGCCCTTCCGCCGGGTGGAGCTGGAGTTCATGACGAAGGGAGGCGCGCTCGCCCTGCGCCTCGAGCAGCCCTGGACGTTCTTCTTCACCTACGTGGAGGTGAAGGCCTGGGACGGGCGCCTGATGGGCATCATCCAGCAGCGCTTCGGGCTGCTGCACCGCGTCTTCGAGCTGTGCACACCCGGGGGCGCGGTGCTGGCCACGCTGGAGGGCCCGCTGTGGCGGCCGTGGACGTTCCGTGTGAAGCAGAACGGCCAGGAGGTGGCCACCATCCGCAAGAAGTGGAGCGGGCTGGCCCGGGAGATGTTCACCGACTCCGACTTCTTCGGCGTGGAGTTCCAGCCGGGCTGCACCGATCCCCGGCTGCGCCAGCTGGTGCTCGCCGCCGCGCTGACGGTGGACCTCTGCTACTTCGAGGAACGCAGCCGCAGCGGCAACGTGTTCGACATCTTCAACATCTTCGACTGAGCCGCGCCTACTCCCCGGCCTTCTTGCGCGAGAACGGCATCAGCAGCCGCTCCACGGGCTGGCCGCCCACGAGGTGCTCGTCGACGATGGCGGGCACGTCCTCGGGCTTCACCCCGCCGTACCAGGTGCCCTCGGGGTAGACGACCACCGACACGCCGAACGCGCACGTGTCCAGGCACCCGGCCGCGTTGGCCCTCATCTGCCCCTTCATCCCCCGCTTCTCCAGCTCCTCCTTGAAGCGAGCACGGACGTCCTCCGCGCCCTTGGTGGCGCAGCAGCCCTTGGGGTGCCCATCCGGGCGGCGGTTGGTGCAGACGAATACGTGACGCTTGAAGGGGGGCATGTCGTCCTCCTAACGCGCCTTTCGTCCAAAAGCGACTAACCGGCCCGTGACCCTCCTGCCCCTTTCTTGCCACGAGCCCTAGCCGGCCGGACGATCCGTGCACAGACTCACAGCAAACATCCGCTAGTGATCATCGGCCTTTTCGCGGGAGTGACAATACATGACTCGTCATCACCTGACGATCCACTGCACGAAGGGCTGCGCAAGAGAGTTGATCGGCGGCCGAGCAGGCTTTAGATCGCCACCCCCGACCCGGTTCCGGACCGCGGGCGGAGAGCCGGACGTGGACCGTCCAATCGGTCACACTCCCCTACCCATAGGTGGCGCAATGTTGGCGGACACAAGATCTGGGGGGCACAGAACCTTGACGAGTCCGGATCGAAGATCGTACCTTTGCCTACCTGCCCGCCGAGCCAGTAACCAGGCGGGATCCCAAGAAACAAGAGATTGAACCATCGCCACGCACCTCTCCCCACCGGGGCGAGACGTGTCGAACCGAGATCACTCGATCCCGAGAGATCTCGCGGGCTTGGCATTTTGCAAATTTTGCAGTCATACGCTGAGTGAGAGCAGTGGGAGGGACCATGGAACGCGACCTGAGCGCCACGGCAGCAGTTCTGGACGGTAAGGAGACGGTGGCGGGGCTGAAGACGAGAGCCCCTGCCGGCGGTCTGACGGTGGAGCGCTTCTTCACGACGCCAGGGGTGGATCCCGCGGACGAGCTGGCGTGGGAGCTGCGGACGGCGTCGATCTCGGGCGAGGACGGCAAGTCCGTGTTCGAGCAGAAGAACATCGAGGTGCCCAAGTCCTGGTCCATGTTGGCCACCAACGTGGTGGCATCGAAGTACTTCCGAGGGACGCCGGGGACGCCGGAGCGTGAGACGAGCGTGCGGCGGCTGGTGGGCCGCGTGGTGGACACGCTGACGCGCTGGGGCGCCGAGGGCGGCTACTTCGCCACGGCGACGGACCGCGACACGTTCCACGCCGAGCTGACGCACCTGCTGCTGAGGCAGAAGGCGGCCTTCAACTCCCCCGTCTGGTTCAACGTGGGCGTGGAGGAGCACCCGCAGTGCTCGGCGTGCTTCATCAACTCGGTGGGGGACTCCATGGAGTCCATCCTCGGGCTGGCGAAGACGGAGGGCATGCTCTTCAAGTACGGCTCGGGCACGGGCAGCAACCTGTCCACCATCCGCTCGAGCAAGGAGCTGCTGGCCGGTGGCGGCACGGCGTCCGGCCCGGTGTCCTTCATGAAGGGCTTCGACGCGTTCGCCGGCGTCATCAAGAGCGGCGGCAAGACGCGGCGCGCGGCGAAGATGGTCATCCTCAACGCGGACCACCCGGACGTGCTGGACTTCATCCGGTGCAAGTCCAACGAGGAGAAGAAGGCCTGGGCGCTGATCGAGGCCGGGTATGATCCGAGCTTCAACGGCGAGGCGTACTCGTCGGTGTTCTTCCAGAACTCGAACAACTCGGTGCGCGTGACGGACGAGTTCATGCGCGCGGTGATGAACGACAGCGCCTGGACGACGCGGGCGGTGCGCGACGGGCGTCCCATGGACACGCTCAAGGCGCGCGAGCTGTTCCGGGAGATCTCCGAGGCGGCGCACCTGTGCGGTGACCCGGGCCTGCAGTTCGACAGCACCATCAACAACTGGCACACCTGCTCGAACACGGACCGCATCAACGCGTCCAATCCGTGCTCGGAGTACATGTTCCTCGACGACTCGGCCTGCAACCTGGCGTCGCTGAACCTGATGCACTTCCGCACCATCGACGGCGACTTCGACGTCAACGCGTTCAAGCACGCGGTGGACGTGGTGCTGCTGGCGATGGAGATCATCGTCGGGTTCTCCAAGTACCCGTCGGAGAAGATCACCCAGAACAGCCACAAGTTCCGGCCGCTGGGCCTGGGGTACGCGAACCTGGGCGCGCTGCTGATGGCCACGGGTCTGCCGTACGACTCGGACGCGGGCCGCAACTACGCGGCGGCCATCACCTCGCTGATGTGCGGCGAGGCGTACGCGATGAGCGCGCGGCTGGCCGGGAAGATGGGGCCCTTCGAGGGCTACGCGAAGAACGAGGAGCCGTTCCTCGGCGTCATCCGCAAACACCGCAAGGCGGCGTACAACGTGTCGCTCGAGGGTGTGAGCGAGGAGCTGTTCGCGGCGCAGAAGAAGGCGTGGGACGAGGCGCTCGCGCTGGGCACGGAGTCGGGCTACCGGAACAGCCAGGTGACGGTGCTGGCGCCCACGGGCACCATCGGCTTCATGATGGACTGCGACACGACGGGGATTGAACCGGACATCGCGCTCATCAAGTACAAGAAGCTGGTGGGCGGCGGCATGCTGAAGATCGTCAACCAGACGGTGCCGCAGGCGCTGGAGAAGCTGGGCTACCCGCAGACCCAGTCCCAGGACATCATCACCTACCTGGACAAGCACGAGACGATTGAAGGCGCGCCGCACCTGAAGCCCGAGCACCTGCCGGTGTTCGACTGCGCCTTCAAGCCGGCGAAGGGCCAGCGCAGCATCCACTGGATGGGGCACCTGAAGATGATGGGTGCGACGCAGCCGTTCCTGTCGGGAGCGATCTCGAAGACGGTGAACATGCCGTCGGACGCCACGGTGGAGGACATCGAGAAGGCGTACATCGAGGCGTGGAGGCTGGGCCTGAAGGCGGTGGCGGTGTACCGCGACGGGTGCAAGCGGACGCAGCCGTTGAACACGTCGAAGGAGAAGGTGAAGGACACGAAGGCGGCGGTGGCCGAGCCGGCGCTGGCGGCGGTGAAGGACGCCAACGCGATGAGGAGGCGGCTGCCGGACGAGCGGCAGGCGATCACGCACAAGTTCTCGATTGGTGGCCACGAGGGCTACCTGACGGTGGGCATGTACGAGGACGGGACGCCGGGCGAGCTCTTCTGCGTGATGGCGAAGGAAGGCTCGGTGGTGAGCGGGCTGATGGACAGCTTCGCCACGGCGGTGTCGCTGGCGCTGCAGTACGGAGTGCCCTTGCAGGTGCTGGTGGACAAGTTCGTCCACACGCGCTTCGAGCCGAGCGGCTTCACGGGCAACCCGGCGGTGCCGATCGCCAAGTCGATTGTCGACTACATCTTCCGGTGGCTGTCGCTGAAGTTCCTGCCGAGCGAGCAGGCCGACGGCGTGGAGGAGGCGGTGGAGAAGCAGGTGGTGGCGGAGCCTGCGGCGAAGCCGGTGCAGGTGGCAGCGGTGGCACTGCCGATGTCGACGCCGAGGAGGACGTACCTGAACCAGGCGGACGCGCCGCCGTGCCACACGTGCGGCGAGATCATGGTGCGCAACGGCGCCTGCTACAAGTGCAGCAACTGCGGCACGACGAGCGGTTGCAGCTGAGCCCGTAGCCCCAATATCCCCTCTCCCCTCGGGAGAGGGACGGGGTGAGGGTGCCGGAAATACTCGGGTTCAACCCACTCCCCTCTCCCTCTGGGAGAGGGACGGGGTGAGGGTCTACGCGAAACCCAGACATGAATCCGTGAAGCAAAGAGGCTCCGGTACACACGTACCGGGGCCTTTTTCGTCATCACTCGATATCGGGCAGTGGGCGCAGCCACCGTGCGTCACGGGACGCGGATGTCCGCTGAGTCCCCGAGGCGCGCTGGAGTACCCTCAGCACTCCGGCCGGGTCACACGCATACAGGCCCGAGCTCCAGGCGGGGTTCAGTTCGACCACGGCCCACCCACGAGACTCAATGCGGCCCACGTCGAGGACAACCGCAGGCGGAAACAACTCCCCTGCCCTCGTGAGCACATCCGAGGCAAAGACCCTCGCTGCATCCAGATCAAACCCAGCCCGTGAGAGTTCCTCGCGCTCGCCCATCCAGGCGTAGGGGCTCGCGGTCACGACCTGGCCCTCGAGCACGAAGCAGCGGTACTCGTCGAGCCAGCGCACGGGCTCGGCCGTCAGCACGGGCAGGCTGTCCTCGAGAATCTCCGAACCGGGAAGCTCCAAGGCCGAGCCATACACCGCCGCTCGGAACTGCTTCTCATCCGCCGGTTTGACGAAGCGCGGGAACCGCTCACTCCGGGCCTCGCCGAGCGTGGTGAAACGCACGTCCCTGCGCACATGCTCCGCAGGCAACTGGGACAGCGTGTCAGCGGCGGGCTCGATCAGCGCCAGCCCCAGCGCCTTCCCGACGGTATCCGCGAGCAACGACTCGCCATAGAAGACGAGGTACTCCTCGGCCAACCGGGAGGGAGGACGCCGATCATGAAGCCGGTGCACGCGCCACGAGAGGCCCGAAGCCTCCGTGGCGAGCGCAATCGAATCATCACTGAAGCGCGGCGAGAGCAGCAGGACGGGCACGAATGCCCCCGATATCAAGACGAGACGTCGTGCAACCGGCCGTAGGCCTCGGAGGCCGCCGAGAGGAGTTGCTCCAGCTCATCGAGCTCCTCTGCGCCGAACGGAGAGGGCCCGCTGTCGAGGACGACGAAGCCCACCGTGCGCTGCTTCAAACGGATGGGCGCGGCCATCAGGTGCGAGAACGACTCGCCCAGCGCGGCGAAGAGCTGCTCGTCCATCGGACTCTCCGGCACGCTGGAGACGACGGCCCTCCCCCCCGCCGCGGCCATGGCCAGCAGCGAGGGCGCCTCGAGGTCCACCTGCAACGCCGAGACCTCGTACTTGTCGCTGCCCGGGCCGTACGCACGGCCCACACGGGCGTAGCCGAACGTCTCGCCCAGCAGGAAGCCTCGCGGGAAGCGGCCCTGGCAGTAGTCCAGCAGCACCTTGCCCAGCTCGCCCCGAGTCGTCGCCTGCCGCAGGGCATCGAGCGACTCCTGGAACTGCACCAGCTTGATGCGCTCCGAGGCCTCAGCCGGAGTGGCCGCCGACGCGCCCGTCCCATCGTCCCACCCGGCGAAGCCCTCCTCGGGTGGCACAGCCGCTTCCGGCTCCGCGGGGGGCGGCTCGGCCGAGGGATCCCAGGTCGGGATGAACTCGTGCACCGACGCCAGGGGAACCTCCCCGTCCGCATCGGAGACACCGGCCTCGGTGGGGCTTGCCTCCTCCGACGAGAAGTCCACCTCGATGGCCCGCCGGGTCCAGGGAGGCGAGGACTCGGTACCCGACCCGGCTTCCGCCGTCTCCGTCTGGCGCCAGTCCATGAGCTCCAGGTGAGACGACACCTGGATGTCCCCAACAGGCTCCGAGGGCAGCTCAACGGGCTGCACGGCAAGGGTCCTGGGCCTGCGCTCGGGGGCCGCGGGGGCCGCGGGGGCCGGGGCCGTGATGGGTGCGGGCACCACCGGGCTGGCCGCGAGGGCCTCACGTGCCGGAGCAGGCGGACTGGAAGGAGGCACCGCGACAGGCGCCTCGGCCACGGGCTCCGCCTTCTTCGGCTCCTGCGCGGGAGGCGGAGCGATGGGCGCGGACTCGATCTTCGGAGACGGCTGCGCGCTGGCCTGGGGTGCGGCGGGCGCCTTGGCGGGAGCAGCGGGGGCCGCCTCCTCCATCAGGGGAGCCGTGCCCTCCAGCTCGGGCTCGGCATCCAGCGATGGGAAAGGCGCGTCCTTGAGCGTGACGGGGAAGGAAATGGTCTGGGTAGAAGGCGGAGCCGAAAAAGCCGGGGCCTGTGCGGAGGCAGGAGCCGAAGCCACCGGAAGAGCCACCACCACCGCTGGCGTGGAGGGCACCTCGGGCTTGCGAGCGATGTCCGGAGAAGCCGCCACGGGCCTGGCTTCCGGCACGGGAGCGGCGGGCGCTGGCTGAGCGGAAGGCGTGCTCTGGACCGGCCCCGGAATCGGAGCGAACGGAGAACCTCCAGGCGTCGCGGCCTGCGGAGCAGTGGGTGCGGCCTGCGGCGCGGCGGGCACGGGAGCGGCCGGAGCCCGAGGCGCCACGGATGCGGGCTGCGGCACGGGAGCACGCGCGGGCTGCGGAGCCGCCACACCCGGAGCCGCAGGCTTGGGAGCGGGCACGGGCTGAGCCGACACACCCACGCCCGGAGCAGGCGCAGGGGCCGAGGGAGCCATCGCGGAGGGAGTCGTGGCCGGAGAAGCTCCAGCGGGAGGCACTGCCCCACCCTGTGCCGGCGCGGGAGCAGGACTCCCCGGGAGCGGCGCTCCCACGGGCGCGGGACGAGGCGCGGCACCCGGAGGTGGAGCACCCACGGGAGGACGCGCCACGGCGGGCGAGCCAGGAGGAACCTGAGCACCAGCGGGAGCGGGCGACGCCCCAGGAGCCGGAGGACGCACGGCCTGCGGCGGAACCGGACCCACGCTCGAGCCCGGAGCGGGCGCGGCGGCGCCCGTGGCTCCCGGCTGAGACGTCCCCGGAGCACCGCGAGGCATCATTCCCGGAGGCAGGTTCTGCCCAGGCTGCGCGGGGCCAGCAACGCTCGGAGCTGCTCCCGCGGGCTTCGCGGCCACCGGTGTACCCGGCGCGGGAGGCGTCGAGGGCGCCAGTCCCGCGGGCGGCTTCGCCACACCGGGCTGATGCGCTGCTCCGACAGGTGCCGCGGCGGCACCCGGCGCGCCAGGTGCCCCAGGCACGCCCACGGGAGCAGGACGCGGAGGCACGGCCGCGGAGGGCGGAGCCCCTGGCGCTCCCGGCGCCCCAGGAGGCCTCGGCGCGACAGCGGCCTGCGGAGACGCGGCTCCGGCGGGAGCACCCGGCCCAGCGACAGGCGCCGCCGTGGAAGGCTGAGCGGAAGCGGCGCCAGCCGGAGCACTCCCCGGCGCGCCAGGCGAAACGGGTGGACGAGGCGCCGCGGCCCCGGCCGGAACACTCCCAGGAGCCCCGGGTACCGGAGCCCCACCCACGGGTGCCGGAGGCCTCGGAGCCACGGCGGCACCGGGCGCGCCCGGCACCGGAGCGGAAGCGGGCTTCGCGGCAACACCTGGGGCCCCAGCGGGAGCCGCGGGCGTCGGCCGCGCGCCCGGGGGCTGGCCCGCGACAGCCGCCGTCGGAGGCTGAGCCTGGGGATTCATCCCAGGATTGGTACCCGGAGCGGCGGCCACGGGCGGAGCGCCCGCGGGACGCGGAGCGGCGGCCACCGCGCCCGGAGCACCGGCAGCGGGAGGCTGCGGCGCACCTGGCGCGGCAGGAGCCGAAGCACCCGGGGCCACGGGCCGCGCGGCGGCGGCCGGAGCCGGCTGGGCCGAGGCAGGAGCCTGCGCGGACAACGGCGCGGGCCGCTGCGCGACGGGAGCCCCCTGCCCCACCGCGGGCTTGGGCTGACCCGGACGCACGGGACGTGACGGCTTGGGGATGCCGTAGCGCTTCTCCAGCAAGTCGAAGAGGCGCAGCTCCGGGAGGATCGCCGGCACGATGCGCATGCCCGTGGCGAAGCCGAGCGCGTCCACGTGCTTGGGATCCTGCGGATTCACCATGGCCACGCGCAGGCGGCGGCCCTCGAGGGCCAGCGGGAACGCCAGGTGGTTGCGCACCTGCTCGGGCTTGAGCAGCGCGATCGTCTCGGCCGTCGCCGCCTCCAGCTCCGCGTCCTGCGCGAGCGGGAAGTGGTACGTGTCCGACAGAGCCTGCCCCAACACGCCCAGGTCGAGCACTCCCAGCTCGACCAGGTTGGTGCCCAGGCTGCCGCCGTAGATGAGTTGTGACTTCAGCGCCTCATCGAGCTGAGCCTGCGTGATGAGGCCCTTGCGGACCAGATGCGCTCCGAGCTGTTGTTCAGCCATGCGCCCCGGATACTAGACCGGTCCGCGACCGGGAGCGCAGGAGTCTCGGCTCCGGGCGTGCGGCAGCCCACACACCCGCCCGGACGCTCTGCGAGCTAGTAGGCGTTCTTCGACAGGAAGCCGCCCAGTGCAGTGCGGATGAGAATCTTCAAGTCCATCAGCAGCGACCAGTTCTCGATGTAGTACAGGTCGTACTCAATCCGCTTCTGGATGGACGTCTGCCCGCGCAGGCCGTTGATCTGCGCCCAGCCGGTGATGCCGGCCTTGACCTTGTGGCGCAGGTGGTAGCGGGGAATCTGCTTCTTGAACTCCTCGATGAACACGGGCCGCTCGGGGCGCGGACCCACGAGGCTCATGTCGCCCACCAGCACGTTGAAGAACTGGGGCAGCTCGTCGAGCGAGTACTTGCGCAGGAAGGTGCCAATGGGCGTGCGCCGGGGGTCGTCCTTGCTGGCCATCATGGCGCCGGAGGACTCGGCGTCCACGCGCATGGTGCGGAACTTGAGGATGTGGAACGTGTCGCCATCCAGGCCCATGCGCTCCTGGGCATAGAGCAGGGGCCCGCGGCTGGTGAGCTTCACGGCGATGGCCACGGCCAGCATGATGGGCGCGCTCACGGCGATGGCCACCAGCGCGAAGAGGATGTCGAAGACGCGCTTGGCCACCATGTTCCAGCCGGACATGGGATCGCCCTGGAGGCTGATGATGGGCAGCCCGCCGAACTCCTCGAGCCCGCCGTACAGGGTGACGTACTGGTAGAGGTCCGGCACCACCTTCACGTCCACGGTGCGCAGCGCCAGCTGCTCCATGAGCGGCTTGACGGCGGCCTGCTCCTCGAGCGGCACGGCGATGATGACCTGGTCCACCGGGTGCGCATCCAGCACGGCGTCCACGTCCTTGACGAGCCCCAGCACGGGCACGCCGCGCACCTGCTGGCCCACCTTCTCGGGGCGCAGCGTGAGCACGCCGGCCACGCGGAAGCCCAGCTCCTTGTGGCCCTCGACCGTCTCGATGACGCGCTGGCCCAGGTCTCCCGCGCCGATGACCAGGATGGACTTGAGGTTGAAGCCGCGCCGGCGCACCTCGTTGAGCACCGCGCGCAGCACCAGCCGCACCGCGGACACGCCCACGAACGAGTAGGTGGCGAAGAAGGCCAGCATCAGACGCGAGTAGCGCTCACGGGTGAAGTACGTGAGGGCCACCACGATGAGCGTGGCCATGATGGTGGCCTTGAAGACCTCGAAGACCTCGCCGATGTGCGTGCGCGCCCGGTTGGTGGCGTACAGCCGCGCCTGCCGGTAGGTGACGGGGAAGACGATGAGCACCGTCGCCAGCGACAGCAGCGTCTCCTGCACGGCGGGCAGGCCGTAGTAGACGGGGATGGGGCCCTCGAAGCGGCTGACGTAGGCGAGCGCGAACGCCAATGTCAGCATCACCACGTCGGCGGCGACCTTGATGGACGTATAGAAGCGCTGGAACCGGTTGAACACGCGGGCCTCCTTCTGTGGCCTGCAAAACGCTCGGCCGCGACCTGCAATCGTCGCACCCCGCACCCACGAGCCGTCCCGTAGCGGACACCCCATGCGGCCGGGTGGGCTCCTACCATGAAAAGCGCCCGGAATCCAAGGGGTTGCCCGGGCTTGTGGCCAACGGTGCGAGCCCCGGAGCCGGGGGCGGGACCCTCGGAAAAGACACCCACCAGGACACCGGTGTCAGGGCTCTCAGGGAACGGCGGCCCGGCGGACGGGGGCGGAGGGAGCCATCAGCGCGTCCACCTCGGCCTGTACCGAGCGCAGGAAGGTGGCGCGGCTGAAGCGCTCGGCCTGGGCGCGGGCATCGGCGGGCTGGAAGGCGGGCTCCCACTGCTCGAAGCGGCGCACGGCCTCCACCAGGGCGTCGGGCGTCTGCTCGTCGAAGAAGAGGCCCGTGCGGGGGCTGACGGTCTCCAGCGCCCCACCCCGCCCGTAGGCGATGACGGGGCGGCCACAGGCCTGGGCCTCCAGGGGGACGATGCCGAAGTCCTCCTCGGGGGTGAAGATGAGGGCGCGCGCGTCGCGGTAGAGGCCGGCGAGCGCCTCGTTGGGCACGGAGCCGAGGAAGCGGATGTGCGAGGGCAGCGGCCCCGAGGTGAGCTTCGCCGCCTCCTGGCCGGTGCCCACGACCCAGAGCGGGGCCTCCAGGTGGCGGAAGGCCTCCAGGGCGATGTCGAGCCGCTTGTAGGGAGCGAAAGCGCCGAGCCACAGGTAGTAGCCGCCCTGGCCGAGCCCCTCGAGCGGGTGCTGGCAGAAGCGGTCCAGGGCGATGGGCGGGTAGACCACGGCGGCCTCGCGGCCCCAGAAGCGCTGCACCTTGCCGGCGATGTGCTGGCTGTTGACGAGGATGCGGTCCACCCCGGCGGTGCTCTCGCGGTCCCACTTCTGGAGGTACGGGCGGACGGCGTGCGCCGCCACGCGCACCGGCAGCGAGGCACGGCCCGGCCCGAAGTAGTCGTCGAAGAGATCCCACATGTAGCGCATGGGCGCGTGCACGTAGGCGAGGTGCCTGGCCCCGGGCGGCTTGCGGATGCCCTTGGCCACGCAGTGGCTGGAGGAGATGACGAGGTCATAGCCCTCCAGGCGCATGGACTCGATGACCTGGGGGAGGACGGGGAGGAAGTGGCGGTAGAGCTTGTGGATGCGGGGAATGCGCTGGAGGACGGAGGTATGGATGGGCCGCGACTCGATGCGCGGGTGCACGACGCCGGGGCGGTGCACGAGGGTATGGATATCCGCCTGCGGGAACAGCTCGCACAGTGCCTCGAGCACGTGCTCACCGCCGCGCTGGGTGACGAGCCAGTCGTGGACGAGGGCGACCTTCACGGGCGGGCCTTGTATCACCGCCGGGCCCGCTTGCCGACAACCAGCCAACCGAGCGCCCCACTTGGGTCCGCGCGTGTGGTAGGGGCACCTCCGTGGCGAGCGTCCTGATCGACCTGCGGATGGTGCGTGGCCGGCTGCACGGCATCGCGCGTTACGCGCTGGAACTGGCGAGCCGGCTGCCGGAGTTGGCGCCGGACCTGAGCTTCAGCGGCCTGACGGGCCCGGAGGGGCTGCCGGAGGGGCTGGGAGCGCTCACGCCGCGCATCCCCCTGCACCGCTGCCCGGTGGGCTTCCTGTCGCCGTTGGAGCAACCAGCGCTCGCCGCCTCGCTCGTCCGGCTGGCGCCCGAGCTGTTCCACGCGACTTCTTTCTCGGTACCCGCGCTGTGGCCGGGGCGGCTGGTGGCCACGCTGCACGACGCCAACCACCTGGTGTTGTCGTCGGAGTACGGCCTGGGCCAGCGCGCCTACTACAAGCTGGTGGTGGGCCCGAGGGCGAAGACGGCGAAGGCGCTCATCACCGTGTCCGAGTTCTCCCGCGCGGAGCTGGCGAGGGAGCTCGGCCTGTCGCCCTACCGGCTGCAGGTGATTCCGAACGGGGTGGACGCGCGCTACCAGCCGCCCACGGCGTCGGAGCTGAAGGACTTCCGCGAGCGCCGGAAGCTGCCGCCGCGTTTCTTCCTCGCGGTGGGCAACACGAAGGCCTTCAAGAACCTGGGGATGCTGGCGGAGATCGCGCCGTCGCTACCGGTGCCCATGGTGCTGCTGGCGGGCAAGGGCGCGGTGTGGGAGTTGGGCTTCCCGGACTCGACGATCGAGCTGGCGGACCTGCCCGAGGACGATATGCCGCGCCTGTACGGGGCGGCGACGGCGCTGTTGATGCCCTCGCGCTACGAGGGCTTCGGGTTGCCGCCGCTGGAGGCCATGGCCTGCGGCACACCGGCGGTGGTGGCGCGGGCCACGTCGCTGCCGGAGGTGGTGGGCGATGCCGCGCTGCTGCTCCCGCCGGATGACGCGAACGCATGGCGGGAGACGGCGCTGAAGCTACTGCGGGAGGATGCCCTGCGCCGCGAATTGTCGGAGAAGGGCCGCGAGCGTGCCGCGCTCTTCAACTGGGAAGACTGTG
Source organism: Archangium violaceum Cb vi76 (assembly GCF_000733295.1). Lineage (GTDB taxonomy): Bacteria > Myxococcota > Myxococcia > Myxococcales > Myxococcaceae > Archangium > Archangium violaceum. Next base: position 53,133 of record NZ_JPMI01000022.1, on the reverse strand, counting down.
CGAGACGGACCCTGGCCACCTACCGCCGGGCACTCGAGTCGCGCTGAGGTACGCCCAAACAAAGATCACCAGAAGGTACATGCACCCCATGAAAACGATTCTGGCGCCACGAAGGCTCGGCGCCGCGGTCCTCTGTCTGCTGTTTGCGGCCTGTACGGCCACCCGCTACCCAGCCCCTGGACCCATGAGCGCGCGGGAACTGGCCCGTTCTGTGCTCGTCATCGAAGAATCGCCGGACGGGCAGGTGAGCCACACCTGGAAGCCCCTCGAGGACTTCGACCTGACGAAATACCCCTACCACGCGAGCCACGGTGGACTTGATGGAAGGCTCGTGCGCGTCGCGACCTCCTCCGCCCATTGTGATTCCAAACAGCAGATGTGCATTTCACTGTGCACGAGCAGCCCGAGACCCATCCCGATCGAAGGTAGAAAGTACCCGAGCTATCTTGGGTCATGGGCAAAAAACAGGGGCCGCTGGTGTGAACGCACCTGCACGGATTTCCACCAGAGGTGCATCAACGGACAGGGGCCATGGGCCGAGCAGGAAGTTCAAGAGTTCACGGGCGTGGAAATCGCTGTTGATTGGCTCAAGAAACACCGGAAGGAAATCGTGACGGGTACCCTCATTGTCATCGCGGGGGTGGCATTCGTCGCCGCCATGGCAGGCTCGGGGGGAGGTGCTCTCTACCTGGTACCGCTCCTTGCGGTGGCTTCGATAGAGCCGCTATCGGGATTTCCCGCCGCCCCACGTGTCTCCGAGGTCTTGAATGCAAATCCATGATCTCCTCAATGAAGGCTTGCTAAGGCTTGGGAGCCTGCAACGGGCGGCTGAATCGGCCGGAAGAGAGGGAGAGCTTGCTGCCTGGCAGTACGTGCGCGAACACTGGCTCTTCATCGTCAGTACCGGCCAAGTCTACGTTTTTGAAGACTACCGCACAAGGCTGGACCCCACGCGCACCTGCTACGTGAGCGCCACCTTCAAAGCGCACACGGACGCACTGGCGCAACAGGGCATGGCACTCCTCCTCCAAGCACTTGATGAAACAGCGGATCCGGCACAAAAACTGTACACGCTCGTCATCATCGAATTGCTCAATTTCGTCGCAGACACCAACCAGCAAGAGGCATTCAAGAACCACATCATAGACTATCGCTCTATTCCTCCGCCAGCCATCGCCCATTTCAACACGCGCGATGAGGCATACGCCTGGCTGAACAGCCTCTCGCAACCGCCCAGCGGCGGCAAGATTTTGATCGGCGATGAGTATTTCAATATCTGGTATTCACGTGAGGAGGGCTTTCGTGAGTTGTGGCGAAACGATATAGCGGAGCTTTTCCTCGATGATTCCAGCTCGAAGCACCTGCCTCCCGTGGCCGCATCGTTCAACACCCGGGAGGAAGCCCTGGAGTGGCTGACGAGTCATCCTGCCTCTCCCATGCTGCTGGTAACGATCGCGGGTGAGCGTTACCACGCCGTGTATCACAAGAATCTCAACCGCCACACCCTGCATTCCCTGTCGCGCCTGAGAGAAGAGCGGGAGAAACGAAAGGCCGAACAGGAACAGCAGGAGAATGCAGAATCGGAGCCCTCCGAGGAGTGAAGGAAAACATGCCCGAGCAGCTCAAGAACTTCTTCGACCAGAGAGTGGTGAAGCGCATCTCCACCATGATGCGTGGCGCCCACACGTCCTTCCCGGAGCAACGCTTCCTCTCCGAGGCCACTGACGGACTCGAGGCCCACGAGCTCCTGGGCCGTGCCCGCCACATCATGCGGGCCATGCACCGCGCCCTCCCCGCCGACTTCGAGCGCTCCGCCGACATCCTGCTGCGCTCGCTCGGGCCGGAGCACGAACGCGAGGAACTCCAGGGCATGGGCGTGTTCATCTACATGCCCCACACCATGTACGTCGCGGAGCACGGGCTCGAGCATTTCGAGACGTCGATGCGCGCCCATTACGAGCTCACCAAACGGTTCACCTCCGAGTTCTCCATCCGCCCGTTCATCGACCGTTACCCTCGCGAAACCCTGGAGCGCCTCCACCAGTGGACGAAGGATCCGAACGTCCACGTCCGGCGGCTCGTCTCGGAGGGCACGCGGCCCCGGCTCCCCTGGGCCTCCCGGCTCCGTGCATTCCAGAAGGATCCCCGCCCGGTGCTCGCGCTCCTCGAGCTGCTCAAGGATGACCCCGAGCTCTACGTCCGACGCTCCGTCGCCAACAACCTGAACGACATCGGCAAGGACCACCCCGAGGTCCTCGTGGACACCTGCGCCCGCTGGAAGGAAGGGGCCTCGCCCGAGCGCCTGTGGATCATCCGCCACGCGCTCCGCTCCGCCGTGAAGCGAGGTGATGCGCGCGCCCTCTCGGTGCTCGGATTCCAGGGAGGCGGAGAGCTCGAGGTGACGGCCTCGTTCCAACCCAGGCGCGTCCGGCTCGGAGAGAGCGTCTCCATGACCCTGTCCGTCACCAACCCCGCGAAGACACGCCAGCAGGCCGTCGTCGACTTCGCCGTGCACTTCGTCAAGGCGAACGGCTCGGCCAGTCCCAAGGTCTTCAAGGGCACCCAGGTCGATCTCCTCCCCGGTGCCTCCTGCACCCTCGAGAAGTCGATCTCCTTCGCCACCCTGACGACGCGCAAGCACTACGCCGGCACGCACCGGGTCGAGGCCCTCGTGAACGGCCGGGCCACGGACCTGGGGAGCTTCACCGTCGTCGGTTGAGTGAAGACCCTCACCCCAACCCTCTCCCAGAGGGAGAGGGGGCTTCCACGGCTCCCAGAGCTGGTCCACGGGCAGGGAAGGTCACCACGGGCACGGTCCGTTCCAGTTCCCCCGGGTTGAGGCGGAACCAGCGCGCCACGAGCAGTACCTCCTGCGCCTCGTGGGCCCGCAGGCCAATCATCGCCGGCTCTGGCCGCTCGAAGACCTCGCCCACCGTCGCTTCCAGGGCGAGCCGCTCGTGCGGCGTACGCGGAGCGGCGGACTCGGCGCGCACGCTCCCCCGGCGGATGACGTAGGCACGATCCTCCCCGTCATGACCCGGCACCGTGTACACGAAGGACAGCCGCTCCACGAACTGGCCAATCTCGAGCAACTCGGCCTGCACACGCTCCAGCGTCTCCGCGCGGTCCCTCAACTCGGCGGCGTACTCGAACTGGAGGCGCCGGGACGCCATGCTCATCCGCTCACGCAGCAGGGCCAGTGGCTGGTCCGTCACCCCATTCAGGAAGTCCCGCGCCTGGTTGACGCGCGCCATGTACTCCGTGCGCGTGCAGCCTCCGGCACACGGAGACAGGCAGCGCCCCACCTGGCCCCGCATGCAGCGCGGATCCTCCTTCAACCGGAAGAGTTCGATCTGATCCGCCAGCCGCATGGGCGTGTCCGAGGAGCAGTCCCGCAGCTCCAGCAGATCACCCACCGCCCGTACCGCCGCGGTGGCGCCCTGCCGCCCTCGGAGCGGACCGAAGTACTCGGCCCCGTCGTTGATGACGTGGCCCACCACCAGCAGCCGCGGCACGGGCTCGCGGGTCAGCTTGATGAAGCAGAACGAGTTGTCCCGCTTGTGCTGCACGTTGAACGGGGGCCGCCAGCGCTTGATGTGACGGAACTCCTGCAAGAGCGCCGCGAACTCGCTCGGCTCGTAGTCCCACTCCACCCCGTGCGCGTGCCCGATGATCTCCGCCCCCTTCTCCCCTCGCTGCGCCCGGAAGTAGGAGAGCAACCGCGTGCGAACCTTCACCGATTTGCCCACGTAGAGCACCTCTCCCGAGGGGCCTCTCATGCGGTAGACCCCGGGACGGTTCTCGGCGCGGGCGCGGACCTCCGCGCGGAGTTGTTCGAGACGGCTGGCGCTCATGCGGCGAATGACCCGGGCGCGATACACCGGGGCCGCTCAGCCTATAGCGCTCACGAGCAGCCTACACGGGAGCCGCTCTCCCCCACTCCGCGCACGGCCGTGGAGCGAGCGGAGGAGCCAGCCCTCATCCCGCGAACCGCTGAGCGATCTCCAGGAGTTCGGAGATGTCGAAAGGCTTCCGCATCACGGCGGTGACGGAGGGATGGGACACGTTCGAGCCGCTGATGGCCACGACAGGCACATCACCCAGACCCAGCTCGCCCCTCATCCGCTCGAGGAAGGCCCAGCCATCCAGCCGGGGCATGTAGAAGTCGAGCAGCACCAGGCCCGGCCGCAGGCCACCCGCCAGCAGCTCGAGCGCCTGGGCTCCATCGATCGCACACGTCACCTGGTACCCCTCCCCGGCGAGCACATCCTGGATGATCTCGCGAAGATCGGTCTCGTCCTCGACCACGAGGACGACGCGGGAAGGAACGGGCATGTCCTCGCGTGACTAGACCAGCACGTGCTCGGGCAACAGGGAACATCCGCCCGGTCCGTCCCAGAGGATCCGCCGGAGCGCTCAGCGCTCCTCGAACATGGCGCGCACCACACGCCACACGAGCTGCACGTCCCTCCCGGAGCGGTTGGACAGGAAGTCGCAGATCTCCGCGACCCGATCGGACTTCTCGCGCTCGAAGGTCTGGAACAGCGTCTTCAAGGAGACGTCGAGCCCCTCCGTCAGCTTGGCCAACGTCTCGAGCGAGGGGGAGAAGGCCCCCCGCTCGATGCGCCGGATGGCGTCCACCGACAGTCCACTCCGCTCCGCGAGCTGCTCCTGGGTGAGCTGCTGCGCGGTCCTGAGGCGGCGCAGGTGGCTGCCGAAGCGGTGGTGCAACTCCTCACCATCCGCCAGCTTGTTCTTCTCGTTCTCCATACCGGGCGGATGATTGGGAGGGCCCCTCACGATGTGAAGGGCGGATGTTCACGGGTGGACCCTGCTTTTAGGCTCGGCGTTGCAAAGACGGCTCAGTTCTGCCCGAGCTTCTCCTGCATCCGGGCGATGCCCTTCTTGTAGGCGTCGTGGTCCTTCTGGCCCAGCGCGGACTGGAAGTTCTCCAACGCCTCGGCCCACTTCTGCTCACCCTCGTAGACACGGGCGATGTTGTAGAAGGAGCTCGCGCGGATGGTGGCCGCGGCCTTGCCCGACGCCAGCGCGATGGCCTTGCGGTTGGCCCACAGCGCCTCGGCGTTGCGGTTGAGCTTCTGGTACGCCAGCCCCAGGTTGCTGTACGCCTGCCCATGCTCCGGGTTGTTGGCAATGGACTCCAGGTACAACGACACGGCCTCGTCGAGCTTGCCCGCGTGATAGGCCTTCTCGCCCTGCTTGTTCAGCGTGTCCGCGAGCCGCGTCTGATCCACCGACACCTCGGGCACGGACTGGAAGCCGCCGCCCTTGATGAGGCCCTGCATGAAGGAGCCCACCTGGCCGCGGTCCTTCACGTCGGTGAACTTGTTGATGTCGTAGAACTCGCCGTTGTCGCCAATGCCGAACACCACCCAGACGTTGCCCGCCTTGCCCCTGGGCGGCGTGAAGGTGCGCACCAGCGAGGAGCCCACGTAGACGAACACCTTCGCCTGGCTGTTGTTGGAGAGCGTCACCGAGCCCTGCTTGTCGCCCTCGGTGTAGTTGTGCACGGCGTAGAGGTACTTCACGCCGTTCTTCTTCTTCTCCAGCGTGACGGTCTCCGGGCCGTAGCTCGTGGTGTCGTCCACGTCCAGGTTGGCCAGGTCACCCTGCTTGGCGGAGTAGAAAACGTGGGTAGAGGGGTGGACCAGGTGCGAGTCCAGATCGCTCGGCTGCGCGCCCCAGTTGAGCACGATGCGCATGCCGTCCAGGTTCTGGCTCATCACCGGGCTGATGGCGTACGACAGGCCATCACACGGGCACCTCACCACCAGGTTCGAGTAACCATCCTTCTTGACGATCAGACTCACCGCGCTGTCATCGGCGCCGCCGAAGGGCTTCTCGAACCGGACCGTGCCGTCCGCCGCCGTGGTGCCCTTGATGGATGCCTCGCCGTTCTTCTGGGCGATGACCTCCGCTCCGGCGATCTTCTGATCCTTCACCGTGGCGCTGAGGATCTGCACCTTGATGGTATCCGCCGCCATGGCGGACACCGGCACCGCGCACCCCAAAGAGAACGCCAACGCGAACAACCGCTTCATGTCTGCTGCCCCCGAAAAGAGAAGTAAAGCGGGGGCAGTCTACGGGCCTCCCGGTGGAGCGTTCAAATGCGGACACGCTCCATCCGGGGGACAGCGCGCACGGAGCTACTGGTCGTCACACGGCGTGCCCAGGCGGGCACCGGTGTAGACCCCCAGCTCGTTGTAGATGAGCGGCAGGTTCTCCTCGACAGGCACCGGGCGCAGCTCGGTCTTCTTCTTCTTCTCGAGCCACGTCGAGGAGGCCGCCCGGTCCAGCACCAGCCGGAGCTCGCCCTTCTTCGTGGCGAAGATCTCTCCCTCCGAGTCGGAGACGATGTCCGTCATCTTCTGCTGCTGCAGGTTGCCCTTGGGGCCGATGTAGACGCGGAAGCTCCGCTCCTGTCCCGGCTGGAAGCCCCGCTCCACCAGGTAGTAGCGGCCCTGCTGATCGCGCAGCAGCGCATAGGGCACGTACTGCTGCGGATTGGGCTCGATGGTGGCCTTCGCCACCAGCTCCTGGGCCTTCTCGGACTCGAGCAGCGTGAAGGGGATGGTGCGATCGCCGCAGCGGACCGCGCAGGTCTTCTTCTCGTCGCTCAGCTCCACCTCCGAGTACACGCGCATGTCGAGCCCGCGGAACGAGGGGTTCATCGTCTTGTTGAAGAAGCGCGGCTCGAGGAAGTGATAGCCGGAGAGCACCCAGGGCGGAGACGCGACCTGGACGAACTTCTTGTCGTCGCCGTAGGCCAACTGCACGGTCTGCCGCTCATGGGGCATCAGCGCCACGTAGTGCCCCTTGTTGTCGGTGCATACGCGGATCTTCTCCAGGCGCAGCCGCTCGGAGAGCTTCTCGCCCTGGCCCCTCGCGGACTCGAGGTTCTCCGTGAAGTAGTTCGTGGCGAACGACTCCTGGTTCGACGCGTCCTTGGCGGTCGTCCAGGCGACGCGGCCTGCCTGAACCTCCAGCTTCAGGGCGTCACCGAAGCGGCAGGAGACCTCCTTCACATGCGCCTGGATGGCCTTCTTGCCCTCGGCCGTCGCGCACAGGGACTCCAGGGCGTCGAACGGGCTCTCGCAGTAGGAGGCGATGCTGTACGACTTGAGCAGCTCGTCCGAGATGCTGTTCCAGTCGATCGCCACCTTCACCGAAGTGCCGCACGCGGTGTTCATGGACTTCACCGGCTCGGCGAGCGTCGTCTCGACCTCGGCCACCTCGGCCTTGCGGTCGAACGCCATCAGCCTGGTGAGCGTGCCATCTGCCTTCTGCTTCTGATGGAGTGTGTACACCTCCTCGCCCTTGAGGGACTTGGTGCGATCATCGTCGTAGGACACCGAGATGCCGTCACGCTTGCCGGGCAGGTTGAGGGTGTAGCTCCGGGTCCCGCCGCTCGCCGGGCGCGCGATGAGGGTGGAGAAGCTCCGGCCCCGGATCTCGGTGGTGTAGTAGACGTAGTCGCCCGTCTCTTTCACGTCGTAGGGAAGCGCCTTGCCATCGAGCTCGCTGCCCGTGCCCTGCACGCGCAGGAGGGCCTTCTTGCTCTCCACCGGCGAGAGCGGAACGACCGACACCAGTTCCCCTTCCTTGCCGGAGAACACCTTCCCCGCTTCCACTGGCACCGCCGCCAGGGCGGGGACTGAAGACAACACTCCTACCGCGATGAACATCGCCAGAACCGCTCTCACATTTGCCTCCTGTGGGGTGTGCCAGGGCCCGCGCAAGTCGGGCATGAGCGCTCAGAACTCAAGCGGAAAGTCGTGATCCGCGCAGAAATCGATGACCTTTTCTCGCTCCCTATCCGACAACATCTTCCGCTGCTTCCCCTCAAGCAATGTCCTTTTGGCGCCATTGAGATCCCTCTTGCGGCAGTAAGCACGCGCGAGCACGGAGAACGACGCCGGGGTGACCTTCTTCCGCTGACTGGTCTGAGCGAGACTAATTGCCTTCTGGAAATCACCGGCAGCGAGCGCGCTCTCCGCATTCTGGATGTCTTCACGCACCCCTTCCGGCAGGGCCTCGCTCACAGTGGCCACGGGAGCCTTGGGCTTTGGAGTCTTGGGTGCAGAAGCGACCGCAGTGGGCTTGGTCTCGGCGACGGTCTTGGTCTCGGCAACAGGCTTGGTCTCGGCGACAGGCACGGCCGGGACCTTCGGCTCGATGGGAACAGCAGAGACGGGATTTGGAGTGGGCGCCTTCGCCGCCACGGGCTCGGGCGTGCCGCCCGCGGGGACAGCACTGGAGCGGGTCGCGAACCAACCGCCCAGGGCCAAGAGCGCGAGGAACAGCACGGCCCCTCCCGCCTTCATGCCCATCCCCGGTCCCGAGCGAGCAGGGGCTGTCGGCGGTACGGTGACCTGGGCGGCCTCAGGCACAGGAGCCGCGACTGAGGCAGGAGAAGCGAGAGCCGGGCTTGCCGGTGGCGACTGCACAACGGGAGCTGGGATACCAGCCTTGGACGAGGACACATGTGCCGCAGTGAATCCGCGCTCATCCGCCACAGCGGCTGGCGCGGGGACCGGCTGCGCCGGGAAGCGGGCGGTGGACGAGGGCATATGCGTCGCGCCAAGCCCATCATCCGCCGCGGCGGCACCAGGAGCCGGGAAGCGAGCGGTGGACGAAGGCATGTGCGTCGCGCCAAGCCCATCATCCGCACCAGCAGCCGGAGCCCCATAGCGCGCGGTCGACGCGGGCATATGCGTCGCACCAAGCCCATCATCCGCACCAGCAGCCGGAGCCCCAAAGCGCGCCGTGGACGAAGGCATGTGCGTCGCGCCGAGCCCATCATCCGCCGCGGCGGAAGGCACGGACGCCGCACGCGACGAGGAGAACGAGGGCACCCCCACTCCGGCGAGCGACTGGAGCGGGCTGCCGGTCAGGTCGGCAACGAAGGCGCTGACATCCGGGTAACGGTCCTGCGGGCTCTTCGCGAGCGCCTTCTCCACGGCCCCGATGATCCGCGAAGAGAGGTCCGGGCAGAGCGAGGCCAGGGGCTCGGGCTGCCCGTGGACGATGCGGAAGACCACCTGCACGATGCTGCCACCGTCTCCGGCGAACGGCGGCCGGCCGGACATCAGCTCGTAGACGATGCACCCGAGCGCGAAGATGTCGGTGCGCGCGTCCACCTCGCTGTTCTTCCCCAGGGCCTGCTCGGGCGCCATGTACTGCGGCGTGCCGATCAGCACCGCCTCCTGCGTCTGGAGCGTCTGCGAGTCGAGCATCTTCGAGATGCCGAAATCGAGCAGCTTCACCCGCTCGGACACCACGCCCCCGGAGTCGGTGGGGGAGAGGAAGATGTTGGCGGGCTTGAGATCGCGGTGGACGACTCCAGCGCGGTGCGCCGCCTGGAGCGCCGAGCAGACCTGCCGGACGATGGAGAGCGCCACATCGACCGGAAGCGGGCCGCGCGCCAGACGCTGCTCGAGGCTCTCGCCTCGCAGGAACTCCATCACCAGGAAGGGCGTGCCGTCCTGCAGGGTGTCGAAGTCGAGCACCTCGACGATGTTGGGATGGCCGAGCTGGGAGGCGATCTCCGCCTCGCGGCGGAAGCGCGCATACAGCTCGGGATTGAGGCTCGCGCTGTTCTGGAGGACCTTGACGGCCACCTGCTTGCCCGGGAGCCGGCGGTGCCGGGCCAGGAAGACCGTGCCCATCCCTCCCTTCCCGAGCAGCGAGGTGATCTCGTACGTGTCCCGCAGGACCGCGCCCACACCAATGTCACTGGCAGCCGGTTGAGTCATGGGAAGCAGTGGGCCAGACAGGCGGCCCGCGCCATGACTTAGCCCGCTTCGAGACCCTTCCGCCAGTACCCCTCAGGCGCGCCGGGAGACCGCGCTGAGGCCCGTTCCCAGGATGAGCACCAGGGCCTGCGAGGCCTGGACATGGAACAGCGGATCATGCAGCAGGGACAGCAGGCAGAAGAACGCGAGCGCCCCGAGCGCGCCGAGGCCCTCGGGCCGGTTCCGGGGAAGGCGCCAGAGTAGCCAGCCAAGCAACAGCATGAACAGCAGCGCGCCCGGGATGCCCGTCTCCGCGGCCATGCTGACGAACTGGTTGTGGGATTTGCCCGGGTGCTCGCGCGCCTGGTCGGGCATGTCCGGGGTGGCCCAGAGGCGGGCCTGGAAACGTCCCGGGCCCACGCCGGTGACAGGATGCGCGCGCACCGCGCACAGGCCCGTCTCCAGCAGCGCCGCCCGGCTCCCCGAGCCCTTCTCCGTGGAGCTGTTGAGGAAACGCTCGCGCAGAGGCCGATTGACGGCCAGCGTCAAGACGGCCAGCCCGAGCACCGCGGCACATGCGGGCAGTGCCACGCGCCTCGGCAGGCCGAGCAGCACCACCAGCCCCATCACCGCCACCAGGGCCACGCTCGCCGCACGCGCGTACGGGAAGAGGCCCACGGAGACGAGCCCCACCGCCGCCACGGCCAGCGCCACCGTCCGCCGCCGTCCCTTCAGGTGCAGCCCCACGCCCAGCGCGAAGGCCACCGCCATGCCGCCGATGTGCGAGAACTTCAGCCGGTGGAACAGCAGACCTCCGGCCATGAAGCGGTTCTCCGTGCCGGGCACGGCCTCATAAACGCGCTCGAAGGACAGGCGCATCCACCGGAGCGGCTCCAGGGCCTCCTGCGAGGGCCACACCCCGAAGTGCTGAAACCCCGCCACCGCGCACGAGACGAGGAACACCGCGCTCAATATCCACGCCAGACGCACGCGCCGCGCGTCCGACAGGTGGCCGAACGCCACCGCCGCCACGGGAATGCCCGCGAAGTCCAGCAGGCGCGCCACGCCCGTTCCGCTCGGACGGTGTCCGGACAGCGCCGGCACCAGCAGCGCCCACGCGAGGAAGGCCACCAGGGGCCACCAGGCTCGCAGCGCGCCACGCACGGTGACGCCGCTCCGCCGGGCCGCCACCAGCGCCACCAACGCGCACGCCGCGAGCCCCACCGCCGCGAACGCCTCCAGGAACAGGCACCCCACGCCCCACAGGGCCAGGCACACCAGGAACCAGCGATCGAGCACCTCGGACCGGTCGTTCACGCGCCACCGCCTCCCAGCCGGCCCTCACCGCGCAGCCACAGCAGGGCCGCGGCCACCGACAGCAGCGCGACCGGGAACCACGCGGCCACCGCGGGCGCCAGCCGCTCCGAGAGCGCCAGCGTCCGCGTCACCACCATCAGGCCCCACATGGTCACGGAGATGAGCAGGCCCTCGACGATCGCCACCGTCAGGTGTCCCTTGCGTCCCGGGCGCAGTGCCAGTCCCACCGCCAGCAGGGCCGCGGGCAGGCTCGCCATCGGGTGGGCGAAGCGGTTGTGCAGCACGAGCGAGAACTGCCGCGTATCCCGCCCCACCTCGCCCCGCACGCGGATCTGCTCGCGCAGCACCGGAATGCGCATCTGCTCGGGCCGGCCGGGGCGCAGACGGAACGTGTGCGGGGTGACGCCCAGGTCGTACTCGGCCTCCGCCATCTGGCGCACCTGGGACTTGCCGTCCTTGGTGAAGGAGCGCTCCACCACGCCCCCCAGCATCCAGCGCGTGCCCTCCACCGAGCGCATCGTCTCCGCGTCCACGCGCCGCGCCAGCCGGAACTCCGGGGTGACGGTGAGGATGGCCACGTTCTCGAAGCCCTCCTGCGCGTTGCCGCGGCGCAGGTAGAAGATCTGATCTCCCTTGCGGAACCACTGCTTGGGCGTGTGGTACACGCCCCAGTCTCCCCAGCGGTTGAAGCGCTGGGTGGTGATCTCCTCCACGCGCTGGGACGCCTTCACCACCACCCACTCGTCGAAGGCGATGAGCCCCACGCAGGCCAGTCCCACGCACAGCGCCACCGGCAGGTAGAGGGCGTTGGGGCCGAAGGTGAGGGAGCGCATCGCCGTCACCTCGCCGCGCTTGCGCAGGGAGGACACCGAGGTGCCCGCCGCCAGCAGCAGCGCCACGGGCCCGAGTTGCTGCGTGGCCACCAGCGCCTTGTTGGCGTACAGCACCACCACGTTCCACAGCCAGCCCTCGCCGGTGTACTGGCGCGCCCGGTCCACGAAGTCCACCACCAGGAAGATGGAGATCACGGCGGCGAGGATGCCCACCGCGAACTGGAGGTACGTGCGGACCACGTAGCGGAAGAGCGTGCCTTTCACCGCACCGTCCCCGCCCGGCTGACGCGGTACATGGCCACCAGGCCCACCACGCCGAAGATGATGTTGGCCAGCTGGTTGGCCAACGGCAGCGGCACCCGGCCCTGCAGGCCCAGCTGCTCGCAGAAGCGCATCAACAGGTGATAGGCCACGTAGCCGCCCAGCGACAGCAGGTAACCCCACGCGCGTCCGCCCTGCCGCCGCCCGATGGCCAGCGGCGTGCCCAGCAGCGCGAACGACAGCGGCGCGAGCGCATGCCCCAACCGGTTGTACAGCGAGTTGAGGAAGGGCTTGGGATCTCCCCCGGTGCGCTCGGCCTCCTCGGCGGCCTGGAGCAACTCGGAGGGCGTGAGCTCCTCCTTCGGCGAGCGGAAGCGGTTGCGCCGCCCCATGGAGCCCTCCACGCCCACGGCGATCTCCGCCTGCTTGAAGGTGATGACCGAGTAGGACTCGGAATCCTGGTTGGCCCGGTGCGCCTCGCCATCGCCGAGCTCCAGCGTCAGCACCTGTCCGGCGCGGTTGGTGTTCACCCGGCCATTGCGCGCGAGCATCAACAGGGGAGCGGACGGCTCCCGGTCGTCATGGAGCAGCACATTGGTCCACCGCCTGTCCTCCGCGTTGACCGTCTCGGCGTAGAGGGTGAGGTTGGACAGGTCCTCGTAGAAGACGCCCGACTTCACGTCGCCCACCACGTTCTTCTTGATGAGGTCCGCGACGAACGTCTTGATGCTGGTGAGGCCCCACGGCTCGGCGGTGGAGGTGATGAGCACCATGAGCGCGGCGAGCACCGCGCCGATGGCCAGGGGCCCCGCGAGCAGCTGCACCGGGCCGATGCCGAGCGCCTGGAGCGCGGTGAGCTCGCGGTCCTCCGACAGCCGGCCCAGGCCCAGGAGGATGGCCAGCAGGAAGGCGACCGGCAGCGCCATCATCAGGAAGTGCGGCGCGAGGTAGACGATGAGCTGCCCCAGATCCTCCAGCGACACGGACGAGCCGAGGATGACCTCCGAGCCCCGCAGGAACTGCATGACGAAGAGGAGCAGGAAGAGGAACGCCACCCACACCACGAGGGGGACGACCAGCTCCTTGAGCAGATAGCGGGAGAGCAGGCTCACGGCGTCACGTTACTTCGCGGTGGGCGCCCCCAGCCCCTTGGCGCCGATGTCCCGGCGGAAGTGCATGCCCTCGAAGCGGAGGTGGGCCACGGCGGCGTACGCCTGGGAGCGGGCCTCCGCCAGGTCCGCACCGCGCGCGCACACGGTGAGCACCCGGCCACCGGCCGTGAGCCACGCTCCACCCTTCTCCTCCACGCCCGCGGCGAACACCGGACAGCTGGCCGGCACTGCGTCCACGCCCTCGATGCGATCTCCGCGCCGCGGCGTCTCCGGGTAGTTGTGGGCGGCGAGCACCACACCCACCGAGGCGCCCGGGTGCACCGCGAGCGGGCGCTGCTCCAGCCGGCCGCGCGCGCACGCGTCCAGCAGCGGCAGCACGTCCTCCGCCAGTTGCATCATCAGCACCTGCGTCTCGGGGTCACCGAAACGCGCGTTGAACTCGAGCACCCGGGGCCCGTTGCGCGTCAGCATCAGCCCGGCATACAGCGCACCCCGGAAGGGGATTCCCCGCCGCCGCAGCGTCGCCAACGTCGGGGCGATCACCTGCTCGCCCACCTCTGACAGCTGGGCGGCGGACAGGAAGGGCGCGGGTGCGTAGGCGCCCATGCCGCCGGTGTTGGGGCCCGTGTCTCCCTCCCCCACCCGCTTGTGATCCTGCGCTGGCGGGAGCAGCACGTAGCGCTCGCCGTCGCACAGGGCGATGACGGACACCTCCTCGCCCTCCAGCAACTCCTCCAGCACCATCCGCTGGCCCGCCGTTCCCATGGCACCCACCGCGCGCACCGCCTCGCGAGCGGCTCGCGCGTCCTGCGCCACGATGACGCCCTTGCCCGCGGCCAGCCCGTCCGCCTTCACGACGATGCGGCCCTGCTCCACCGCGTAGGCCTCGGCCGCGGCCACGTCGGTGAACACCTGGAAGCCGGCGGTGGGCACACCCGCCTCGGCCATGATCTCCTTGGCGAAGGCCTTGGAGCCCTCGATGAGCGCGGCCCCCGCCACCGGGCCGAAGCAGGCGATGCCGGCCGCGCCGAGCGCATCCGCCACGCCCGCCATCAACGGCGCCTCCGGGCCCACCACCACCAGGTCCACCTGCTCCCGGCGGGCGAACGCCACCACCTCGTCGGGCGCATCCGCCTTCAGCGGTACGTTGGCGGCCACGCGGGCGGTGCCCGGATTGCCCGGGCCCACCCACAGCTTCGTCAACCGCGGGCTCTGGGACAGCTTCCACGCGAGCGCGTGCTCTCGCGCGCCAGAGCCGAGCAGAAGGACCTTCACATCAACCTCGTTTGTCGAGTGAGTAGAGGACGCGTTTGGCGGGCAGGAACGAAGGATCCAGGCTCAGCAGCCGGATGAGCCGTTCGCGGACCGAGTCACGGCTGGAGGTGCCCTCCATCTCGGCCAGCTTCACTTCCGCCGAGTACAGCTTGGGGGCGAGTGTCACCGCCTCGCGCAGGGAGCGCTTGGCCTGCTCCAGCTCCTTGGACTCCAACATCACCAGGCCCAGGGCCAGGTGGGCGACGGCCACCTGACGGCCTCCCGCCACCGCGCGAGCGGCATGCCCCTTCGCCGACTTCAGGTCCTTGCGGCCCAAGGCGATGAAGGTCCGGTAGGCGGACGCGACGGCGTTGTTGGTGTCGATGTCGTTCACCTTCTTCAGCAGCTTCTCCGCCGCCGCGCCCTCGCCCTGGTGGAAGCGCAGGAGGCCCTCGTAGAGGTTGGCCAGCAGGTCGTCGTCCCCGCGGCCAGCGCCCACGATGGAGCCCTCGAGCCCCTCGAGCAGATCTCCCGGGCGCAGGTAGAAGGTGGTGACGGCCGGCCGGGGAGACAGCCGCATCGGATCTCCCTGGCTCGCCTGGCCGAGCACGCGGAAGGCCTCGTCACGGCGTCCACTCTGGGCACCGGCCACGCCGGCCAGCAGCAGGGCATCCACGTAGCGCGCATCCTGCTTCGCGGCGTCCAGGAAGAGCGGCATCGCCTCGGCGGGTTTGCGCTCGAGCAGCCGCAACCGGCCCTCGAGCAGCTTCTCCAGCACGGGCGAGTCGAGTTGGCCCTTGAGGCCGGCGAAGTGCTCGGCCGCGGCCGTGGCGTCCTTGCGCTTCACGGCCACGAGGAAGAGCTGAAGGTGCGCCGCCGGGTTGTTCTTCTGCAGTTGCAGGGACTCGCGAGCCGCCTTGGCCGCCGCCTCCAGGTTGTTGGCCGAGCGCTCCGCGGCCGCCAGGTGCAGCAGCAACTCCGCCACCTCGCGCTCGTCGTACTTGTCGCGGTTGCGCAGCAGGGCGCGCAGCCCCCCGAGCCCACCGGTCAGCCCGTTCTCCACCTGGTAGCGCAACACCGCGGTGGCCAGGAGCGCCTGGAAGTCCGTCGGCGTGCTCTTGAGGCGCGACTCGTACAGCTCGCGCGCCTGCTCCACCTGCCCCACCTCCATGAAGATGCGGGCCAGCGTGGCGCGGGTCTCCCAGTGATCGGCATCCTGCGCGAGCCGCTTCTTCAGCCGATCGATCGCCAGCGAGTAGTCACCGGCCGTCTCGTCGGCCAGCGCGCGGTAGTAGTGCACGCGCTGGAAGTCCGAGGCGAGCGCCAGCGCCGACTCGAAGTGCTGGTTGGCCAGCTCGCGGGACGACGTCAGGAAGACACGGCCCAGCACCAGGTGGGCCTCGGCCTTCTGCGCCGGGGTGCCCGCCTTGGGATTGGCCAGCACTTCCTCGGCGAGCTTCTGCGCCTGCTGCACGTTCTCCGAGTTGCCGGAGCGCGCGAGCAGGAGGTTGGCGTGCGCCACCAGCAGATCCGGGCCACGCTGGGAGCGGCCCTCGGCGGCCTCGATGAGCGAGCGCGCCTCCTGGAAGGTCGGGTCATCCATCCGCGAGCCGAGCCCCAGCGCGAGCGCCTGGACGTAGCCGAAGATGGCCGTGTCACTGCGGGGATCCAACAACAGCGCCCGCTGGAAGGACTCCGCGGCCTCCGCGTAGGCGAGGCGCTGATCCTTCTCGAGCAGCGACTGCCCCTGGGCGAGGAATTGCTTGCTGTCACCGCTGCTGGCGTCCACGAACATCAACTGCCAGCGGGGCAGCACGGACTCCAGCGCGGGAGGCAGCGCGGCCGTCGCGGGCTGCTGCTGGCCGGACGAGGACGACGTGGACCCACCGCCGCTCCCGGTCTTGCCGCCGCCCACCAGCTCCTTCACCTGGGGGACGAAGAAGTACGCGGCCCCGCCACCCCCCAGGAGCAGCAGGACCACCGCGGCCGCGATCAGTCCGCCACGGCCTCCGCTGGACGCCGACACGGCCACGCCAGAACGCGAGTTGACGGCGCTACGAGGCTCGGGCGCCAGTGCCGGAGGGGCGGGGCGTGAGCCACTGCCAGGCTCTGGAGGCAGGGGCGCGCTCGCCGGGGCCCCACCCGCATCGCCGAGCGGCGGCAGATCGAGAACCTCCACCGGCCGGGTCTCGGGAACGGGCGCGGGCGTGGGCTTCTGCGGAGCACGACGACGGCAGTCCTCGCACGCCCCGAGCGCCAGGTCGAACGGGTCCACGATCTGCTTGCCGCACTCACGACACGTCTTGGCGGTGCCACCGGCGGGCGCCGCGGGTCTCGCGGGAGCAGGAGCCGCGACGGGCATGGGCGCCGCCACGGGCGGAGGAGCCGCGGCGGGCTCCGGCTGCGAGCCGAAGAAGTCGAGGAGCGGATCCGCCTCCGGAGCCGCCGCGACGGGAGGCGCGGCCACGGGAGGTGGCGAGCTCATGCCCGGCGGCGCGTTGAAGTCGAAGATTCCGTCGTCCGCCATCTCCGGCAGCGCGGCGGAAGCGGGAGCCGGCGTGGGCGCGGCCACGGGAGGGGGCGCGCTGAATCCCGGCGGCGCGTTGAAGTCGAACATCCCATCGTCCGCCATCTCCGGCAGCGCGGCGGAGGCAGGAGCCGGCTTGGGCGCGGGAGCTGGCTTGGGCGCGGGCGCGTCGAATCCAGGCGGCGAGTTGAAGTCGAACAGCGCGTCGTCGGACGGAACCGAGTAGGCCGGAACCGCCGGCTTGGGCTGGGGCGCGGGCGCGGCCGGACGGGCCTGCACCGGCACGGCCGGCCTGGGCTGCGGCACGGGCGCTGGAGCCGGTGCGGGCTCCTCGAACAGCAGATCGCCCGTTGGAAGTGAATAGCCCGGCGTCCCCGGCCTGGACGAGGCACCGAGGTCGATCGCCGGATTGGACGGAGACGACTGCGTGAGGTCGGCGAGATCGCCGAACAACGAGTCCTTCTCCAACGGGGCGGCGGGCGTGGCCGGCCTGCCGATCGCCGAGAGGTCGTCCAGCAGCGAGTCCGCTGGGGACTCAGTGGGATCCGGCGCCGGCTCGAGGTCCCCGAGATCGCCGAAGAGCGAATCGGTCAGGGACGCGGACGGCGTGGCCGGTCTCGCGGGAGAGGCCGCTGGCTTCGCCGCCACGGCGGGCTTGGGGGCGGGCTTCGGCGCGGGGGCGGGTTTCGGCGCGGCGGCAGCGGGCTTCGGCTCCGGGGCCGCGGGCGAGTCCTCGCGCTTCACCAACTGGAGGTGACGGCAGCGTGGGCACTGCGCACGCACACCCTTGGGGGTGATGACCCGGTCATCGATGGCATAGGCCGCCGCGCATTTTTGGCAGATGATCCGCATGGCTCAGTGCCGGAAGTGTCGCACCCCGGTGACCACCATGGCCATTCCATGTTCATCGGCCGCGGCGATGATCTCCGAGTCCCTCACCGAGCCGCCAGGCTGGATGACGCAGGTGGCCCCCGCCCGGGCGGCCTCGTCGAGCCCATCCCTGAAGGGGAAGAAGGCGTCCGAGGCCACGGCGCTCCCCTCGAGGGCCTTGCCCCCCCGAGCGGCGGCGATCTTCGCCGAGTCCACCCGGCTCGTCTGCCCGCCTCCGGAAGCCAGCAATTTCGAGCCATTGGCGAACACGATGGCGTTGCTCTTCACGTGCTTGCACACCTTCCAGGCGAAGCGGAGAGCCCTCTCCTCCTCCGGGGTGGGGGCGCGCTTGCTGACGACCTTCCACTCGAGCGGGGGCTCGACGGCGTCCTTGTCCTGGAGGACCAGGCCACCGGACACGCTCCGGGCCTCCAGCTGGGCCCTCGGCCGGGCAGTCGTCGAGGCCAGGGCGGGACCCGCCTCCAGGAGGCGCAGGTTCTTCTTCGCCCCCAGTACCTGAAGGGCCTCGGCCGAGTAGGAGGGAGCGATGACGGCCTCGAGGAACGTCTCGGCCAGGGCCTCGGCGGTGACGCGGTCCACCTCCCGGTTGAGCGCGACGATGCCACCGAAGGCGGACACCTCGTCGATGGCGCGCGCCGTGCGGTAGGCCGTCACCAGCGACGCATCCAGCGCCACACCGCAGGGGGTGTTGTGCTTGATGATGACGGCACAGGGCTGCTCGGGGAACTCGAGCACCAGGCCCAGCGCCGCATCCAGGTCCAGGATGTTGTTGTAGGAGAGCTCCTTGCCCTGCAGCACGCGGGAGAAGGCCACGGTGGGCTCCGCGGGCGCGGCATGCTCCCGGTAGAAGGCGCCGCGCTGGTGCGGGTTCTCGCCGTAGCGCAGGTTCTGCACCTTCTGGAACGCAAGCGTCTGCTCCTGGGGGAACGGCTCACCGGCCTGCGCCGACAGCCAGGCCGAGATGGAGGCGTCATACGCCGCGGTGTGCGCGAAGGCCTTGCGCATCAACCGCCGGCGCGTCTCCTCGCTCGTGGCGCGGGACTTCTCCAGCTCGGCCAGCACGGCCTCGTAGTCCTCCGGGTCCACCACCACCGTCACGTGGCGGAAGTTCTTCGCCGAGGCGCGCACCATGGCGGGCCCGCCGATGTCGATCTGCTCGATGACCTCGGCCTCGGAGGCGCCGGAGGCCACCGTCTGGCGGAAGGGGTAGAGGTTGACGGCCACCAGGGAAATGGGGGCGATGCTGTTGGCGGCCATCTCCGCCCGGTCACTCTCCAGGTCCGGCCGTCCGAGGAGGCCACCATGGATGCGGGGGTGGAGCGTCTTCACGCGGCCCCCGAGGATCTCCGGGCTCTGCGTGTGCTCGGAGACCTTCCTTGCGGGGACCCCCGCGGCCTGGAGCGCGGCGAGCGTGCCCCCGGTGGAGAGCAGCTCGAAGCCGAGCCGGACGAGCCCCTGCGCGAAGGGGACCAGACCGCGTTTATCGGAAACGCTGAGGAGAGCCAGCACGGGTTTGCACGCCTCTGTCTGTAGGAGAGGCGGCCCGTCTAGCAACCACCCCACGGGGTGTCAACGAAGCATGCAACCCGTGTGCGGCAACGGATTCCGGCCCGATTTTCAGGGCTTGCGGGCGGAGACCGGGGGCTCGGCCTCGGTGGCCTCGCGCAGCTTGAGCAGGCCGCGCGTCTCCACCTGACGGATGCGCTCGCGGGTGAGGTTCATGATGGCGCCCACCTCCTCGAGCGTGATGCCACCCTTCTCCGCCACGTCCAGGGCGCAGGTGTGCTCCAGCTCCCAGATCTCCTTGTCCGGGAAGTTGAGCTTGATGGACCCGGTCTCCGGGTTCACATCCAGATAGAGGTTGTGCTTGCAGGACACGAAGAGGCACGGACGGGGACCGTTCACACAGTCCGCCCGCGTCTTCGGCCGCTGCGAGTCGACGGCGGTGAGGAGCTCGCTCTCCTCGGGATCGATCTGCCCCGTCAATCGGCGGCGGCGCAGATCCCTGGCCATCTCCTTCCGCGACATCGTCTTCGAGCGACGGCGCTCCGCCCCACCATCCGCCTCCGCGGGCGCCTCCTCCTCCGGCCGCTGCTGCTTCACTTCAGACATGTCCCCTCCAACGATGAGTCCACTCTACCCGGTCCCCCACCCTTCAGCCTACGGCGAATGGAGCTTTTCGTCTCGGCGCGCGGTGACCGCGCTTCCCAGCCGGGACACATCCCGGACCAGTTCCCGAGCCCTTGACTTCAACGATGCCAGCTCTGCTTCCAGTGCGCGCCGGTACTCCGTACCGAACGCGCGCTCCCCCATCTGATCCTGAAAACCCTCGAACACCTCGGAGAGATCCCGCTCCAGCTGATCGATGTGATTCTTTTGAAACAAGAAGGAGCGCTTGATGTCCTCCAGGGTGTGACCCTCGGCCATCATTTTTTTGATGGCGTTGATCCGCCGAACTGATTCCACCGGGTACAGGCCCCGGCTCCCCTGGTGCTTGCCCTTGCGCCCCACCCGGCGGCTGCGGGGCAACAGGCCTACCTGCACGTACTTGCGGAACGTCGCCTCGGAGAGCTGAACGCCGCGGGGACGGAAGATCTCGAGGATCTCCCTCGCGGGCAGCCCGCCAGCGAAGTCGCGTTCGATGCGTTCGAGCTCGTCGGGCTCCAGCAACCGCATGCCTTCCATTCAATATACTGTACTGAATGGACGCCATTGAATGCCAGAAAGCCCGCGAAGCTGTCAACAAAAGCCTGTAGCAGTCGGTAGCACCGGGCGTACGAGGGCCGTGGCGCGCCGGAGCGAGCCGGCGGCGCGGGGGTTACGGGGTCGGGAAGTGAACGGCGGGCGCGCTACTTGCGCGTCGCGTTGAAGGCCTTCGTCACCCGGCCGTTGGGCGCGAGGGTGATGTCGAAGGACTCAGTGCGCGAGGGGTGCTTGAAGGTCACCTTGTGGGGACCGGCCACGAGCGGAATGATCGCGGTCCCCTGCAGCTCGCGCCGGACCAGCTTGCCGTCGACATAGACGTCGGCATACGGCACGGCCTTGACGGAGAGAGTCCCCTTCGCCTCCACGACGGGAGCCTGCTCCGCCGGGGTCTGCTCCGCGCTCCCCGTCTGGGCGGGAGGTGGCTCGGGCGGAGGTGCCGCGGCCGCCAGGGCTCCCGCGTCGGGAGAGCCCGCATCGGGTGCCGCCGCGAGCACGGGCTCGGGGGCCGGCGGCGGGGGAACCTCGGCCTTCGGTGCGGGAGAGGCGGTGTCCTGCGCGGAGGACGTGGCAGGAGCCGAGGTGGCCGGCGGCTTCGACGGTGCCACCAGGGCCGCCACCCCGCCGATGAGGACCACGGCCACCGCGCTCGCGCCGACCCAGAGCCCCTTGCTCCCGCGCTTCGGTCCGCTGGCTTCCGGAGCGGAGGTCACCGGCGACATCACCTGGGCCTCCCGGACGGGGGCGGGAACGGACTCGAGGGCCGCGGGCCGCGGCGCACTCCCCTGCTCCACCGGGCCCACCACGGGCATGGGGCGGGAGTTCCTCGTCCCCTCGGCCGGGGGCAGCGGCTGGGTGGAGCGAGGAGGAAGCGGGTCGCGGGACAACACCTGGGTGGAGGCGGAGACCAGGGCCTCCTCGGAGGCGTCCGGGCGCACGGGCCTGTCGCGCCCCGAGGCCGGGTTCGAGCCGGGCAACACCGCGGTGGGCTCGCGCGCGGGCGAGGACACCTGGGCGGCGGGCTCCGCCACCTGCACCGAGGGCGCCTCTCCCGTGCGGCTCCGGGCCGGCGCGCCCGGGGTCGTCCCCGCCACGGGCACGCTGCCGGAGCGGCTGCGCTGCGAGCGCTCCATCAGCGCGGACGGCACCGCGATGAACTGGGTGAGCGGGACGTCGAAGAGCCGCCGGACGAAGGTGCCCACGTCCGTCTCGTCCACGCTGTTCGCGCTGCGCAGCACGCACTGAGCGAGCGCACGCTCCAGCTCGCCCGCCGACTGGTAGCGGGCCTCCGGGTCCCGCTCGAGCGCGGTGCACACCACGCGGTCCAGCTCCTCGGGCACGTCCGGGTTGAGGCGGGCCGGCCGGGCGATGACGCTCTCCTGCACGGCCCGGAGCACGGCCATCTCCGAGTCCCCGTCGAACAGCTTGCCCCCGGTGAGCATCTCCCAGAGCACCACGCCGAGCGCGAAGACGTCCGTGCGCGCGTCCACCTCTTCCCCGCGCGCCTGCTCCGGAGACATGTACGCGAACTTGCCCTTGAGCACGCCCGGCTGGGTCAGTTTGTTGCTGGCCTTGGCGATGCCGAAGTCGGTGAGCTTCACCGCGCCGTCGTAGGACAGCAGCACGTTGTGCGGGGTGACGTCGCGGTGCACCAGGTGCACCAGCGCCCCATCCGAGGACTTGAGCCGGTGCGCGTAGTGCAGCCCGGCCGCCACCTGCGCGCCGATGTGCGCCACCAGCACGGGCGGAACGGAGATGCCCTTCTCCCGGCAGCGCTTGCGCAGCTCCCACAGCGAGCAGCCGCGCACGTACTCCATGGCCAGGTAGTACGAGTCCTCGTGCTTGGCGAAGTCGAAGATCTGCACCACGTTGGCGTGGTTGAGCCCCGAGGCCAGCCGCGCCTCGGCGATGAACATCTGCACGAAGCTCTCGTCGTCCGACAGGAACGAGCGCACGCGCTTGATGACGACTTCCTTCTCGAAGCCCTCGGCGCCCGTGGAGGTGGCCAGGTAGATCTCCGCCATGCCTCCCTCGGCGAGCTTGCGCTTGACGACGTACTTGCCGATGGGGGTACCTGCTTCGAGTGTCAAGGCGGAGATCCCGGAGAACGAGCTAGAACTTCACGACCACTTTGGTGTGGCTGTTGGCCTTCACCTCGACCCGCTGGGTACGCGTCCCAAACTCCGGGTTCGAGAACTTGCACTCATACTCGCCGACGGAG
This sequence comes from Archangium violaceum Cb vi76, assembly GCF_000733295.1. Lineage (GTDB taxonomy): Bacteria > Myxococcota > Myxococcia > Myxococcales > Myxococcaceae > Archangium > Archangium violaceum. The sequence goes on along the minus strand of NZ_JPMI01000022.1, from coordinate 30,259 downwards.
AGGGAAACGTCCGGCAGCGGCGTGGTGCCCAGGTTGCGCCCACCGCAGGACACCTCGGCCCAGGGCGTGACCGCGAAGCGCACCGTTCCCCGGCGCGACTCCTGCGAGGCCACGCGCTCCACCGGGCCCGGAGTGGGCCGCTCGGGCTCCGGCTTCTGCTCCACCCGGGGCGAGGGCGTGGGAGTGGGCGGGGTGGCCGCCACCACGGGCTTCGGCTCCTCGCGAGGAGGCGCCTGTTGCTCGGGGACGGAAGGCGAGGGCTCCGGCGGAGCGGGCTTCGTCACGGGCGCCACCGCCACCGGAGCGCGCTCCGCGTGCAGGGCGAACCATCCGCCCAGGCCCACGCCCACGATGAGCCCCACGCCCACCGCCAGCAGCGCGACCCGGTACGGCTTCCGGGGCTCCTGGGGCTCCTGGGGAGGCGGCTGCACGGCCGGCTGACGCGACCGGCTCGACCTCGGCGCCAGGGTCTTCTCGGGGTCCGACTCCTCGGAGAGCGACTCGTCTCCGGGCTCGGGCGGCGGGGTCCGGCGACGGGTGGACTTCTCGGGGGCGTAGGAGCGCGGCTCCTCGGCGAGCTCGGGCGCCGACGCACGGCGGATGTCCACGGTGCGCCGGGGCTCCACGGCCTTGCGCTCGGAGGTGCCCCGCGCATCCTTCAATCTCGGGGTGCGCAGCGAGGGCCGCTCCGGCAGCGGCACCTGCGTGCCCGGCTGGCGCGGCGCCGCCATCGTCTCGGCGGAGGATTTCTCGGAGGCCTTGTCGGGCGTCTTCCCAGCACCGGCGGGCGAGGCACTCTCGGCATCGTCCACCACCAGCACATCCCCCAGCCGCGCCTCCTCGGCCAGCCGCGCGGCGTACAGCTCCTTCATGAAGGCCGCCACGTGCGCCGTGGACGACGGCAACTGGTGGGCGAGCAGCCAGTCCTCCAGCGCCAGTTGCAGTTGCAGCGCCTCCGCGTACCGGTCCTCCGGCTTGCGCGTCAGCGCCTTCATGACGATGGGGTCCAGGTCCTTCGGCACCCGCGGGTTGATCTGCGAGGGCGGTTGAATCTCGCAATCCGCCACCGCCTGCAGCGTGGCCATGTCCGTGAGGCGCTTGAAGAGGCGCATCCCGGTGAGCAGTTCGTAGAGCACCACGCCCAGGGCGAAGATGTCCGTGCGGCAGTCCAGGCTCTTGTTCCCGGCGGCCTGCTCCGGCGACATGTACGAGTACTTGCCCTTGAGCACCCCCGAGCGCGTCACGGTGGCCTGGTCCGCCGCCTTGGCGATGCCGAAGTCCACCACCTTCACCCGCCCCTCGAACGTCAGGAGGATGTTCTGCGGGGAGATGTCCCGGTGGACGATGCCCAGCGGCTTGCCCTGGGCGTCCTTCTGCTTGTGCGCATGGTCCAGGCCCGCGCAGGCCTCGATCATGATGCGGCACACCAGCGGCACGGGAATCAGCTGCCCGCTGCGCTCCGCCCGCTTCCACACGCGCCGCAGATCCTCGCCGTGGATGTACTCCATGGCGATGAAGAAGGTGTCGTCCTGCGCCCCCAGGTCGTAGATGTCGACGATGTTGGGGTGATCCAACCGGGCGGCGATGCGCGCCTCGTCCAGGAACATCCGGACGAAGTCCTCGTTCTCCGCCAGATGCGGGAGGATGCGCTTGATGACCAGCAGCTTCTCGAAGCCCTCGGGACCCCGCTGGCGCGCGAGATAGATCTGCGCCATGCCTCCCATGGCGAGCCGCTTGAGGAGCTGGTATTTGCCGTAGTTCTCGTTCGACACGGTGCGACGCGGCCCCCCCTGGGTACGGCGGTCACGCCGTGCAGGAGGAACACCTGGAGGCGGAAGGGGCCCCCGAGCGTAAGCGGCCCGGCCGGGAGGGTCAAACCTCCTGTCGCACTTTTCCCCCGTACGCCCCCTCGGGACGCACTACCCGCCGCGACGGGCGGGAGCCCTGACCTGGCGGGTCTCCCTCATGAGGGCCTCCAGGTCGTCCAGGTGCCGCTGCAGCACGGGCATCAGCAGGGGGGCGGCGTCCACCCGGTCGAACAAATCCAATACCCGGTCCACCTTGCGCTCGATCTCCGCGGCCCGGGCCGGGCTGATGCGGCGCAGGAGCAGATCCACGCCCGCCTCCATGAGCACGCGGGCCACGGCATCGCGGGAGACGAGCGGCTCGTCCTGCCGGCGCTGCCCTCCTCCTTCGATGACACGCAGGCCGCCAGGCGAGCGGGCGGCCGGTGTGGACGAGCGGCGGGTGAGCGGACGCTCGGAGGTGGAATTGTCGTCGTGCTGTCGGGAGCTCACCGTCGCCTCCTGCTGCGGGGACGCGCTCAGGGTACTCAGCATGGGGTGCCGTCCAATTTTCCGGTCAACCGCACAGACCGATGCAGAGCTGTAGCACCCGGGGCCGACATGTCCCGTCCGGAGCCGGAATACCGGCCCCGGAGCGCGTCCTCACGCCGCGCGGCTCAACGGCAGGCGCGGCGGTAATAGACCTCCACCTTCGCGCCCGGAGCGGGCGCCGAGGCGAAGACGACGCTGTTGGTGGCGCCGTCGTAGGTCCAGCCACTGGTAACCAGGGAGCCGTTCACGCGCACGGTGATGCTGCCGGCGTCTGGCGGCTCGCTGAGCGGGAAGCGGTCCTGGGCGGAGAACGCCTTGGTGGCCACCGAGCGGAGCAGCGGCGCGTAGTCCGTGGCGCACACGGAGAGCACCTCGCCACCGGTACGGCCCGCGGCCTCGGCGTAGCGCGTGCCGGCACCACCCGCGGTGGGGCAGCCGGAGGCCGTGGGCGCGATGGCGTAGATGGTCATGCGCTGCGGCTGGTTCTCGCCCTTGCGCGTGCGAAGGAAGCGCACGTAGGTGTCCACGCTGTCGGGCGAGTGGTCATCCTCGTCCCCCATGAAGACGACCACCAGCGCCGCCTCGTCGCGCAGGAAGCCCAGGTTGCCGTCGTTCCTCGGGGCCGTGCGCGGATCGTCCGCGTTGTTCACCAGCGGAGGCGACAGGGCGCGCCGCACGGCCTCGAAGCCCTGCTCCACCGTGGCGCACTGACCCACGTTCACGTTCTGTTGCAGCACGGAGGCCAGGCCCGGCGTGCGGTTCGTCATGATGCGCGGCCGGGTGCCATCCACCGGGACGAAGCGGCCCGCCTCACCGCCCTGCGCCCCGCCGGGACACGCGTTGGAGATCGGGTCGATGCCCGTGGTGGTGACGGCCACGTGCAGATCCACGCCCCGGGCCAGCGCCGCGTCGGCGAAGGCGGGCATGGCCGCCACGATGCGCGGCTGCTCCTCCACCATGGACGCCGTGTTGTCCACCACGAAGAGCACGTCCACCTTGGAGCCATCCTGCTGGATGAACGTGTCCGTCTTGTCCATCTGCTTGGAGGACTCGCCGATGAGCGGGACGAGCAGCGGCACCGGCAGGTCCGACGAGTCCACGAAGAGCGGTGACATGTTCAGCCCGTACACCTGGGCCAGGTAGCCCACCGTCACGGTGAAGCCGTCGTTCGGATCCAGCGTGAAGGGCGTGGCCGGCGCGTCGTGGAGCTCGAACTCCCCGTCCGTCGTGCCCGGGCCGATGAACACGTTGGACACCGTCACCGGATTGCGGCACGCGTTGAGGTAGTTCACCTCGCGCGGGGCCGGAGCGCAGTCCGGACGCGACACGCCGTAGTCCACGAAGCGCGGCGAGGCCACCAGGCACGCGTTCTGCGAGTGCGCCATCAGCGGCACGCTCACCACCGGGGTGACGGGATCCGCCGGCTCGAACTGCACCGCCCCCGTGAAATCACCGCCCGACGCGGGCGCGCGGAAGGCCACCATGTAGCTGAAGTAGTCCCCCGGCCAGATGATGACGCCGTCCAGTGCGCCTCCGGGCATGCTGAACACCCCGCCCCCGTCGTCGCTCAGGCGGATGTCCTTCACCGCGCAGAGGTCCGTGCCCACGTTGGCCACCTTCACGCCCAGCACCGCGCCGTAGCCCGGCTCCACCGTGCCGAAGTCCACCGTCGCGGGGGTGACGGCCAGCTGGCAGGGCAGGTGCGCCTCCGCCAGGCCCGTGAAGTCCAGCTCCGTGGTGTTGCCCGAGTACACGTCCGTCGTCATCAGCAGCCGGCCCGCCGCGGCCCCCACGCGCATGGGCTCGTAGAAGACCTTGAAGCTCACCTCTTCACCGGGCAGCAGCCGGTGCGGCAGCGGCAGCGGCGCCACGTTGAACTGCACGTCCGTGTCCGGGTGCCCGTCCGACGAGTGGAACTCGAGCCCGTAGATGGTGAGCGGCCCCCCGTTGGCGGCGCCGCAGTTCTTCACGTTGATCACGACCGGCGTCTTCGAGCCGATCGGCTGGCGCCCGAAGTCATGGGCGATGGGCGACACGCACAGCTCCGCCGCGCCGCCAAAGCCGCGCAGCGCCACGTCCGTGGTGGGGTGGCGCTTGCTCACCACATGGAAGAAGGCCATGTCCTCGGCCGGCCCCATGTGGCCCGGGCTGTAGCGCAGCTCCCACGTGCGCGTCTCTCCGCCCTCCAGCACCAGCGGCAGCCCCGGAGCGCCGTGGCTGAAGGAGGCATCCCGCCCCTCCAGCTTCAGCTCGGTGATCGTCATGGGCTCCGTGCTGAGGTTGTGCAGGCGAGCCATCCGGAAGCTGTCCTTGTCCACGGGGATGGAGCCGAAGTCGAGCAGCGGAGGCTCGGCCACCACGGCCTGCTCCAGGGACTCGGCCGCCACCTGCACCGCCACGTCCGAGCAGCCCTTGCACGGCGACACCGCCAGCGCCACCTGCTTGCGCCCCACCCGCCCCGGCGAGAAGGTGATGGGCACCTCGCGCTGCTCCCCCGGCCCCAGCGTCACCGGCTCCGAGGAGAATTCATCCCGATCCGCCCCCACCAGCTTCGGCGTCACCTCCACGGGCATGTCCGTGGGGTTGTTGACGGTGAAGGTGAGCGTCTTGGAGGAGTCGGCCTCGATGCGGCCGAAGTCCAGCCGCCGCGGCGTCACGCGCGCCCAGGCATCCACCCCCATGCCCTGCAGCCGCACGCGGATGAGCGGCTCCTTCTTCGAGTCCGAGCGCACCACCAGCGTGGCCGGCAGCTCCCCCTCGCCCTGCGGCGTGAAGCGCACGCGCACCGTGCACTCCCCGCCCGGAATGAGCGAGTGCGGGCCCTCGTGGGTGAAGTCCACCTGCCAGGCTCCGGCAGGGCCCTCCACCCAGGCCTCGTCCACGATGATGCGGGAGCGTCCCACGTTGCGCAGCACCACTTCCGCTTCGCGCCCGTCGAAGATCGCCACCCGCTGGAAGTCCAGACCACCCGGCGTCGCCGCCAGCCTGCCATCGGCGATGGCCGGACGGTCCCGATCGGCACACCCCGTCAGCACCAACAGCACTGCGAGGACACACAGGCCCCAGCGCCTGCTCATGGATCCCATTCCCCTTCCCCACCCCACCCTGCGCCCACCCATCCGCGGCCCATACGAGGAGCCCGGAGGGATCAGGGTGCGAAGCTAGGCACCCACGGTGGGGGGGGCAACGCCCACCCCGGTCCCTCCGTCCGGGACAGGCACTCCCCCGCGGCTCCCACCCCCGCGCGTGTCCACTTCCGGGCGGAACCCAGCGACCCACGACCGAGCGCGAACCGGCACGAGCCTTGCTCTCCTTTGGAATGGAACCGCGATGGAGGGAAGGCGTCATGAACGAGCGGCAGATGCGCGATTGGATGAAGGAGAACCTCGGGCGGCTGAAGACGCTGCGCGATGAGATCCGCGTGGACATCCACCTGGCCGGCATGGAGGCCCGGGACAAGTGGAAGGAGCTGGAGCCCGTGGTGCGCGACGCGGAGAAGCTCGCCGAGGAGGTGACGGACGTGTCGCAGCGGGCCATGGAGGATCTGGTGGAGAAGTTCCGCGGCTTCCGCGAGTCGATCCGCCACCACCGGCCGGGCGGGCAGGCGTAGCGAAGGGGCGGCACGCGGCGGATGCAATTCTTGCGCACCGCCGCACCGGCCCCGCAAGCAGTGCACCCGAGGAGGAACACCATGAGCGTGGGGCTCGCGATGCTGCAGTCCCTGCTGGGGCGGGCCAGACGGCGGGTCGCCTCCGCGCTGTGGGCCGAGCCCCTGGAGCACCTGCGCTCCATCCCCTTCCGGGACGCGGGCCACGGCTATGACGTCTTCGGGTACGAGCCCCTGCACGCGGCGCTCTCCCTGTCCCTCCTGGAGCGGCTGCACCGGTACTGGTTCCGCGTCCAGTCCCACGGCACGGAGCACGTCCCCCGCCAGGGCCCCGCCCTGCTCGTGGGCAACCACGCGGGCACGCTGCCCTTCGATGCGATGATGGTCTGGACGGACGTCATCCTCCAGTGCCGGCGGCTCCCCCGGGCGGTGGCCGACTATTTCGTCCCCTCCCTGCCCTACGTGAGCACGATGTACGCACGCTCCGGCGTGGTGGGAGGTTCGGCGGGCAACGTCCGTGCGCTGCTCGAGGCAGGCGAGTTGCTGCTCATCTTCCCCGAGGGCGTACCCGGCATCGTCAAACCCTTCCGCGAGCGCTACCGGCTCCGGGAATTCCGCGTGGGCCATGCGGAATTGGCCATCCGTCATCAGGCACCCGTGGTGCCGGTGGGCATCGTGGGCGCGGAGGAGCAGATGCCGCAGGTGGCTCGACTGCCGGTGCGGATGTCCAGCCTGCCCTACGTCCCCATTCCCCTCACGCCCCTGCCACTGCCGGTGCGCTACCACATCCACTACGGCGAGCCCCTGTGTCTCCACGAGGGGCTGCGCCCCGAGGACGCGGACGATCCGGAAGTAGTGCACCGCGCCTCCGAGCGCGTACGGCACGCGGTCCAGGCCCTGGTGGACAAGGGACTGCGGCTGCGCAAGGGGGTGTTCCGGTGAACGAGCGCCCGGAGTGGCGAAGCCCCCGGGGCGTCCTGGTGCTCGGCGCGAGCACGCCGGTGGGAGCACGGCTGTGCCGGCGTCTGCTGGAGGACCGGGCCCTGCGCGCGGTGATGGCCGTGGGCCTGGAGCCTCTCGAGCGGGCAGGACTCCCGGAGGACCCGCGGCTGTCGTACCACCGGGTGGACCTCACCCGTGCGCGCCCGGTGCATGATCTGCTCTTCGGCACGGCGCGCGACCTCGGAGTGGACGTGATGGTGCACCTGGCCCTGCACCGGGCCAACGACTTCGGGGACCGGGTGCACGTGCAGAACGTGGAGTCGCTCCGCTGGCTGCTGTCCCTGTCGGAGCGGCACCCCACCCTGCGGCGCCTGGTGTTCCGCTCGCACGCGGAGGTGTACCGCGTGGAGCGGGGCCTGCCCTCCCTCATCACCGAGGACCACCCGGTGGACCTGTCCGCCGACGCGCCCCAATGGGTGCGCGATCGCGTGGAGGCGGACCTGCTCGCGTGCTCGCGGATGGGGATGATGTCCGGACTGGAGCTCACCGTGCTGCGCTGCGCGGAGGTGCTGGCCCCCAACGAGGGCTCGCAATTGCACGACTACCTGAGCGCGCCGGTGTGCCTGCGCTCGGCGGGGTTCGATCCCATGCTCAACGTGCTGACACGGGAGGACGCCACGGAGGCGCTGCGGCTGGCCGTGTACGCCGGGGGACTCCAGGGCCTCTTCAACATCCCCGGCGCGGACACCCTGCCCCTCTCCACCTGCATCCGCCTGTCGGGGCGGCTGGAGGTGCCGGTGCCGGGACCGCTGCTGGCCCCCATCTACGAGGCCCGGCGCTGGCTCCAGGGGACCCAGTTCTCCTACCGCATCAACCGGGGCCGCTTCCATTTCGCCGCCGTGCTGGACGGCACCCAGGCCCGCCAGGGGCTGGGGTACGAGCCCCAGCACCGGGTGGACTGGCCCCCCGGGCGATGAACGCCGGACGGAAGGCGCCTCACCCCCGCAAAGAAAGCGGCGCAGCCCGCAAGATGGGGTAAGCCTCGGGTTCCACGCCCCCCGGGGCCGCGGAGGGAACGCATGCCGACGGAGTCGCCGCAGAAACGTGAGCCGCGCCACTTCTCGATGATTCGCACCTTCACGCCGGCGGACTTCGTCACGCTGGGCAATGCCTTCTCGGGCTCGGGCTCCATCCTGGCGCAGATGCAGTACCTGGCCACCGGGCTTCCCCATTGGATGTGGCTGGCCTTCGGACTGCTGCCCCTGGCCTTCATCCTCGACGCCCTGGACGGCCGCATCGCGCGCTGGCGCTTCCAGTCCTCGCCGCTGGGAGCGGACCTGGACTCGCTCTCGGACGTCATCTCCTTTGGCATGGCGCCCGCGGCGCTGGCCTTCGCCATGGGGCTGCGCGGCACGCTGGACGTGGTGGTGTTGCTCTACTTCGTGGGCTGCGGCATCAGCCGCCTGGCGCGCTTCAACGTCACCGCCGCCACCCTCTCGGACGGCACGGGCAAGGTGAAGTACTTCGAGGGCACTCCCATCCCCACCAGCCTGGCCCTGGTGATGGTGCTCGCCTTCTTCTACTGGAAGGGCCGCACCGGGGACTCGCTCCCCTTCGGCGTGTGGGACGTGGGCCCCTTCCAATTCCATCCCATCGTGCTGCTCTACTTCGCCAGCGGCAGCGCGATGATCAGCAAGACGCTGCGCATCCCCAAGTTCTGAGGCGGCGCGCTCAGTCCTGGTCGGGCTTGGGCATCTTGCCGAAGCCCTGGAAGATGGACTGCACGTTGTTCATCAGGGACATGCGCGACATCTCCCGGATGGCCTGCTCCTCGGGGGACACGGCGGGCGTGCCCGCGGCCTGGGTGGAGCTGGCGGCCGACTCCTGACGGGCGGCGGAGACCGTCTGGGAGACGATGTCCCGGCCGGAGACGGCGGGGGCATTCGCCGGACGGAGGGCCACGCCACCGCTGGTGCTCGCCTGCACGCGCGACAGGAAGCTCGTGCTCGAGGCCCCTCCCGCCGTGGACGTGGCCGTCGTCGGGGTGGGCAGGCGGGGACCGGTGAGGCCATTGATGGTGGACATGGAGTCTCCAGGGGGAACACCGCCCGTACGGGTGGCGGGTCCGAATTCAATTATCGCCGAAGCCGCTCCAGAGTTGCGTGGAGACGGGGCCCCCCTCGAAATTATGTTCCCCCCATGGAACACCCCAGGAAGGTAGCGACCGCGCTCACGATCGCGGGCTCGGACAGTGGTGGGGGCGCGGGCATCCAGGCGGACCTGCGCACCTTTTCGTTCCACCGCGTCCACGGCACCAGCGCCATCACCGCGCTGACGGCCCAGAACACCCTCGGCGTCACCCGGGTGGACGTCATGCCCCCCGAGTCCGTCGCGGCCCAGATCGACGCCGTGGCCTCGGACATCGGCATTGGCGCCGCCAAGACGGGCATGCTCGTCAACAGCGCCATCATCTCCACCGTCGCCGAGCGCGTCCGGGCGCACGGCATCACCCCGCTCGTCGTGGACCCCGTCATGGTCTCGCGCGCGGGCTCCCGCCTCATCGACAACGAGGCAGTGGCCGCCCTGCGCGAGCTGCTCATCCCCCTGGCCACCCTCGTCACCCCCAACCGGCACGAGGCCCAGCTGCTCGCGGGCCTGGAGCTCCACACCCTGGAGGACATGCGAGAGGCCGCGCGCCGCATCCACCGGCAGGGGGCGAAGGCGGTGCTCGTCAAGGGCGGCGCCATGCCGGGCGCCCTGTGCGGCACCGACGTCTGGTTCGACGGCGAGCACATGGAGGTGCTGCGCCTGGTCTCGTTGGAGACGCCCAACACCCACGGCACCGGGTGCACGCTGTCCGCGGCCATCGCCGCCAACCTGGCCCTGGGGCTCGGGCTGCTCGAGGCCACCCGGCAGGCCAAGCAGTACGTCACCCGGGCCCTCCAGCACCCCCTGGCGCTCGGCCGGGGCAATGGCCCCATCGGGCACTTCTTTCCCTTGATGGATTCCTGAGCGCTTCGGGCTATGTGAGGGCCCCATGAGCGCGCACGAAGGTCCTGCCCCGAGCCTCTGGGCTTCCCTGAAGGAAGCCGTCCGGGGCACCGAGCAGGACTTCACCGAGGCCCCCGTGGGACGGGCCATCCTCCTGTTGGCCGTCCCCATGGTCCTCGAGATGTTGATGGAGTCCGTCTTCGCCATCGTGGACGTCTTCTTCGTGTCCCGCCTGGGCGCGGAGGCCATCGCCACCGTGGGCCTCACCGAGTCCATCCTCGCGCTGCTCTACGCGCTGGGCATGGGGTTGAGCATCGGCGCCACGGCGATGATCGCCCGGCGCACCGGGGAGAAGGATCCGGACGCGGCGGCGCGCGTGGCCGTGCAGACCATCATCCTGGGCGTCCTCGTCTCCCTGCCCATCGCCGTGGCTGGCGTGGTGTTCGCCCAGCCCCTGCTCTCGCTGCTGGGTGGCTCGCCCTGGGTGGTGGAGCACGGGTTCCGCTACACGCAGATCCTCCTGGGCGGCAACGTCATCATCCTCCTGCTCTTCCTCATCAACGCCATCTTCCGCGGCGTGGGGGATGCCGCCGTGTCCATGCGCGTGCTGGGGCTCGCCAACGCGCTCAACATCCTCCTGTGCCCTTGCCTGGTGCTCGGCCTCGGGCCCTTCCCCGAGCTGGGCGTGGTGGGCGCGGCCACGGCCACCACGATCGGACGCGGGGCGGGCGTCTGCTACCAGTTCTACCGCCTCTTCCAGGGCACCCACCGCGTGGTCATCCGCCGCGAGCACCTGCGCTTCGAGCCGGCCACCCTGCTCGCCATGCTGCGGCTGTCGGGCAGCGCCACCTTCCAGACACTGCTGGGCACCGCGAGCTGGACGGTGCTGGTGCGCATCGTGGCGTCCGCCGGCAGCGCCGCGGTGGCTGGCTACACCATCGGCATGCGCATCATCGTGTTCGCCCTCCTGCCCTCGTGGGGGATGAGCAACGCCGCGGCCACGCTGGTGGGGCAGAACCTGGGCGCCCGCCAGCCCGAGCGCGCCGAGCAGGCCGTCTGGCGCGCGGGCTTCTACAACATGGTGTTCCTCGGCCTGGTGGGGCTCGGCTTCATCCTCTTCGCCGAGCCGCTGATCGCCACCTTCACCCGGGATCCCCCGGTGGCCGCCGTCGCCGTGCGCTGCCTGCGCGTGGTGAGCGCCGGCTTCCTCTTCTACGCGTACGGCATGGTGCTCACCCAGGCGCTCAATGGCGCGGGGGATACCACCACCCCCATGCTCCTCAACCTCCTGTGCTTCTGGGGCATCGAGCTTCCCCTCGCCTGGCTGCTGTCCCGGCCCCTCGGGATGGGCCCCACCGGTGCCTTCGCCGCCATCGCCGCCGCCTTCTCCGTCTTCGCCCTGTTGGGCGTCTGGGTGTTCCGGCGCGGACGTTGGAAACAGCACCGGGTGTAGGCCCCCTGGCACTCCCAGCGTGCGAGCTTGGACATCAAACCGGGTGGATCGATGATGGGGCCGGTCCGCTCCCCCAGGCGGGTTAGCATGGTGAAACGATGAGCAAAGCCGCACCGGGCCGGCGCCCGGACTCAGCTCAGGGCCGCACCCGCTCGCGTGCGCTCGTGGCCGAGCGGGCGCTCCATGCCAGCAACACCCTGCTCCAGGCCCTCACCGCGGCCCAGCTCGAGTTCATCGGGGGCAGCGATGCCCACCTCCTCTTCGACAAGCTGCTGGCCGTGCTGCTGGAGCTGACGGAGAGTGAGTACGGCTTCATCGGCGAGGTGCTCCGGGATGAGCAGGGCGCCCCCTACCTGCGCCACCTCGCCCTCACCAACATCGCCTGGACGGACGAGCTGAAGGCGCTCTACGAGCGCAGCACCTCGCAGGGCATGGAGTTCCGCAACCTCGAGACGCTCTTCGGCCGGGTGCTCACCACCGGGGAGCCCCTGGTCGCCAACGAGGCCGCGACGAACCCCCACGCGGGCGGACTCCCCGCCGGCCACCCGCCCCTCGACGCCTTCCTCGGTTTGCCCCTCAAATCCGGCGACGAGCTGGTGGGCATGGTGGGCATCGCCAACCGCCCCGGCGGCTACGGCCCCGAGCTCATCGAGTTCCTCCAGCCCTTCGTCGCCACCTGTTGCAGCATCATCCTGGGGTGGCGCGGCCAGCGGCAGCGGTTGCACACCGAGGAGCTGCTGCGCCAGCGAGAGGAAGAGCTCCAGCGCCACCGGGAGCACCTGGAGGATCTGGTGCAGAGCCGCACCGAGTCGCTGCTCCACACCACCGTGGCGCTCGAGGAGCGGCAGGCCCAGCTGCTCCACTCCGAGCGCATGGCCTCGCTGGGACAGCTCGTGGCCGGCATCGCCCATGAGATCAACAATCCCCTGGGCTACATCACCAGCAACCTGGCCACCCTCACCCAGTACCTCTCCGTCTTCACGCGGCTGCTCGAGCTCCACCGCGAGCTGGCGGACGGGCTGGGGGAGCTGCGGGGACCCCAGGCCGAGCTGCTCCAGCGCATCCGCACCCTCCAGGAGCAGGAGGACCTCGACTACCTCCTGGGTGACGTGAACGATCTGCTCAACGACTCGCGCGAGGGCGCCCACCGCGTGGCGGACATCGTGCAGAGCCTCAAGGCCTTCGTCCGGGAGGATTCCAAGCAGCCGGAGCTGGTGGACGTGAACAAGGAGCTGGCCACCACGCTCAAGGTGGTGTGGAACCAGCTCAAGTACCGGTGCGAGGTGAAGTGCGACTACGCCCAGGTACCGCCCATCCTCGGCCGCCCCGCCCAGCTCAACCAGGTGTTCACCCACCTGCTGCTCAACGCCGTCCAGGCGATTCCCGAGCGCGGCACCATCCACGTCACCACCCTGCACGAGGCGGACGAGGTGCTCGTGCGCATCTCCGACACCGGACATGGGATGAGGCCGGAGGTGCTCTCGAAGATCTTCAGCCCCTTCTTCACCACCAAGCCGCCCGGCAAGGGCGCGGGGCTGGGCCTGTCCATCAGCGAGGGCATCGTCACGAGCCACAAGGGCCGCATCGAGGTGAAGAGCCAGTTCGGCCAGGGCAGCACCTTCACCGTCCGGCTCCCCGTCGCCAAGGACATCTGAGCAGGCGCCCGCTCCGCCCGCCCGTCCAGGGGGCCGGCCACCGGGCTCCCGGAACCCGGCCGTCACATTTCAAGAGGCGCCGCATCCATCTCCCACGAGGAGGAGTGCATGCCGGAGCTTCGAGGAGCCGGAGTCTGGTGGACGGTGGCGCTCACCGCCTGCGCCCTGGCGCTTCCCGCGGGGGCGGCGGACGGACCCGGTGTGGGTCAGCCCCTGCCCGGCTTCTCGGGGAAGGATCTCCTGGGCCAGGAGCACTCGAGCCAGGAGTACATGGGCCAACCCACGCTGCTCGTCGCCATCACCGACAAGGACGCCGGCGAGGAGATGCGGCGGTGGTTCGAGGCCGCCGATCAGCACGCCCCCGACAGCGTCCAGCGCGAGTCCATCATCTCCCTCCACCTGCCCTTCTTCGTGGGCACGGGCACCGTGCGCCGCCGCGTGCAGGCCCAGGTGCCCAGGCCCTTCTGGGATGACACCCTGCTGGATCGCGATGGCACCCTGGCCGGCACGCTCGGACTCGGCTCCAGCCAGGAGCCCTACGTCATCGCCCTCGATGCCCGGGGCCGGGTGCTCGCCGTCGTGAATGGCAAGGCGGACTCTCCCCAGGCCTCGCGCATCTGGTCATCGCTCGACAAAAACCCGGCTCCGTTAGAAAAGTAGAAATGACGCAACCCGAAACGACTCACTTGCGATAATCTAATGACCGCTTTTCTCGGCGCCTGAGAGTGGAGGCACTCCATGTGGATTGAGACCATCGTCATGCCCCGGGAAGAGCCCGCCGCCGAGTACCGTCCCGCGCCCCAACGGGACCGCTCGGCCGCCCACGCCGCGGCGTGCGCAATGGGTGAGCAATTTCGCGACACCGTGCTGAGCTACCTCCAGACCCATGCGTTGATGGACTCGGTGAAATGGGTCAGTGCTCCAGGGAGCATTCCCCTGGTGACACTCCACTGCACCTCCGGCGTGTTGGAGCAGCTTCAGCGAGAGCCCCGCTTCGAGGCGGGCCGCTCCCTGACGTTTTCGGCGTATTGAGCGAGGACTCCGTCCCGCTGGTGTAGGCAAACCCACGACAAGACAAAGGGAGCAGGCAGCCGGGCGAGACGGCGGAGGTTCTGTTATTCAGGGAACCCCATGACGGACACGCTCCGATACGTCCCGAACGCCAGCCTGGATGCCACCTACATCTCCCCGGGCTCCCAGCCCGGGAATGCCCCCGCTTCGGTGGCCGTGACCCCGAGTGCCGCCGCGACGGCCGCCGCGCGGCGCAGCACGGTGCTCCCCCGGGTGGAGTGGGCCGGAGACAAGCCCAATGTGGTCCCCTTCGAGCGGGAGCGCTTCGAGGAGTTGCACCGGCTGGGCCAGGGCGGCATGGGCGAGGTGGTGCTGCTCAAGGACCATGACATCGAGCGGATGGTGGCCCTCAAGCGCCTGACGGACACGAACGACGTGGATCGCCTGCTGCGCTTCGTGGAGGAGATCCGCACCATCGGGCAGTTGGACCACCCCAACATCGTCCCGGTGCACGACGTCGGTATCGACCAGCAGGGCCGCTACTACTTCGTGATGAAGCACCTGCAGGGCGACACGCTCGAGGCCATCATCCACAAGCTGCGCCAGGGAGATCGCGCCACGCACGCGCGCTTCAGCTTCCCCGTCCGCGTGCAGCTCTTCATCGGCGTGCTCAACGCGGTGGCGTACGCGCACCGCAAGGGCTTCATCCACCGCGACCTCAAGCCCGCCAACATCATGGTGGGGCCCTATGGCGAGATCACCGTGATGGACTGGGGCCTGGCCCGGCGCGTGCGCACCCCGGCGGGCGAGGCCGGTGCCGCGTCGGCGGGCAGCGCGCCCGCCAGCCTGCGTGATGCCGCCTCGCTCCAGACGCAGATGGGCGCGGTGGTGGGCACGCCCTTCTACATGTCCCCCGAGCAGGCCCGGGGACAGCACGACGCCGTGGACGAGCGCAGCGACACCTACAGCCTCACCGTGCTCTTCCACGAGCTGCTCTCCCTGAACCACTACCTGGAGGGCCGGGAGTCGCTGGCCGAGGTGCTCGAGGCCGTCCAGAAGACGGCGCCCTCGCTCTTCACCCAGAACACCAGCCCGCACCAGCCGCCGGTGCCGTCCGAGCTCCTCTGGTTCCTCCACAAGGGCTTCTCGAAGGCGCCGGAGAAGCGCTTCCAGTCCGCCGACGAGATGATGCTGGAGTTGCAGGGCGTCATGGATGGCCGCATCCACGTGCAGTGCCAGCGCACGCTGATGAAGCGCGGGCTCCACGAGGTCCTCCGCTCGGTGGACAAGCATCCGGTCCTGCTCACCGCGCTGTGCACGACGGCCGCCGCGGTCGTGCTCGCCTCGCTGGCCCATCTGCTGATGGTGTTCTTCGGCTGACACCTGCCGTCGCGGGAGCGGAGGCGTGTCACTTCAGGAGATATCAGGTAGATTTCCGTCCCCGGACGCAGTCGCCGCACTCTCCCAAGGTCCTCCTCCATGGCTTCCCACCCCCAAGGCCCGGCTCCGGTCCCCCGGGACACCTCCGGTGTGAGCATCGGTGGCGAGAGTTCCGCCGAGGAGAAGCTGCGAGCCAGCAACGCCCTGCTGCGGGCCATCTCCGCGGCCCAGGCGGACTTCATCCGGGGGGGAGAGCCCCGGGACATCCTCCACCGGCTGCTCGCGGGGGTGTTGGAGCTGACGGGCAGCACGTCCGGCGTCATCGGTGAGGTGCTCGTCTGCCCGGGAACCCCGCCCTCGCTCCAGCTCCTCGCCAGCGTTCCCCGGGAGGAGGACGGCACCACGTGGGAGCTCGCCGTCACGCGGGACGCACCGGCGCGGGAGCCGGGCACGCCGCGCGCGGTCGTGGAAGCCGTCTTCACCTCGGGCGCGCCCGTGCGGGGAGGAGATCCCGGTGCGCGGTACACCTTCCTCGGGCTGCCCCTGGAGTCCGGAGGAGAGCGGGTGGGGCTGGTGGCGCTCACCCAACGCCCGGGCGGCTACGACGCCGGACTCATCGACTTCCTCCAGCCCTTCCTCACCGCCTGCGGGGACCTGATCGCCGGCGGGCGCAACGAGCGGTGGCGGCGGCGCGCCGAGCAGGAGCTGCGCCAGACACAGGAGGCCAGCGCGGAGCGCGTGCGGCTGCTGGCCGAGCGCCTGCGGCTGATGATGGACAGCGTGCAGGACGGCCTGTGGGACCTGGACATGACCACGGGCCGGGTGTTCGCGAACCGGGCCTGGGTGGGCATGCTGGGCTACGACGAGGGCGAGCTGGAGCACACCCGGGACTCGTGGATGAGCCTGTGCCATCCCGAGGACACGGCCGGGAGCGAGCAGCTCGTCCAGGAGCACATCCGGGGCGCCATTCCCCTCGTCGAGCGCGAGCAGCGCATGCGACGCAAGGATGGCGGGTGGAGCTGGGTGCTGACCCGGGCCCGGGTGGTGACACGTGACGAGCAGGGCCGCCCGCTGCGCATGGTGGGCACCAACGTGGACATCACCACGCAGAAGCTCACCGAGGAGCGCCTGCGCTCGCTGATCCGCACCCTGCCGGACATCGTCCTGCGCCAGAGAGCGGACGGCACCTACGTGGACTACCACGCCCCCAGGCCCGAGGACCTGGCCGTCTCCGCCGACACCCTCATCGGCAGCAACATGCGCCAGGCGCCGTTCCCCAAGCCGCTGCTCGACAAGATGTTCATGCACCTGGGGCGCGCCATCCGGGAAGGCACCCTGGAGGTGTTCGACTACGCGTTGGAGATGCCGGAAGGGCGCGAGTACTTCGAGGCCCGCATCCGCCGCAGCGGCCCCGACGAGGCCGTGTCCATCATCCGCAACATCACCGAGCACAAGCTGTCCGAGGCGCGCCTGCTCCAGCAGGAGGAGGAGCTGCGGCGCCACCGCGACAGCCTCGAGGAGCTGGTGCGCAACCGCAGCGAGAAGCTGCTCAAGGCCACCATCGAGCTGGAGGAGCAGCAGGCCCAGCTCATCCAGGCCGAGAAGATGGCCTCGCTGGGACAGATGGCCGCGGGCGTCGCGCATGAGATCAACAACCCCGTCAGCTACGTGATGAGCAACCTGGGGACGCTCGACCAGTACGTCTCCTCGCTCTCGACCCTGCTGCAGCTGCAGCGCGAGCTGGTGTCCAACCCGGGCGGGGCCAGCGCGGAGCTGCTCGAGCGCATGGCCGATCTGTGGAAGCAGGAGGAGGTGGACTACCTGCTCAGCGACATGCCGGAGCTCATCGAGGAGTCGCTGGCGGGCACCCGGCGCATCAAGGAGATCGCCCAGAGCCTGCGCTCGTTCGCGCGCGAGGACACGGGCGAGCCCCAGCTGGTGGATGTGAACACGGAGATGGCGTCCGCGCTGAAGATCGTCTGGAACGAGCTCAAGTACAAATGCGAGGTGAAGCGCGACTTCGGTCCGCTGCCGCCCGTGAGCTGCCACGCCACGCAGATCGGCCAGGTGTTCACCAACCTGCTCCAGAACGCGGCCCATGCCATCGAAACGCGGGGGGAGATCCGCATCCGCACCCGCCAGGAGGGCAGCGAGGTGGTGGTGGAGATCGCCGACACCGGCAAGGGGATGACCCAGGAGACGATCTCCAAGCTCTTCACGCCCTTCTTCACCACCAAGCCGCGCGGCCAGGGCACGGGCCTGGGACTGTCCGTCAGCTACGGCATCATCGCGAAGCACAAGGGCCGCATCGACGTGCAGAGCCAGCCGGGCCAGGGCAGCACCTTCACCATCCGCCTGCCCGCCGCGCAGCGCTGAAGCCCGCGGCACTGAAGCCCTCAGCACTGAAGCCCTCAGAACTGAAGCTCAACGCCGCAACCCGGCCGCGTTCAACGGCAGCCGCAGCCGCGCGCGGCACCCGGGGCCCTCCGTCCGGTTCTCCAGGCGCAGACTGCCCCCATGCGCCTCGGCGATCTGCCGGCTGAGCGCCAGGCCGATGCCACTGCCCTCCGGCTTCGTCGTGAAGAAGGGCACGAAGAGGTTGGCCGTGTCCGCCAGGCCCGGGCCCTCGTCCTCCACCCAGACCTCCACCGCGTCCGCCGAAGGGGCCGTCCACGACACCCACACCCTGCCCTGGCGCTCGCGCGCCGCGTCCACCGCGTTGCGCACCAGGTTGATGAGCAACTGCTCCAGCTGATCGCCGTCCGCGCTCACCGCGAGCATGGGCCCCGGACGGACCTCCACCGGCAGCCGCGTCTCCAGCGCCGCCACCCGCCGCACCCAGGGGTCCACCTCCAGCGGCGAGAGCCTCGGCGGCGGCAGGCGCGCCAGCCGGGCATGGGCGGACATGAAGCGCCCCAGCGCCTCGCTGCGCCGCGCGATGATGCCCAGGCCCATCCTCGCGTCCTCCTCCCAGTCCGCCGCCCGTGGCACTTGTGACAGCGACTCCTTCAACGAGTCCGAGATGGAGTGGATGGGCGCCAGCGAGTTGTTGATCTCATGGCTCAGCACCCGGACCAATCGCCGCCACGCCTCGCGCTCCTCCTCGCGCAGCGCCAGCCGCAGATCCGCGAGCACCACCAACTGGTGGGGCAGTCCACCCTGCCGGAACGTCCCCCGGCGCAGCTCGTACGGCCCGCCCTCCACCGCGAAGGTGCGGGCGAGGCGCCGCGGCACCGGGCCCTCCAGCAGCTCCGCGAGCCCGAGCCCCTCCGCCTTCTGGTTCATCAACCGCGCGCGAGGCAGGCCGAGCAGCCGCTCCCCGGCGCGATTGACGAGCTTCAGCGTGCCCTCGGCATCGAAGGTCAGCACGGCGACGTCGATCTCCTGCATCACCTGGGTGAGGAGCACGTCCGCCTCCATGGCGCCCAGCCGCTGCTCGCGCAGTGTCTCGGCCAGGGTGTTGGTCTCCAGGTACACCTCGCCCAGGGGATCTCCCCCTCGGGCGCCACGCCCGCGCACCGAGTAATCCCCTTCACGCAGGGCCGCGAGCAGATTGGCCACCGTTTGCAGCGGCCGGGTGACGCGCTCGCGGATGGAGAACGCCGCGCCCAGGTGCACGCCCACCACGAAAACAGTGAGCGTCCAGCACACCTTCGTGCTCGCGTCTCCCCCCCACAGGAGCACGAGCGCGGTGGCGGAGCCCGGCAACCCCGCCAGCAACGCCAGCAGGAAGATGTGGAAGTCGTGCGCGAGCGGCTTGCGCCGGCTCACCGGGCGCCCTTGATGCCGTAGTACTGCATGCGGCGGTAGAGCGCGCTGCGCGACAGGCCGAGCGCCTTCGCCGCGTCACTGACATTGCCCTCGTGCCGGCCCAGGGAGCGCTCGATGAGGTAGCGCTCCACCTCCTCCAGCGTCATCTCCTCCAGCCGGGCCTGGCCCTCGCGGCCCCCACCGCCCCGCCGCAGGAGGAAGTCCTCCGCCGTCACCTCGTCCGTGGCGGCCATGAGCAGCGCGCGCTCCACCGCGTGCTCCAACTCGCGCACGTTGCCGGGCCACGGGTAGGCCATCAACGCATCCAGCGCGGACGGCGACAGCTTCAGGCCCGAGCGCCCGTAACGCTGGCCATGGATGTTGAGGAAGTGCGCCGCCAGCAGGGCGATGTCCTCGCGCCGCTCCCGGAGCGGAGGCAGGTGCACCTCCACCGTGTTGAGGCGGTAGAGCAGGTCCTCGCGGAAGCGGCCCTCGGCCACCGCCTTGGACAGGTCCACGTTCGTCGCGGAGACGACGCGCACCGACACCCGGCGCACCTTCGAGGAGCCCACCGGGTGCAACTCGCCCGTCTGCAATACGCGCAACAGCCTGGCCTGCTGCGTGAGGGGCATGTTGCCGATTTCATCCAGGAAGAGCGTCCCACCGTCCGCCAGCTCGAAGCAGCCGATGCGGTCCGTCTTCGCGTCCGTGAAGGCCCCCTTCACGTGGCCGAACAGCTCGCTCTCGAAGATGCCCTCGGACAGGCCTCCGGAGTTGACGGCGACGAAGGGACGCTCGGGACGGCCCGAGGCCGAGTGGATCCACCGCGCCACCACTTCCTTGCCCGTGCCGTGCTCACCGGTGATGAGGACGTTGGCCCCCGAGGGCGCCACCCGCTCCACCATGCGGCGGATGGGCTGCATCGCCCGCGACTCCCCGACGAAGGCCGGACGCTCCCCGCCCTTGCGCAGGTGGGTGTTCTCCTCCTCCAACCGGCGCGAGCGGCGCAACGCCCGGCCCAGCTCGAGCTGGGTGCGCAGCGTGGCCAGCAGCCGCGTGTTGTCCCACGGCTTCTGCACGTAGTCGCGCGCCCCGCCACGCATGGCCTCCACCGCGCCCTCCACGCTGCCCCACGCCGTCATCACCACCACCGGCAGCGACGAGTCCAACTGGCGTACGCGCGCGAGCAGATCCACCCCCTCGCGGCCGGACGTGGTGTCCCGCGCGTAGTTGAGATCCATCAGCAGCACGTCCATGTCCTCCGACTCCAGCGTGGCCAGGACACCGGCCGGGGACTGGGCGGTGTGGATGGCGTACCCGTCGCGCTTGAGCAGGAAGCGCAACGCCTCCAGCACGTCGGCCTGGTCGTCGGCGATGAGGATGCGCGGCTGCGGCGCGCTGGCGGGGGCTGGGGTGGCGGAGACGGGCTCGGACACGGCGGATTCCTGGAGGAAGAGACTCTGCCAGAAGCGGTGGCTCGGAGGGAAAACGGAGTGGAGCGGCGCGCTCCGGGGTTCCGCTCCGGGCGGGGCGGCGAGGGAGCGGGCGAGGGCTCAGCCGGTGCTCGCTCGTTCCATTCACTCGGCGCGGAGCGTCTGGGCGGGATCCACCTTCACCGCGCGCCGCGCGGGCACCCAGCTCGCGAGCACGGCCACCCCCGCCAGCACCACCGCCGTCCCACCGAAGGTCAGCGGATCCGTCGTCCCCACGCCCTGCACCAGACTGTCGAGCAGCCGCGTGAGGATGCCCGCCGCTACCGCACCGATGACGACGCCCATCAGGGCCAGCCGCACGCCGTAGCCCACCACCAGGCGCACCACGTCCATCTCGCGCGCCCCGAGCGCCATGCGGATGCCCATCTCCCGGGTGCGCAGCGCCACCGTATAGGACATGACGCTGTAGATGCCGATGGTCGAGAGCACCAGGGCCAGCACCGCGAACAGGCCCACCAGCCCGAGCACGAACCGGCGATCTCCCAGGGAGTTCTCCACCACCGAATCCATGGAGGCCAGCCCCGACAGCGCCTGATCCGGGTCCATCGCCTTGAACTCCTCGCGCACCCGAGGCACCAGTGCGTCGGCGTTGCCATCACCCCGGACGGCCAGCGTCAGCGAGCGGCCCACCTGCGTCACGAACTCGTCCGGCACCTGCAGGAAGGGGAGATAGAACTGGAAGGGCGCGGGCTCCGGCTCTCCGGGACCGTAGGCGAGCAGGTGCCTCGCCACCCCGACGATCTCGAAATCCCGGTCGCCCTGGGTGTTGATCTTCTGCCCCAGCGCGCTCTGGCCAGGGAAGAAGCGCTTCGCCAGCACCTCGTCCACCACGATCACCGGCGTGCTCCCCACGCGATCCGTGGGCAGGAAACCCCGGCCCTCCAGCAGCGGGATGCCCATGGCCTCGAAGTAGTTGGGGGCGGTGATGAACATGACCGACTGCGGCGCCTCGCCCTTCTCGGGAGGCGGCCGGCCCGAGATCCGGAAGCTCGTGTCCGAGAAGCCGATGATCGGCATGCCGTTGGAGTACGTGGCCGCGCGCACCCCGGGCATCGACCCCAGCCGCTCGCGCGACTGCTCGATGAAGGCGCGGAGCGACTCCGCACCCGGGAAGCGGCTCTCCGGCGCGGACATGCGCAGGGTCAGCAGGTTCTCGGGCTTGAAGCCCAGATCCAACCCCTTGAGCTGAACGAAGGTCCGCGTGAGCAACCCCGCTCCCACCAGCAGCGTGAGCGCCAGCGCCACCTCCGCCACCACCAGGGCGTCACGCGCCCGCCCGCGGAAGCGAGCGGCCCCCGCGCCCGTGTCCTTGAGCGTCTCCACCAGCGACACCTGACTGGCCCGGAGCGCCGGGAGGATGCCGAGCAGCACCCCCACCCCGAGCGACAGCACCAGCGTGAAGCCCAGCACCTTGCCGTCCACGGCGAAGGTGGCGGTGGTGGGGATTCCCTCCGGCCGCGAGGCCGCGAGCACATCCACGCCCCACAGCGCGAGCACCAGCCCGAACCCACCGCCCACCAGCGCCAGCAGCGCGGACTCCACCAGCATCTGGCGGATCAACCGGCCACGTCCGGCACCGAGCGAGGCGCGGATGACCAGCTCTCGCTGGCGCGCCGTGCCACGGGCGAGCAACAGGTTGACCACGTTGATGGCGGCGATCAGCAGCACGAAGGCCACCGCCGCCATGAGGGCCAGCAGGCTGGGACGCAGGTCCCTCACGAGCCGCTCATGGAGCATCGACAACCGCGGCAACACCTTGCTGTTGGAGTCCGGGTAGGCCTCCTGCAATCGCTGGCCGATGGCCTCGAGGTCCGCCCTCGCCTGCTCCAGCGTCATGCCGGGCTTGAGCCGGCCCACCACGTACATGCCCGGGTGGTTGCCGCGCTGCTCGAAGAAGCGGCTCTCCGTCCGGGCCAGCGGCACCCAGATGTCCTGGGCCGTGTAGAACTGGAAGCCCTCGGGCAGCACGCCCACCACCGTGTGCGGCACGCCATTGAGCGTCAGGCTCCTCCCGAGGATGTTCCGGTCCTGGCCGAAGCGCCGCACCCAGAAACCATGGGAGAGCATCACCACCGGAGGCCCGCCGAGCACGTCCTCCTCGGGAAGAAAGTTGCGCCCCAACGCCGGATTCACCCCCAGCAGCGGCAGCAGCGAGGCGCTCACCAGCCGGGTCCCGAGCCGCTCGGGGATGTCCACCCCGGTGAGATCGAAGGCCCCGGTCCGGAAGGCCGCCAGGTCCGTGAAGGTCTTCTGGCCCGCCCGCCAGTCCATGAAGTTGGGGATGCTGACGCTCATCGACGGGAAGCTGGGCGTGCCTTCCTGGATGAAGACGAGCTGCTCGGGTGCCTTGTACGGCAGCGGGCGCAGCAGCACGCCATTCACCACGCTGAAGATGGCGGTGTTGGCGCCGATTCCGAGCGCCAGCGTGAGCACCGCGGCCACCGTGAAGGCCGGGCTCTTGCGGAGCAGGCGCAGCGCGAAGCGAGCATCCTGGAGGAAGGTGTCCATGGGGGTTCCCGGGGAGGGACTGCGGGGGCGCTGCGGTTCAGCGGAGGCGCTCGTCCTGGACGACGCGGCCGTCGAAGAGGCTCACCATGCGCGTGCCGAGCCGCGCCTGGTTCGGATCGTGCGTCACCATGATGAGGGTGGCGCCGCCCTTGTGGAGCTCGGCGAGCAACTGCATCACCTGCTCGCCATTCTTGGAGTCGAGGTTGCCGGTGGGCTCGTCGGCCAGGAGGATGAGCGGATCTCCCGCCACGGCGCGCGCCACGGCCACGCGCTGCTGCTGACCGCCGGAGAGCTGCCCCGGCATGTGCCGCGCCCGGTGGCCCATGCCCACCCGCTCCAGCGCCCGCTCCACCCGCTGGCGGCGCTCCTCCGCCGGCATGCCCCGGTAGGTGAGCGGAAGCTCCACGTTCTCGTAGACGGACAGATCGCCAATGAGGTTGAAGCTCTGGAAGATGAAGCCGATGTGCTGGTTGCGCACCAGCGCCCGCTCCGCCGGGGACAGGTCCAACACCGAGCGGCCATCCAGCAGGTACGTGCCCTTGGAGGCCGTGTCGAGCAGGCCCAGCAGCGCCAGCAGCGTCGTCTTCCCCGAGCCCGAGGGCCCCACGATGGAGACCCACTCGCCGGGCCGCACCGCGAAGTGGACGTCGGAGAGCGCGTGCGTCTCCACCTCCTCCGTCTCGAAGACCTTCGTGATCCCCTCGAGCTGCAGGAGGGCCTTCTGCTGTGCCATCGAAGGGGTCTCCATCGGAGCCATCTCCTGAGCCCGAGCCGGAACCACCGTCATCGTCGTCATCGCAGCCTCACCCGCTCCACCGCGTCCCACGCGGTCATGTCCGAGAGCACCACCTGGTCTCCCTCGCCGAGGCCCTGGACGACCTCGATGGAATTCACCGAGCCCCGGCCGAGCTGCACCGGAACCCTCACTGCCTCGTCACTGCCCGGCACCAGCCGGAAGAGCGACACCGTGGCGTTGGGCTGAGCGCCCGCCGGCCGGCCCACGGACAGCACCTCGCCCAGCCGCTCCAGCTCCACCGTGCCCTCCACGGTGAGATCCGGCCGCGCGCCCCGGGGCAGCTCGCCCGTGAGCGTCACCTCCACGCGCACCGTGCCCTGGCTCGCCGCCGGCGCGATGCGCGCCACCGTGCCCTCGACGATGCCGTTGCGCGTGTCCACCTCCGCCCGCTGGCCCACCTGGATGTCCCGCGCCTGCGTCTCCGCGATGCGCAGCTCCGCCTTCAACCGCTCGGGCTTCACCACCTTGGCCAGTACGGTGCCCGGCGTCACCCATTGCCCCAGCTCCAGCGGCAGCTCCGACAGCACCCCGCCCTCCCCCGCCTTCACCTGCATGGACTCCACCTGCGCGCGGCGGAAACGCGCCACCGCCTTCAGCCGCTCGATCTGCCCCTGCTGCGCCGCGAGCCGCTCGCGCGTGCTGGACTGCATCACCGCCAGGCGCTGGCGCTCCAGGTTGAGGCGCGTGACCATCTCGCCCGCCTTGCCCTTCACCTGCTGCACCTCCAGCTTCGGCACGAAGGAGCGGTCCATCAGCGCCACGGTGGCCTGGGCCTGGCTCTCGGCGTTGGTGGCC
The DNA here is from genome assembly GCF_000733295.1 of Archangium violaceum Cb vi76. GTDB lineage: Bacteria > Myxococcota > Myxococcia > Myxococcales > Myxococcaceae > Archangium > Archangium violaceum. The sequence continues at coordinate 5,542 of NZ_JPMI01000022.1, read as the reverse complement.
TCGGTCTCCAGCGTGGCGATGGTGGCCGCCTGGGAGATGCGCTGCGTCTCCAGGTCGGTGCGCAGGGAGATGAGCTCGGCCTCCGCGCTGGCGAGCTGGCGCTCGGCCTCCAGGGCCTGGAGCTGGACGTCCGGGTTGGACAGCTCGAGCAGCAGCGTGCCGGGCTCCACGGGCGTACCGGGCCGGACATGGATGCGCTCGACGCGGCCCGCCGTGTCCGCGGTGAGCCAGCGGATGTGCTCGGGCACCAGTGTGCCCGTGCCCTTCACCTGGCGGACCATCGGCCCGCGCTTCACCGTGTCGAGCCACACCGTGCCACGCTCCACCGAGGGCGCGGCGGCCCGGAGCCGCGACAGGCCCACCGTCACGCCGAGGAGCACGAGCACTCCGAGGCCCATGAGGAGCCAGGGCTTGCGACGGTTCTTGGGTTTCTTGGGAATGTCCACGTCCGGGCCCTTGAGCGAAGGACGTGCCAGCGCCGGACACCCGCCCAAGTCCTTGAAATCACTCGGAGGGCAAGGGGGACGCCAAAGGGGCCTGCCCGGTTGTGGAAAGGGCCGTCCCAGGAACGAACACCGGGGCCGCGCCGCTCCGCGTCCGGGCGTGCGTGATGAAACGATGATGAAGAGCGGAGCCCCGCATGAGGCACCATGAGGGCCACATCCGGATGATGGGTCGTGTCTCCCCGTTGTCCGAGGTGGCCCCGACGATGAAGCACGCCCTGAGAAGTGCCCTCTGCTGTGTCCTCCTGCTGCTCTCCGCGCCGGCCCTCGCCGATAGCGTCATCATCGGCACCGTCGTCGCCGCCGAAACGAAGAAGCCCGTCCCGGACGTGGTGGTCACCGCCACCTCGCCCAACCTCATGGGCGAGCAGATCGTGGTGACGGACGGCGACGGCAACTTCCGCATCCCCCAGTTGCCACCGGGCGTCTACACCCTGCGGTTCGACAAGGAGAGCTACAAGCCGTTCTCGCGTTCGGACATCCAGTTGCGCCTGGATCGCACCATCCGCGTGAACGTGGAGCTGCTGCCCGAGAGCTTCTCCGAGGCGATCGTGATCACGAGCGGCGGTAGCAGTGAGCCCCCCCTGACTTCGGCGCCATCGGCAGGAGCATCAGCGACTTCTTCAGTGGAGGAAAGAAGAACTCCGGCCCGCCGCCGCAGCCCCCGCCTCCCCCGTCCTCCAGCCCCACCCCGATGCCCTCGCCGCCCGAGCGCACCGCGACGCTGCCCCAGCAGCCCTTCTCGGACATGTACTTCCAGAGCTACGGGGTGAATCCGACCATCGACACCGAGGAGGAGCGCTTCTCCACCTTCTCCGTGGACGTGGACACCGCCTCCTACGCGCTGACGCGCGGCTACCTGGAGCGGGGGGCTCTGCCCGACGAGCAGGCGGTGCGGGTGGAGGAGTTCGTCAACAGCTTCGACTACGGCTACAGGAGCGATCCCGAGGCCCCCTTCAGCGTGAATGTGGAAGGCTTCCCCTCGCCCAGCCGCAAGGGCTACCACGTGGTGCACATCGGGCTGAAGGCGCGCGAGGTGAGCCGGGAGGAGCGCAAGCCCGCCCACCTCGTCTTCGTCATCGACGTGTCCGGCTCCATGAACATCGAGAACCGGCTCGGGCTGGTGAAGCGGGCGCTGCGGCTGTTGGTGAATGAGCTCGACGAGCGCGATCGGGTGTCCATCGCCGTCTACGGCTCGACGGCGCGCCCGGTGCTCGGGCCCACCAGCGCCGTGGAGAGGCACAAGCTGTTCGCCGCCATCGATGGGCTCTATTCCGACGGCGCCACCAACGCCCAGGCCGGCATCGAGCTGGGTTACTCCATCGCCTCGGAGCACTTGCTCAAGGGCGGCATCAACCGCGTCATCCTGTGCTCGGACGGCGTGGCCAACAACGGCATCACCGACGCGGACGGCATCTGGGAGCGGGTGCGCGCGCAGGCCGCCAAGGGCATCACCCTGACCACCGTGGGCTTCGGCATGGGCAACTACAATGACGTGCTGATGGAGCGGCTCGCGCAGGTGGGCGAGGGCAACTACTCGTACGTGGACCAGTTGGAGGAGGCGCGGCGCATCTTCGTGCAGAACCTCACCGGCACGCTCCAGGTGGTGGCCAAGGACGTGAAGCTGCAGGTCGAGTTCGACCGCGAGGCGGTGGCCCGCTACCGGCTGGTGGGCTACGAGAACCGGGTGCTCGCCAAGGAGCAGTTCGCCAATGATCAGGTGGACGCGGGCGAGGTGGGCGCGGGCCACAGCGTCACCGCCATCTACGAGGTGAAGCTGCGCGAGCCCGCCGAGTCCTTCGCCACGCTGCGCATCCGGTACAAGGCGCCGGAAGGCGGCGACTCGCGGGAGATGGAGAAGCACCTGCCCGCCAGCATCCTCCGGCCCGCCTATGGCCAGACCGCGCCGCCCACGCGCCTGTCCTACGTGGCGGCCGCCTTCGCGGAAAAGCTGCGCGGCTCGTACTGGGTGCGCACGCTCTCCTGGCCGCAGCTCGTCTCGATGTGGGAGGAGCTGGACGAGCCCCTGCGTGACCGGCCGGACGTCAGGGAGCTGGGCGCGCTCATCCGCAAGGCGCACGGGCTGGACCGGCGCACGGATCGCTTCGAGCAGCTCGCGCCGGTGGTGTCCATGGACTTCGACCGCGTGCCGGTCATCAAGTAGAGAGAAGTCATGTTCCGCAGGCTGCTGCCCACCCTCTCCGCCCTCGTGCTCGGCCTGGCCGGGCTCGGGTGGGGTCTGTGGCAGCTCCAGCGCATCTTCGCCACCGAGCGCGAGGATGCCCGGGCCTCGCTCCACTCCCGGCGCGAGGCCCTCGACCAGTACGCCCTCGCCTCCCTGAGCCAGACGCTGAGGGAGAAGCTGGAGGAGGCCCGGCCCGCGCTGGAGCTCGCCGCGGCCGACCCACTCGCTCCCGCCGGAGGGCTCTACCTGCGCGAGCGCGGGGAGCAACTCCTGCCACGGCTGGCCCTCCATGACGTGGGAGAGGACTCCCCCGCCCGGGACCGGTACATGCGGCTGCGCGCCGGCAAGGAGCCCCCCGAGGACGCGGAGGACCCCTGGACGGAGCGGCTCGCGCTGATGCGCGACCTGGAGCGGGCGCTCGAGCGACGGGATGCGCGGGCCGTGACGGACGCGCTCGTGGCCTTCCTCCAACACCGCGTCCGGTACGTGCTGGCCTCGACGCGGGACGTGCCCGGCTTCCTGGTGGTGCTGGAAACCCTGGCGGAGCGAGCGGCCCCGGAGCGCCCCCTCATGCAGTCGCTGCTGCACCATGGGATGGAGGACCACCAGGGCCACCGGATGGAGGGGCTGCAACGGCTGTTGCTCCTCAAGCGCTCGCGCTTCACCCGTGCCGACTTCTACTTCCTTCACGAGCGCGTGGTGGAGCTGTCCAGACGGACGGGGACGCCGGTGATCGAATTCGAGGCGCGCACGGCGGAGCTGGCAACCACTCCCCTGCCCCTGCCCGAGTCCCTTCCCGGCCCCGTACTGATGCGCTCCGGCTGGTATCTGGAGCCGAAGGACAAGGAGCATGTCCGGGGCGTGGCGGTGGCTCCCGCGGCACTGCTGGACACCCTCACGCGGGAGATGCGCGAGCGTGGGCTGCTGGGCCCCGAGGGACACGTACGGCTGCTCGGGACGGAGGAGGTGCTGCCGCTGGCGAACCTGCCCCTGGGGGTGGAAACACCGATATGGGAGCAGGAGGAAGCGGCGCTGGAGCAGCGCTACCGGTTGAAGACGGGCATGGTGGTGCTGTGCGCGGGGCTGGCGTTGACGATCGCCGGGCTCGCCTTCCTGGCGCAGCACCGCAAGTACCGCTTCCTGGAGCTCAAGAGCGACTTCGTGGCCACCGTGTCGCACGAGCTGCGCACGCCGCTGGCCTCCATCCGGCTGCTGGCCGAGACACTCGAGTGGCGGCTGGCGCAGGGGGCCGAGACGAAGGACTACCCCGCGCGCATCATCCACGAGGCGGACGGGCTGGGATTCCTGGTGGAGAACCTGCTGTCCTTCAACCGGATAGACAAGGGCCGCTGGGTGCCACACCTGTCGGTGGTGCGGCTGGACGAGCTGGTGGCCACGCTGCGGAGGGACCTGGAGGCGTGGGCGCGGGTGCCGGTGGAGCTGACGGCCGACGTGGGAGAGCGAGAGCTGTTCGCGGACCCGCAGTTGATGCGGCTGCTGCTGGCGAACCTGGCGCGCAACGCGTGTGCCTACAACACGCGCGACCCGGTGTGCCTGCGTGTGGAGGCGCTCTCGGATGGGCGGGTGCGCTTCTCGGACAACGGCGTGGGCATCCCCGAGGCCGAGTGGGAGCGCATCTTCGGCGAGTTCTACCGGCTGCGCGGCCAGGGGAGGGAGGTGGCCGGCAGCGGGCTGGGCCTGGCGCTGTGCCGGCGCATCCTGCGGCTGCACGGGGGAGAAATCCGCGTGGCGGCCTCCAGTCCCGAGGGAACCACTTTCGAGCTCACCTTTCCGGAGCGGCGCTGAATGAATTCCACGACTCCCGCCATCCTGCTGGTGGAGGACGATCTCAACCTGCGGCTCGCGCTGCGCGACAACCTGGAGAACCAGGGGGGCTACGGCGTGGAGGAGGCCACCACGGTGGCCGAGGCCCGTGCGCACCTGGCCCGGCGCACCTTCCAACTCATCCTGCTGGACGTGATGCTGCCGGATGGGGACGGTTACACGCTGTGCCGGACGCTGCGCCAGGAAGGGGTGACGACACCGGTGCTGATGCTGACGGCACGGACGCTCGAGGACGACGTGGTGCGAGGCTTCGAGGCGGGGGCGCAGGACTACCTGGGCAAGCCCTACCGCCTGCGCGAGCTGCTGGCGCGGGTGGGAGCGCTGGTGCGGCGAGGCGGAGGCGTGCCGGTGCAGGTGCTGCGCTTCGCGGGCTACCGGATGGATCTGGACCGGCGCAAGGTGGAGACGCCCGAGGGGAAGACGGTGGAGCTGACGCGCACCGAGTTCGACCTGCTGGCCTTCTTCGTGCGCGAGCGGGAGCGCGCGCTGCGGCGGGATGAAATCCTCGACGCGGTGTGGGGGCGGGACGTGGTGGTGGACCCGCACACGGTGGACAACTTCGTCTCCAGCCTCAAACGCAAGCTGGGGTGGAACAGCGCCTCACGCTTCGCGCTCCAGACGGTGCGCGGCGTGGGCTACCGCATGGAGCTCGAGGGCTCGTGAGCCCTGCCTGGCTTCACACGTAGCGAGTCCACCCCTGGGGATGGGCCGCCTTGTAGCGACGGTATCCCGCGCAGGCCACGGACAACACTCCCAGGACCACCACCGCCGCCCCGTATGTCGCGCCCAGTCCGATTCAACGGCGCGAGAACCTTCACCTCTCCCCAGCGCTCCTGCACCCACCAGAAGACCGCCAACAGCAGCGCCATCAATCCCAGTTCCAGCGCGGCATAGGACAGGCTCGGGGGATATTTGCTCACGTGCAGCCATTGCAACAAGTCGCTTCCCTCGCGGTAGAGCCTTTCATTGCCATAACCATAGGCACATCACACCCAGCCAAGGCACCAGG
>NZ_JPMI01000021.1 GCF_000733295.1 Archangium violaceum Cb vi76 | reverse complement strand
TAGCCGATGATGAAATGGTTCTGCTCGAAGAACCCCCCGCTGAACAACAAGGCCATTGGCACCGAGGGCGAGTTCCCGTGGGTCAGCATGGCCGAAAGCCATTCGTTGCCCGCGATCAGGAGCAGACCCAACCCCACCAGGGCCCGCGTGCCCAGTCCGCGCAACGCGACCATGCACATCATCCCCACGCCCAACACGTACAACACCTGGAGAAGCCATCGCCCCCACTCCAGGAGGATCCAGGACATCCACAGCGGATCCAGCAAGGCGATGAACAGGCCCCGCCGGAGGTGAAAGCCATCCAGGCCACGAGGCGGCTCTCCTTCCGCCAGACGCCGGTGGAGGGACAGCGCCAGCGCGGCCCCCGCCAGGAAGACGAAGGTAGGGGCGCACAGGTGAGTCACCCAGCGCGTCAGGAACTGCTCGGCCGGGAGCGCCGTGCCCACCTTCCAGCGAGACGCGCCATCCATGGAGAACCGCCCCGCGTTGAAGGCACCCGAGGAGTGGTCGAGCGTCATCAACACCATCGCCAGTCCCCGCATCCAATCGAGCGAGACCAGCCGTCGTGAGGAGGGAAGACTCATCTCGAATCTCGAGGGGGAGAGGTTTCGTACCTTCTATCTCGGACACACTTCCTTCTCCAGGGCATACACTCCCGCCATGCCCCTGGTGTTGCTACAGCCCCTGACGTTCGCCGCCCGGTCCAGGTCGCGACCTGGTGACAAGAAGCCGCCCCCTTCTCCCCCTCCCGCCCCGAAGCAGCCCTGGTGGCTCGTGCTGCTCCTGGTAGGCGGATTCCTGGTGCTGATCGCACTCAGCGTGTGGGCTTCCCGGCCTCCCTCGCGCCAACCCTTCCAGCCGCCCTCCCCAGGAGCCCAGGGCCGTACCCCCATGGAGCCCCCAGACATGTCGAAGGAGCGGTTCCGAGCCCAGGTGGAGCAGCTCTGCCCACGCTTCGCCGCCATCAGCTGGGGCCAGGCCGAGCGGCCCTCCCAGTTGGCCAGACAGCTCATCAGCATGGAGTGCATGAGCCGGATGTGCGAGCCCCCGGCTGGCGCCGACGCGGGCGAATCCTCCTTGAGCAGCGCGGTCTCGCCAATGTGTCGGGAACTCCTGCCGCTGATCAGGGGGGAGCCCGGCATGGCGACGGTGACCCGCTCCTACCGTCTGGCATGTCCCGAGGTCGCCGTGCCCTGGTCCGAGCGTCCCTGGAGCCCCAGCACCGAACTGGGCTTCTACACCGCCGTCCGGCCCTGTCTGGAGCGCATCTGCGAGCAGATGCTGTCGCCCCAGGGCATCCCCCCCAAGTACTGCACCCTCGCCGCGGACATCGCCGAGGGGCTCGGGGACGTGGGGGCCGTGGCCCGGCTCCGGCAGCGGGCCAAGGCGCTCCAGGCGCTCAACGAGGCTCATTGGCAGGAACTCGCCCCCAAGGAGCGCGAGGTGGCGGAGACGGACCAGGACATGAGGGTGCTCGCCAGGCGATGGGGTGAAGCCTGTGCCCAGGGGATGAGCAGGTACTGTGAGTCCCTGGCCAAATACTGCAGCCTCGAGGGTTCTCCGCCGGACGTGTGCCCCGCTGAAAACGACGCGGGTGAATAGACAGGATTCCACGGGAATTGGAGGCGCGAACATATGGACTCATATGTGCTTGGTTTTCAGGACCTGGACAAAACAAAACGCATGGTTGCCGGAGGTAAAGGCGCGAACCTGGGGGAGCTCTCCAAGATCGAAGGAATCCGCGTGCCGGATGGCTTTTGCATTTCCACCGAAGCCTTCAAACGAATCATCGGGGAAATACCGTCGCTCGGCGGCCTGCTTGAGCAGTTGTCGCTTCTGAAGGCGGAAGATCGGGACAAGATTGGTAGACTGAGCGGTGAAATCCGCGGCGCCATCGAAGGGGTGGCCATCCCTGAAGATGTCCTCGAAGACATCACGCGCCTTCTCTCCAGACTGGGAGAAGAAAATGCCTACGCCATCCGCTCCAGCGCAACCGCGGAGGATTTACCGACGGCCTCCTTCGCGGGCCAGCAAGATACGTATTTGAACATCATCGGAAAGAAGGCCATCCTCGCGCACATCAGCAAGTGCTGGGCATCGCTGTTCACCGAGCGGGCCGTCACCTACCGCCTTCAGAACGGCTTCGACCATCGCAAAGTCCACCTGTCCGTGGTGGTGCAGAAGATGGTCTTCCCGCAGGCGGCGGGGATCCTGTTCACGGCCGATCCCGTCACGTCCAATCGGAAGGTGTCATCCATCGATGCCGGCTTCGGACTCGGAGAGGCCCTGGTCTCTGGCCTGGTCAATGCCGATATCTACAAAGTGCGTGACGGTGAGATCATCGCCAAGAAGGTCTCCACCAAGAAGCTGGCCATTCATGCATTGAAAGATGGCGGCACGAAAGAACTGGCGATCGAGCCTGAGCGGCAGAACAGGCAAGCACTGACGGACGAGCAGATCCTGCGGCTCGCGCGCATGGGCCGGAAGATCGAAGAACACTTCGGCTGCCCCCAGGACATCGAATGGTGCCTGGTCGGCGATGAATTCTACCTGGTTCAGAGCCGGCCAATCACCACTCTATTCCCCATCCCGGAAGCGAACGATCGGGACAATCACGTCTATGTGTCTGTCGGCCATCAGCAGATGATGACCGATCCCCTGAAGCCATTGGGGATTTCATTGTTCCAGCTAACGGCTCTCCGGCCCATGTACAAAGCTGGCGGCAGGCTGTTCGTGGATGTCACCACCGCTCTGGCATCACCCGCCGGCAGAGAAATGCTGCTGGATGCCATGGGGAAACACGATCCGCTCATAAAGGATGCAATCCTGACCATCATCGAGCGCCGCGACTTCATCAAATCGTCGCCAGATGACAAGAAAGAACAGAGCCCCAGCAAGAACAACAAAGGCACGTCGTCTTCGGAGTTTCATCCGCAAATCGAAAACGATCCAAAAATCGTTTCTGACCTGATTGAGAAAACCCAAGCATCGATAGACGCGCTGAAACGAAGCATCCAAACGAAATCAGGCCCCGAGCTGCTTGATTTCATCCAGGAAGACGTTCAGGAACTGAAGAGGATTCTATTTGATCCCCAAAGCTCGGCGGTGTTCATGACTGCCATAGGAGCTTCAGCGTGGATCAACGAAAACATCGAGAAGTGGTTGGGTGAAAAAGGCGTAGCAGACACGCTTTCTCAATCCGCCCCCAACAACATCACCTCGGAAATGGGGCTGGCGCTATTGGATGTCGCGGACGTGATTCGCCCTCATCCGCAGGTGTTCGAGTATCTGCAGCACGTAAAAGATGATGGCTTCCTGGATGAACTGGTCAAGCTCGAGGGTGGTCAGGAAGCCCGAGACGCCATCCATGCTTATCTCGATAAATATGGAGTGCGGTGCGCCGGAGAAATCGATATGACGAGACCTCGTTGGCGCGAAAAACCAACGACGCTTGTCCCCATGATTCTCGGGAACATCAAAAAATTTTCGCCCGGTGCCGGCAGTCAGAAATTCGAGCAAGGGCGACAGGTGGCCTTGAAAAAGGAACAAGAGCTGTTGGAACGATTGAAGCAACTGCCGGATGGCGAACAGAAAGCCGAACGGACAAAGCAGATGATCAGCCTGGTCCGGAACTTCATCGGCTACCGTGAATATCCCAAATACGGCATCGTCAGTCGCTACTTCGTCTACAAGCAGGCCTTGCTGAAAGAAGCCGAACGGCTCGTGCGAGCCAACGTCATTCGAGAAAAGGAAGATATATACCATCTCACCTTCGAAGAGCTTCGCGACGTCGTGCGCACACACGAACTGGATGACCAGCTCATCAGCAAGCGAAAAGACGAGCACGCGTTGCATGAAAAACTGACGCCGCCACGCGTCATCACGTCCGATGGCGAGATCGTCGCAGGTGAATACAAACGAGACAATCTCCCGGCCGGAGCGATGGTCGGTCTCCCCGTTTCCGCCGGCGTTGTGGAGGGACGCGCGCGTGTCGTCCTGAACGTGGAAGACGCTGTGCTGGAAGAGGGAGACATCCTGGTCACCGCCTTCACCGACCCGAGCTGGACACCGTTGTTCGTATCCATAAAAGGTCTGGTCACCGAAGTCGGAGGGCTGATGACCCATGGCGCGGTCATCGCACGCGAATATGGCTTACCGGCGGTTGTCGGCGTGGAGAATGCCACCAGGCTGATAAAGGATGGTCAGCGGATTCGCGTCCATGGCACGGAAGGGTACGTCGAAACCCTCTAAATCGCGCGCCCCCCCTCATCTGCTTGGGGGGCGCACCGCCCATCGACCCAGCGAGGCTGGCGCGGGCGCTCGAGCGGCTGCCGCTGGTAGCCGGGCCACTCGCGCCCGCGCCGCGCAAGCACCTGGAGCGGGTGTTCGTCCGGGACGGGGAGCACTGCTGGTTCGTGGAACTGGCGGACGTGCCCCTCTTCGAGAGCGAGGGCAACTACGCCCGGCTGCACCTGCCCGGAAAGCAGCCGCTGCTGGCGCGCTCGCTGAACTACCTGGAGGAGCACCTGGACCCGGAGCACTTCTTCCGGGCGAGCCGCCAGCACCTCGTCAATCTGCGCAAGGTGGAGGCGGTGGAACTGGGGCCGGGGGGGAGACTGGTGCTCCGTCTGCAGGGTGGCCGGGAGGTGGAAATGTCCCGCCGCCAGTCCCAGAAGTTCCGCGAGCGGATGAGCCCCTGAACTGAAGAGCTGGGATGGAACAGCGCCTCGCGCTTTTTCAGGCCCAGGCCCAACCCACGTGCCCATCCGGGCGGATCAGCAGTCCGCTCAGCCCACGGAACTCTTCGCGGTCATCGCCTGGACGGGCCTGAACGACGTTCGTCCAGCCCCTCCACGCCGGGTCCAACGGAACGTCGGGTCCATGGCCGCCCCGGAGCCGCAGCAACAGCCACTGTCCCTCATGCATGAAGGAGTAGAGCCTCCTCACGGCGCCATCGAGCAGCTTCAATTCCAGGTCGGGGAGTCTCTTGCCGGTCAAGGCCGTCACGAACTCGCCCTCGAACCGGAGGGCGGGCATCTCCAGGTCCGGATAGACCACGTCCATGGCCCCCAGACGCTCCGCCAGGGAGCGATTCAGGGCCGGGTCCTTCAAGAAGCCAGACACCATGTCGCGCAAGGCCAGAACGGACGGTGAGCAGGCCATGAGGGCGGTCTGCGCCTCCGTGTTGCGCGTGAGCGCATGGCCCACCGGGTAGCGCTCCCGGTGATAGCTATCCAGCAGCGACAGCGGAGCTCGCTCTCGCAGCACTCCGGCGAGCTTCCAACCGAGATTCATGGCGTCCTGCAAACCGACATTGAGGCCCTGCCCTCCAGCGGGAAAGTGGATGTGCGCGGCATCCCCGGCGAGCAGCACGCGGCCGGACTTGTAGGTTTCGGCGATCCGCGTCTCGTTGCCGAAGCGAGACAGCCACTGGGGGTCCCTCATCCCGAGATCGGTGCCACAAATCCTCGTGACGCTCCGCCTCAGCTCATCGAGAGTGACACTCTCCTTGACCGGCACCTGCATGCGTTCGGGGTCGAAGAGGATGATCCGATGGATGCCGGGGCTGAGCGGGACGATCATGATGCCGCCCCGGGTGTTGATGGTGGAGAAGGCAGGCGTCGCGGGAGGGGCGGAGAGGACCACGTCGCCCAGCATGGCGGTGACCGAGGTGTCCGTTCCCACGAAGCCGATCCCCGCGAGTTGCCGGACGATGCTGCGCGCCCCATCCGCGCCAACCACATAACGCGCGCGGCAGCGGAAGGCCCGACCCGAAGCCGAGCCGACGAGGTCCACCCCTTCGTCATCCTGCCGCAACTCCCGCACCTCGTATCCGCGCCGGAGGTCCACTCCAAGCGAACGGGCGCGCTCCTCGAGCAGCGTCTCGGTGACGGCCTGGGAGATGAACAGCGTGTACTTGAAGGTCGTGTCGAGCGCCGAGAAGTCGAGCCGCGTGTCGAGCATGCCGAAGTGACCGGTCGGCAGGGGCCTGCCGCGCTCCAGGAAGGGCCCCTCCCATCCGCGCAGCGCCAGGACCTCGAGCGAGCGTGGATGGAGCGTCAATGCACGCGATTGCTGGACCGGCTCATCCCTGCGCTCGAATACCGTCACGGCAATGCCCGCCAGGGCCAATTCACAGGCAAGCATCAACCCGGTCGGTCCTCCGCCCACGACGGCGACCTCGATGACATCCTTCATGCTGAGCTCCATGGCAATGATTGTTCATGCATCACCATAGGGCCCGGCACATCTGGCGTGGTAACGTCATCCAGCCAAAGAATACCGATCTTCCGCCAGACATGCCGAATCCGAGTGCGCACATCATCGCCGCCATCGAGCGTCCGGACGAACCGGCGCTCATCGCCATTCCCATCCACTCGGGCCAGGAGCCCGAGCTCGCCCGGCACCGCCATGCGCGGGGACAGCTGTTCTCCATCGAGAACGGGCTGCTCGTCATCCATACCTCGCGCGGCAACTGGCTCATGCCGCCGGGAATGGCCGGTTGGATTCCTCCCGGCACATGGCACTCGGCGCAGTGGTACGGCCCCACGAACGGCTGGAGCGTCTATGTCTCGGCCAGAGCCTGTGAACGGCTGCCCGGGGAAGCCCGTGTCGTGCGGATGTCCCGGGTACTGGAGGCCATCGTCGAGCGCGCCACGGGCTGGGAGCCCGGTGCGCCGCTCGGCCCACCCCAGGCCCGTCTGGCGGAGGTCGCCATCGACGAGCTCCAGGGAGCGGAAGAGGAGCTGGCGCTGCGCCTGCCCATGCCGCGAGAACGGCGGCTCGCCACCATCGCCCGGGCACTCCTCGCGAATCCGGCCGATCCGAGAAGCATGGGAGCCCTGGCCACCTGGGCGGGCATCAGCGAGCGGTCCCTGACGCGCCACTTCAAGCAGGAGACGGGCATGACCTTCGTGCACTGGCGGCAGCAGGCGAAGCTGGCGCGCGCCCTGGAACTGCTATCGGAGGGAGAGCCTGTTGGGAACGTGGCCTTCACCCTGGGCTATGAAAGCGTGAGTGCGTTCATCGCCATGTTCAAGCGGTTCCTCGGCACGACCCCGGCGCAGTGCATGACCGGGCGGCGGCTCACAGGAGCTTCAACCAGGCGATGATGTCCTGCGCGTCCCGCGGCGAGAGGAGGATGCCGCTCGGGGCGAGCGCGAAGGTGTAGTGGGTGAGCACGTCCTCCAGCGTCTCGGCTGAGTTGTCGTGGAAGTACGGCGCCGTGTTCTTGATGTTCCACAGCGAGCTCATCTTGAAGTGGTTGAAGTCCTCCAAGCGGCCGGTGATGAGGAAGCGGCCGGGATCGGGCGACAGGCGCACCTCGGGCAGCCCGAGCGGCGGGCGCTGAACGACCAGGATGTAGACGGGGTTCGCGATGAAGTTGATCTCCGAGACGAATGCGTTGGAGAAGCGGCTTCCGGGGGGCTGCCCGAGGATGTTGCGAGGCCCCGTCTCGTTGAGCAGGGGACCAGCGTGGCACTGACCACAAGCGCCCTCGGGCCGGAAGAAGGCCCGGCCCCGCTTCTCGGACTCGGTGTTGCCCTCTGGTAGCGACGGAGCCACACCCGTGCTCGCGTAGTCCTTCATGGCCTGGGAGGAGAACAGCGTCTGCTCGAAGCTGGCGATGCTCGCCAACTCCTGGGCGGTGGGCTCCCGCGTCGCCTGGGCGTGCCCCATGATGGCGTCGTGGGCCTGGACCGTGAGCGAGGGGGCGCGCCCATCCTGCATCAGCACGGGGTCCAGCGCCGGGGTGTCGAGCGTGCTCGGAATGCCACGCCGCAGCGTGAGCTGAGTGGCCCCCGGGTCGAGGAGGAGCCGGGTGTTGGAGGGCAGCGGGATGGAGACAAGAACCGTCGCGTGGTCCAGGAGCCGCCGGTAGCTGGAGCCCGTCGTCCCGTCATCGCTGTCGATGGCCCGGAACATGGGAGCGTCCGGGTTCCGCTGGTAGAGCGCCCGCAACTCGGCGGGATTGACCGTACCCGTGGCCATGCCGTGGCATGTCTCACAGGTGCGCCCGTTGCCGCCGAAGGTCTCCTGGCGGAAGAGGCTCTCGCCGGTCGCAGCCAGGGACTGGTGCGCCTCGGCCACCTCCCCCACCCCACCAGCGCCCGTAGGGGAAGGGGCTCCGCACCCCGCGGCGAGCAACACGGCCGCCACCGCGGCCTGACGGATTCGCTTCGTGGAACTCCGTGACATGAAAGGG
>NZ_JPMI01000020.1 GCF_000733295.1 Archangium violaceum Cb vi76 | reverse complement strand
CCACATGAAACAGGTCTCTCTCGAAATGAGTCTCTGAACCCATTTGCGTGGAGAGACCGGAACTGGATCCTTTCTGTCGCTTTGGCCCCACCATTCGCCGCGTGCTTGAACCTGACGTTGCGTCAGGTTGTACCGTTCGCCGGCGATGAAGAAACGAGCGACGAGCCAACGCCGCTGGCGGATCGGCGAGCTGGCGGATGCCACCGGCCTGACGGTGCGCACCCTCCACCACTACGAGCACCTCCGGCTGCTCGCGCCCGCGGCGCGCACGGAGGGACGCCAACGGCTCTACGACGAGAACGACGTGCGGCGCCTCTACCTCATCCGCGCGCTGCGCGACCTGGGGCTGTCACTCGCGGACATCGGCCGTATGCTCGATGACGACCGCGCCGCGCTCGCCAACACCCTGCGTGCCCACAGGGCTCGCGTCGATGCCGAGATCGAGCGGCTCGAAAGGCTTCGGACGCTCCTCGACCACGCGTGCGCGCACGCGGACCGCGACGCCGAACCCGACGACGTGCTCGCCACGATCGAGGCGATGTCCCGGGTCGTTCGCCGTGGCGAGGCACGCCAGAAGAAGGGGAAGGCCCCGGCGGATGCCGAGGCCCGGTGGCGGGAACTGGGCGACGCGCTTCGTGCCTGCATGGAGGCGGGTGAGGCCCCCTCTGCCCCGCGCCCTCGCGCCCTGGCCCGCGAGGCCCTGGCGCGGATCGTCGAGTTCGCCGGGGGTGACCGCGCCACGTTGGAGGCGCTCGCACACCTTCGCCGGCACACCCCCCCGAAGAATCTCGCCGGGTGGAACCCGGCGCTGATGCACTACCTCGACCAGGCACTGGCCAGCCTTCCCAAGACGGAGCACGAACCATGTTGAACGAACAGATCGCGAAGGACGTCGGACCGGCACATCTCGACATCGCCTGGGAGCAACGCGGTGATCCGAACCACCCGACGGTGCTGCTCCTGATGGGAATCGCCGCCCAGCTCGTGCACTGGCCGCCCGGCTTCCTGGAGGCGCTCGTGGCGCGCTCCCTCCACGTGGTGCGCTTCGACAACCGCGACTCGGGGCACTCCACGCACCTGCGCGATGCCCCGCCTCCCAATCTGCCCGCGGCGCTCCAGGGAGATCTGTCATCGGTGTCATACACGCTCTCCGACATGGCCGCCGACGCGGTCGGTCTGCTCGATGCCCTGAATATCGACGCCGCGCACCTCGTGGGAGCTTCGCTGGGTGGTGCGATCTCGCAGACGATCGCGATCGAACACCCGTCACGGGTGCGCTCGCTCACGACGATGATGTCGACGACTGGCGACATGTCCGTCGGGCAGGCACACCCCGCGACGATGAAGGCATTGTTTGGAGGGCCGCCCGCACGCACGCGCGAGGAGGTCGTCGCGCGCGCCGTGCGCAGCTACGAGGTGGTGGGCTCTCCAGCGTTCCCGGTGGATCCGGCGGCCGTGGCCGAGACCGCGGGGCTCGCGTACGACCGCGATTACGACGAGGTCGCCATCGCACGCCAGGCCGTGGCGTCGGTCGCGTCGGGTGACCGCACCCGGCTGCTGCGCGCGCTCGACGTGCCAGCGCTCGTGCTGCACGGGCTCGCTGACACGCTGTGCGACCCGAGCGGTGGGCGAGCCACGGCCGCCGCGATTCCGGGGGCCGAGCTCGTGCTCATCGACGGAATGGGTCACAACCTTCCCCCCGGGCTCTGGGAGCGGCTCGCCGATCACATCGCCGCCATCGTGCGCAAGGGAGAGGCAAAGGCGGCCAGGGCATCACCGCGGCGTTTGGAGGGTCGATGAGCCGAGGCGGGGTGTGGGCTTCTGAGCAACATGTCAGCCGAAATATCTGACATGTCAATGCCATCACTTGCGTTTTCCCATACGGCAGAACGCCCAGGCCTTCACAGAACTCCCAGGCCCTCACATTGGGAATGAATCGTGCTCAAGCAGCTGGCCAAAGAGAAGGAAGTGCAGGAATGAAGTGCGGAGATTGGTTGAGGCGATCGGGGCGAAACCTAAGTCCAGTTAAGCAGAGGGAGCACCTCTTGCGACTTTGGCCCCGCTCCCTCTCGACCCCATCTGCCGCCCCTAGCACACGCGGTGGATTCATATTATGGAGCTTCAGGAATGTAGCTTAATGCGCTGGGGTTAAAATCGGTGGAGGATCTTCATCGTGCCCTGGCATCCGAGGCAGCTGACGACCGAGCAATTGGAAGAGAGGCGGCTTGCCGCAGCCAAGCTCCTAGAAAAAGGGTATTCTCAGGTAGATGTTGCACGGAAGATAGGCGTCAGCCCGGCATCTGTGTGCTACTGGGCCAAAGCGTTGAAACTACGGGGTCGAGCAGGCTTGAGACAGCGTGTTCGGACCGGGCGTCCACCGCAACTGACGCAAGCTGCTTGGGGGGAAATAGCTCAGCTCCTCTCCCGGGGAGCGAGAGAATTCGGCTTCGAGACTGAACGCTGGACGCTCAAGCGCATTGCACAACTCATCTCGCGACGCTTTGGAGTACACTACCATCCCAACTATCTCGCTGTGCCACTGCATCGTATGGGATTTAGCCCTCAACGTCCTTTGCTCCAAGCGCGGGAGCGAGATGAAGAACTCATCAAAGCATGGTTGAAGCGGGATTGGCCCCGCATAAAAAGGGGGCTCGACGTAGAGGGGCAGCCATCGTTTTCGTGGACGAGACAGGACACTCGTTTCAAGGGCCCCCAACCACCACATGGGCTCCCGTCGGCCATGCGCCTGTTCTGAAGCGTGTAAGCAAGAGACGAGTAATCTCCAGCATTGTGGCCCTGGTCGCTCCATTGAATGACCGACCGCCAGCACTCTACGCTCGCCACTACAAGGGCAGCATACATGGCGCGGAGGTTGTTCAAGCGCTACGGTACTTTCGTCACATGGTCGGTCAGCCGTTGATTGTCGTGTGGGATCGGCTGCAAGCCCACAGAGCAAAGCTGGTAGCAGAATTCGTTGCCGCCCATCCCGATGATTTTCAGATAGAGTGGCTCCCAGGCTACTCTCCGGAGCTCAATCCAGAGGAAGGATGCAATAGCGTGGTCAAGCGAGAGCTGAAAAACATGCGACCAGCCAACGCAGATGAACTACAAAGCATGGCTCGGAGGGGTTTTGGGCGCCTACAGCGTCGTCATGACGTTCTTCGCGCATTCTTTCGCCGCACCCATCTCATTAAGCGACATACCTGAAGCTCCATACACGCTGAATTTCTCTAATGCAGAGATTGGGTAGCCCGAGTGCCTGCAGATTTTGCCGCCCAAGCCATTGCAACACCTCAGGACGATCCATTGATTGACGGGGAGCCAATGCGGACATAATCCCTGCCGTAGTGCGGGAAAGCCCAATACTTATCAAACTTACCATCGTCTGCGACGAAGCCCCCAATTCCAAGAAAAGTGGCAGCGGAGGAATCTGCTCAACAAGCTCAACCTGACCAACAGAACGAAAAGCAAATGAAAGCAAGTCCGAGTAACATTTGGTGAATTTGACGTACCTAAATCGCAGATCTTTCTCAATCAGGCCGAACACCTCCCGAATGGTCGTACCGATTGCTGGCTCACGTGTCTTGCTCTTGCGTTGTTTCATGCGTCGTTTATGTGCATCGTCGATTATTCTGGCCATCGACTCGCCGCGCATCCATCGAAGAGCCATTGTGGCATAATAGGTGTGAGAGCGATCTTCGGCACTCCGCCCTTCCAAGTGCATATGAATATTCTTAAACACCTCAGAAAGACCGAGATAGGGATCGCGCACTCTGCTTAGAGGATGGACTGGCAGTAGTTCCTTTCCCTTATTCCCTCTGACAACATGAAAGAAGTGCTCGTACAATGCCTGTTGCCTAATAGGGGATACAGTCGGATTCTTCTCAATTACCTCGACTGGGAGTGATATCCGCGTTGAGACCTGCTTGATGGCCGTTCTGATTTCATTCAACTCCTGACTTGTTAGGGGCTCTTCCACTTTAGACAATACTTGATCTAACCGACCGCTTTCATAAACCCCAAACAACTTGCTGAATGTGCTTTCGAGTTCCGGATCGGCACCTGATCGGTGCTCCTCATCTCGAATAAATTCGACGAGTTCCTCCCGACGCTCTCCAATCGCAGAGTAGAGCGCTGGCTGGATCTCTTGCTTACGCTCTCCATGGGTTGGGTCTTGTAGCCAATTCTTGTGGTCCAAGAGATAGACATACCCCTCGAACTCTTTGCCCATTCGACCAGCCCGCCCTGCCAGGTTCCAAAAATCCGCAGGCGATATTGGAGTATCTTCTCTCGTATCGCGATCTCGCCCCCTCGTTGGATTCAGCAGGAAAAGGTTTCGCGCCGGAAAGTTAACACCGTGCAATAAAGTGCTTGTACAAACCAGAAAATGTATTTCGCCATCCGCAAAAAGATCCTCGACTCCTGTACGAACGACCGAGGGCATGTTTCCATAGTGGAATGCAACGCCCTGTTCTATGGTTTGCGCCAACAAGAATTGGGGGTGAATATGAACCCTCAGGAATTGAGCGAAATCCCTAAGGGCTGGTGTCGCACCCTGCTTATCCTCTCTTGCATAGGCCTCTGCTTCAAGGTCGGAGATTCGTCGGGCAATATCTTCGCAAGCGGCAGGCCCACCGGAATAAACAAGGTTCTGTTGGTTCCTGCCAAAGTGCCAACTAAGGTTTGAGAGCATTTCGCTAGAGTCGAACAGTGGAGCTGAAAGAAATTGGGATCCAATTGTTTCGACTTTACCGCCGAGCGCTGCTCGAATAATGAACTCGTTATCTTGGCTACCACGATCGACAAAAACCAAGTGTTGAGACACCGATGGTTCGTTCGAAACGCTTTGCTGAAGCACTTCGAGATCAAACACCTTCTGAAATATCTCCGGGTTGGATATCAGTGGCGATATAAACAAAAGCTGAGGTGCCTGGGAGCGGTCCAATGCTCGTTCAATGACGCTTTGGAGCAGAACTCCGCGAGCCTCATCCCCAATCAAATGAGCTTCGTCTACTGCGATCAATGAAAAACCCAGACTTGGAGCTGCATCCAAAAGAATCTGCAAGCGCTCCTGAGTCAACACATAGAGCAATCGCTTCTCTTCGACATCTTCCGGTGGAACAGGAACTGTCGAAACAATGCTTTTTGGAATTCCAACTTCGTAGAGTATTTGCTCAAGAGAGCTAGCAACTTGTGTAATCAGCGCTCTCGTTGGAACAATATAAACAGCAGCCGCAGACGGAGACGAGGCTACACTGAGCGCAACGAAGTGCTGTAGCGCATATGACTTTCCGGCCGATGTTGGAGCAACAACAGCCGTTGGCTTTTTGTTGCTGAGGGTATTCCAAAGGTCGCGTTGGAAGTCAGTCAGAAGGAGTGACTTGCCTTGCGAAAGCGGAACCAAGTTTGTCTCTCGATGAGCTTCTGCTTCAAACCAGATGCCCAGCGGCAAATCGGCAACTGAATCGTAACCGTCTTGGCGACTTTGAAGATGCGCAGAGGCAGCAAAGTTCCCAAGCCGAGAGAATATGCACTCTAGCACGGATGCTAACTCTTTCGCTCCTGACGGACTGCAGTTCCAGGCAGCAACACCAATTTCATACGCAGCTTGACGAAATTCCGGATTGTAGGTGCCAGCAAAATGCACGGCCGACTGAAGAAGCCGGGTCACTGCCAACTCATCAGGGAAAATGATTTCGTCGCCAGGAAAGCCGAGGGCCAGCTTCGTATTCGCTTCAAGAAGTGTTCGATAATCATGCTGGAACTCAGCATGCGACCAGATGCGCTGTGAGAGTTCATCAAGCATCGCTCATTCCTAACCGCTTGAAAAACGCTTTTCGCAGCTCTTCGACATCGGGGAATGGAAGCAAGAAGAGGATAAACTCAAGCTCATCCAGGCCGCGGTTAACGATTTTCCCGCAAAACAACTCGCAAGCAGACTTGATTCGGAACAGAAATTCACTCTCAAATTTCTGCCTAGCATCTGAATCAGACAACCCCATCAACCCATCAAACTTATCAAAATCAAAACCAACAAAGCAGGCATAAACCTCCTTGCGCTGGTTGGCCTTCTCTGAATATGGGTCGAAATACTCAAGTAATGCCGCCTTTATTTTTGGATCGGAAATATTTGCATGATCGTGCAGAACGTCAATATCTCGCTCGCGTGGAGGGCGATCAGCATCGTGACCGAGAAACTCCTCGATTGAGTCGAGAATGGAATCCAAGGCTGAGGAAAGAACGGCGTAGAGCTTCGATTCTCCCCAGTACAGCACAAGACTATTTTGCTCTGCGTCCCACTGTACATGAATACTATCCGTGCCATGCACAGGCACATTTTCATTTGTTTTGAGATACATCTTTGAAACCAACTGCGGAGCTTTGAGGAATCCTTCCAACAGGATGAACAGAATCAACTCGCCTGGCTCACCAGAGGTCTTTTGTGACTTGATTGCCTTAGCAAAGAGGTTTCGAGCCTTATCGGTTAGCTCATGAATATAGCGTTCGTCGTTTGTCGCGATGAAGAGTGACTGCTTCTCCATCCGTTCGCGCCTAGTGATGCAAAAGGGAATGATTTTCCAGTAGATAAAATTGACAAATTCCTCAAGGGTCGGCTTCCCATTCTGGAAGGCTAAGTAGAAGAAACGCCCAGTTGCGCGAATGCCGTTTGCATCCCATGTGTAAACGACCTCTTTAAGGCGCGCTTCCAACCCTGTGTATACACCGGCAAGCGCAAGCGTGGTCTGAGCTGCATCTTGAGTGGGTGCTTGCATTCCAGTTGCTGGCTTTGCCGGAACGTGCGCAGCAGGTGCTGCCGGCTTCGCCGCAGGCACTGTCGGAACGGGTGCTGCTGGCTTCGCCGCAGGCCCTGCCGGCTTCGCCGCAGGCACTATCGGAACGGGTGCTGCCGGCTTCGCCGCAGGCCCTGCCGGCTTCGCCGCAGGCGCTGTCGGAACGGGTGCTGCCGGCTTCGCCGCAGGCCCTGCCGGCTTCGCCGCAGGCCCTGTCGGAACGGGTGCTGCCGGCTTCGCCGCAGGCCCTGCCGGCTTCGCCGCAGGCCCTGTCGGAACGGGTGCTGCCGGCTTCGCCGCAGGCCCTGCCGGAACGGGCGCTACCGGCTTCGCCGGACTAGGTGCTGCTGGCTTCGCGGAAGGATCTACTGGGGGTTTGTCAGGCATGCGTTATCTACTTCGCGACGTGGCTACCTGGGTAGAGAGCAGACGAGCGAGGAGCATGATTGTCAAGGCGCCTTAATGGACCTCGCCTGTCCCAAGTATCGGAAGTAAGCCGCGTCCCACCTCGCTCGCCTCACCATTCCCTCTGGCAGCCTGCGCCGGTACGCCCACCCGTGCTCCCCCACTGTTAGTGGCTACCGCCACGGGCTCCCACGAAACGCCGCCAGGCCCGCTCCAGGGCGCGTAGCATGCGCGGCGTGAGCACGGCCGGAGTCCTCCTCTTCCTGCTTCTGTTGGCCCTGCTCCTGGCGGGGATGCTGTCCATCGTCTTCCACACGTTGAAGATGGGCATCTCCCCCATGCCCACCTCCGGGAAGGTGCGCCGCCAGTTGCTCTCGCTGCTCCCCTCGGAGTTCGAGGGCACGCTGCTGGAACTCGGCTCCGGCTGGGGCACGCTGGCCTTCGCGCTGGCGGACCATTGCCCTCGTGCCCGCATCGTGGCCTTCGAGCTATCCCCCCTTCCCTACGCCTTCTCGCGCCTGCGCCTGCGCCTCGCCCCCCGTCCCAACCTCCAGCTCGTGCGCGAGGACTTCTTCCGCGCCTCCTTCGCGGGGGCATCGGCCGTGGTCTGCTACCTGTACCCCGGCGCCATGAGCCGCCTGGCGCCCAAGCTGTCCCAGGAGCTCGCTCCCGGCACCCGCATCCTCAGTCACACCTTCGCGCTCCGCGGGTGGAAACCCCTGCGCACGCTCGTCGTCGACGACCTGTACCGCACGCCCATCTACCTCTACGAGGTGCCGGCCCGGGAAGGTTGAGCCCTCCCTTCCTTCCCTCGGAAGTCATCCCGCCGAACCGCCCTGAGAGGTCCTCCGCACCCGTCAGACCCACCGGATACGATTCCCCTCGTCGCCGCCAGCCAACCGCGGCGCATCAAGGGAGGGACTCGTGGCGGACATCGCGGACGGCGCCCAGGTCGAGGTACAGGGCTCTGGTTCCAAGCCGTACATCCTGAAGAACACCGGTGGTGTGTACTCGTGCTCGTGCCCGGCGTGGCGCAACCAGTCCATCGCCATCGAGCGGCGGACGTGCAAGCACCTGCGCAAGGTCCGGGGGGATGCGGCGGAAGACGCCCGGGTGGGCGGCTCGGACGCCAGTGCTCCGGCCCGGCCGGCGGCGCGCAACGTCCGCCCGAAGTCCGGCGCCAACACCGTCGCGGGCGCGGAGTCCGACGCCGCCACGGCCCCCTCGCTGCTGCTGGCCCACTCGTGGGAGAACGACGTCGACCTCACGGGCTGGTGGATGAGCGAGAAGCTCGACGGCGTGCGGGCCTACTGGGACGGCAAGCAGTTCTTCTCGCGCCAGGGCAACCTGTTCCTCGCGCCCGACTGGTTCACCGCGAAGCTGCCCGACCATCCGCTCGATGGCGAGCTGTTCGGCGGCCGCAAGAAGTTCCAGCGCACCGTGAGCGTCGTGCGGCGTCAGGACCGGAGCGATGACTGGAAGGAGTTGGCCTTCGTCATCTTCGACGCGCCGAGGCTGGAGGCGCCCTTCGAGGAGCGGCTCGCGTATTGCCAGCGGTACGTGGAGGACGTGGCGCCCCCGTACGCCGAGTGGCTGGAGCACCAGACCTGCAAGGGCGTGACGCACCTGCGCGAGGAGCTGGCGCGCGTGGAGGGCCTGGGCGGCGAGGGGCTCATGCTGCGCAAGCCGGGCTCGCGCTACGAGGCGGGCCGCTCACACACGCTGCTGAAGGTGAAGAGCTTCAAGGACGACGAGGCCCGCGTGGTGGGGCACGCGGCGGGTGCGGGCAGGCACAAGGGCCGGCTGGGAGCACTGGAGGTGGAGCTGCGCGACGGCACCCGCTTCTCCGTGGGCACCGGCCTCTCGGACAAGGAGCGGGAGAACCCGCCGCCGGTGGGCACCATCATCACCTTCCGCTACCAGGAGCTCTCCAACGACGGCGTGCCGCGCTTCCCCTCGTATGTGGGCGTGCGCATCGACGCCGCGCCCTTCGAGCCCACGGCGCGGCGCAAGCGCGCCTGAGCCGGGATTTAACCTTCCGCGGGCTCCAGGGTTTTGACGAGCAGATGACGCCGGGCAACCGTCCCGGCGCGTCCCCCTGAAGGAGTCTCCGCCATGCGTCTGAAGCTCGCCCTGTCCGCCGCCGTTGCCTCGCTGTTGTTCTCCGCGCCCGTGCTCGCCCAGCAGCCCGCCGCTCCCACCGGCAACGAGGCGCACCATGGCAAGCACAAGCACAAGAACAGGGAAGCGAGGATGCTCCACAAGCTCGAGCGCATGGAGCACCGGCTCAACCGCGCCGTCGAGCGCGGCCGTCTCACGCGCCAGCAGGCGGACGGGTTCCTCGCCGAGGCCCGGCAGCTCCGCGATGACACCCAGGCGCAGCTCCAGGCCAGCGGGGGTCAGTTCACCGAGGAGCAGAAGCAGCAGTTCCGGGAGCGCAAGAAGGCCCTGCGCGACAAGGTCCGCGCGGCCATGAAGGCCACCCAGCCCCAGAGCCAGCCACCCACCCAGGCCCCCTGAGGGCCCCGGTGCGGCGGCGTCGAGCCAGCACCAGGAGCCTTCCCCTTCCACGGATCCAGGGAGCCCGGCCGGCCGTCACCGGCTCCCTGTCACGGGGCGCCCTACTTCGCGTCCTGGGCCGTGCCGTTGCGCATCGTGGGGTCGCCGAGGAAGCCGGAGAACATCAGCCGGTTGGGCGAGCACCTGCCCGCCTCGGCCACCTTGCCAGGCGTGGAGTTGGAGATGAGCGCGGAGGTGACGGCGTCGGGAACGGCGACGGGGTTGCGCTCCAGGAAGAGCGCGGCGAGCCCCGCGACGTGCGGCGAGGCCATGGACGTCCCGCTGATGGAGCGGGTGGCGGAGTCATCGGAGATCCACGCCGAGGTGATCTTGTCGCCCGGAGCGAAGACGTCCACGCAGGCGCCCCAGTTGGAGAAATTGGCGCGCTTGTCGGCATCCGTGGTGGCGCCCACGGTGACGGCGTTGGGGCTGCGGGCCGGGGAGCGCGAGCAGGCATCCTGGTTCTCGTTGCCCGCCGCGACGACGAAGGTGACCCCCGAGGCGATGGCCTTGGCCACGGCCTCGTCGAGCGCATCGCTCTTGCCACCGCCCAGGCTCATGTTGGCCACGGCGGGGAGCAGCCGGTTGTTGGTCACCCAGTCCACGCCGGCGATCACCCCGGCGGTCGAGCCGGAGCCGCTGCAGTTGAGCACGCGCACCGCGTGGAGCTGGACGTTCTTGGCGACCCCGTAGACCTGGCCACCCACGGTGGCGGCCACGTGCGTGCCATGGCCGTTGCAGTCGTTGCCCTTCTGCCCATCCGAGAAGGCGTCGAAGACGACCTGCGCGCGCCCACCGAACTCGGCGTGCGAGACGCGGATGCCGGTGTCGATGATGTAGGCGTGCACGCCCTTGCCACTGGCGCTGTAGAGATAGGTCTGGTCCAGGGGCAGGTCGCGCTGATCGACGCGGTCGATGCCCCAGGTGGCCTCGGGCTGGCGCTCACCGATGGCGCGCATCACCCCGTTCTCCTCCACGTACTCCACCGACGCATCCGCGGCCATCGCCCGGGCCTGCTCCGGAGTCATCCGGCTGGCGAACCCGCGCAGCGCGTGCTCGTACGTGAGGAAGGCGCTGCCTCCGTAGCGCGCCGAGAGGCTCTCCGCGATCATCGCCGGAGCAATCCCCTTCTCCCCCACGCGAGGGGGCTTGAGGACGACGATGTACTCGCCCTGGACGGGCTGGGCGGCGGCGATGAACTTCCCGTCGCGGGCCATGGATTCCACGGAGGCGGTGGGGCAAGGCGAATCAGCAGGTGGCGCGGGAGGCTTGGGCAGAGTCGCAGCCGGGCACCCCAGCAGCACGGACACGGACACCGCGGATACGACCATCCAGGATACGGTACGAAGACGCATCGATTCCCCCTATTGCTTGATAATAAAAGTCTACCTGTTTCAGTTTAATCCGACGTCTGACGCCCCATTTCCTGTCCACACCTTCCACCATCTGTTCAATAGCAGACGTCCATGGGCCGCTACTTCCGGGGTGGCGGCTCCACGGTGCGCGGCTCCTCCGGGGAAGGCTCGCGCTTGAAGGGGCTCCAGGAGACGACCACCTCCTGGCCCACCGCGTCATGGCCATACAGCTGGTCGAGGAGTTGTTTGATTTCCGGCAGGGCCTCGGAGGCGCGCACCGTCACGTAGCCGCGGAAGCCGCCATTGCCGAGCTCCTCCTCCACCTGGAGCACCTCGCGCCAGGGCCGCATGGAGGTGTCCGCCTGACCATCCCAGTGGAGGGAGATGCGCTCGAGCCGCTCCCAGGTGACGGCCTTTCCTTCCGGGACGCGAACCACCACGTCGCTGCGCCAGCCGCCCTCGGGAAGCGGGCGCCAGCGGGAGACGCGCAGCTCGACGGGAGGAGGCTCGGAGGGAGGCTGCCCGCGAGTGAGCGCGAACGCCGTGGCCTCCAGGGGCCCACCCCGGTCGAGACGGGCCTGGAGCCGCACGGTGAAGCTCTTGATCTCCTGGGGGCCGATCGCCTCGAGAGGATAGGTGTGTTCGACGCGGGGCTCGGAGGTGGTGGAGGTCGTGCCATCTCCGAAGTCCCACGCGTACGCCATGATGCGCGCACTGCCCTGATGGAGGGCCTCGAAGGAGAAGCTCCCCTGCCCTCGCTGGGAGACCCGGATGCGCAGGGGTTCGTTGCGCTGGGCCTGCTGCTCACCGCACCAGCGCACGTCGAGCTCCACTTCGCGCTCGGCCAGCACGCCGACACGCCGTCCGCCGAGATCCCTGCAGACCTGGAATCGTACCCGGTACCTGCCCGCCGTCTCCGGCGCCTGCCATTGGAGCGCCGGCCCGGGATGAAGCTCGGCGCCACTGCCGGCAACCGGCCAGACCCACCGGTAGACCGCGCCCGGCTCGGGCTCCCCGCCGAGACGGGCGGACAGATGGAGCGATTCGCCCGCGCACACCCACGAACGGTCCATGTCGATTCCCTCGATCACCACACTGGACGTCAGTGACACCCGCTCTTCGTTGAGGGCCGCGGAGAGCGCCTCGCCCGAGGCCGCCAGGGAAGTGGGTACGGGGGGCGGCGGTGGTGACGGAGCGGGAGGCGCCGGAGGCCGGACCTCCGGGGCGGAGAGACGGCGCTCGGGGACAGCGGGAGGCCGGGGTGGCTCCTCGCTGACGGGCCGGGGCCACACCGCGACGACGAGCACGAGCAACAGCGCCGTGGCGGCGAGTCCCACGGCGACGCGAGCATGCATCCTGGTGGCAGGACGCTCCGGGTTTCCAGGGGGCGCGGGGGCGTTGGGCACGGAGGACTAGAACCCGAAGTCGTTCAGGTGGCGGCGGTAGCCCTGCGAGTTGGGCCGGTACCACTGATCATCCCAGCCCTTGAACTCCACATCATCGAGCAGACGCTCGGTCTTGCTGTTGAGGGTGACGGAGTTGATGAGCTGCACCGTCGTGGAGCCCACGTTGCGGGAGACGAGCCGGTTCGAGGTGGCGGTGTCGAGGTATTGATAGGTCGTGCGGCTGCAATAGTCCTGGAGGAAGCAACCACTGTCACAGGTGCTCAGGTTGTTGTAGGTGGCGTGTTTGTCTTCGGCGACGTAGAGCGTGGGCCAGCCGCGAGAGGCATTGCGCGAGTCGATGGCCGTGTCGTACTCGAGCTGTCCATACGAGTACCAGGCCGACGAGTCACAGCTGCTCTTGCGATGGGCGGACAGGTAGGCCCAGTCCAGGTACCACCTGCCACCGGAGTAGTGGACCTCGAGGATCTGGAACTCGGGGTCCCCGTCGTGGCCGGTGGTGACACCGGTGTCCTCGAGGAAGGTGTCCATGTAGAACACCTGGAGCGTGCGGGTGGAGAAGCTGGTGCTCTTCACGGCGTAGTACGGGCGCCGGTCGAAACCGCTCTCGCCGCTGTCGAACCAGAAGAGGGGCATGAACCAGAAGGCGACCTGGTGCTCACAGTCGTCGTTGAGCCCATCGCGGTCGGCATCGGTGCCGGTGCCCCAGCAGTTGTCTCCGTAGGGGATGGTGGAGAGGCCATCGGCGCGGGCCGGGCCTGGCAGGGCGAGGAACAACCCCAACGCCACGACGACGATTCGGGTGAAGCGATGCATACGAGCCTCGGGGGAAGGAGGGCTCGTATGGTACACGTCCGCGAGACGGAAGAGGACCCGGTCCGTCCAACGAGGTAGAACGCGACGACCATGACGCCCAGACTGCGACGACACTTCGAGCACGAACTGAACCAGTCCGGAGAGGCCGAGATGCGCGGAGACCATGCCTCGGCGTGGACGTTCCTCGAGCGCGCGCACATCCTCAGCCAGGCCCATGCCGGACCGCACATCCGGGTGCATTGCGCGATGCTCGCCTTCGCCTGGCGCAGAAGGAACGTCCGTGAGTTCCTGGGTCAGATTCCGCGGGTACTGCTCGCCGGACCCGGCTCCCTGTTCGGCCGTGCACCCCTGGGCAACACGGGCGGTGCGAACGTGGGCATCTTCACCCCCATGCCCATCCCCGAGGATCTCCAGGCGCTGCTCCGCGACACATCGCCATGAGCATCACCCGGTCCGAGCAGTGGGATGTCTTTCTGAATCACAACAGCAAGGACAAACCTCTCGTCGAGCAACTGGCCCGTCGATTGCTCGAACAGGGGATCCGGCCCTGGTTCGACAAGTGGGACCTGGTGCCAGGAGATGAGTGGCTCCCCGTCATCACGGGTGCGGTGCGGGAGATTCGCTGCATGGCGGTGTGCATCGGCCCGAAGGGATGGGGGCCTGTGCAGGACTCCGAGATGCAGAACGCCCAATACCGGGCCATGAGCGACCCTGGGCGCCGGGTCATCCCGGTCCTGCTCCCAGGGGCCGAGCAGACCGAGCTGAGAGGCCTGCTCGAGAACCGGACCTGGATCGATCTGCGTCAGGACGATGCCGAGGAGTTCCGCCGTCTGTGCTCCGCGATTCATGGCAGGGCACCGGGTCCCGGCCTGCTCTCTTCCCCGGAGTGCCCCTACCGCGGCCTGCAAGCCTTCGAGCGTGAACATGCGCGAATGTTCTTTGGCCGCTCCGACGACACGGCGCTCCTGCTCGACAAACTGCGTCAATCCCAACGGCTGCTACTCGTCGTGGGCCCTTCCGGAAGTGGTAAATCGTCGCTCGTGCTGGCGGGCCTCCTCCCCGCCGTCGTCACGGGACAGCTCAACGGTTCGTATGACTGGCGCGTTGTCTCCCTGCGGCCGGGGACGCGGCCCTGTCATGCACTCGCACTCGCCCTGGGCCCGCTCGAGCCCAGAACGAACCAACCCATCGACACGACGCACTTGCAAGCACGGCGACAGCGCCTGTTGAGCAGCCCGGAGACGCTCACGGATCATGTCGATCTCGCACTCGCGCACGAACCACGCTCCCCCCGGCTGCTCCTCGTGGTCGATCAACTGGAGGAGGTCTTCTCGCAATGCCGGGATGCGGCCGATCGCGCGGCCTTCCTGGACAATCTCCTGCGCGCGGGAGCCGTGCCAGACGGGCGCGTGCACGTCATCGCCACCCTGCGCTCGGACTTCCTCGGCCATTGCCAGGAGCAGAAAGGGCTGGCGGAGCATCTGAACCGCGCCACGTTCCTCCTACGGCCCTTGACCGAGCTCGAGCTGCGCGAGACGGTGACCCGGCCAGCGGCGCTCTCCGGGCTGCGCTTCGAGTCTGGGCTCGTCGACGCGCTCCTGGCGGCCGTGCAGGCCCAGCCTGGCAATCTGCCCCTGCTTCAATTCGCACTGCTCCAACTCTGGAACGAGCGGGCGGGAGACCTGCTCACCTGGGAGGGATACCGCCGCATCGGAGAGTTGCCGGGAGCCATCGCCCGCAGCGCGGAGCAGGTCTTCCATGGACTGACGAAGACGCAACAGCAGACGGCACGGCGCGCGTTCAGCAAGCTCATCATCGTGGGAGATGGAACCGGGGATACGCGACGCCGTGTTTCACGTGCGGAGCTCGCGGAAGCCGGAGCCGATGTGTCGGACCTCCTGGACCGGTTCATCATCGAGCGGTTGCTCGTGGCGGACGGCGATGACATCGAGCTGGCGCACGAGGCGCTGGTGCATGGATGGAAGCGGCTCCGCGATTGGTTGGATGAGGATCGCGAGCTCCTGCTGCTGCGTCAGGAAGTGGCTCGCGCCACGGAGGCCTGGCAGCGCTCCGGGAGAAACGCGGACGAGCTGTGGCGAGGCACGCGGCTGGCACGCGCCAGGGAGCTGGAGACCCCCCTGGCGCCCCTGCTGACTAACGAGGAGCGTGCCTTCCTCCAGGAGTCGGTGGAGGTCCTCCAGAGAGCCGAGGAGGAAGCGGCGGCGCGGCGGAAACGAGAGACCGAGCTGACCCGGTTGGCGGTGGCTCGAATGCTGGCGATGCGCTCGGCGCAGGTGCGGCCACGACAGCCCATGTTGTCGCTGCTGCTGGCTCGTGAGGCCGTGCGCTCCCGTGGCGATGAGGAGACACGTTCGGAGCTGTACGCTGCGTTGCTGGGCAGCCCGCAGCGCAAGAGCATCCCGTTGGAGGCAGAATACCCCGCCCCCTCGGCCTACTTCCGTCCGAGCCCGGATGGAAAGACGCTGCTGGCCCTGATCGGCCGGAAGGCCGCGCTCCTGACGCTCGATGGAAAGCTGCTCACGTGGCTCCCCGTGGAGAGCAACCATGTCGGGTCCGCACGCTTCAGCCCGGACGGTGAGGTGGTCGCGATCATTCCCAGCCTTTCGTACAAGGATCGCTCCATCGCGGCGTGGCTCTTCAACACGCGCGGCGAGCTCATGTCGACGCTCCGGGATGGCGGTCAGGAGGAGTCTTCGAGCTGCGGGGAATTCAGCCCGGATGGGCAACTCCTCCTCACCGCGCGCATCGACGGTGCGGTGCGCCTGTGGAGGCGTGGCGGAGAGCTCGTGGCCCGGTTCAACATTGGCGGAACCTGGCCCTACGGTTACTTCAGTCCGGATGGCACATGGATCCTCGTCATCGCATCCGAGAACCGTATCGCGGCCCTGTGGAACAGCCGGGACGGGGAGGTGCACAAGCTCGAGGGTCACGAACACCGCATCATTGACGGTGATTGGAGCCCTGATGGCCAGCATGCCCTGACAGTGGCTCGAGACAACACAGCGCGAATCTGGGGCCGCGATGGCCAAATGGTGGCCACACTCACCGGACATACCTCGCCGCTCAGCGGTGGCGAGTTCCACCCATCGGGGAAGCGCGTGCTCACCGTCAGCGAGGATGGCACCGCGCGTGTGTGGGATCTGACAGGGAAGAGCCACCTGATCC
Organism: Archangium violaceum Cb vi76; assembly: GCF_000733295.1. Lineage (GTDB taxonomy): Bacteria > Myxococcota > Myxococcia > Myxococcales > Myxococcaceae > Archangium > Archangium violaceum. The sequence continues at coordinate 24,874 of NZ_JPMI01000020.1, read as the reverse complement.
TCCATGACGCGAGTTCAGCCCTCCAACGAGGCTCGTGGAGCCCGAGCGGCCGGCACCTGTTGACCGAGGAGGGTGATGGCACGGTGCGCATCTATCGCGCCAACGGAAGACTCCTCACCACCCTCCAGAATCAGGATGTGCAGGGATGGTTTCAGGTGAGCGTCTTTCCGGCCTGGAGCCCTGACGGCACCTCGTTGCTGACGTCGAGAGAGGATCGTGCGACAGATGGCTCACGGATAGACGTATGGGCTGTCGAACCCGGGCCAGCGCTGGCACTCCAGGGGCACGAATCGGACGTCCGGCACGTCGACCCGCAGCCACGGGGGAACCGATTGCTCACGGTGTCCTACGATTGCGTTTGCTTGTGGAATGAACACCATGCGCTGCTACGCCGTCTCGAGCCCCAGCACGATGAATCCGGCAAGACCCTCGGGTTCCAGAACGCCCGCTGGGCGCCTGGCGGCGAGCGATTCCTGACCTATGGATTCGCCGATTTCGTGCAACTGTGGGACCGGGACGGCAACGCCCTGGCCGTGCTGCGAGGAGAAAAGCGGCATCAGCACGACATCAGGCACGCGTGCTTCAGCCCCGATGGAACCCGGGTGCTCACGGTGTCGAACGATGGAACCGGGAGGCTTTGGAGCCTGGAGGGCGTGGAAGTCGCGCGGATGGGAGACCACTACTGGGGAGTCGAATACGGAGAGTTCTCCCGCTCCGGAGACCGGGCCCTCACCCGTAATGCACATCAAGAGGTTTTCGTCTGGGACCTGCGGCCTCCCTTCCTGGAACTCGATGACCCGTACAGGCCTTTCGGCGTGCATCTCCATAAGAACGGCGTTGGACCCGACACGCCCCTGGTCATCCATCATCGAGCAACGGGTGACGAGCCCACGAGCGAACCGATAAGAGAGGAAATCCATCCTGGGCCCATTGCTCCGTACAAGGCGGCCCGGCTCCTCTTTCACCGCCCCAACAAACTCACTGACCACATCGACGGTGCGCACCTGCTCCCCGATGGCACCCACATCCTGTTGCTGGAGCAGGGTGCTCCCCGCGTGAGCATCGAGAGCGGGATGAACGAGAAACCGCGACTCCTCGCGCCGGGTCGAAAGGTGACCTGCTGCACCCTGAATCCGGAGGGAGCCCGCCTCTATCTTGGCTATGCGGATGGAGTCGCGGAGGTGAGGAGCTCGAACGGCGAGGAGGTCCTCCTGAAGCTCCATGGACACGAGAAGGCCGTGCGGAAGATCGGGTCTACTCCCGATGGCCTCCGCCTGTTCACCGCGGCCGAGGACGGGACGATCTGCCTCTGGGAGTCGGACGGCTCGCGGCTGGCGACGTTGAGAGGACACCTGGACCCGATCTCGGATGTGGCCTTCCTCGGCGATGGACAGACCCTGGTCACAGCGGCGGGCCCGGTGGCGTGGCTCTGGCCCGCGACGAAGAAGGGACTGCTCGCATTGGCCAGGAGCCGGAGTCTGCGAGAGCTGACGCCCGAGGAGCGCGAGCGTCATCTGGTGCGAAAGCACTGAGACGCCAGTCTCACCCCTGGCGCAGCACGAGCAGCCGCAGCTCGGTCATGTCCTCGATGGCGTACTTCACGCCCTCGCGCCCCAGTCCCGAGCCCTTCACACCCCCGTAGGGCATCGTGTCGACGCGGAAGCTCGGCACGTCACCCACGACGACGCCTCCCACCTCCAATTCGTCCCACGCCCGCATCGCCCGCGACAGGTCGTTCGTGAAGACGCCCGCCTGCAGCCCGTAGCGCCCGGCATTTACCTCGCGCAGCGCGTCCTCGAAGGAGCCGAAGGGCTGGAGCAGCACGACCGGCCCGAACGCCTCCTCCGCGCTCAGCGGCTCGTCTGCGGGCACGCCCTCCAGCACGGTGGCCTCGAGCAACGCGCCCCGCCGCCCTCCCCCGGCCAGCACGCGTGCCCCGCGCTCCACGGCGCGGTGGATCCATCCCTCCAGCCGGCGCGCGGCGGCCTCGTCGATCATGGGGCCGAGCGTGGTGGCCTCGTCCCGGGGGTTCCCCGCGCGCAGCGCCCGAGCCCGGGCAACGAGCCGCTCGCGCAGGGCCCCGTACAGCTCCTCGTGCACGAGCACGCGCTGCACCGAGATGCAGCTCTGCCCCGCCTGGAAGAAGGCCCCGTGGGCGATGCGGTCCGCGACGAAGTCCAGGCGCTCACCCTGGTCTCGGTCCACCACGCAGGCCGCGTTGCCGCCGAGCTCCAGCACTACCTTCTTGCGTCCCGCGCGAGCCTTGAGCTCCCAGCCCACCTTCTCCGAGCCCGTGAACGACAGCAGCTTGAGCCGGTCATCCTCGATGAAGGGCCCCACGTCCTCGAGGCGCGTCGGGAGGACCGAGAAGGCGCCCTCGGGGAGGTCCGTCTCGGCGAGCACCTCGGCCATGATCATCGCGCTCACGGGCGTGCGGTCCGACGGCTTGAGCACGAACGGGCAGCCGGCGGCGATGGCGGGCGCCACCTTGTGCGCCACCAGGTTGAGCGGGAAGTTGAACGGCGTGATGAACGAGCACGGACCCACGGGGACGCGCTGGGTGAAGCCCCGGTAACCCTCGGCGCGCTTGGACACCTCCAGGTTCAGCACCTCTCCCCCGCCGCGCACGGCCTCCTCGGCCGCGGCCTTGAACGTGTCGATCAGCCGGGTGACTTCACCCCGTGCGTCGCGCAGGGGCTTGCCCGCCTCGATGCAGAGTGCGAACGCGAGCTCCTCGGCCCGCTCGCGGAAGCGGCGCACGCAGTGCTCGAGCACCTCCTGACGCGCATACGGAGCCAGACGCCGCATCGGGCCGGCCGCTCGCACGGCGGCGGCGATGGCCTCCTCCACGGCGGCGGCATCCGCGAGCGCGACGCGCGTCACGACCTCGCCCGAGTATTTGTCGGTCACGGCCAGCTCCGCGTTGGGCTGCCGCGGGCGGTTGGCCAGGTAGTACGGGTAGCGTTCTGCCAACATGGGGGTCCTCACTTTCTCTCTCTCAGGTTCGTGGCTCAGCGCACCGCGGGGTCCTCGGCACTGGCTCCGAGCGCGCGCGCGTTGTCCGAGTAGTCGATAGGCAGGTCGATGACGTGCACGCCGCCCGATTCCAGGCAGCGGGCGAGCGTGGCGCCGAACTCCGAGGCGCTCGCCGGGCGGTGCCCCTTCGCCCCGTACGCCTCCGCGTAGCGGACGAAGTCCGGGTTGCCCAGCTCCATTCCGAAGTCCGGGAGCCCCATCTCGCCCTGCTTCCAGCGGATCATCCCGTAGCCATCGTCGCGCACCACGACCACGGTGAGATCCAACTTCAGGCGGACCGCCGTCTCGAGCTCCTGCGAGTTCATCATGAACCCGCCGTCACCGCAGACGGCGAGCACCTTGCGGCGCGGATGGACCAGCTTCGCGGCGATGGCGGACGGAAGCCCCGCTCCCATGGTGGCGAGCGCGTTGTCGAGCAGCAGCGTGTTGGGCCGGCGGCAGCGGTAGTAGCGAGCGAACCAGAGCTTGTACATGCCGTTGTCCAGGCACACGATTCCGTCATCCGGCATCGCGCGCCGCACCTCGGCGACGAGCCTCGCGGGGTAGATGGGGAAGCGATCATCGCGTCCCCCCTCCGCGAGCTGTGCGTCGAGTCCCGCCCGAGCGCGCTCGAAGGAGGAGAAGTCCCAGTGCGACCGGGGGCCGACCCCCTCCGCGATGCGCCATACCGCGTTGGCGATATCGCCGGTCACCTGCACCTGCGGGAAGTACACGGGGTCGACCTCGGCCGAGGAGAAGTTCAGGTGGACCACCGTGCGGCGGTGGTCGCGCATGACGAACGGCGGCTTCTCGATGACGTCATGGCCGACGTTGATGATGCAGTCCGAGGCCTCGATGGCCCGGTGGACGAAGTCTCCGTCGGAGAGCGCGGCCGTGCCCATCCAGAGCGGATGCGTCTCATCCACCACGCCCTTGCCCATCTGGGTGCTGAAGAAGGGCACGCCGACGCGGTCCACGAAGACGCGGAGCATCTCCGAGGTGAGCTTGCGGTTGGCGCCCGCGCCGATCATGAGCAGCGGGCGGCGGGCGGACGCGATGGCCTCGACGGCCTGGGCGATGGAGGCTTCATCCGCCACGGGCCGGCGAAGGACAGCGGGTGCGAGGGGCGCGGCGTCCGTGGACTCGCGGGCCACGTCCTCGGGCAGCTCCAGGTGGGTCGCGCCGGGACGCTCCTCCTCCGCGCGGCGGAAGGCCTCGCGCACCGCCGAGGGGACGTGATCCGCGGAGACGAGCGTCCGGGTGGACTTGGTGAGCGGCCGCATCATTCCCACCACGTCGACGATCTGGAAGTGGCCCTGCTTGCTGGCCTTGATGGGCTTCTGGCCGGTGAGCATGACCATGGGCATGGCGCCGAGCTGGGCGTACGCGGCGGCCGTGACGAGGTTGGTCGCGCCGGGTCCGAGCGTCGCGAGGCACACGCCCGCCTTTCCGGTGAGCCGCCCCCACGTCGCGGCCATGAAGCCCGCGGCCTGCTCGTGACGCGTGACGACGAAGCGCACGCCCGAGGCGCGCATCGACTCGAGCAGGTCGAGGTTCTCCTCGCCGGGAAGTCCAAAGACGCAGCGCACGCCCTCCGATTCCAGGGCCTTGACGAACAGATCCGATGCTTTCATGGGCTCACTCTCCTCCGGTACGCGACAAGATCTACGCGCGGCCGGCGATTCGTACATTCGTTTGTTCCCATGGAGCCGATAGGCATTGCCTATGATGGGAGAATGGAGCTCCGACACCTCCGCTACTTCTCCGCCGTCGCCGACACGCTGCACTTCGGACGTGCCGCGAGGCGCATCCACGTCTCGCAGCCCACGCTGTCGCAGCAGATCCGCCAGCTCGAGGAGGAGCTCGGCTCACCCCTCTTCGAGCGCGCTCGCAGTGGCGTGCGGCTGACACAGGCAGGGGAGCTGTTCCGCACCTATGCCTCACGGGCGCTGGAGGACGTGGATGCCGGCCGGGTGGCGGTGAGCGCCCTACGGGGACTGACCACGGGAGCGCTGCGCGTGGGTTACCCGCCGAGCATGCGAGGGGTCGTCGTGCCGGCCCTGGCCGCCGTGCTGCGCAAACACCCGGGTCTCGCGCTGAGCGCCGAGGAGGCGGTCGTGCGGCGGTTGGAGCGGCGGCTCTCGGACGGCAAGCTGGACGTGGGGCTGGGGTATGCGCCCGCGCGCGCACCGGACCTCGACGCCGAGCCCGTCTTCGACAGCAAGCTCGCGCTCTTCGTGGCCAAGGGGCACCCCCTGGCGGGAGCGGAGTCCGTGGCCTTGCGGCAGCTCAAGGACGAGCCGTTCGCGCTGCTCTCACCCGGGCTGCGCGTGCGTGCGCGCGTGGACGTCTGGTTCGATGCCATGCGCTTCACGCCGAACATCGCGCTCGAATCGAACGCGGTGGCCACCGTGCTCGCCATCGTGCGCGCGGGCCTCGCCGTCACCGTGCTCCCCGAGCCCCGGCTGGCCGACGCCGAGCGCCTGGTGGTGAAGCGTCTCTCCCCCGCCCCACGCTCCGAGCTCGCGGCGCTCCTGTGGCGCAAGGGCGCGCCCCGCCCGCCCGCGGCCGAGCTGTTCGCCACGGAGGTGCGCGAGCGCGCGAAGGAGGTGGGAGCGTGAGAGCTCAGCCGCCCTTGGGGAAGTTGCGGCAGGCCTCGTCGTAGTCCCGCCACCATGCCTCCAGGGCCTTCATGTCGGTGGCCCGGGGCTCGTCTCCGGCGCCCGCCATGTCCAGGTAGGCGTGCAGCAACGGGCGGAAGTGCGGGTGCGCACACCGCTCGATGATGTCCACGGCGCGCCGCTTGGGCGAGCGGATGTCCATGTTGAGCGCGTAGCCGTGCTCGGTGACGACGCACTTGATGTCGTGCTCGGTGTGGTCGATGTGCCTCACGTACGGCATCACGCAGCTCACGACACGCCCGTCCTTCAGCGGCCGGGTGGACGGCGTGTGCACGATGCTCAGGTAGGCGTTGCGGAAGAAGTCACCCGAGCCCCCCAGCCCGTTGACGATGCGCGAGCCGTCGATGTGCGTGGAGTTCACGTGCCCGTAGATGTCCACCTCGATGGGGGTGTTCATCGCGATGACGAACAGCCGCGAGATGATCTCCGGGCTGTTGGACAGCCACATGGGCCGCAGCACCAGCTTGTCCCGGCAGCGCTCGAACATCTCCAGGAAGCGCTGGCGCCCCTCGGCCGAGAAGGAGACCGCCGTGGCGGACGCGTTCTCGAACTTCGCGTCGTCCTCCACGTAGCGCAGCATTCCGTCCTGGAAGACCTCGGTCCAGAAGCGGATCTTCTGGAAGGGGGATGCGTAGAGTTCGCCGATGATGGCGTTGGCCACGTTGCCCACGCCGGACTGGATGGGAGGCAGGCGCTTGCCCCAGCCGAACTGCTGGCGGCACTGCATGAGGAAATCGATGACGTTCTGGGCGATGCGGCGATCCGTGTCGCTCGCGGCCTTGAAGGGCACCGGGTGATCGGGCGTGACGGACTCGACGACGGCCACCACCTTGCTGCGGTCGAACTCGACGTACGGAGTGCCGATGCGGTCGCGCACGTTCACCAGGGGCAGCGGCCAGCCCACCTTGGGGTGCACGGCGGGCAGGACGATGTCATGGAAGCCCGTGTAGTCCGGCACCGCGGTGTTCACCTCGAGGATGACCTTGCGCGCCCGGGCGAGCGCCTCGGCGGAGACACCCACCGACGAGGAGAGGACGACACTGCCGTCCTCGCGGATACGCGACACCTCGACGACGGCGACGTCGATCTCCCCGTAGAACCCGTACATCAGGTTGCGCGCGAAGGCGGACAGGTGGACGTCGGTGAAGTCCATCTCCCCCGAGTGGATGAGCTTGCGCGAGATGGCCGAGGACATGTACGGCCCGCGCTTGCGGATGAAGGGGGCCATGGGGCCCTCGACGTCGTCCGACAGCGAGGCACCGCTCAGCAGGGTGATGCGGGCCTCGGGCGCCGTCTGGGCGAGGTGACGGGCGAGCGCCGGGAAGAAGGTCTTTGGCTCGCCCGACTTGGTGAAGCCGCTGATGGCCACCGTGCTGCCATCGGTGACGTGCTTCACCGCCTCCTCCACCGGAACGACCTTGGCCAGCAGTTCAGCGTTCTCGATTCGGTCCCGCAGTGTGGTCATGCCCTCATGCTGCATCCTCCGGCATCCCACGCAAGCGATCTCAGCAAGCCTCCAGGCCCATGGTGGGGAACTGGCGCGCCATGGCCTTCCAGATGGGCATGGCCACCGCCGGACGCGCGGCCAGCACGTGATCGAACGCCAGCAGGGCGAAGATCTCGGAGAGGACCGGGACGTTGTAGGCGATGGGCCGGGGGCCCGCCTGATCCGGAATGGACAGGAACCGGCCATCCGCCTGCTGCTGGCGGACGAGGTACCTCACGCCGCGCTCGAGCGTGGCGGGCTCGTCGAAGTGGCTGAGGGCAATCAGCGCGTACGACGTGCTGATGGGATCGCTGACGTCACCGGCCCGCTGCCCCCAACCGCCGTCCACGTTCTGCGAGCGCCGCAGGTAGTCCAGGCAGTACTCCTCGGCGAGCTCCATCGTCATCCTCAGCCCGGAGGCGCTCTCGGGCAGCAGCCTCATCGCCAGCAGGGCACGGAAGATGGCGTTCGTCTCGCTCAGGCTCCAGCTCCGCTCGAAGGAACCATCCGCCTTCTGGTGGGTGACGATGTAGCGGATGCCCCGCGCGATCAGCGCGGCGTGCTGCTCCCGGTTGGGGGCCAGGGCGTTGAGCGCACCCGCCGTCATGGCGACCTCCGACTTGCTCCCCGCGACGAACGTCGGGAAGCCGCCGTCAGCGCCCTGCATGTCCACCAGGTACGCCTCGGCCCGCTCGATGGCGTGGGCATGGCGCACCGGATCCAGGGCCCGGAGGAACTCCAGGCAGTACGCCGTGTCGTCCACGTCCGTCTGGTGCACGTCCTCGGCGTAGGCCCAGCCCCCATCGGGCTGCTGCTCGCCCACGAGGTAGTCCGCCATGCGGTACAGCAGGGACTTCCGGGTCCCGGCCTCCACCAGCGCCAGCCCCGCCGTGGCCGTGCAGAAGATTTCCATCCCCGTGATGAAGGGGATGCCACCATCCGCGTTCTGCACCGAGATCAGCAGGCCGATGCCGTTCTGGAGCGGCTGGCGGTGCCGCGGGAAGTGACGCAGCGCCAGCAGCGCGAGGATGTTGGCCAGCAGGTGCTTCTCCCAGGCCCCTTCCGTGCTCTGGGTGGCCGTCAGCAGCTCCACGTCCTCGGCGCGGATCCACTCGGGGAATCCGCTCCCCACCGCATGGAGGATGCGCAGCGAGGCCACCGTCACGCCCACCCAGCTCTGGTACTTCTCCTCGCCGCTGTTCGAGAAGTCCTCCGGCGTGAGCACGGAGTCGAACGGCGCCAGCCCCAGCTCCGCCATGAGCACGCTGAACATCATCCGCTTGCGCCGGTTGGTGAAGTGGTCGAAGCCCGCCAGGTACGCCCTGACCGCCTCCGCGTCCTGGCTCGTGCTCTCCCCCAGCGCATGCCGGCGCAGCACGGCGTGCAGGGGATCCTCCCGCTCGTCGATGCACTGGGCCCGCAGGTAGTCTTCGATCCGCCCCCGCACCTCCGAGAACAGGCCCAACTGCTGCAGCAGGTGCAGGCTCAGCACCGACTCCAGGACGCGGCTCTCACACTGGCCCCGCACACACCCGTCCTCCCCCACCTGCGTCTCCAGGTACTCCCGGAGCTGATCCCTCGCGACCACGGCACCAGGCTCCGACGGGCCGCGGGCCGGCCGACCCATCTCGAATGCGGGGACGTTCATGTACGGGGAGGTGCGCATGGGGGAGGCCCTGTGAAAGAGGGAGCGCGACAGTCGACGAACAACCAGACTGAATAATTTCAATAAGCCAGAAAAGGGTGTGAGGCAACCCTCTTGAGTCAGTTTCTACTCACTGACGACCTCCTACCTTGAGCGCCAGGCACAACATTGGATCCGGCTCCTGAAAAGCCCAGGAATTGAGAGCCTTTACGACGCCAAGGGCTCACGACCACGCGATGGAAAAAAACCGTGGAGCGAAATTCGCGCAAAAATATGGGTCCAGATACACCCAGCCCCGGCGAAGCCGAGCTTCAGGGCTCGGCCACGATGAAGGCGGACGCGTGGCGACAGGCCCGCGGAGAGGGGCCCGGCCTACCTGAAAGGTGAAGTGGTCAGCCTCGGGGCGAGGACCCGAGAACGGGGGCCGCGAGCAGCATCCGGGTGCGCTCGAGCACATCCTCCCGGGTGGCCACGGCCCACCCGCGCTGCTGGGCGAGCACCCGCAGGGCGGGCTCGGGCTCGAAGGCCAGGGGCAGGCCCAGGCGCTCGAAGAGGACTGAATCGGTGATGGAGTCACCCAGGGCGAAGCACCGCTCCAGGCGCACATCCTGTCCGCGCGTCACCGCATCGAAGATCCGGCTCTTCTCGCCCAGGGCGCCCGAGGACAGGTCCACGCTCCCCGTGTAATAGCCGTCGCGGCGGGTGAACAGGGCGCCACAAGCCTGGGAGATGCCGAGCTCGTCGGCGACGCACTGGATCATCTCCTGGGGACTTCCCGAGATGATCACGCTCCAGTAGCCCGACTCCCGAAGCAGGCCGACCAGGGGCCGCACGAAGCCGAAGAGCTTGCTCCGCTCCTCCTCCCACACCTTCCGGGCCAGGGCATCGACGGTGTCACACCGGATGCCCTCGAGGGCCTGGGCGTAGAGGGTGTAGGCGCGAGCGGCCATGGTGGGGAAGTCGATGGCCCCCTGCTTGTACTGGCGGAGGACCTCGAGGACCCCCTCGGCCCGGGGACGGTGACAGGCGCCCGTGGCCATGAGGGCCCGCAGCAGCTCGACGCCCAGGGCTCCCGGGTAGAGTGTTCCATCGACGTCGAGAACCGCGGCCTTCAGTTCGTTGCTCATCCCCATCGCGCCTCTGGGGCGGTTATATCCGAATCCAGCGGACGAACCCACCGCCAGGCCAGACCTCCGAGGTCACGTCCCTTCATTGACACCCTGGCGACAGGCTGACTACCGTCATGGGGACATGCCGGACACGTCGACTCGCGGGTTGTTCAAGCAGTTATTCCTGGTGCAGCAACTCAACAGCCTCTCCTGCATGCCAGTGGTGGTCTGGCTGGTGTCGCTGGTCATGGGCCTCACGCCAGACCAGGCCTTGCGGACGGCGGCCGTGCTGCTGCCACCCGCGGCGTTGATCTTCGGGCTCGGCCTGCCCGTGGCGCTCATCTCCACCACCTGCCGGTGGGCCCTCAGCGAGCGCCCGGGTGAACGCGCCGGTGCGCGTCTGGCGAGGATCCTCAAGGTTCCGCGGGTGTTGGAGGTGGGGTGCCTGCTCATCTACATGACGGGAGCCGCCACCTACACCGGGATTCCCGGCGTCTATTACGGCAAGGGGCTGCTGGCCATGCCGGTGGCCATGATCGTCATCGGGCTGATGGCCAGCCTCAACATGGTGTGGACGCGCATCTCCTTCGAGCGGGTGCTGCGGCCCCTGGCCCTCGCGGAGTTCAACCAGTACCCCAACCTGGAGCTCAAGGAGCAGGGTCTGCTGTGGCCGCGCTATGGCTGGTACCTGCCCTTCGTCTTCGGGCTGTTCGTGGCCACCACGCTCACCACCACGGTGGTCATCATCTGGAAGATCGCCGAGGAGAACATCACCGACCTGCTGGCGCGCATCTACACCGTGCCGGACCCGGGGGTGGCGATCCGCGAGACGGTGAGCCTGCTGTTCGAGCAGCTCGCCCTTCCGCTGCTGCTGGTGGGCCTGTTCCTGGTGGGCATCGCCGCGCTGGGTGCCTGGAGCGTGGCCAAGCACCTGGAGACCGGAGCCAACGCCGTGCGGAGCGCCATCGAGGGCCTGGCCTCGGGCAAGCCCCGCTTCCCGGAATGGGTGACGACCGACGAGGTGGGAGATCTCTCCCAGGCGACGGCCCGCGCCTTCGAGCGGCTCAAGCTGCTGACGCAGACGCTCGGCGAGTCCGCCCAGCGGTTGGGCACCTCGGCACGGGAGCTGGGCAGCTCGAGCCAGCAGCAGAACGAGACCATCACCCGCCAGGCGGCCGCGCTGCACGAGACCCATGTGACGGCGCAGGAGCTCAAGGACACGTCGCAGCTGGCCTCCAAGCGGGCCGAGACCATCCTCCAGCAGATGATCGAGGCGGAGTCCATCGCCCAGACGGGCGAGACGGTCATCGAGGGCAGCCTGAAGGGGCTGGAGCAGATCCGCACGCAGGTGGCGGCGATGGCCGAGCGCATCCGGTCTCTCGACTCGCATACGCGGCAGATCGCCCACATCACCACCACGGTGAAGGACCTGGCGGACCGGTCGAACATGCTGGCGCTCAACGCCGCCATCGAGGCGGTGCGCTCGGGAGAGCACGGCAAGGGGTTTGGCGTGGTGGCCCGGGAGATCCGCTCGCTGGCGGATCAGTCCATCCAGTCCACCCACCGCGTGCGGCAGCTGCTCGAGGACATCAGCGAGTCCATCCGGACGACAGCCACCATGACGGAGCAGGGCTCGGAGAAGGTGGGCGAGAGCCTGGAGCAGATCCGCGCCTTCGGCCACAACATGCGCCAGCTGTCCAACCTGGTGCAGAACAACGCGGCGTCGGTGAAGCAGATCTCCGCCGCGGTGGGTCAGCAGGGCACGGGCATCGAGCAACTGTTCACCGCGGTGACGGCCCTGACGGAGATGATGGAGGACACCATCACCCGCATCCGCGCCACGGATCAGTCCATCACCGTGGTGAGCAACGTGGCGAACAACGTGAGCACCTTCGTCGACAGCTACAACTGGAAGGCGTGAGCGGAAGGAGCGGGCCTGCCCGGAGCGACTGCCGCTCCGTGCTACGCCACGGGCTTCCTTTTGAGACGGGACAAGTGCTCTTCGCCATTCTCCGCGAAGAGCCGCGCCAGCACGGCCTGGCCCTCCGCGCCGTGCTCCAGCAGGTACGCCAGCTCCGAGGGCAGCAGCACCTTGACGGTGACGAGCTTCACCTCCCCATACGGTGTGGAGAAGTGACTCGGCAGCGTGCGTGACTCCACGCCCAGCAGCACGGCCACCCTGCCCTCCTGGGTGACGAGGGATTTGGGCATGCCCTTGCCGGACACCTCCATGGAGAAGAGGCCCGCCTTCACGCTCTCGCGCACGTGCTCGTGCTCGGCGACTTCATCCGCCACACGGTCCAGCAGCATCAGGGGCCAACCCTTCGAGATGTCCTTCACGGCTGCGTCCACCTCTAGGGCAAGCTCCAGGCCAAAACCCGTGGAAGGCTCCAGCCGCTCAATGAACGGGTCCGAAAGCCCATGAGTGACGAGCAGGGTGCGCCCTGCCTCGCAACGGATGACACTCCAGAGCTGCCGCTGGCCCGGCCACGAGCCGCTCATGGCGATGGGCATGAAGACCTCCTTGTCCAGCGACCCCAGGGTGCGCCAGGCCGCCTCACGAGCGGTGGCCGCCGTCTCCAGCAGCTCACGGCTCTTCCGGTCCCGTGCTCGCTCCTCCGCGCTGATGGTGCTGGGGCCGGTGACCTCCTTGAACTTCGGCCCCGTCGCGCCCAGTTCCTCAAGAGATTCCTTGATGACCTCGGAGACAACGATGGCTACCCAGCCCCAAGTACGGAATACCTGGGCATCACCCACCTTCGTGGGATCGATCCGCATGCCGATCACGGACCTGTACTCTCCGATCTGGTCTGGCAATCCATGCGCTGGCGTCACATAGCGCACCTCGTCGGAAGCCTCGTCGTCGATGCACTTCACGACACGTGTGATGTTGAGCAGGATGTACGGTTCGCGCTGTCCGTCCACCTCCACCGGAATCAGCTGCACATCACCGGGCGCCAGCGCGGCGAACACGGCCGCCACCCTGTCATGGACCACGGGAATCGACGAACCCGCCAGCAAGGTGAAATCGAGCGCCTTGCCAGGGGCATAGATAGGAATGCGGATTCGTCCCTCGACGTGAGTGGGCTCGCCCCGCTCAAACAGCCAAGTACGAATCTCCTGCTCCCGCTCATCCAGAGGACTTCCCAGTTCCCACCGGCCCGGGGTGTAGACGTCGTCGACCAGTCTGAAATACCGCTTCGCCATGAAGAACTCCTAGGGCGGTGACCTTTTGGTCGTCAGCAGCTTGTTGAGCCTGCTGCCCTTCGTGGTGATTTCCTCAGCCAACTCACGGAGCGCTTGCCTCAATGCTACGGCGCACTCCTGCTGATTGGGGCACCTTGCCGTCGCCTTCTTCAAGTGATCAAAGACTAATTGATGGTACTCCTCGGGATGAGGCCCCTTGTGCCCGGGCAGTGGAACCGTATTCGCCGGATCCTTCATCGACATGCCCGCCTTATCGAAGAATGGCTTGAGTTTCTCCGTCCAAGGCCCGCCACGGACGGTGGCAATCGTGTTCTCGATGGTGGCGATGTGGTGCACGTCCGGTTTCTTTCTGGCCGGAGGAGCCGCACGTGCCGGAGCGCCCTGCGGCGCCGCCATGCTCAAGACGTTGGCGGGCAGGACGACACTGAAGGTGCCCTCGGCCACGGCGACCTTCACCTTGTCCGCCTCATGCACGGCCGTCAGCACGTCTCGGATGCCGGCATGGGACTCGAGTGCACCGGAGGCTTTCGCGAAGCCCGGTAGCGTCGGAGCCTTGGACACGAGCGCCGCTGTTTCCCCCACCGCCGCCGTCCCCAGCAGCAGGAGAATCCGCACGCTGTTGGGCCCGATGACCTTGCCGAAGCGCTCTCCCGCCTCGCGCAGCTCCGCGAACGTGCTGGCCTCCGCCGCCTCCTTCCACAGCTGGAACCAGGCCCGTATCAGGTCGAAGAGCTCCCAGCCCAGGTAGCCCCACATGAGCAGAGCCAGTGCGGCAGCGACGCCTTTAGAAACGGGCTCGGGTGCCGAAACCAAGGCGAGATATCCAATGAGGGTGAGGCTCAGCGTCATCCACAGCTGCTTCGCGGAGAACATGCCTCGCAACTCCGCATCCCGGGCCTCCAGCGCCGCATTCACGGAGAGCGCCAGGGCGAGGTCTCGCTTGTCCTCGCCAGCCAGGCCCGGCCCGTCCTTGAACAACCCGAGGCAGTCACCCGGCGTGCCTTGTCGCTCGCAGAAGCTCCCGTAGGACCGGGCCAGGGGCGTGCGCCACTCCTCGCCTGAGAGCGGAGCGGAGGCCAGCGCCAGCTTCCGGTGGAGATAGAGCGGGACAGGGCAGTCGGCCAGCCGCAGCGGCACGTTCAGCACCAGGGTGGCCAGGGCCTCATCGAGCTCGGAGTCGCTCACCCGCACCGCTCCGAATCGGGTGGGCAGGGAGAGGCGAACCAGCCCGTCCGCGGCCGTGCCCTCCGGCGCCTCGGCCTTCGCGACAGCCGTGGACGACAGCGCGTCCCCAGGGGAACGGTGTGTGGCCCGAGGAAGGCCCGAGACACACGCGGCGTGGAGGAAAAGGATGATGAGGGCCCATGCGCCCAACCAGGGGCGAGGCCTCGTGCCCGACGGGCGCGAACCAAGGAGACGGGTGGACACGCCGCAGCTCCAGTCAGGGACGGATCAGGATGGGCCCCAGAAACGAAAAAAGCCCCCGAGTCACTTGGACTCGGAGGCTCATTTCGGAGTGCCCAGGGCGGGATTCGAACCCGCACACCTTTCGGCGCCACCCCCTCAAGATGGTGTGTCTACCAGTTCCACCACCTGGGCATTTCCGGCGCGGTCTCGACTGAGTGAGTCGCCCCGGAAACAACGCGGCCTCTAGTACCACGAACCGCGCTGTCTGCAACAACGAATTTTCAACCGCCTCGCCATCCGCTTTCTTCCGCGGGTGGCCGCCCGCCTACTGCCCGGGCGCCGGGGTCTCGGCCGGACGCGGCTGCTCCACGCTGCCAGGAGCCGCCGGAGCCGAACCCGCGGGAGGCGCCGCCTCCTGCGGATTGGCCGGAGGAATCTGGCCCGCCGGAGGAGCCCCACCCCCCAGCTGCTCCGTGCCCTGCTGCTGCGCCGGAGCCGGCTGCGTCGCCGCCGGCTTGTTCGCCAGCGAGCCCGCCACCGACGTGCGCATGCCCACGAAGGACAGGCCCAGCGACGTCAGGAAGAACAGCGCCGCGCAGATGCCGGTGATCTTGGTCAGGAAGGTCGTCGCGCCGCGGCCACCGAAGGCGCTCGTCGCGGCACCGCCACCCAGGGCCGAACCCATGCCGGCGTCCTTCCCGGGCTGCAACAGGATGACGAAGATCATGAACACGCACAGCACGACGTGCACGATCGTCACGAAGGTCAACATGCTTTAAGCTCTTCTTTCCGGTCCTGGATGAAAGGCCGCGCAGCCTAACCGAACGGGCCGGGCGGTGACAATCTTCCTGCGATCAGACCCCGCCCTTCGCGATCGCCGAGAAGTCGCCCGCCTTGAGGCTCGCCCCTCCCACCAGCGCCCCGTCCACGTCCGGCTGGCCCAGCAGTTCCGCCGCGTTGTCCGGCTTCACGCTCCCACCGTACTGGATGAGCACCCGCTCCGCCGTCCCCCGGTCGTACAGCCGCCCGAGCTGCTCGCGGATGGCCCGGTGCACCTCCTGGGCCTGGGCGCTGGTGGCCGTCCGGCCCGTCCCAATCGCCCACACCGGCTCGTAGGCCAGGACGAAGCCCGCCACCTCGGCCGCCTGGAAGCCCTTCAGCGCCCCCGCCACCTGCCGCTCCACCACCTCCAGGGTGCGGTTGCCCTCGCGCTCGGCCAGCGTCTCGCCCACGCAGATGATGGGCGTCATCCCCGCCCCCACCACCGCCCGGGTCCTCTTGTTCACCGTCTCGTCCGTCTCGCCGAAGTACTGCCGGCGCTCGGAGTGGCCCACGATGACGTAGGCGCACCCCACGTCCTTCAGCATCGCCGCGGACACCTCGCCGGTGTACGCCCCGCTGGCCTCCCAGTGGCAGTTCTGGGCGGCCAGCTTCACCGCGGAGCCCTCGAGCTCCTTCGCCACGGCCTGCAGCGACACGAACGGCGGTGCCACGGCCAGCTCCACCCGGTCTCCCGGAAGCGAGGCCACCAGCCCCTTCAGCTCCCGCACCAGCGCGAGCCCCTCGGGGATGGTCTTGTTCATCTTCCAGTTGCCGGCGATGAGCTTGCGTCGCGCCTGTGCCGCCATGAGGTCTGCCTCCGTGGTGTTGGGTACGGCCGACTACTTCGTCTCCAGCGCCTTCACGCCCGGCAGCTCGCGGCCCTCGAGGAACTCCAGCGAGGCGCCGCCACCGGTGGACACGTGGCTCAGCTTCGGAGCAATCCCCATCTGCGTCACGGCCGCGGCGCTGTCTCCTCCGCCCACCACCGTGATGGCGTCCTTGTTGAGCGCCATGGACTCGGCCACCGTGCGCGTGCCCGCGGCGTACTTCTCGATCTCGAACATGCCCATGGGGCCGTTCCAGATCACCGTCTTCGCGCTCTTGATGTGCTCGGAGTACATGGCCCGCGTCTTGGGGCCGATGTCCAGGCCCATCAGGTCCGCGGGAATCGCGCGGTCGGTCACCTCGCGCACGGGGCCCTTGTCCGTGGGCTCGGTGCTGCAGACGTGATCCACGGGCAGCACCAGCGACGTCTTCAGCCGCTGCGCCGCCTCGAGCATGCGCGTGGCCAGCGACAGCTTGTCCTCCTCCACGCGGCTCTTGCCCACTTCAATCCCCTGCGCCTTGAGGAAGGTGTAGGCCATGGCGCCGCCAATGAGCAGCGCGTCCACCTTGGGCAGCAGGCTCTCGATCACCTTGATCTTGTCGGTCACCTTGGAGCCGCCCAGGATGGCCACGAAGGGCTTGGCCGGGTTCTTCATCACCCCGCCCAGGTACTCCAGCTCCTTGCGCATCAGGAGGCCGGCGCCCTTCTCCTTCACGTGGGGCACCATGCCCGCGGTGGAGGCGTGGGCGCGGTGCGCGGTGCCGAAGGCGTCGTTGATGTAGACGTCGGCGAAGGAGGCGAGCTCGCGCGCGAAGGCGTCGTCGTTGGCCTCCTCCTCCTTGTGGAAGCGCAGGTTCTCGAGCATGAGCACCTGGCCGTCCTTGAGGTCCTTCACCAGCTTGCGCACGCCATCACCCACGCAGTCGTCGGCGAGGATGACCTCGTGCTTGGCCCCGAGCAGCTCACTGAGGCGGCTGGCGGCCGGCTCCAGCGAGAGCTTCGGGTCCGGCCCCTTGGGGCGCCCGAGGTGGGAGGCCAGAATCACCTTCCCGCCCATCTCCAGGGCGCGCCGGATGGTCGGCAGCGCCTCGCGGATGCGGGTGTCGTCGGTGATGCGCTTGCCCTCCAGGGGAACGTTGAAGTCCACCCGGATGAAGACGCGCTTACCGGTGAGCTGCATGTCGTCGATGTAGCGGATCATCTCGGTCCTCGCACTCGGAACGCCCGTTGAACAGGCTGACTACAGGCCCTTGGTGGCGAGGAACTTCGCCGTGTCCACCATGCGGTTGGAGAAGCCCCACTCGTTGTCGTACCAGGCCATCACCTTGAGCAGGTTGTCGCCCATGACCATGGTGTTGGTGGAGTCGAAGATGGAGGAGTGCGGGTTGCCGTTGTAGTCGACGGACACGGTCAGCTCGTCGCTGTACTGGAGGATGCCCTTGAGCGGGCCCTCGGCGGCGGCCTTGAAGGCGGCGTTGACGGCGTCGACGGTGACGGACTTGCTCGTCACCACGGTCAGGTCCACCAGGGACACGTTCGGGGTGGGCACGCGCACCGCCTGGCCGTTCATCTTGCCCTTGAGGGCCGGGAGCACCTCACCGATGGCCTTCGCGGCGCCGGTGGAGGCGGGAATCATCGACAGCGCGGCGGCGCGGGCGCGACGCAGATCCTTGTGCGTGAGATCCAGGATGCGCTGGTCGTTGGTGTAGCTGTGGATGGTGGTCATCACGCCCTTCTCGATGCCGAAGCTCTCCAGCAGCACCTTGCCCAGCGGCGCCAGGCAGTTGGTGGTGCACGAGGCGTTCGAGAGGATGTGGTGCTTCTTCGGATCGTACTGGTCATGGTTGATGCCGTAGGCGAGGGTCAGGTCCGGGCCCTTGGCCGGGGCGGAGATGATGACCTTCTTGGCGCCCGCGCCCAGGTGCTTCTCGGCGCCGTCGCGCTCGGTGAAGCGGCCGGTGCACTCGAGGACGATGTCCGCGCCCAGGGACTTCCAGGGCAGCGCGGTGGGGTCCTTCTGGGCGGTGACGGCGATCTCCTTGCCGTCGATGATGATGGCCTTGTCCGTGGCCTTCACGGTGCCCTGCCAGGTGCCGTGCACGGAGTCGTACTTGAAGAGGTGGGCCAGGGCGGCCGGCTCGTCCAGGTCGTTGATGGCGACGAAGTCGAGGTTCTCCTTGCGGCTCAGGGCGGCGCGAAGCACGCAGCGGCCAATGCGACCGAACCCGTTGATGGCAATCTTGGTGGCCATGTCTCAGTCTCCTTGAGAAGTTGGAAAGCTCACAGGCACACGACGGGCCGTACGCCCTCCCGTCGTGGGAAAGGGCGGCCGACCGTAGGCATGTGACGCACGCGAGTCAACGCTCTGTGAAGAGAGAACGACGACGCGTACGCCATAGCTGAACACTGGAGAGCAGCAACAGCCACGCAACGGACGCGCCGCCGCCCGCTCGGCAGCCACAGCCCGTCTCCGCGTTTTCGTAGGTCCCGGGAATGCGCTCCACGAAGCAGGGCCCGGGGCTCGAAGAGACCCGCACGACGGCACCCGGAGGCAGGACCTCCTCTCCGGTGGGCGGCGTGGGGGCGGAGGCCAGCACTCCCGCCCGGGCCAGGAAGGACCCCATGAGCCAGGCGCGGCGCTCGGGATTGACGATGCCCTCGAAGGGCACGCTCAAGAAGAGCACCTGTCCCCCCGGCGCCGAGGCCACCGCCGCGGCCGAGTCCGTCCCGGCATAGCCCAGCACGGGAGAGCCCCCGTCCAGAGGGAGGAGCACGTCCGTCGTTCCCACGGGGTAGGAGCCCCGTAGCCCGTCGTCGAGCAGCGAGCTGGAGAGGCCCGGGAGCCAGCCCTCCGAGAGCCCGTTCACCAGAAGCGCCGATGCGCCGCAACCTGGCAGGACATGGAGGATGTCCGTCAGGAAGGCCCGCTCCTCCGCGCCCCCCGCCGCGAGCGAGGAGGCCACATGACTGCCCGAGAGCAGAAGGTGCCCGCCCCCCGTGACGAAGGTGCGCATCAGCGCCTGCTCGGCGGCGGTGGGACCCTGCCCCCCTATCCCGCCCCGGCCGATGAACCAGTCCAGCACCCGGTAGCCCACGGGGGTGAGCAGGCCCGCGGAGATCGCCTCGCTGGTGGCTCCATCGAAAGCCACCGCGTGCTGAGCCACCGCGTCCCCGTGCCGCCGCAGGGCGGTGCCGTCATTCATGGACTCCAGCAGCTCGCGCAGCGGAGTGCCCAATGCGTAGGCCGAGAGGTCCTCGGCGCGCGCCAGCTCCGCGTCCAGGCGGCGGAAGGCGTTGACCACCAGCACCTCGGGAACCTTGCCCGCCTCCGGGACGCGTACCCCCACCACGTCCGAGGGGAAGGACTCACCGCCCTCGTTGAGGGAGGCCACGCGGAAGTAGCGCGTCGTGCCCGCCGGCAGGGTGATGGAGAAGGAGGTGGAAGCCACCTCGGAGCCCCCATTCCAGGCCAGGCCATCCGCGCTCTCGTAGACGCGGTAGCCGGTGGCCGCGTGCCCGCCCAGGTCCAGCGCATCCACGGACGGCTCGGTCCACTTCACCTCCACCCGGCCACTGCCCGCATGGCGCGCCACCAGGGCCGCGGGCGGCTCGGGCGGCAGGCGCACCGGCAGACTGTCTCGCGTGGCGAAGTACTTGATGAGTCCCTGCAGCAGGGCGCGCGCGGCCACCCGGCGGAACTCCGGCTGCTTCAGGTGCACCGCGTCCGCCGGATGGTCGTGGTAGGCCACCTCCACGAGCACCGCTGGCGTCTCCGGGTTGTGGGTCGGGTTCACCTCGCCCAGGTTGGCCGAGCGCAACGAGCGCACCCGCCAGTTCGGATCGACGGCGTTGCGGATGTCCTGCCGCAGCTCGTCCAGCAACGCCCGGCCGAGCACGTCGCTGCCCGGCACCCCCGTGAAGTTCAGCGTACCGTCCACTGGATTGGGTCCATAGACGTACACCTCGGTGCCACGGAAACGGTCGTCGGGCGTCGAGAGCCCGGAGGCGTTGGTGTGCCAGGCGACGTAGACGGCGTCCTCCCCCTCCTCGTGGAGCCAGGCGGCGAAGCGCGCACGCGAGGAGACGTCGTCGTTGCGCTCATTGGAGAGCGCGTTGATGCCCGAGGGCGCGAACACCGCGGGCGGCGCCCCGCTGAACTGGGTGTGGTAGCGCGCGCACTCCTCGAAACGGGGACGCGGCAGGGGCGCGAGCGCCCCGTCACCGATGACGCCCGTGCCACCACCCATGCGTACCGCGTCCAGCGACAGGGTGCCCGACTCCGCCGAGTCGTTGAGCGCCGCCACCGAGGCCGTCTCGGGATTCTGGCCCGCCCGGAAGTAGAAGCGGCCCAGCAGCACCCACGTGCCTCCATGGCGGCGCTGGTTCACCCGGAAGTGGCTCTCGCCGCCCGCGTGCCGCACCACGTAGTGCGCATCCGAGACACGGCCCGGGTCCGCCCCATACGAGACGTACACGTGGTAGGCGCCATCGGCTGGAATCGAGGGCGCCCAGGTGGCCTGCGCCGTGGCCGTGGGCGCGGCCGTCATCAACCGGTGGTCCCCGAGTTGGAAGGGCTGCACCGCGTTGCCCATCGGCGCCGGCGGCGGACCCCAGCCGGGCGTGGCGGAGGTGAAGAGCTCCGTGGCCCCGGTCTCCGTGTAGCCCGCGGCTCCGTTGTCGACGATGACCATGCGCGGGTTGAGGTCCGACTCGCGCACGGGAATCACCGTGGCGCCCGCCCCCATCAGCATCGGCAGCAGGTACTGGTTGAGCGTCTCGATGGAGACCAGGTCCTCGACGACGTCATTCGTGTTGCCCCGCTGGGTGGCCCACCGGCCCAGGGGCGAGCTGCGAAAGAAGCCATGCCCCGGGCTCAGGTAGATCGTCTTCCCCGACAGGGCCCCGGTGCGGATGCGCGTCTGGGGCACGCCCGCGAGCGCCGACACGGAGCCCTTGGGGTCCTCGCGGCGCACCAGGGGCGGCTCGGAAGGCGACCAGCGTGTCTCGTGGGGCCTCGGGCCCGGAAGTGGCACATAGACGGCACCTGGCGGCTCCAGGCCGCAGTCCTGGGCGAAGGAGCCATCGTCCTGGGCCAGGCTCATGCCCGGCAGGCAGAGCAGCGAGACCAGCATCCAGGCGGTGGTATGTACGTGAGCAGGAAGAGCCATGAGGAGGCGGACGTTAGGCCCCGGCGCGAGGGCATGCCAATCAAACCGTGAGTGCCTGCCTGCTCTCCCGCTAACCTGTTTCCGAGATGAGCTCTCCCGCCCTATCACCCCCGCTTCCACCCTCTTCCGAGAAGCAGCCCCCACCGCATCCTCCCCGGGGCGGCTCCGGCATGCTGGCTTCCTTCGTCCATGCCTGGAACGGGCTCATCCACACCGTCGTCCACCAGCGCAACATGCGCGTCCACCTCGTCTCCGCGCTCCTCGTGGGCCTGGTGGGCAGCGGCATCGAGCTGGGGCTCGCGGAGAAGGTGACGCTCATCTTCTGCGTCCTCCTCATCTTCTTCGCGGAGATCCTCAACAGCGCGCTCGAGCATCTGGTGGACCTCGCCACCCGCCACTTCGACGAGAAGGCCCGCCTCACCAAGGACGCCGCCGCCGCCGGCGTGCTGGTGCTCGCCACCGGTACCGTCGTCATCTTCGCCGCCATCCTCGTGCACAACTGGCAGACGGTGCTCAACAGCGGGCCTCGCATCGCCCGGCAGGTGGCGCTCGGCCTGCCCCTGGCCCTGTGCGTGCTGGTGCTGGTGCTCCCTCAACCCCGCTCCGTCTGGGTGGACCGGCTGGCCTTCGTGGGGGGCGCCCTGCTGCTCGCCGCGCTCGCTCCCGGTACCGCCAGCTCCGTCTTCACCGCCATGAACGCCGGGTTGCTCGTCGTCGCCGGGGCCGCGGCCCGCCAGCGCCGTCTCGAGCGCACCCGCCACGACTAGGGGGCGGAACGCGGACACAAAAAAACCGGCACCAGGCCGGTTTCTTCTTCGCCACCTGGAGGGCTGCTCGAGCCCCGGGGCCTGCCCGGAGCCCGGCTACCCGCCAGGGACGGAGCCAGTCTATCTGCTCAGGCGTCCTTGCGGAACTCCGGCCGGGCCTCGACCGTCGCCTGGGCAACGTTCTCTCCCTTGATGTCCTCCGTCACCAGGTCCAGCAGCTCCGTGGCGATGCCGATGATCTGCATGGGGGTATAGCCGCTCGCGCGCAGCTGGTTGAAGAAGGTACGGGCGAGAATCCGGGTGCCCTGCTTGTCAGTACTCAAGGACGTGTCCTCCGAGAAGCGGTTGGACCGCGTAATCACTGGCGGTTCCGTCTTCAACCCGCGTGCCAGCAGTGGCCTTCCTGACGAATTCTCCATGCACTTCGGGCGGTTGAGAGAAACCGGGGGCTGGCCGTGTTGTCCGCAGATGCGAAGGGGCGTTCGCACCCCGCCCGCCGTCCAGGGGGAGTGCATGCGAGGGGTGCATCGTCAAGTTCGCACCCGCTCGCTCCAAAGGTGTTCAACAGCTTGCATTCGGGGGCCCGGGTGACGCAGATACGCGCCCCCTGTCCCCGGCTTCAGGAGAAGAGCAGCGCATGGCGTATCGGGTGAACAACATCGGGCTGTGGTTGGACGAGCCGGAAGAGCTGCTCGGCCAGCGAGCAGCTGAGAAGCTCGGAGTGACTCGCTCGGACCTGGCGTCCGTGCGCGTCGTGCGCGCGGTGCTGGATGCTCGCAAGAAGGGCAGCCCCCGCTACATCTATACGCTGGAGGTGGAACTGGCCCCGGGCCGTGCGCCCCAGCGGCTGCCGCCGGACGTCAGTGAGTCCGCGCCTCCACCCGAGCCTCCCCAGCGTGTGAAGGAGCCGGAGCGCATGCCGCTCATCATCGGCACCGGACCCGCGGGTCTCTTCGCCGCGCTGGGACTACTGGAACGCGGCGTTCGCACCATCCTCATCGAGCGCGGCCGCGAAGTCGTGGCCCGGCGGAAAGATGTGGCGAAGCTGATGCGGGATGGCTCGCTGGACCCCGAGAGCAACATGAACTTCGGGGAGGGTGGGGCTGGCGCTTATACCGACGGCAAGCTGTCCACGCGCATCAACCACCCCATGGTGCGCAAGGTGATCGAAACGTTCGCCCGCTGCGGCGCGCCGGATCACATCCTCATCGAGGGCAAGCCGCACATCGGCTCGGACCTGCTGCCGGGCGCGGTGGCGAAGCTGCGCGACGAGCTGATCGCCGGAGGCTGCCAGGTGCTCTTCGAGCACAAGGTGGAGGAAGTGCTCTACCGCGACGGCCGGGTGTCGGGCGTGAGGCTGGCGGACGGGCGCACGCTGGAGAGCGATCGGGTGGTGCTCGCCCCGGGCAACTCGGCGCGCGAGCTGTATGAGCGCTTCGCCGCGGACGGGCGCGTGGTCATCGAGCCCAAGCCCTTCGCGCTCGGCTTCCGGGCCGAGCACCCGCAGGGGCTCATCAACTCCATCCAGTACGGGAG
Organism: Archangium violaceum Cb vi76; assembly: GCF_000733295.1. Classification (GTDB taxonomy): domain Bacteria; phylum Myxococcota; class Myxococcia; order Myxococcales; family Myxococcaceae; genus Archangium; species Archangium violaceum. The sequence continues at coordinate 1,205 of NZ_JPMI01000020.1, read as the reverse complement.
CGCGGCGAAGAATCCAAAGCTGCCGCCTGCCGACTACAAGCTGGCGGAGAACCTGGACGTGGACGGAGAGGTGCGCGGCATCTACTCGTTCTGCATGTGCCCTGGCGGCATCGTGGTGCCCACGCCCACCCAGGACGGGCTGCAGTGCACCAACGGCATGAGCAACTCGCGCCGCAACGCGAAGTACGCCAACGCGGGCATCGTCGTCACCGTGTCCGTGCAGGACTTCGAGCGCGAGGGCTTCAGCGGCCCGCTCGCCGGCCTGGAGTTCCAGCGTCACTGGGAAGCCAAGGCGTACGAGCTGGGCGGGGGGAAGTTCTTCGCCCCCGCGCAGACCATCCCGGACTACCTCGCCGGGCGCGTGAAGAAGGATCCGGGCGGCACCAGCTACCGGCCGGGGCTGGCGCATACGGACCTCAACAAGCTCTTCCCCGAGCGCCTCACGCAGTCGCTGAAGCAGGCACTCAAGGCGTTCGACCGGAAGATGCGCGGCTTCATCAGCGACGACGGCAAGCTCATCGGCATCGAGAGCCGTACCAGCTCGCCGGTGCGGATCACCCGCGGCGAGGACATGCAGTCCGTGTCGATGCGCGGGCTCTACCCCGCGGGCGAGGGCTGCGGTTACGCTGGCGGCATCGTCTCCTCGGCCATTGATGGACTGCGCGTGGCTGAGCAGATTGCGAGCGAGCTCGCCTGAGCCACGGGAGGGAGCCATGGGCTACCGCGTACGTACACCGGAGGGAGAGCTGGCCTACCCCACGTTGAGAGACGTGGAGGTGGCGTACGTCCAGGGGCTGGTGGAGCCCAACGACGAAGTGCTCGAGGATGGACACTCCACCTGGCGCAAGGCGTCGAGCATCCCGGCGTTGGCCCGGGCCCGTCCCGAGTCGAAGGGGCTCGCGGGGCGGACCCAGATATTGAGCGTCCTCGCCGCGGTGGTCCTGGGGGCCGGGGCGCTGGCCCTCATCATGAGCGACTCGTGGCCGCGAAGGGGATTGGGCATCGTCCTGGCACTGGCCATGAGCGTGCTGCTCACCCGGCTGACGGCCAAGGCCCACAAGCGGCCCGCCTCACAGAGGGACTGAGGCCCTACTTCCCCTCTCCCCTCGGGAGAGGGACGGGGTGAGGGTATCGGGTGTAACCAGGTTGCCCCTCGCGCTGTCCCTCCACTCGGGGACTCCGTACTGACGCACGGGTCAAGAGAA
>NZ_JPMI01000019.1 GCF_000733295.1 Archangium violaceum Cb vi76 | reverse complement strand
GTCCCTCTCCCGGGGGGAGAGGGGATATTGGCTCCCTCGCTCCCCTGCTCCACGAGCGGACACTCCCGCCCTCCCCGCACCGGGTCCCCGCCCGCCGCATGTTTCCCCCCATTGAGGGCACATGGCGCGGCCGGCTCGGCGTCCGCGCAGAGGGGAGGACGGCCTTGTTCAACACCTATCTGTCCCGCGAGGCAGCACGAAGGCTGAAGCACGGCGCCCCCTGGGTGCGCCGCGAGGACATCGTCTCCATGGAGGGCACCCCCTCCGCCGGCGAGGCCGTGCAGCTCCGGGACGAGGACGGACACGTGCTCGGGCTCGCGGACGTGGACCTCGAGTCCTCCTATGCCGTGCGCCGATTGGGGCTCCCGGAAGAGTCCGCCGAGGGCATCATCCCCCGCCACGTGCGCCATGCCTTCGAGCGCCGCGCCCGCATGGTGGATGACCCGCGCTTCTGCCGCTCCATCAACGACGACGGCGACGCCCTCCCCGGCCTCATCGTGGACCGCTACGACACGCACCTCGTCGTCCAGACGCTCACGCGCGCCATGGATGCCCGGCTGCAGGAAATCACCCGCGCCCTCGTGGAGGTCTCCGGCGCCGAGTCCGTGCTGCTGCGCAACGACACCGCCCGGCGCCGCCAGCTCGGCCTGCCCGTGCAACGGCCCCACGCCCTCCATGGCAACCCGCCCCGCTGGAGCCGCGTGCTGGAGCTCGGCGCCCGCTTCACCGTGGACCTCACCTACGGCCCGGGCGTGGGCTACCCCTATGATCAGCGCGAGCTGCGCCGCTTCCTCGCCCGCCTGTCCCAGGGCGCGCGGGTGCTCGACCCGAGCTGCCACGTGGGCGGCCTCTTCGTCCATGCCGGACGCCATGGCGCCCGCTCCATCCTCGCCTTCGACAGCGACGCGGACACCGCGGACCTCGCCCGCGAGAACGGCGAGGCCAACGGGCTGCTGGGGCGCCTCCGGGTGGAACGCGGGGACGCCCTCGACGTGCTGCACGGCATCCAGGACACCTTCGACCTGGTGCTCCTGGACACCCCGGAGGCCACCTCGCCGCAGACCTTCATCGAGCAGGTGCGCCTGGGCCTGCACGCCACCCGCCACGGCGGCACCCTGCTCGTCGTCGGCTACCACCCGCCCCTGCCCACCGGCGGCTTCGACGACCTGATCGCCGAGGCCTGCGAGCAGGAGGGGCGCATGGGCTTCCGCTTCGCCCGGCTCGGCCTGCCGCCGGACCACCCCACCCTCGTGGGCTTCCCCGGCACCGACTACCTGTCGGGGATCGTCATCGAGGCCAGCTGAGAGGCCCTCCGGCGCCTACTTCTTCGCGGCGGTGGCGTGCTTGCGCACCGCCCGGAGCACGTCCGGCACCGACGTCTTGTTCGCCTTGTCGGCGATCCACTTGGGCAGCGAGCCTCCCGGGTCCGTGTAGAGGTAGTAGGTGACGAACGTCTTCTTCCCCTCCTCGCGCGGCTCCATCAGCCAGTAGCCCGTGTTGAGCTTCACCCGCACCACGCCCTGCTTCTCGGGAGGCACCCCCTCGGTGGCCGCCGTCCAGGCCGTCTTCAGGAAGCCCTTTCCGTCCTTCCAGTCCGACTCGTCCCGGATGCGGATGATGAAGTCCCGCTTGTCCACCAGCGGGGCGTTCACCAGGCAATAGAACACGGTGATCTTCCCGTCCTGCTCCGAGGACAGCACCTTGCTCTCCTCGGTGTAGGGCATGGTCTTGGTGTAGTTGTCGTAGTCACGGATGACCCGCCAGACGTCGTGGGCAGGGGCATCCACGAGGGTGGTGGCCTTCACCTCGGAGACGGAGCCCCCCTCGGGAGTCCGGGCCAGCACGGAGATGCCGTCGTCACGGGCCACCTGCTGCCAGGACGGTTCAGCCGCGCCAGTCAACAGCACGAGAAGCGAGAGAGTGGGAAGTAGGGACATGAATCCATCCTAACCGCCTGGGTGGTGGTAGTGTCGCCGCCCGCGTATGACGACCGATAACCCGTCCGACAATTCCCCGACTTCCTCCCCCACCGACGCCTCCGTGGAGGAGGTGCGCAAGGTGTATGCGAAGGACCTGCGCGAGAAGGACTCCGTCAACACCGTGTTCCGCGTCACCAAGAAGGAGCGCGTCACCGCGCGCAGCGGCAAGGTGTTCCTCTCCGTGGTGCTCGTGGACAAGAGCGGAGAGATCGACGCCCGCGTCTTCGACAAGGTCGAGGCCCTCGAGCCCACCTTCTCCCCCGGTGACTACGTGCTCGTGCGCGGCAACGTCATCGGTTTCCACGGCAAGTCCCAGGTGGTCATCGAGGCCCTCGAGAAGCTGGACCCCGAGCCGCTCGATCCCAAGGAGTTCGAGCCGCCGGCCCGCGAGGAGCAGCCCGCCCCCAAGGCCGCCGCCCCCGCCCGGGAGGAGCAGCCCGCCCCCAAGGCCCGCGAGGAGCAGGCCACGCCCAAGGCGGGCGGTGACGGCCACGGCGGCGCCCGCGCCGTGGGGCAGATCCGCGAGCTCATCACCGAGCGCGTGAACGACCCGAACGTGAAGGCGCTGTTGCTGGCCTTCCTGGATGACGCGCAGATCGCCGCGGGCCTGCCGCACGCGCCGGCCGCCAAGGGCATCCACCACGCCTACCGCGGCGGACTCGCCGACCACCTGCTGTCGGTGATGCGGCTCACCCTCCGGGTGGCGGACCACTACCCCATGGCGGACCGGGACCTGCTGCTCGCCGGCGCCTTCCTCCACGACGTGATGAAGGTGGCGGAGATCTCCCCGGACAAGGGCTTCGAGTACACCGACGAGGGCAAGCTGGTGGGCCACCTCGTCATGACGGCGCAGAAGATCCGCGAGAAGACGCTCGCGATTCCCAACTTCCCGCCGCTGCTGGAGCAGCACCTCACCCACCTCGTGCTCTCGCACCATGGGCGGCTGGAGTACGGCTCGCCCAAGCTGCCGATGACCATCGAGGCGCACATCGTCCACGCGCTCGACTCGCTGGACTCACGCATCGCCTCGTGGGTGGAGGCCATGCAGCGCGATCCCAACGACAAGTGGACGGAGAACCTCAAGCTCTACGACCGCCAGCTCTGGAAGGGACCCGCGCCCACGGTCCGGGGCCGTGCGCCGGTCGAGGGGGGCCGCCGGAAGGGCAAGGAGGGCAAGAAGCCCAAGGAGCGGCCGGAGAGGGCCGCAGGCGCCGCCGCGGGTGAGGGCCAGCAGGCTCCGCGCGCCGAGCGTCCCGAGAGGCCCGAGCGTTCCGAGAGGCCCGAGCGGCAGGAGAAGCAGCGCGAGCCCCGGCCGCCGCGTGAGCAGCGGGAGCCTCGGGAGGCGCGCGAGCCACGGGAGCCCAAGCCGCCGCGCGAGCGGGTGGACGTTCCCAAGGAGCTGACGTTCAAGCCGTTCAGCGTGCTGACGGCGCCGAAGACGGAGCCCGCCGACAAGTCCGGCGGGGAGGGCTCGGACACGGAAGGCTGAGACATGGCGAAGAAACTGGGCGAGCGCCTCGTCGAGGCGGGACTGGTCACCTCGGATTCCATCCAGAAGGCGCTGGAGCACCAGAAGATCACCGGCCACCGGCTGGGGGACTGCCTGGTGGAGATCGGCCTGCTCCAGGAGGCGGCACTGCTGCGCTTCCTGGCGGCCGAGTTCCAGACGCGCTTCGTCTCCGCGGAGAAGCTGGCCAAGGCCCGCATTCCCACGGACGTGCTGGACAAGGTGCCGGTGCGGCTGGCGGAGGCGCAGAACGTGCTTCCGCTGGCGATCGACCCGGAGCGCCAGCTGCTCTCGGTGGTGGCGGCCGAGCCGCAGAACAAGAAGCTGCTGGACGAGATCGCCCTGGTGACGGGGATGACCGAGGTCTACGCGTACGTGGGCCTGCGCAGCACCATCGCCGCCGCCATCCGCAAGCACTACTACGGGGACACGACGGCCTTCGCCTCGCTGGAGGTGGTGACGGCGCAGACCCGGGCGGACGTGTCCACCATGGCCAGCGCCTACGAGAGCACCGCGGGAATGGCGCCCAGGCCCAGCATCCAGCTGCGGCTCGAGTCGGAGACCCGGCTGCGGCCGCGCCCGGGCACGCAGGGGCGGCACAAGACGTCCACCGGAGACACCTTCCCGGGCTCACGCGGGACGGTGAGCGACAAGGACTACATCGAGACGCTGAGCATCCTGGTGACGATGCAGGAGCGGGACCGCAAGCACCACCGGGGACACTCGGCGCAGCTGTCGCGGCAGGCCACGGTGGTGGCGCGGCGCCTGGGAATGTTGCCCCGGGACGTGGCGGCGGTGGCCATCGCGGGCTACCTGCACGACCTGGGCAAGCCGGCCGAGCGCCACTTCTGCCTGGCGAGCAACGCGGTGAATCCGGAGTGGCTGGCCGAGGCCAAGCGCTACTGCCGGGTGCCGACGAAGCTCTTCGAGTCGGTGAACCTGCCCGTGCAGGTGAACACCATGCTCGCGCAGCTCTACGAGGCCTATGACGGCTCGGGGACGCCGCAGGGTGCCAAGGGCGATGACATCACCCTGGGCGCGCGAATCCTGGGGGCGGTGGACAGCTACCTGGAGCTGACGAAGAACCCGGCCAACGCGCTCGGGAAGCTGCTGACCAAGGAGCAGGCGCTGGAGCACCTGAGGGAGAACTCGGGCAAGCTGTACGACCCCTTGGTGGCGGACATCGTCATGCAGGTGCAGACGGGCGAGCTGCTGCGCCAGCGCATCATCAACGACGGGCGGCAGATCCTCATCGTGGAGCCCGAGGAGGGCACGCGGACGGACCTGCTGGAGTCCGGCCAGAAGCAGGGGCTGGTGGTGCACGCGCTGTCCTCGCTGGACGGAGCGTACGACGCACTGGGGTACCAGGACTGCGACGTGCTGGTGGTGGGGCTGAAGTTCGGGCTGGACGAGGTGTTGGGGCTGCTGCAGGCGACCCGCTCCTCGCCGGAGCACGCGGGCCTGCCGGTGGTGGTGCTCGGAAACCCGGACGCGGGTACGCGCGAGCGGTTGATGATGGGCGGAGCCTCGGCGGTGATGCCTCCCGCGGAGCCGGACGAGGCGGCGAAGACGATCCGCGCCCTGTACGACGATCGCATCCAGCACAACGGCCCGGCCCGGATGGTGCGCGGCAGCCTGGACGAGCTGCCGGCGGCACAACTGTTCAAGCTGCTGGGAACGGGCAAGAAGTCGGGGCGGCTGTACCTGAAGCAGAACGCGCACGAGGGGTACCTGCACCTGGAGCAGGGAAAGCTCGTCTACGCGACGGTGGCGACCCAGAACGGCGAGCAGGCCATGCAGACGCTGCTGGGCTTCCAGCAGGCGGACTTCCGCTACGACCCGGACTCGCTGCTGCTGGACACGCCGCAGATGGACAAGGATCTGGAAGTGCTCGCGCAGCAGGTGGCGATGCGCAGACCGACCATGTCCATGCCAACGGTGTAGAGTTCCTCCGCGATGATGACGGCCCCCCCGCTTGCCCGGGGGGTGGATTTGTCCAAAAGTATCGGGTGTCGTTCAGTCCAGGGGGGAGGTCTCGGTGCCGACTGCCGCGCCCTGAGTCCTGGACCCGCGAGGAGCGCGATGCCCATTCACGCTGGCAGTTATTCGGTCCTCTCCACCAACAACACCGCTGTCCCGTTCTGGCCCCTCGCCCCTGGGACGAGTGTGGAGGCGGCCACCACGTTGCGTCCGCCCCTGGCGGAGGACCCCGTCGCCTCCGTCGGTGTGTTCGACATCGTCATTCAGATGTCACAGGACAACATCGTCACGAAGACCGAGACGGCCCCAACTCCGCCGCTGACGGGCAGGACGACCCAGGCGGGCACGACCGTCACCAGCATGCCGCTGCACTGGGACGATACGTCCAGCCGCCGCATCCACATCTGCTTCGCCGTGGCGACTCCCGATGAAGGTGTGCCCAAGCACAACCAGTTCGAGGGCACGCTCCGGCTGAAAGCCTCTTATGTGAAGGCCTCGGGGCAGACCGTGCATTGCGTGCTGGACGTCGCGCTGCGGATCGGTCCGCGCCAACGCAGTGAGGATCTGTTCATCTTCTACGTGGTCCACCACGTACCGCCCCAGCGGTATTGCTGGGTCAAGCTGCGCGCGGTGGATGCCAACACCACCAAGGCCGTCGCGAGCGCCAACGTGAAGGCCGAGGTACTGCGGGACAATTTCAACAATGGCTTCACCAACATCAATCGACAGGTGGCGCTGGAGACGAACAAGGAGGGTTACGTCTCCTGTGAAGGCAGAACCACCCTCGCGCTTCCCATCGACTGGCCGATCCTCTTCCGCGCCACCGTGCCCTCCCATTCCGCGGCAATGGGTTATCTGCCCAGGGCCCACATGTTGCGTTTCACCAAGGACCACCTCAAGGGCAATACCCAGGACGCCCCTCTTCGTCCTGACAACATGCAGTTGCAGCGGATCAACACCACGCAATTGACCAATCGCCGCTTCCTGCTCGATCCGGGGCATGGCGTGGTCTATGGGCTCGCCGCGGCCCGCCGCTCCCAGGAATGGTTTGGCGCCCACCTCGTCGCGGACCGTATCGCCCATCTCCTGCAAACCCGGCACGGAGTGCCGCAAGAGAACATCTTCTGGACCCGGACCGCGGGGTTCGGCCTCATCGAGCCCGGTTCCGTCAACGCGGCGGCAGCCCCGGAGACGGGTGCACAGCGCTACGAGTACAACCTCTCCCAGCGGCGTATCCGAATCCGCAACGGCAACCCGACGCTTCTCGCGCTCTCGGCGCTGCTGCTCACGCGGCATTCGGGAGACACCAACGCGGTGCTGCCCGTGGGGGCCGAGGATCGAGCCCGCCTGCTCCAGATCAACACGGCCACGGTCAACACCATCACCGCGCGCATCAATCAACAACTGCAGAGCAGTCACAGGCGTGTACAGCCCGGCTCCGTGCGCTGGGACGTCACGACCAACAACTACGTCTACACGAGGGAGTCCACCCAGACACTGCCGGGTGGGAATACGCCTCCTCCCCAGGTCCAGGCATTCCCCATCACCACGCAGGACTGGTTCGAGGTGGATGATGCCATGCTGGAGGTCCTGGCTGATCGTTCCGCGCGCTGGTCGCTCGCCTGCGAGATTGGCGGAGATGGGAACTTCCAGACCTCGGCGCGGACGGCCATGAGGACGAGAGGTTTCGTGGACTACGCGCGGACGAAGGTCCTGCGCTACCTGCAACAAGGCTCTCCCCAGGCCTACTTCAATCATGGAACCAAGGCGTGGGGTCCTACGCCTCGCCTCGCGTACATCAACGGCATCGACCCCGAGTGCGATCTCTACCTCTCCATCCATCTCAACGCGGGCGGGGCGGCCGCGAAGGGACAGGTGCTGCTGGTGTCCAGGACCGATCCGCCAAACGATCAGATCCGCCTCGCCAAGGTGTTCGTCAAATACGTGGATCCCTGCGGGCTCGGACTCCGGCAGGGCGGCGTCGCCGCGGAGGAACCCAACAATCCCGCCGCGATGCTCAGTGCCCAGAATCAGCGGCGCGAAAAGTATACCTATTTCGAGCTCGAGTTCATGGATGCGGCGCACTCCAGTGGCGGGCAGGGGCAATACCGCTACGGCGAACTGATCGAGGAGTCGCGCGTCGACGAGATGGCCGAACAGATCGTGGCCGGAATCGTCGAGTCCCTGCTGAACAGACAGCCCAATCTCGATGCGGTCACCTACCGCTCGACCCTTGGAGATCCCCCCCTGTGGTGAACCGGCTCCAACTCACCCAAGCCGTACTCCTGTGTTCCCTGCTCCTCGCCGCCCCTGGCCGGGCGGGAGGACCCGCGCCCACGACCCCCGAGGCTCCCGCGCAGGTAGCGGCCATTGAATATGGGCCGCAGGGTGCACGGCCCGTCGTCATCCAGGTCTCCACCCGGCGGGTACAGTGGACGGGAGACTGGAGACAAGACGCCGCCGTTGCGCACCTCTCCTGGTCTCCCGACGGCACCTTCCTCTTGTACCGGCAAGCCGACACCCTCATGAGGCACACCCTCGGGGAGCAGGGCAGCATCAAGCTGGCCGAGGGCCTCGCCATGCCTCGAACCCGGCCCGACTACGAGCTCCGTCCGGACGGCCAGCAGGTGGCACTCCGACGCGCCCCCAGCCAAGTCGCGTTCATCCCCGTGGGCACCGCGGCCGGGATCTCCCAACAAGTCGACATGCCTTCCGGGTGCCTCCCCTCCAGCATGCAATGGCAGCCCGATGGCAAGGTGCTGCATGTGCTCTGCGCCCAGGAGAGCTCGAAGACGGCGCCCCTCCTCGTGAAGCTCGATCCGGCAGCGGGCGTGGTGACCTTCCGGCCCGCCCCGGACGTGGCGGAGCTGCTCGGCTGGAGCGAACAGCGGGGATTGTTGGTCTCGGGCAAGGCGGATGCGTACGGCCAGAGACCGGGAAACGTGAAGGAGGATGGTTCGTACCACCCGCTCCGGCCGGCGCCAGCACTCCCCGAGAACTCGGAGGAGTCGCCCCCCATCGACTTCGTCCAGGGCTACCTGCCATCCATTGACGGTTTCGTCATGGCCCGGGCGACCGAGGATCCCCACGACCCGGTCGTGCTGACCCTGGTCACGCCCGGAGAGTCCCCCGCGAAGCGGTGGCTCAAGTCCTTCAAGCGAGTGGGCACCATCTCCTATGGCGTTCCCGGTCCCTGGGTCGCCTTCGTCGATCGGAAGCCCGCCGACCGCGCGGACGTGGGTGACATCTACATCGTCCGCGCGGGCAAGGAAGACGCGCGACTCGTCATTCGCGCGAACGCAAAACGGGACACTTTCTACGGCGGGCCCGAACCCCGGCCGCACAAGGCGGGGACGAGCGCCCCCAAAGGAGCTGGCTCATCCAAGAAGCCATGAACCCGGCCAGCGGTCACACCGTGAAGCCGAACAGCGCCGCCGCGTTGGCCGTGGTCACCTCGGCCACCCGCTCAAGCGTCACGCCCTTCAGCTCGGCGACCTTCTTCGCCGTCTCGACGACGTACGAGGGCTCATTCTTCTTGCCGCGATACGGGATGGGCGCCAGGTACGGACTGTCCGTCTCCACCATCAGCCGCTCCAACGGAGCGAAGCGCACCGCGTCCTGCAACGCCTCGGTCTTCTTGTAGGTGACCACTCCCGACAGCGACAGCAGGAAGCCCAGGTCCAGGTAGCGCCGGGCCGCCTCGGTGTCCCCGGTGAAGCAGTGGATGACACCCCGGCTCATCCCCTCCTCCTTCAGGATGGCCTCGCACTCGGGATGTGCGTCCCCTCCCTTCGTCGACTCGCGCACGTGCACCACGAGCGGCTTGCCCAGGCGCTTCGCCAGCGCGCACTGCCTGCGGAACACCTGCCGCTGCACGTCCCGCGCGGAGTGCTCGTAGTAGTAGTCCAGCCCCGCCTCGCCCACCGCGTGGATCTCCGGCCGGGCACAGGTGCGCTCCAGGTGCTCGAAGTCCGCCTCGGTGGCCCGGGCCGCTTCGTGCGGATGGATGCCGAGCGTGGCCGTGAGGAACTCCGGATGGGCGGCGGCGACCTCCAGCGCGATGCCCCAATCACCGGGACCCTGGAACTGGCCGACGATGACGGCATGCACCAGCCCGGCGGCACGGGCGCGCTCCAGCGCGGCCTCCACGTACGCGGAGTCGGCACGGTCGAAGTGACAGTGGGAATCAACGAGCCTCATGGCATCTCCTGGATGAGCTCGGAGAGCTCGGCACGGGCTTCCTGCGACAACGAGGGCAGCACCGCCCGGACGCGCTCCCTGCCCTCGGGAACGCCGAGCAGCCACAGGCCCTCGGCGGCATCGAGCCGGTAGTCCTCGGGGACTCCGGGCTCGTCAATCAACGCGAGCAGCCACGGCAGGGCCTTCGGGTCCGCCAGGCGGCCCAGTCCCCGAGCCGCCGCGCCCCGGCAGTCGTCCTTCGGATTCGTGATGATGGTGTGCAGCCGCTCGAGCGCGCCCGAGGCCTTCACCTCGCCACACAGCTCCACGGCGAGGGCCCGGTCCTGCGACCAGTTCCACCGCCGCCGCTCCGTCCGTTTGAGGAGCCAGGCGGCCCCCTCGGCATCTCCCAGCTTCGCGAGCACCCCCGCGGCCTGGGTCTTGTCGAAAGCGGGCAGCATCCAGCGGCGGAACAGCCGCTGCACGGCCGGCAGCGCCCGCGCATCCCCCAGCTCGGCCAACGCCCCGAGCGCACGGAAGCGGAGCAGATCCTCGTCGAGCGCCTCCACGAGCACCTCCAGCCCCGCGGGGTGCTTGAGGGAGGCCATGCCCCGGGCGGCCTCGAAGCGGACCTCGAAGATGGGGTCCTCGAGGGCCTGCGCCAACAACCCACGGCAATCCGGCCGGGCGAGGTCCGCGAGGCGCCCGGCGGCCTCCAGGCGCACGAGGCTCTCCTCATCGGCGAGCTGCGTGGCGAAGAAGCCGGGGAGCTCCTCGGCGGAGAGCACCGCGGAGGCCATGCCCACGCCCATGCGGCGCACGGCCACCTGCTTGTCGGCGAGCAGCCGCTGGAACGACGCGGACATCTCGGGCGCGCGCGAGGCGTCCTCGGCGGCGAGGTGGAAGAGCAACTCCGCCGCCTCGATGCGCAACCCCGGGTGCTTCTCGCGCTCGAGGGCGAGGAGCGCCCGGTCCCGTTCGGCCCGCCAGTCCGTCACGCTCACTTCACCTCGGAGCCGGGAGGCATGTCCCCCGGATCCAGCAAGGAGAGGTTCTTCCCGCCAGGTCCGGCGGTGAGGATCATCCCGCGCGACTCGATGCCCCGCAGCATGCGCGGCTTGAGATTGGCCACCACCACCACGTTGCGGCCCTGCACCTGCTCGGGCTGGAAGGCCTCCGCGATGCCGGAGCAGATGGTGCGTGGCTGCCCCTCGCCCAGGTCCACCGTGAGCTTCAGCAGCTTGTCCGCCTTGGGCACGCGCTCGGCGGCGAGCACCTTGCCCACCTTGAGCACCACCTTGCCGAAGTCACCGATCTCGATCTCCCCGGGCGCGGCCTCGGCGGCGGGCGCGGCGGCCTTGGCCTCGGCGGGCTTGGGCTCCGCGGCCTTCTTCTCGCCCTTGTCCCCCTTGCCCTTCTTCTCCTCCTTGGCCGGCTCGGCGGCGGCGGGAGCCTGGCCGAGGATGGCGTTGACGCGCTCCTCCTCCAGACGCGGCAGGAGCGGCTCGGGGGTGCCCACGGGCCGGCTGCGGTCGAGCAGCGGGTAGCGCGCGGTGGCGAGCGCCTCGAAGGTGAGCGGCGGCGCGTTGAGCTGCGCGAACAGCTTCTCCGTCACGCGCGGAATCACCGGCGTGAGCAGCGCGCCCAGCAGGTAGGCCACCTCGGCGGCATCGCTCAGGTCGGCGCGAGCGGCCTCGGGGTCCGTCTTCACCTTGGCCCACGGGGCCGCGGTCTGGAGGAAGCCGTTCGCCGACTGGGAGATCTCCGTGATGACCCGGATGGCGGTGCGGAACTCGAGCTTCTCGAACGCCTCGCGCACCTCGGGGACACGGGCCAGCGCGGCCTCCACCAGCGCCTTGCCGGGGCCCTCCTTCGTGGCGGGAGCCAGACGCTTCTCCAGCACCCCACCCGCCAGCATGGACAGGCTGCGGTTGGCCAGGTTGCCGATGTTGTTCACCAGCTCGCCGTTCACCCGCAGGCGGAAGTCCTTGAGGCTCAGGTCGAGGTCCTCGACTCCGGCGCCCAGCGTGGCCGCGTAGAAGTAGCGCAGGTAGCTCGGGTCCAGGTGCTCCAGGTAGGAGCGCACGGGGATGAGCGTGCCGCGGCTCTTGCTCATCTTCTCGCCGTTGACCGTGAGGTGGCCGTGCACCTTCACGCTCTCGGGCCGCTTGAGGCCGGCCTCCTTGAGCACGGCGGGCCAGAAGAGCGCGTGGAAGTAGACGATGTCCTTGCCGATGAAGTGGATGATGCGGGCGTCACTGCCCTCGGCCCAGTAGTCCAGGGCGCTCTTCGCCTTGCCCGTCGTCTTCGCCCACTTCTCCGTGGTGGCGATGTACCCGATGGGGGCGTCCAGCCAGACGTAGAAGTACTTGTCCGTCTCACCCGGGATGGCGAAGCCGAAGTACGGGCCGTCGCGGCTGATGTCCCAGTCCGCCAGGCCCTGCTCGAAGAAGCCCTGGAGCTGGGTGGCGAGGCCTTGGTGGATGAACCCGGGCTTGCGCAGCGTCTCCTGCAGGAAGTCCGCGTGACGCGACAGCTTGAAGAACAGGTGCGAGGACTTGCGGCGCACCGGCGGCGTGCCGCACAGGGCGCACCGGGGCTCGATCAGATCCGTGGGAGCGTAGGCCTTGCCGCACTTCTCGCAGGCGTCACCGTACTGGTCCGGCGCCTTGCAGTTGGGACAGGTGCCCTTGATGAAGCGGTCCGGCAGGAAGCGCTTGTCGGTCTCGCAGTAGGCCTGCTCGATTTCGCGCTTCTCGATGTCGCCCTGCTCCTTCAGCTTGCCGTAGATGTACTCGGCGTAGTGCTTGTTCTCGGGCGAGTTGGTCGAGTGGAAGTAATCGACGCTGACGCCGAGATCGCGGAAGTCCGCCTGGTGCGAGTCGTACCAGCGGGCGACGAAGTCCTCGGGCTTGAGACCCTGCTTCGCGGCGTTGATCTCGATGGGCGTGCCGTGGGTGTCGTCGGCGCAGAAGTAGACGACGTCCTTGCCGCAGGAGCGCAGGAAGCGCACGTAGATGTCGGTCTGGACGTACTCGACGGCATGGCCGATGTGGATGGGGCCGTTGGCATACGGCAGCGCGCTGGTGACGAGGATTCTCTCCGCCATGGGTTCTCCTGAGGGGGGGCGGACATTAGCCGCTCGAAGGGCTCCGGTCATCGGGAAGTCACCAAGGAACGCACCTGATGCACCGGGGCCCCGGAGCTGTTATTCGACCCCACACGATGTGCACCATCGTCATCCTCCGCCACATCCACCCCGAGTGGCCGCTCGTGCTGGCCGCCAACCGCGACGAGTTCTACGCCCGCCCGGCCGCTGGTCCCCAGGTCCTGTCCCTCGCTCCCCGGGTCGTCGGAGGCCGCGACCTGGAGCGTCAGGGGACGTGGATGGGAGTGACGGACGGGGGCTTTTTCGTGGGTCTGACGAATCAGCGGGGCTCCGCCAACCTGACGCGGGCCCCTCGCTCGCGGGGCGAGGTGGTGATGCGCGCCCTGCGGGCCAACGACGTGGAGGGGGTCGACCGCTACCTCGCGGGGCTGGATGCCCGGGAGTACAACCCCTTCAACCTCCTCTATGGGGACGCCGGGGTGCTCCGGGTGGCGTACGCCCGCCCGGACTCCGAGCGGATTCACCGGGAGGACGTCCCGCCGGGCGTCCACGTGCTGCCCAACGACGTGCTCGACACTCCGGCCCTGCCCAAGGTGGCGAGGGCGCATGAGCTGGCCGAGAAGGCCGCTCGGAAGCCCTGGCCCGACACCCTCCAGGAGCTCCAGGCGCTGCTCGCGGACCACGTGCTGCCCGAGCGCACGCCGGAGTTCCTCCTCGAGGAGTTCCCTCCGGAGCTGCACGAGCGCATCCGCCAGTTCCAGGCCCTCTGCATCCACACGCCAGAATATGGGACGCGCTCGTCGTCCATCGTCGCGCTGGCGCCTGGACGGGTGGCCCACTACCTGGCCGCCGACGTGGCCCCGTGCCAGGGGCCGTTCCAGGACGTCACACCGCTGCTCTACCCGGGGTGACGGCCCCGGTCGCATGCGGGACCCGACCGACGAGGTCTCGACTTCCCACGGGGGAAGTAGCATCCTCGCCTCGACCTTGGAGGTAGAGGCATGGACTTGAACGTGAGACAGGAGTTGAAGCGCGCGGGACTCGCACTGGACTGGCCTGAACGGCTCCAGGTGCCCATCGAGTTCGGTGCTCATGGAAGAGCGCTCCCGCTGGGCGAGGAGGTGCCGGTAGCGGACGACTCGTGGAGGATGGTGCACGTGAAGCTCAAGCCCATCTCGCGGCTCTGGACGGTCGCGGAGAAGACGCCGTTGGCGCTGAGGGCCCCTCCGCGTCACGACGCCTTCCTGTACCTGCTGCAGTCGACGGCGGTCATCTACTGCACCGCCATGGACAAGCCCGAGACGGATGCCGAGTTCGAGCGGCTCTACCGCATGCTGCGTCAGCGTCCGGATGGCCTGGACTGCCACCCGCTCTTCTCGTACCTGCAAGGGGCGGCGCGCCTGTACCTGTCGCTGTGCAGCGTGAGCCGGGCCGAGTACGAGGACCTGCTGCAACGGCTCGGCAAGCTGGCCCAGCGCTTCCGCTCGCACCCGGACAGCACCGCCTACCACGACAAGGTGCTCTCCCCCCACTTCAGCGCCTGAGACCCGGCCATGCGAACCCCTTCACCCATCCGCTGCATGCCCTTGCTGGTCCTCCTCGCGTCCGTGGCACAGGCCCTGGAGCCCGGCGCCAGGACGGAGATCAGGACGCTGCTGCTCTCGGAACATCCCGCCCGGACGGCGAACAACGTCTATGTATCCGGCCAGGTCTCCACCACCCTGCGCTTCGAGCAGGAGCCCGATCCGGCCAGGACCCGGCTCCTGGGGTGGGAGGGGCGATTCGAGCGTCCGCTCGTGGGAAGCAAGAAGGTGGTGCTGGAACCTCTGCGGGACCTGGGCGAGGACGAGTGGGTTCCCCTGCTCGTGACGCTCGAGGATGGGACCGAGTTCTCGTTCCTCGTGAGGCCACCGCGTCGTGAGAAGTGGGGATGGACGGACCATCAGGTGAACGTCTTCAAGGACCGCGAGAGCTACAACGCGGTGCTGTCGTCCCTCAATGACTCACGCAAGAGGGAGTTCAAGCTGAGCGAGGAGAACGAGCGCCTCAAGAAGGAAGAGAACTCGGTGGACCACGCCTTCGCCACGCTTCTCGTCAATGGACAGGTGGAGAAGACGCCTTTTCGGAGAGAGCGAGTTGCGGTCCTGAAGGACGGGGGTATGGACGTCACGATCGAGCTCTTCTCCGGGCCAGGGAAGGCAGCGGCCATGATCCACCTGACCAACATGTACGACGCACCATGGAGATTCAGGGATGCTCGGCTGACCGCTGACTTGACGTCCCCTACCGCTCGACCCTTCGCGCTCCGCATGGAGCGGCCCGAGCTCGTGCCGGGTCAGTCAGGAAGAATCGCGGTGGTGGCGGACGAGAGTGCGTTCACGACGAAGGAGGGCCTCGTCAATCTGGCCCTGGAAATCTTCCGCGAGGATGGGCTCATGGAGGTGCTTGTGAACCTGGATCACACGCTGATTCGGAAGTAGAGGAGCCGTTCATGCCCACGGCCAAAGCGTTCTACCTCGGCTTCGTCATCCTGCTCTGTACGTTCTCTGGCTGCACAACGACCAGTGGAGGCGTGGCAGTGCGCCCGGACGGAACCCCTGGCCCTCAGGAATGCCCGGAGGAAGCCAGGAAGGCGATGCGCTACATGAGGCTGCGCGTCGGGGACGGTGCGTTGGTGGAACTCGACGCGAACCAGATCAAGTCAAAGCCCATCACGCTCTACGATGGGCCGATCGAGAGCATGCTGAAGAATGACCTCGGCATCCTCGAAGCCACCACCCGTTTGTACGGGCAGGTCTGGACGGGCGGTCCGCAGGTCGTCATCCGGTACTACGAGGCCCACCCGCCGGACAGCGAAAAGGTGCCCATCTGCGCGGTGGCCCGGTTGAGTGAGAATCAGCTCCGGAAGCGGCCTGAATCGCTGCCTGGAACCGCCATCCTCGACTTCTCCGTGTCGGGGGTCGACATCGTCGACTCGTTCCGCTGAGTGCGTGTTTCCAGCCGGGCACATTGTTGACCAGCTGCTCCTCTGGCAGAGAAGCGGCTGAGCACTCTGGCGAAACAAGCCCCGATGGTTGCTGGTTGCGGCTGGCATGCCAGGAGTTGCCCAGAGTAGCGAGGTGGTGGAGGGCGGCAGCCCACAGATCGAGTCACGACGGAAGAGCGCGCGGGGGATTCCACGGTGGGCGCCTGTTGGCTCCCTCGGGCTGATTGTCATGTTCCTGCACGCGGCTTGTGTCTCGCACACGCCCATGATTGACCAACTGGCGGGAGCAGGCCGCTCTCAACCGCCACCCTCGGAGAAACAGGGGAAGTCCCGTCCCGCCTCTCCCCGACTCGAGCCCGTGGTCACCGTCCAGGTGGAGCTGCTCGAGCCTCGTGGCACCACCCGGGTCGTCGCCATCTCGCGGGCGGAATACCAACGGGCGGTGCAACAGCTTGGCAGCCGCTTCCAGGTGGAGGGGTCGCCCCAAGCAGCCGCGCAGCGGCTCCTCCAATCCATGCCTGAAGAGGAGCTGCTCGCCGAGGTGTACCGCGGACGTGTCCTCAGTCTTGTCCCCGTGGACGACAAGAGCCCTCTTGTCCCTGAAGCAGAGGCGGCCCTACGGGCGCAGTACCTGGGCTGGTGCGAGAGGCGCGGAGGTGGCGACTGCCTGGACCTCTTCGCGGACGGGCCCTACTTGCGCACGGATGACAGGCGGACCTTGGCGCTCGCCCTGGCCTTTGGCTCCGTGTTGGACGAGACGAGGGCGGCGCTGGGGCGCGAGCTGAGCCCTCAGGCAGTGCTCTCCTCGTTGGTGTGGGCTGCCGGGATGTACCTCGCACTCTGGCTGGTGCCGGAACCTGCATCGGGACACCTGTGTTAGCTGGAATGGATGTGATGATGGTGGTGTTGCGTGGAACCGCGTGACTTCTTTCCTCGAGCAAGAGCTGACTGAATGCGCCGCTTGACCTCATGGGTCAGCCGGAAGCAGAAGCTGCCTCCCGGAAGAGCACGCTCGGGCGTGAGGATGCCCTTCCTTATCCAATACCGCACGGTGTCCCATGTTACTCCGTACTTCTCGACGAGGCCGCGAGTGGAGTAGCGGCCGTCAGGCAGGCGGGTCGGCGGGGTTGGACGGCCACTGTGAATGCGGTGCGGCGGCTTACCCGGCTCGTAGCCCTGGTAGCGCGCCTTGGCCAGCAGTGCCTCCAGTTGGGGCGTCATCTCGAACCAGAAGGGCTCCTTGCTCCATCTGTGCATGGGCGTGCGGCTGTGCACGGGGGTGAGCAGACCGCGCCTGACCCAGTAGAGGACCATCGGTGCTGTCACCCCGAAATGCGCGATCAGACCTCGGATGGAGTAGAGCCCCTGCTCGTCGCGTTCGGGCACCCGGATGCTGAAGCCGCCAGCGGACCGTCCAGCACGGATGTGCTGGCGCTTGCGGATGCCCGCCACGAGCTTGCCTGTGAAGGCGTGACGTAGGCCGCTCTTGAGTCCTTGCTTGTTGAGTTCCTCCGCTATCTGCGAATCGCAGTAATGCTTCCTGGCGAGCTTGCGGACCTCAGCGATGACCTGGAGTGGCGTCCTTCTGGATTCGGAAAATGTGGGCCGAGGCGTCTGCAACTCGGTGATGGCTCCAGTCTTCCAGAGGATTCGGATGCGGGTGGCCCGCCTTGGCACGTCCACCGGCGAGAGCACCACCTCCTGGATGAGCAGCCGCAGTATCCGCTTCTTGTCCGAGTTGGTCGTGGTCGGCGCGTTCCACAGCCCGGGCAGGTCGCCCGCCAGCGCCAGTATCTTCTTCTTGTCCTTGTCCGAGAGCTCCAGTGGACTCGCGCTCCTGGCCTGCTCGTACTCATGCTCGACCCGCGCGAGTTCCTCGAGCTTCTCATTCCAGCGCGATTCCAGCGTGCGGGCCACCACGCGATTCTCCGGCTCCACGGCGTTGTACTGGCGCTCGGCGCGCTGGGCCTCGTAGCGCACCCGCTCCAGGCGTAGCTTCCACTGGCGGTTGACCTCTTCGGCCTGCCGCTCCACCTCCTTGAGGACCGCCAGCGACAAGTCCAATTCAGGCGGGGCGAAAGCCGCCAGCAGGGTCTCGACTATCTTGTCGTCGATGCGGCGTGCGAGCGTGGACCAGCAGTTACCCTCGCCGTAGATGCGCCGGCTGCACTGGTAGCTGGGGTCGGCGGCGACGGAGTAGACCGGGTGCATCCGCCGGCCACACTTGCCGCACAGCACCAGCCCCTGCAGCAGCGCCACTCCTCCGCGTGGCGCACCTCGGCCACGCACATGCGCCCCTCTGACTGCATTGTCTTCGAGGCGTTTCAAGTTCTCCAGGTACTGCTCCCAGGAGATGTACGCGGGGTGCGCATCGCGCAGGAACGCATGCCACTGCTCCGGCTCCTGAAGCGTCTCATGCTTGCGTCGCACCGCGCCTTCGACGAGGACGCGCCGGTCGCGATTGCGGCCCCAGGCGTAGGCTCCGGCGTACACCGGATTGCGCAGGATGGTCACGGCACGCGGGACGTCCAGCGCGTGCCAGCGGATTTCTGCCGGAGCGCCTCGGTGAGCATGGCGTGAGGGGAAGAGCAGCTTGTTGCGGGTGAAATAGCGCACGGCGCCGCTGACACTGCCTTCCAGGCGGAAGCGCTCGAAGAGAAGACGGAGGGCCTTCTGCACCTGCTCGTCGGGGTCGAAGACGAGCGCACCGTCCTCGAAGACGTAGCCGGTGGGAGGGGGATAGACGAGCTCGCCCTTCTTCGCCTTGTGCAGGATGCCGCCTTGCAGGCGCAGGCGCATGGAGTGGCGCTCGGCGTCACTCATGGTGCCCTTCATGCCCAGCACCAGCCGGTCATTGAAGTCGTTGGCGTCGTAGACGCCATCATCATCGATGATGAGCGTGTCGGAGAGCGCGCACAAATCCAGCAGCCGGTGCCAATCGGACGAGGAGCGCGCCAGGCGGGACACCTCCAGCGACAAGACGGCGCCCACCTTGCCGAGGCTGACCTGGGCCGTCAGCCGCTGGAAGCCCTTGCGCCGGGCGGAGCTGGCACCGCTCTGTCCCAGGTCCTCATCGATGACCTCGACCTGGGTGGCGTCCCAGCCGAGCTTCTTGGCCAGCTCCACCAAGGCGTACTGGCGCTCAGTCGATTCGCGGTGCTCGTGGACCTGCAACAAGGTGGACTGGCGGATATACACCAGCGCGGGTCTGGCCAGGTGCTCTGGCCGAATCTTGGTGCTCATCGCTTGCCTCGCTTCCTGCGGGAGCCTTGGTGACGGCCTTGAGCAGCACGTCGGCCAGCACGCCCAGCAGCTCGTGCCGGGCCGCCGCGGGGAGTGCGGCGTAGAGCGCGCCCGGCGATGACCCGCTCTTGGCTCTTCTCGTCCGACGCACTACCTTCCTGGTCATGGGGCCGAGACTTATTCCTCAAGTCATCAAGCAAGGCACTCAGCTCGCGGAGCGATTCAGGGTGCAGCTTCGGACATTTCCCTCGGAACTCGAGCGGTGGGGGCCTGGGCCGCAGGTCCGTCCAATCCTCGGGAACCTTCGCGAGACGGCCATCGGGAAACAGCAGCACGACGCAAGGGCGACCGAGGTACCGCAGGCGCTGCTGCACGGGGAATGCGCGACCCACGAATGGATGGAGCGGGTGGGTAATGACCACCAAATCTCTCGACGGCTGCGTCTTTAAGGGGGTGCGTCGTTGGGGGCTTGCCCGAGCCAAGTACCAAATTGGTTGCCGCTGCGCTGTCGGTCGTGCTCGTGGCATGGCTGGGGGTAGACGCTCTATGGGAACTGGTGGACGGATGGTTCCACATGGCCCACCGGGCCCACGAGGCCACGACGTTCGCGGAACTGCGCGAGGCGGGCGAGGCGTTCGGGGGAGTGATGGGGACGGACGCGGCCCGGGCGATGATTCTGGCCGTGGCCACGCTGAGCGGGCGGACGCTCGGGGACGTAGCGGCGCGGGTGCATTCCCTGCCGAGATTCAACCTGATGCAGGCGCAGTGGGAGACCCAGGGGTTCCGGGCGCCAATGACGGTGGCCGTACAGGAGGTAGCCGCAGTGGAGGTCGCGGCGGAATCGGGTCGCGCTCTGGCGGTCGTCACATCCCCACAGGCTCCCACCGCCATGGCCATGCTCAGCCAGAACAACGCGGCTCGTGCGGCTGGGGCGTCTGGCGGCCACTCCGGCACCATTGCCATCCAGCACCGCGGTGGCAACAGGCAGGTTGTCCTCGGCAACGGTCAACGATGGCACCTTCCCCGAGGAAGGGACCTCCACGACATACCGGCCGAGGATGAACTGGGGGACGCGATCCAAGCAGCGGCAGAGCGCATCGCCCGGCAGTGGGCAAAGCAACATCGCACTCCCGCGGAGACCGACGCCATCGATCGAGCACTCGCTGCGGGCAACCATGCCAGCGCTCGACACATGGAGGGGCTGGCACGTGGGCGCTGGGTCAACGCGAGGCTCAAGGAGGAGTTCCCGCAGCTCAAATGGTCATCCAAAGGAGTCGATGCGGTGGACCCGCGACCAGGGGGGCTCAAATACGAGGTACTCTCCGGGACGAAGGAAAACTTCGCTGTCCATGGTCGGCGCATGTCCAACGAATTCTTCCGGATGATCTTCTTCTGAGGGCACGGAGATGTGGCCGGGCAATATCTTCTTCGAGAACCGCGAGATTGAAGACGAGCAGGTGGAACTGGCCGGTGCGGAGGACCAGCTCGTCTACTTTGGGCCGAATCTGACGCTACGCCGGTGTAAGGTGGTCGTGAGGGTGCCGGGCAGCCGGTTGATCATCCGCCAGCCCCGCCTCATTGATTGCACCATCGAATTCAAGCAGGAGCTGAGGAACCACCGGGGCTGGGTGAGCGCGGTGCTTGAAGGTTGCCGGTTCAAGGGGCGCATGTTGGGCTGCGACTTCGGGCCCTTTCCCGGGTACAGCACCGGCGGCGAACACGGACAGGTGGAGAACTGCGACTTCTCCGAGGCCCGGCTCGATGCATGCCGGTTCCACGGCTGCGATCCACGTACACTTCGGATGCCTCGCTGGCCGTGCTTTACCTTCGTGGAACCCAGCAAGAATGCCGCTGAACTGAGCCAACTCGAGTGGCCCGGTTTGTTCGGAAAAGTCGTCGTTGCGGGCCTGGGCGCCCAACCCGCATCCGCGACTGGCCTGACGTACCACGCCCCGTCCGTGGCCAAGCGCATGGGGACGACGCCGGACGAGCTCCGGGCGATCCTCGAAGGACTCGACTGCATCATCCTCTGACGGTCCGTTGTCAGGATTTCCCGCGCCTTTTCGTCCCTGAAGGTAGCTGCCCGGCCGGAGATGCCGAACACGCCACTGGTAATCGCCTGTAAAGCGACGCGGTTCAAATCCGCCCTAGACCTTGGAAAGGTCACCCAAAACGGCGTCTCCACTCGGGCAGCGACTCTTCTCCATCCCCTCCACCACTCCGTGGCCGAACGACTGCACCCCCTCCAGGGCGCGCTGCAGGTCGGCCCAGAGGTCCTCCGGGCTCTCCAGGCCCACGCTGACCCGGAGCATGCCCGCGGAGATGCCACTGGCCTCGCGGTGCTTCTCGTCCACCACGCGGTGCGTGAGGCTCGCCGGGTGCTGGATGAGCGAGTCCACCGAGCCGAGGCTCACCGCCGGCGTGAGCAGCTCCACCCGCTCCATCACCTGGGCCGCCGCCTTCGCGCCGCCCACCACCTCGAAGGACAGCAGACACCCGGGCCCGCGCATCTGCCGCCCGATGAGGCCCTCGGTGTCACACCCCGGGAGCCCCGGGTACCACGTGCGTGACACGGCGGGGTGCGAGGCCAGGCGCTTCGCGAGGAGCATGGCGCCACGCTGTGACTCGCGGACGCGCACGGGCAGCGTCGCGAGACCGCGGTGCAGCATGTAGCCCGCCTCGGGGTGGAGCACGCCGCCCGTGGCGATGCGCACCTGGCGCAACCGCGCCGCCCAGACCGCGTTCGTGGCCACCACGCCGCCCATGACGTCACCGTGCCCGCCGAGGAACTTCGTCGCGCTGTGCAGCACCAGCGAGGCCCCGAGCGCCAGTGGGTTCTGCAGCACGGGCGTGGCGAAGGTGGAGTCCACCAGCACGGGCACCTCGCCCGCCTGGGCCACCACCCGCGCGATGTCGATGAGCGCCAGCGTGGGGTTGGCCGGCGTCTCCACCACGACGAGCGACGTGTCCGGACGCAGGGCCTTGCTCACGTGGTGCGGATGCGTCCAGGTGACCTCCACGCCCAGCAGGCCGCTGTCCAGCAGATGATCCGTGCCGCCGTAGACGGGACGGCACGCCACCACGTGCTTGCCCCCCTGGCGCGCCGCGAGCAGCACCGCCGTCAGCGCCGCCATCCCCGAGCCGAACGCCACCGCCTCCTCGGCCCCCTCCAGCGCGGCCAGTGCCTTCTCGAAGCGCACCACGGTGGGGTTGTGCAGCCGGGCGTAGATGGGGTTGTCGCGCAGGGGTCCACCCTGGGCGAGCGCGTCGAAGCACTCGCCGATGCCACCCATGCTGCCCACGGGATAGGTGGTGGAGAGATCGATCGGCGGCGCATGGACGCCGAGCCCGGCCAGATCCTCCCGGCCAGAGTGGACCGCACGCGTTTCGAATCCGAGCTTCTTCATCCGAACTTCCTCCCGTGAGAAGGGCACGGGAAGAAATTACGCACGTGGGCGCCGAAGAGACATCGAATAGGTTGCGGGACCCCACGGCGGAAGGGGCTCGGGACCGAATTGGCTTCGGCCAGGACCCGTCACTGCCGCAACGGCAGCAACAGGGTGAACCGGGTTCCGCGGCCCGGCTCC
The DNA here is from genome assembly GCF_000733295.1 of Archangium violaceum Cb vi76. Classification (GTDB taxonomy): domain Bacteria; phylum Myxococcota; class Myxococcia; order Myxococcales; family Myxococcaceae; genus Archangium; species Archangium violaceum. The sequence goes on along the minus strand of NZ_JPMI01000019.1, from coordinate 14,793 downwards.
GACTCGACCGAGATGGAACCGTTGTGGTTCTCCACCACCTTGCGGCAGATGGCCAGGCCGATGCCCTGCCCCGGGCTGTTCGGATCCAGCTTCTTCAGCGCCTCGAACACGTAGTCGTTGTAGCGGTTGTCGAACCCCATCCCGTTGTCCGCGTAGATGATCCGCGCGAAGTCGGTGTAGTGGTACCTGCCCGTGTTGGGCCGGTAGGTGTTGTGCTGGAGCAGGCAGCACTCGATTCCGATCCTCGGGTCCTCCTCGGGACGGCGGAACTTCACCGAGTTGTCGAGCAGCTGGAAGAACAACATCATCAACTGTCGGCGCCGGCCCTGGAGCACAGGGAGCTGCTCGCTGTGCAGTTCCATCACCGTGCCGGTCCTCCCGGTCACGAGCTGCCGGGCGCTGTCCACCACCTCGCCCAGTGCCACCTCCTCGAGCGGCTCGTGGGTGTCATCCAGCGACACGAACTCCTGGAGCGCCATCACCAACTGCTCCATCCGCGCGCTCTGGACCTTGATCCGCTCCAACGAGCGCTGGCCCGTCGCCGACAGCGCCTGACGGTCCTGCTGGGTGAAGAGACTCGAGAACATGGAGAGCTTGCGGATGGGCTCTCGCAGCTCATGGGACAGGATGGAGCTGAGGCGGGTGAGCTCCTGGTTCTTCTGCTCCAGCCGGCTGAGCTTCTGGTCCAGCTCCCGGGCATGCAGCTCCAGCTCCTGCCGGGCCCGGGTCAGCTCCTCGTTGTTGCGCAGCGCCTCCTCCGCCATCCGCTTCGCCGCCAGCAGCTCGTCCTCGTACTTGCCGCGGTTGCGCACCGGGATGAGGGCGCACTGATTGACGACCCCGCCCTCCTGCTCCTTCCGCACGGCGTTGAGGAGCACGGGGATGCTCTCCCCGCTCCGGGAGCGCAGCGAGAGGAAGATCTCCTCCGCCTTGCCCTGCATCCGGATCATCGGGAAGAGGTGCGTCTGGTAGAACATGCGGCTGGCCAGCGTCAGGAGCGACTCGACGCGGCTGCCCGCCAGCTCTCCCGAGGCGTACCCCAGCATTCCCGCCAGCGTGTCGTTGGCGGCCACCAGGGTTCCGTCATCGGTGAAGGTGAAGAAGCCACAGGGCGCGGTGTTCAGCGGATCTTCCAGCAGGTGCGTCGCCATGACTTCTTCCCTACGGGGTCTCAGGACATGGGCACCTGGCCCAGGTAGTCCTTGATGATGGAGACAGTCTCCTCGGGAGCGCTCATGTGCGGACAGTGTCCCGTGGCACGAGCGACCCGCAGCGTGCTGCGCGTCAGGTTGCGGTGAAGGTACTCACCCACCTGCCGGGGCGCGATCAAATCTTCCGAGCACTGGAGGATGAGCGAGGGCACCGTCAGCTTGGGCAGATCCTTCCGGTTGTCGGAGAAGAACGTCACCTCCGCGAACCGCCGGGCGATGGTCGGATCCGTGGAGCAGAAGCTCTCCGTCAGCTCCTGGTTCAGCTCCGGCCGGTCCGGCCTGTTCATCACCATCGGCGCCAGGAAGTTCGCCCAGCCGATGTAGTTCTTGTCCATCGTCTGCAGCAGCTCCTCGATGTCCGCCCGCTCGAAGCCGCCCACGTAGTCAGGCGCCTCGTTGATGTAGCGGGGCGAGGGGCTCACCAGGACGAGCCGCTGGAAGCGCTCGGGCTCGCGGATGGCGGCCAGCAGCCCGATCATGCTGCTCACCGAGTGCCCGACGAGGATGACGTCCTTCAGATCGAGGGCCCGGCAGATATCGAGGATGTCCTCCGCGTAGCCGTTCAGACTGGAGTACCGCTCACGGTTGTACGCGCGGAGGTCCGATTTGCCCGAGCCGACGTAGTCGAACAGGACGACCCGGTAGTCCGCCTCGAAGGCGGGGGTCACGAAGCGCCACATGTTCTGATCGCATCCGAAACCGTGCGCGAAGAGGATCGGCTGGGTGCCCCTGCCCGTCACCTTGACGTTGTTGCGGGAGAGGACGTCATTGGCCATGGGCTTCGAAGCCCGGAGAGCTGCGCCTTCAGGGTGGATCATGACTCCAGGCGTTACCGGTAGAAGACGATCCCCACCAGGGCCGATGAACACTCCTCCGGACTCGCCCCCGCGTTCTGTTCGATGGACTGGATTTCACGCCGGGGGCAGGTTCGAAGTTCGACACTTCGGCCGAGTGAATCCACGCTGACCGGAATACGCTTCCGCACATGGAAGGATCCTCGAACCTGGACGCCATCGACCTCGCCATCCTGGAGGCCCTGCAGAAGAACGCGCGGCTGTCGAACAAGGAATTGGCCGCCGAGGTGGGGCTCGCGCAGTCGAGCTGCCTGGCGCGGGTGACGCGGCTGCGCGAGACGGGCGTGCTCAAGTCCTTCCACGCCGAGGTGGACCCGCGCGCGGTGGGCATCGGGCTGCAGGCGATGATCGCCGTGCGGCTGCGGCAACACTCGCGGGAGATGGTGGAGGAGTTCCGCCACCATGCGCTGTCGCTGCCGCAGGTGCTGGCCGTGTACCACGTGTCCGGAGCCAACGACTTCCTCGTGCACGTGGCGGTGCGGGACGCGGACCACCTGAGGGACCTGGGCATGGACGCCTTCACCACCCGGCCCGAGGTGGCCCACCTGGAGACGTCGCTCATCTTCGAATACGTCCGCAGCCCCGGGCTCCCGCTCTACGGGCCCCAGGGCGCCGTGCAGCGCGCGGCCCCCAGCGCCGAGCCCGTCAGGCGCTCCCGCAGACGGTCCAGAGCAGCCGCTCGATGACGAGCTTGCCGCTCGCGGAGGACTTGAGCGACAGGTCCGCGTCGGCGCACGCCACCAGCGCGTCGAGCAACTCGCGCCGCTTGTAACGCGCCGCCCCCTGCATCGCGAGGAACGCCGCGTACGGGTGCGGGGCCTTGCCCTTGGCCGCCTTGGCCTCCTCCTCCACCCTGGGGAACACCCGCGACTTGAAGTCCGGGTACGAGCGCGGCAGCGAGCCTCCCGCGAACTTCTCCAGCCGCTCGTGGTTCTCCAACATGCCGCGCGTGATGGAGGCCACCGCGCCCAGCAGTTGCAGCCCGTGCACCCCCTGCCCCATCGCGTCCATCGTGTAGTCCAGCGCCGCCTTGAAGTTGCGGTTCTGCAGCGCCTCGGACAACTCGAAGAACTCCTCCTCGCGCGTGTGCGCCACCAGCAGTGCCACGTCCTGAGCCTCGATCGTCGGGCCCTGCGAGTACGTGGCCAGCTTCTCCAGCTCCGACTGCAGGAGCCGCACGTTGCCGCCGATGCGCTCCTTGAGCTGCTCCGCCGCCCCCTTGCCCAGCTTCTTCTTGAAGGGCCGCAGGAACTCCTCGGCGAGCGGCTCGAGCTCGAAGTCCTTGTGGCGCGCCGCCACCTTGCGCTCGACGACGCGGCCCTTGTCCGCCGCCAGCTTCACCAACGGGTTCTTCGCGTCCACCTCCGAGGCCGCCAGCACCAGCGCATGCCCCGGCGGCACGCCCTTCTGGAACAGCTCCAGCAGCGCGCTCGCGTCACCCTCGGGCGCGGAGATCCGCTCCTCGCGGCAGAACGTGGCCACCTCCTTGAGGAAGGTCAGGTCCGCCTCGGCGAGCTCCACGTTGAGCTCGTCCTTCCACTGGTCCACCGACGGCGCGCCCGGAGCGCCTGGATCGAGCTGCTCCACGCCCCACCCCGCCCGCGCCGCCAGCGCCAACAACCGCCGCGCGCCCTCCTTGCGCTTGCCCGCCTTCCACGCCTCGCGCGCCTTGCCCAGCGCGTCCCCGCGGCCCTTCTTCGGCGCGAGGAACTCCGGGTCGCGCACCAGCACCACCTTGCGCCCGGGGAAGAGCGGCAGCGTGGCCAGCTCCTGCGCCACCTCGCGCGGCGAGCCCGCGTCCAGCACCGCGAAGTTCAACCCCGCCGACGCATCCGGCAGCAGCACCTTCACCAGGTCGTCCGCGCCCCGGCGCACCAGGTACTCCTCGCCCCACAGCAGATAGAGCGGCGCCACCTTGCCGGCCTTCGCCTCGTCCAGCACGTCCTCGATGTCCGCGCTCATCGCCCCTCCAGCAGCTCGATGAGCATCCGCTCCAGCTGCAACCTCGGCGACGCGTTGCGCTCCACGATGGTCGCCTTCGTCTTCTCCAGCAGCGCGTGCCGGCGGTGCAGCACCGTCTCATGCGTGCGGGCCGCCACCTCCTGGGCCAGCTCCAGCATGTCCTGGTTGGCCAGCCGCTCCACGCCCACCTTCGCCAGCGACACGTCCCGCGTCCACATGGAGAGGATGGAGAGCGCCTGTTCGGCCTCCTCACGCGAGGCCCCGAAGGTCTCGGCCCAGCGGAGCATGGCTCCCACCTCGCCGGGCTTCAGGGACTCGAAGCCGCTGATGACGTCCTTGCGCGCCGCGAGCGCATCGAGGTCCAACGCCAGGGCGCGCCCCAGACTGCCGCCCGCCATCACCGCCGCGAGCTCCGCCGTCTGGGCGTCCAGCTTGCGCTCCTTCTGGAGACGCTCGGCGATGAGCGCCACGGGCAGCGGGCCGAAGTGCACCTTGCTGCAGCGGCTGCGGATGGTGGGCAGCATCTTGTCCGGGGCCGAGGCCAGCAGGATGAGCGTGGTGTCCGAGGGCGGCTCCTCGAGCGTCTTGAGGAAGGCATTCTGCGCCTGCGGGTTCATCATGTGCGCATCCACCACGATGGCCACCTTGCGCCGGGACTCGAGCCCCCGCAGGGTGATGCGCTCGAGCAGTCCGCGGATCTGCTCCACGCGAATCTCCCGGCTGGGCGTACCCTGGATGTCCGAGCGCCCGGCGAGGCCACGCTCGACGCGCTGGGCATCGGGCATGAGCCAGGAGACGTCCGGGTGGGCGCCCTTGGAGATGCGGGTGCAGCTGGAGCAGGAGCCACACCCTTCATTGGGCTTTTCCGGGCACGTGAGGGCCTGGGCGAGCCCCACGGCGGCGAGCTCCTTGCCGACGCCCTCGGGCCCGGCGAAGAGGTAGGCGTGATGAACGGAGCCGCCGCGCAGAGCCGCGAGGAGCGCGTCGATGGCGCGAGGCTGTCCGACGACCGAGGCCAACGTCATGGCGCGTGTATCCCCGCTCGGAGCGTCCCCGTCAACTCTCAGGGACCAGTCTTCCCTCTCCCTCCGGGAGAGGGTCGGGGTGAGGGTATCGGACCCATTGGGTTGGCCCTGGGTATACCCTTCACGGTCTTCTGTCCCACGGAGCAGGCGGGGAGCAACTTGCACCGGGAGCAATTCTCCGGAATGGGCTTGGTGGGGCACACGCCGCTCATGCCGTAGTGACACAGCGCGAAGTCGAAGCGCACGGGGTCGGCGGCATCGAGGGTGCGCAGGGAGGCCGTCACCTCCTCGGCGGTGCGCCAGCTCAAGTCATTCCGGCGGGTCAGCCCCAGGTGCTTCGAAATCCGTCCAATGTGCGTATCCAGCGGAATGAGCAGCGCCGAGGGGCGTACCCGCTTCCAGATGCCGAGGTCCACACCATCCGGCCCGCGCACCATCCACCGGAGGAACAGGTTGAGCCGCTTGGCGGCGCCGGCGCCCAGGGGCGAGGGCAGCAGGTGCTGCAACCCGCGCTCGGGCCCGAGCACCTCGCGCAGAGGCGCCATGGGCACGTCCCGCAGGGCCGAGGTGAACGCATCCAGCGCGCCGTGCCAGGAGCCCCGTGCCTCCAGTCCCTGGACGAAGAGCGCCTCCAGGCTCCCGAGCTCGCGCAGGGCCCGGCCCATGCCCAGCAGCAGCACCGCCACGTCCGTGCCCACGTTGAAGCGATAGACGAAGCCCGAGAGCAGCTCGCGCGCCCCGGCCACGTCCAGCGCGCGCACGAAGGCGGCGGGAGACGGGCCCATGCGCGCGAGCAACGCATCCACCTTGGGCCGGAACAGATCCGCGCGCCCGTACGCCAGGGCCGCGGCCAGCAACGCGCTCACCTCGATGTCCCTCGGGTCGCGGTAGCGGTGCGGAAACTCCAGCGGATCGAACGCGATGCGCGCCCGGCTGTCCGTGGATGCCAGGAAGGCGTCCAGGCAGGGGCGCAGACGCTCTGCGTCTCGCGGGCTCAGTCCTGTGTGTCCTCGGGCTCTCGGGGGCATGGTTCAGACACTCCGTAGCCTGGAGCAACCCGCTCCGCCACGGAGTTCATCCACCGCCGCCTACAGCTCCACGGGGAGCGCGCGCAGTTCCCGGTTGAGCGGGGGCCGCGACTCCCAGGTGGGCTGGGTGTCCTTCGTGGGCCGCACATGAGGGAAGCGGCGCAACAGCGTCTCGAAGAAGACCTGGGCTTCCAGGCGCGCCAGCGCCGCACCCAGGCAGTAGAACGAGCCGAATCCAAACGCCACGTGCTTGCTCGGCTTGCGGTTGATGTCGAACCGGTCCGGATCGGCGAAGACCTCCGGATCCCGGTTCGCCGCGGCGAGCGCCAGGTACACCATCTGGAACGGCTCCATCGCCTGCCCACCGAGCTCCACTGGCGCGACGGTGAGCCGGGTGATGATGCCCACCACGTCTCCGTAGCGCAGCATCTCCTCCACCGCCTGGGGAATGAGCGAGGCGTCCTCGCGCAGCTTCGCGAACTGCTCCGGGTGCTGGAACAGGAGCAACATTCCCTTGCTGATGAGCCGCGCGGTGGTCTCGTGGCCGGCGAACAGCAGCAACGCGCAGTTGGAGAGTATCTCCTCCTCACTGACGAGCCCCTCGGCCTGGGCGCGCACGAAGACCTCGAGGATGTTCTCACCCGGGGCGCGGCGATGCTGGGCGAGCACGTCGCGCATGTAGTTCATCATCTCCATCACGCTCTGCTGGCTCCGCAGCAGTTGCTGCACGTCGAAGGCACTGAAGATGGCGGTCAGATCCCTCGACCAGCGCTGGAGCATGTACTCGTCCGTGAGGGGCACCCCGAGCATCTCGGCGATGACGCTCGAGGGCAGCGGAATGGCGAGCTCCTGCACCAGATCGATGGAGCCGCCCTTCGCCGCGGCGGCGTCGAGCAGCGTGTCGGTGATGGCCTGAATCCGCGGACGGAGGTTCTCCACGGTGCGCGGGGTGAAGTAGCGCTTGAGCAACGACTGGAAGCGGAGGTGGCCCTCGTGGGTGGTGTGCCCCATCCACATGTTGACGGCGTCGCGCAGCGGCAGGAGCTGCGTCCGGGCCGCCTCGGGGAGGCGCTCGAACTGCCCCGTCATCGGTCCCGCGACCAGGCGGGGATCCCTCAGGGCGTTGGAAATGTCGGCATGGCGGGTGAGCACCCAGCCCTGGAGCTGCGGGCTCCAATGGATGGGCTCCTGGGCGCGAAGCCGATGGAAGATCGGCTGCGCATCCTGGGCGGACGCGGGGCTGAGGAGATCGAAGACGAGGGAGGAGTGACTCGTTGCCTGGCTCATGACGTTCTCTCGGAGTACGGCGAGAGAATACCCCTTCGCCCAGCCCCGGTCGCGGGAGGGGTCCCTTTTCTTGTGGGATTCCCCGCCCCCGCGTGCATGCTGCTCACGTGCGGGCACGACTCGGTGAGACCCTTCAAGTGTGGATGCCTCCCACTGGCAGTGCGGAGGCGGCATATGGAGTCAGCTTCCAGCGCATGGCCGAGCTGCTGCTCAACACAGCCATCTGCTACGTCGGCGGACACCCCCACCGCTTCACCGAGCTCGAGTTCTACTTCACCCGTCCGGACCATCCAGATCCCTTCACCCATGGTGACCCGATGCAGTGCGAGCGGGGACGCTGGTACTTCCACCGCGCGGGCAGCCAGTACCGCGGAGGCAGCTACAAGGGACTGGACATCGCCATCGGCGAGCCGGGGGCTCCCGGGGGCATCCTGATTCGCGGCATGGAGCAGCTCGGAGAGGACAGCCGGCTGCTCGATGGTCCGTCCCTGTGCGTCGACCACATCCTCGCGCTCACCGGCCATGCCTCCATCGCTTCATTGGTCTCGACCTTCAGCCGTGGCGTGGATCCGGAGCCGCCGGGCGATTCGCCGCTCTACGTGGTGCTGGACTCCCCTCCAGCCCCCGCGCGGCGGGTCTACGCTTCGGCACGTGTAGGGCTCACCCTCAAGCGAGGCACCTCCGAGGAGCGGGTCCGTTTCCTCTCCCGGCCCTACCGGTTCCTCACGGAGCCGGCACGCATCAAGAAGGGGCGGCTGCATGTCGCCGTGGCACTCCACGCCCAGGGACACCCGGCGGAAGAGGTGGCACGTCTGACGGGCTCCAGTGTGTCGCAAGTGCGCCGGTACATCGCCCAATACGAAGCGGGCCGGAGCCGCGCTCCCGCGGAGTTCGCCAGGGATCTGTCCACGGACGAAACCTGCCAGTTACTCGGCGCCTGCTCGCGGTGAAGGCCCCTGCCCGCTCTTCTCCAGAACGCTAGAGCCGGGTGATGCGGAACCAGTTGAAGTTCCACCCGCCCGCCTGGGCGTAGATGCCGAGATTGTAGGTGCCCGCCGTCACGCTGACGGTATGCGAAACGGTGGTCCAGTTCTGCCAGCCGCCGGTGGCCGGAATGTCCACCGTGCCGAGCACCGTGGCGCCCGCGTTGAGGTCCAGCGATAGCTTGCCGCCCCCGGACGGACTGGCGACGCGGTACTCGAGCTTGTACGAGCCCGTGGCCGGGAAGGTGATGCCGTTGTAGGCCATCCAATCCGCCGTCTCGATGTAGCCCACGTTGAGGCCCCCATCCGTGTCGGTGGTGGCCTCGGTGCTGACACCAGACATGGCGCTGTAGGCCTCGGCCTGCACGAGCGTGGAGAACGAGGACCTGCCCACCGCGCTCACCTCAAGCGAGGACACCACGTCGTTCCAATTGTCGTCCACGAGCGAGGCATCATCGGCCGTCTTGGTGAGGGTGGCGCCGGTGAAGTTGTCGTCCGAGTAGACGGTGACCTTGTAACCGCTGGCCACGCGCACGGAGGTGATGTCGTCGTTGCGCACTCGGCAGGGCTCCTGAAGGGGTAAGGCCTGGAAAGCCGGATATGGAGTTCTCGATGCATGAGCGTTTGGCCCATCCTCCTGGCTTGCCTGTGGGCCGCGCTGTCGCCAGGATTGCCCCATGATCTGCACCGGCAAGACTCGAGCCTGAAGTCCGTCCCGCGCGGCTCCCCGCGCGGAGTTCCCTCCGGATCTTCCCACTGCCTTGAAGCGGCCGCCGCACGCGGCCCCTTGTGCTCGAGTTGCCGATGAATTCCCGTCTCCACACGCCCTTCGCGCGCGGCATGGTCGCGCGCCTCTCCCTGCTGACCTTCTTGGATGGCCTGGCGCAATCGGTGAGCTTCCCGGTGCTCCCTCGCCTCGTGAGCTCGTTCCTCGAGGGCGATCCCGCCATGACCGCCCTCTGGGTTGGCTGGCTGGAGGTGGCCTGGGCGCTGCCCCAGATCTTCATGGCCCCGATCCTGGGCGCCTTGTCAGACCGGTTCGGCCGCCGGCCACTCATGCTCCTGTCGATGGGGGGCGTCGTGCTCGAGCTCCTGCTCGACGCCCTGGCACAGAACCTCGGGTGGCTGCTCGCGGGACGGTTCGTCTGCGGCCTCACCTTCGGCAGCCAGGCCGCGGTCATGGCGGGCGTGGCCGACACCACGCCGCCGGACGAGAGAGCCCGTGCCTATGGCTTCGTCAACGGCGCCTTCTACGCCGCCATCGTCGTGGGCCCCCTGCTCGGCGGCTGGCTGGCGGAGGCCAACCTTCGCGCTCCGTTTCATGTCGGCGCCGCCGTCGCCGCCGTGGGCGCGCTCTACGTGGTGAGCTTCCTGCCCGAGCCGCTTGCCCCCGTGCTTCGTACGTCGTCCCAGGAGCCACGGCTCGGGCTCGGAGAGGCGTTCCGGCTGCTGGGAACCCACCCCACGCTTCGCCCCCTGGCGGTCGTGCTGCTCCTGTCTTGGCTCTCCTTCCAGAGCAGCGACAACATGAGCGTGCTCTACACCGCCCACCGGTATGGCTGGAGCACCGTGCAGTTCGGCGCCTTCGTGGCCGTGGAGGCGTCGCTCGGAATCCTCGTCCAGGGCCTCGTCGCCGGCGCCGCCGCCCGCCGCCTGGGCGAGCGCCGGGCCCTCATCCTGGGCACCACGCTCCAAGGCCTCGGCATGCTGGCGATGGGGCTCGCGCCCGTGGCCATCCTGTTCTGGCCAGGAGCCCTCGTCGCCGTCATGGGCGCCATCGCCCGGCCGGCGTTGCAGACGCTGATGTCGGAAGCCGTGCACGCCGACGAGCAGGGGCGCCTGCAAGGCATCGTCTCCTCGATCGCGAGCGCGACGAGCGTCGTCGCCCCACTCGTCTTCACCTCCCTCTACGCCTGGGCGATCGGCGGCGACCGGAGTCCGGCCTGGGCGGGGATCACCCTCCTCTGCGGCGCGGCCCTGTGTGCTCTCGGTGCCTGGGTCGCCTGGCGCACGGCGCCGCGCCGTCAGGCCCCCCCGCCCCCCGTCAGCCCGCGGTGAGCCGCAGAGGACGTCCCGCCCGGTGCGGCCCGCGCTCGCCGTCACGCAACGCGAGCGCCCCATTGACGAGCACCGCGCGGACGCCCGTGGCGTACGCGAAGGGATGGGCATAGGTGGCCTGATCCGCGACGCTGGCCGGGTCGAACACCACGACGTCCGCCGCCATCCCGGGGGCGAGCAGTCCGCGATCCTTCAGACGTGCGCGCGCTGCGGGGAATCCCGACAGCTTGTGGATGGCCTGTTCGAGCGTCAGCACCTTCTTCTCACGCACGTACACGCCGAGCACCCGGGAGAAGGTCCCGAGCGAGCGCGGATGCGGGTGGCCACGGCGCGTGGCTCCCTCCAGCGCCACGGCGGAGCCATCGCTCGCCGGCATCCCGAGTGGGTGCGAGAGGATGCGCACGAGGTTGTCCTCGCTCATGGCGAAGCCGACCATGCCCACGTTCCCGCGGCTGCGCTGGAGCAGACCGACGGCCAGCTCATAGGGAGAGGTGCCAAGTGCCGCGGCGTGGCCGCCGAGCCGCTGACCCTCCGCGGCCCGGTCCGCCGCATGAGCCACCGAGGACACCATCACGTTGTCCCAGCCACCGATGCTCTCCACCTTCGCCATCGCGGCCGACCGCAGGCGCTCTCCCACCACGGGATCCGAGAGACGCGCGAGAAAGGCGTCCGTGCCACCATCCCGGCTCCAGGCGGGGAAGAGGTTGGCCAGGGTGGTCTGGTAGGCCGTGTAGGGATAGCGATCGAAGGAGAGGTCGACGCGCTCCACCGTGCGCGCGTGCTCCAGCCGGGCGAAGACCTGGTCGAGCTTGCTCCAGTTCCGGGGGCCCTGCGTCTTCAGGTGGGAGATGTGGAGCGGGCAGCCCGCGCCCCGCGCGACGGCAATCGCCTCGTCGATGGAGTCGAGGAGCCGCTCGTCCTCGTTGCGCATGTGCGTCGCGTAGACGAGCCCGCGTGCACCGAGTGGGCGGCAGAGGGCGATGAGCTCCTCGAGGGAGGCGAACGCCCCGGGCGTGTACTCGAGCCCGGAGGACGCGCCACACGCCCCCTCTGCGAGCGCGGCCTCGACGAGGGCCACCATCCGGGCCAGCTCCTCGGGCGTGGCGGGACGGTTCTCCTCGCCGATGACCGATTCCCGCACCGTTCCGAGCCCGACCATGCTCGCGACGTTGACGGCGGGCGAGAGGCGCTCGACGGCCTCGAAGAAGGCGCCCATGCTTCCGAAGGAGCGCTCCGAGCCAACTCCCGCCACGGAGGACTCGGGAGCACGCAAGCGGGGCGCTCGCGAGAACCCATCCTGCCCGGCGACGACGGTCGTCACGCCCTGGCGGAGGACGGACTCGGCATTCGGGTCGTCGAACAGGGTGCCATCCGCGTGCGAGTGCAGATCGATGAAGCCCGGTGCGACGGCGAGCCCGCGCGCATCGATCAGGGTGCGCGCCTGGGCTCCCGCCAGAGCACCAACGGCGACGATGCGCCCTCCCGCGATGCCAACATCCGCGGCCACGCCTGGCGCGCCCGTACCGTCATAGACGGTGCCGCCCTGGACCAGGACATCGTAGGTCTGACCTACCCCGGGCCGCTGTCCGCGCCCCACGCAGCCGAGCGCGCCCGCCCCGGCCAGTGCGAGCACCGAGCCGAGCACGGTGCGGCGTGTCAGGGGATCGGATGCGGCGGAAGTGGCCGGGCGATGAATCGAGGGATGGGAGGGAGCCATGGGCGCTCTATAGCCCGGGGCCGTCCACGCCGTCATGGGAGGGGGTCACCTCTTGACAAGGGGTCCTCCATGACCACCGAGCAGACCGCCTGCATCCTGTGTTCCCGCAACTGCGGGCTCCGTGTCGAAGTCGAGGGCTCCCGCCTCACGAGTATTCGCGGCGACGACGCGCACCCGGTCTCCAAGGGGTACCTCTGCCAGAAGGCCGCACGGTTGCAGCACTATCAGGAGAACGCGGATCGCCTCGAGCACCCGCTGCGCCGTGAGCCAGACGGCGGCTTCGTGCGCGTGAGTTGGGACGAGGCACTCGCCGACATCGCCGCCCGGCTGCGCTCGATTCGTGAGCGGCACGGCGGCCGCGCGTTCGCGTTCTACGGCGGTGGCGGCCAGGGCAATCACCTCGGAGGCGCGTACAGCCGGCAACTCACGAAGGCGATGAAGAGCCGCTTCGTATACAGCGCGCTCGCCCAGGAGAAGACCGGCGACTTCTGGGTCAATGGCCGGCTGTTCGGCGACCAGCGCTGCCACATCACGGAGGACGTCGAGCACGCGGACGTCGTGCTCTTCATCGGCACGAATCCCTTCCAGGCGCACGGCATCCCGAATGCGCGCGACACGCTGCGGGAACTGAAGAACGACCCCGCACGCACGATGGTCGTGATCGACCCGCGCAAGACCGAGACGGCGCGCATGGCCGACGTGCACCTTCAGCTGCGTCCCGGCACCGATGCATTCCTGCTCGCCGCGATGCTCGGCATCATCGTGCGCGACGGCTTGCACGACCGGGCGTTTCTCGCCGAGCGCTGCACCGGGTTCGCGGCGGTCGAGGCCGAGCTCCGGGCGATTCCCATCGAGGAGTTCGTTCGTCGCGCGGACGTGCCTCTTGCCGACGTCGAGCGGGTCGCCCGGACGTTCGCTGGAGCGCGCACCGCGTGCGTGCGCGTGGACCTGGGGCTGCAGCAGAGCCTCCACAGCACGCTCAACTCGTACCTCGAGAAGCTCCTGTTCCTGGTGACCGGGAACCTCGGCAAGCGCGGGGCGAACAACTTCCACTCGCTCTTCCTGCCGATCCTCGGCAACACCGACGAGCGCACGGGCCGACACGTGCGCACCGCGCATCACCGCATGTTCCCGATCGGTGGGCTGTACCCGCCGAACATCCTGCCCGGAGAGATCGAACACGACGGCGAGGACCGCTTGCGTGCGCTGTTCGTCGACAGCGCCAACCCGGTCCTGACCGGCGCGAACACCGCCGCCTACGAGCGCGCGTTCGCGAAGCTCGAGCTGCTCGTCGTCGTGGACGTGGCGATGTCGGAGACGGCGCGCCTGGCTCACTATGTCCTGCCCGCGGCGACGCAGTTCGAGAAGTGGGAGTGCACGGGGTTCAACCTCGAGTTCCCCGACAACGCGTTCCAGCTCCGCAACCCCCTGTTTGCACCGCGCGCGGAGGCCTTGCCCGAGCCGGAGATCTACACGCGGCTCCTCGAGGCCATGGGAGAGCTGCCCCGGTCCTTCCCGGTGCTCGAGCGCATCGCGGCGGCCGAGCCCGCCGCCACGAAGCACAGATGCTCGGTGCGCTCCAGTCCCTCCGGAACGAGCCCGAGCCTCCCCCGGGGCTCGTGCTGCTGGCGGGCGAGCGCCGCGCCTACAACGCCAATCAGATCTTCCGGGATCCCTCCTGGCGGAAGATCGACCCCAACGGCGCGATGCGCATGCATCCCGACGACGCACGCGAGCGCGGACTCTCCTCGGGCTCGCGTGCGATTTGCGAGTCGGACACCGGACAGCTCGAGGTCACGATCGAGCTCGACGACTCAGTGCGCGCTGGAATGGTCACCCTCCCCCACGGTTACGGGATGCGCTACCGCGGCGGAGCCCCCATCGGCCCCCAGCTCAACCGCCTCACGGCGAGCGAGCACTGCGATCCGCTCGCGCGCACGCCCTTTCACAAACACGTTCCGGTTCGAGTCACCGCCGTCCACGTCGCAAGGAGCGAAGCCCCCGGCGAATCGACGAGGGAGTGAGTCATGTTGAAGAAGTCCACGCTGCTCCGGCTGGTGGCCCAGGGGCGGACCAACATGGACCGGCTGGGCCAGGGCTGAGCCCGCGCCGTGTAAGCACAAGGTCCAATATCCTGGAGCTGACACTCCGAGTAGAGGTGCCCGCGCCGACAGGGTCTGGCACCTCCTCGGGCTGCTGGTCGTCTGGGCCTTTCCCCCATGAACCAGGGCCACTTCGCATGAAAAACCTACCGCTCTTCCTTCTTCTCCTCGGCCTGGGGCTGTTGACGCTGGGATCCATTGGCTGCAATGGGTGTCCGTCTTCACCTCCATCAGACGATTTCTCGATCCGTGTCGTCCTCGCGGAGACCCGCATCTCAGCGGGGATGACCACCACCGCGAAGGCCCAGCGGGTCTATGAAGATGGCCGCGTCGTCGACCTCGACGCCCCCACTTCACAGCAATGGGCATCGTCCGATCCTCGAGTGGCCTCCGTCGAACCGCAACCGGACGGCACGGTCAAGGTGACGGCTCTCCAGCCCGGTAGCACCCTCATCACGGTCAACGCGGACGAGGCCTCGGGCGAGGCAACCCTCGAGGTCACCGACGCGCTCCTCCTCTCGCTCCAGGTGTCACCCACAATGGCCTCCGTGCCCGCGGGCCTCACT
>NZ_JPMI01000018.1 GCF_000733295.1 Archangium violaceum Cb vi76 | reverse complement strand
CTCAGCGTCACTGGGTGGACGTCCGCGGGGTCCATGTCCACGAGCCGCTACGACCACACCGCCACGCGGCTCGACTCGGGCCGGGTGCTCATCGCTGGGGGGCGCAATGGGACGACCACCCTGAGCAGTGCGGAGTTGTACGATCCAGCGACCCACTCCTGGTCTCCAGTCAGTGCCATGCCCAAGGGCCGCTTCGCTCACGCCGCCCTATTGCTCCCCAATGGTTACGTGCTCGTCACTGGGGGCGCCGGCGCCCTGACCAGCGTGGAGATGTATGATCCGGAGAACAACGCCTGGTATTCGGTCAGCCCCATGAGCGGGGGCCGCTACGGTCACACCATGACGCTGCTTCCCTCGGGCCAGGTGCTCGTCACCGGCGGCACCGATGGCACCAACGCTCTAGCCACCGCGGAGGTGTTCGAGCCGCTCGCCAACCTCTGGATCAAGAGCAGCGTCATGAGCACCGCCCGTCTCCACCACACCGCCACATTGCTCCCCTCGGGCAAAGTCCTCGTCTCGGGAGGAACCAATGCCTCCGGGAGCTTGAGCAGCGCCGAGGTGTACGACCCGGCCACCAATACGTGGGCTCCAGCCGCCACCCTGGTGACGAGCCATGGCCTTCACACGGCCACGCTGCTCTCCTCTGGCAAGGTGCTCATCTCGGGGGGGCAATCGCTCACCGCTCCCTCTTCCTCTTCCTCCGAGCTGTACGCTCCAGACACCAACAGCTGGTCCGCGGCTGGATCCATGGTCGAAAGCCGCTCCCGCCACACCGCCACGCTGCTCGCTTCGGGCCAGGTGCTCGTCGCGGGGGGCGACGGCAGCGGCGCTCACAACACCGCGGAGTTGTACAACCCAGCCACCTCTTCCTGGTCCGCAACCGCCTCCATGGCCGCGTCCCGCGGAGCGCATACCGCGACGCCGCTGACCTCGGGCAGGGTGCTCGTCGTGGGTGGCGAAGATGGCACCCAGTCACTTGCCACGGCGGAAGTGTACGTGCCCTGAGCGCACAGCCACTCTGAAGGTGGCACCGAGCCCGCAGGCAAGTGGGTTATCAACTGCCCTTCAGAGGCCGGATCGAAAAATCGTCACTCACCCCTCACACGCCGCCTCGGCGGCCAGGAGCCAAGCCATGCCCATCGCAGTTCGCTACGTCCACAGCCAACCCTCCAAGACCGTGACGTTCGATTTCAGCGGGCACAAAGTGCTCAGCTATACGATCGGCCTCGCGTACTGGAGGTTGAGCTTCAACAACGACAACCACGTCCGCACCCTCAAGATCTCCCTCAGCGCCAACCAGCCGAACGAAGCGCAGGTCACCGTCAAGGTCAACGGGGAGATCCGGGACGACAGCGGGAACACCATCCACGTGGATGACAGCTCGGTGGTGGCCTGCTGCATCGCGGTCGTCGACAACAAGGACAGCAACGTCGTGCTCGCCTCCGCGAACGGCATCTCCGACGGCACGCAGAGCGCCGGCATCGCGCTCCCGAGCTCGACGCTCTCGATCGGCGCCGCCTTCCTCTCCGGGTTCGAGCTCGTCTACGGCAGCGATAACCACGTGCTGTCGGTCGAGCTTGCGACGGGCATGGTCCAGAACGGCACCACGGCCTACATCAGGGCTGACGCGTCGATGTCCGACTCCTCGGGCAACATGGCCACGACGGCGACGCTCAACGCCGGCCTCCTCGCCGCCAGCACCACCGAGGCCGGGGTGTACGCGGTCCCCATGCTCAACCTGCAGGCGCCCGGCACCACCGTCCCGGTGGAGTTCAAGAAGGAGCTCTCCGATGCGGTGGTGCTCCTCCAGGACTACCAGGTGCGCTTCGCCAAGGACCACCACGTCAGGTCGATTGGTGGAGGCTGCCATCAGTGGGCGGTCGAGGGGTCTACCGTCAAGCTGACCACGCCGAGGGCCTTCATGTGGGATGACAGTGGGAACAACGAGTCGAGCGGCTCCGTGTCGCTCCTGGTCGTCGGCATCCCGAAGACCGTGGCGGCCTCCTAGTTCCCGCTGGCTGGACCCGGCCGGTGCCCCGCTACTCCGCGGGGCACCCTCTTCCCGTCCCGTGCCATGCACGGGCCCCACCCCGTTCGCGCGCGCTCGAGGCCTACTCCCATGTCGTCGTCCAACCCCCCGTCGCAAGGCCAGCCCCCCGCCATCCGCACGTTCCAGATGGACGACAGCGCCGTCGGAAACCTGTCGAGCTCCGTCAACCTGTTCCGCGGGGACGTGAACCTCACCCAGAGCCTGTTCACCCTCCCGGGGCGTTCCCAGGACAACGGCCTCGACGTGACGTTGTCACTCCAGTACCAATCCAACGTGTTCCGCGAGGCGACGACGTGGAACCGCGAGGCGCCGACGGGGGTGGCCGGCCTCGGCTGGAGCCTTCCCCTCACGTGGATCGAAGCGGTGTCCTCGGGCTCGCCGGTGCCGGGCACGCGGCAGTACGTGCTCTACGAGAACGGGGTGCCCAACACGCTGGTTCGCCAACCGTGGGCCCCCCGCCTCTTCTCCGCCGACGCGGCCCTCGCTGGCAGCCTGGCCGACGGGAAGCCCGTCCCCTCCGTGCTCGTCGAGGAGTTCCACGCGCACGGGCTCCTCCTGTCGGCGGACGCCATCGCACGGGGCGGCCATGGCACCTGGGAGCTCGTCGACGACACCCACGAGCTGCTCTACACGCTCGAGGTGGGAGAGCGGCTGCTGGCGAAGGACGGCGGCGAGGCGTACCAGCTCCAGAACTACCAGTTCTGGAAGATCCAGTACTACCCCCGCTACGAGCGTTGGGTGGTCACGAGTGACTCGGCGGTGCGGCGCTCGTTCGGCGGAGGTGTCACGCGGGACGCGGCCGGCGCGCACAGCGTGAACGAGACGGTGGCGTGGTCGGTGTGGTGGAAGGGAAGCGACGGAGAGCCGCTCTGGAGCGGGGCCTCGATGCGGACCGAGGGGCAGGTCCAGGTGGCGCGCGCCTGGTACCTCGGCCGCGTCACGGACCGGTTCGGGAGTTCCGTCACCTATGCCTACAACGGCTTCGAGCGGACCGACGGCCTGATCCGCGGCTGCGAGCAGCGAGTGGGCGCCGGCGGGCTGCCATACACCAAGGCCGTGTACCTGACCCGCCTCACCGACATGTTCGGCCGCACCGTCACGCTCGACTACGGCGACAAGCTGTGGAGTGCCGGGGAGACGGCCCCGCGCGAGTACGCGGACCCGCACCGCGCCGCCCCCAGCGACGCCCCCGGTGCATGGCAGGACCGCTACGAGACGCGCTTCCTCGACGAGATCATCATCCAGGCAGCCGACGGCTCCACCCTCTTCACCTTCCGCTTCACCTACGATCCGCGGCCGGACGCGTCCGGCCGGGAGCGCGAGGTGGCCAACGTCACCAGTGCCACGGGCTCCCTCCGGGGAGACACGTTCAAGCGCTTCCTCACCGGCATCACCCAGTTCGACCAGGACGGCGTGGCGAGCCCCGGCCTCGTGCTCGGCTACTCCCTCGACGCCGCGGCGGAGGGCGGCCAGCCCGGGGCCCTCGCGACCCTCACCTCTCCGGAGGGCGGCACCGCCACCTATACCTATACCCGCCAGGAGCTCACGCTGTGCGAACGGCGCGCGGAGGTGAAGCGGCCGGACGTCGTCGGCAGCGGCTCGCCACGCGTCTACCATGGCCCGGACTACGCGGTCGTCACGTACTACAACCAGGCGAACGGCCGGCTCTCACTCCAGGTCTGGACCTGGGGGGGGTCGTGGCTCACCTGGCAGCTCGACCCGGACGACGCCCTCCTCGACACGCTCGGCCTCGATCTCGACAGCCTCCAGGCCGTTGCCAACCAGGACTTCTTCGCGCTCACCTTCACGCGCACCACCCCGTCGGAGCGCGCCGTCTACGTCTTCGACCGTGACGTGGCGCGGCCCGGCCAGTGGCGCAGCGCCACCATCGACGGGGTCACCACCGCGAAGAATGTCCCCACCCTCGAGTTGCCGACGACGGGCGCCGCCACGACCTTCGTGGGCGGCACCACCTGGCTCGCCGTGGCGCAGATGAGCAGCAGGACCCTGTCCGGCAGCTACGAGCTGCTCACCTGGCGATGGACCACGCGGGCGTGGACGCGCGAGACGATCCACCCCCCCCGCTACACATGGATCGCGGGGCGGGGGGGAGTACCTCGCCACGTTGGATCTCGACGGCAAGCTCGCGCTCCGCTGGCTGGACAGTCTGCTCGTGTGGCAGTCAGGGGCCCCGACCACGATCCCCAGGCTTTCGACGGTGGACCTGGACAGTGTCGCCCTCGTGCCGGGCACCTCGCTCGTGACGGTGTCCAACCTGCTCGGGAACAACGAGCAGGAGAACACCTACCGCGTCTGGGTGGCGCGGTGGACGGCGGCCTACGCGCTCGAGGTCCACGAGCTCGGCGAGTTCACCGACACCTTCGGGCAGGACAACCCGCCCACCCCGTGGATTCCGGAGGTGATCGACGACACGCTCGTCGCCATCAACGGCAACCTCGCGCGCTTCGATGGCGCGGCGTGGGCAGTGAGCACGGCACTCAACCCGGGCATGCCCGACGCGGGCCGCGACCAGCGCTACGCGTTCGGGCCCGACTACGCCATCCAGGTCATCGCGCCCACCACTGGCGTCGGCGAGGCCGTCGGGCAGGTGATGGCCTACGACCCGACGGGGGGTTGGAGGCCGGCCCCGGCCACGTTGGGCCAATCGCTGCCGTCCCAGGATGATCAGACGGACAACTGGCCCACGAGCGGCGGCGCCGACTGGGCGGTCGTCGGCCCGTACGTGTACTTCCGTGGCACCGCGTCGGACTGGGGTGCCGTCGTGACCTCGCCGGCGTCAGCCAACCTGGCGGCCCTCGTGAGCGCGGAGGGTTACGACTTCGACTCCGAGTCGCTCGTGGACGAGGGGCCGACCTTCCTGGCGTTCACCGCCGAGAAGGGGAGCTCGTCGCAGCGGGTCGAGGCGGTCGCGCTGCGAAACGGGCAGGTGGGCAAGCCCGAGCCGTTCCTCGAGGAGAAGATGGTCCGCGGGGAAGGCCCGGGCACCTCGCCGAAGGGGCCGCGGCTTTTCGCCAGCTACCCCGGGGACGCCGTCGACTTCGACGCGGCGACGACGGTGTACCTCCACCAGTACGCCGGGGACGCCTTCGCCGGGCCCATCGAGCACTACGCGGTGACGGGCCTCGACATCACCGACGGCTATCAGGACGAGCTCCCGACGCGCTACGTCTTCGACACGGGCACCGCGGGCTGCGACCCCGCGGGCAACATCGTGAAGTACTTCTCCGCCCGCACCTGCTCGGGCGCCTCGGATGCGGCGAACCCCGTGAACGGGTGGGTGGACAGCACCTACCTCAATGGCATGGCGGATCAGACCGGCGCCAACTATTACGACATGCTCGACGGCCTCCTGCTGCGCACGGAGACGCGCGACCGCGACGGCGTGCTGCTCGAGAGCACCGAGGCCACCTGGGTCGTCTACCAGCAGGTCGCCTCCGACGTCCTCGAGCCCGAGACCATCGTGCTCCGCGGCGGTTGGGTGGCGCAGACGGTGGACACGCAAGTCATCAACGGTGTCACCCATACGAAGACCACCGTGTACGTACCGGACGGCGCGCCCGGCTCCGCGACCGGCCAGCCGGTGACCCTCTCGCTCCGGCAGTACGGGGGCGAGGGCCAGGCGCAGACGTTCGTGCGAACCACGGTCCAGGGCGTCGCGGTCGATGCCGGTCTGGCCGCGATCCACGCGCTCACCGACCCCGCGCAGGAGACCGACACGGTCACGACTGGCACGGGCACGGTCCCCGTGCAGGTCATGGCGACGACCTACGCCGGCTGGCCGAGCGCCGAGGGTGTGCTCGTCGCAGTGGCCGAGGCGAGCTTCGGCCTCCTCGACGCGACGGACGTGGCGTTCCCGTTCGCCGCCTACGTACCGGGAGACAACCCGGCCGGCTGGGCCCTCGCGGCGCGCACCACGGAGCGCACGGCCTATGGCCAGGAGCAGGAGAGCGTGGACGGCCTCGGCGTGCCGACCGCCACGATCTACAGCGCCAACTGCGAGTTCGCCGTGGCACGCTCGTCCAACGTGCCATTCGGCGGGCTCGCCTTCCTCGGCTTCCAGCCCTACGAGGACACCTCCCGCTGGACGCTCTCCGGCGTGGAGTATGAGGCGGACGACGTGCGCACGGGCCTCCGCGCGGCCCGGCTGCCCGGCGGTGCCAACGCCTCCCTCGCCGTGACGGTGACGCCCGAGGCGCCCGAGGGCACGTACCTCGCCGGGGTGTGGGTGCGGACACCGGCCGGCTTCGCCGCCGACGCCACCACCGGAATCTCCGCGACCGTCACCGTCGACGGCGTGGCCGCCACGCCGGTCTTCGTGCCGCTGCCCGCCACGGACGGTGCGTGGCGCTACGTCACCGTGCCCGTCCCGCTTGGCGGCCCCCAAGTGCTCGGGGGCGCCGTTCCCGCGCCCGATCGGCGCTCCGCGGCCCGCCGCGCCCGCCTCGCCGCCCGTCCTCGCCGGCCGAGGAGCCGCGTGACGGGCACTGCCCCGCTCGCGCCCCGCTCCGCCGCCACGGAAGCGTCGGTGGCGCTCGCCTTGTCGATCACGAACACCACCGCCAGCCCGGTGACCATCGACAGCGTGCTGGTGGCCCCCCTGGCCAACAGCCTCGTGAGCCGCACCTTCGACGAGCCGAGCCAGCAGGTCACGTCCACCCAGGACGCGAGCGGCCGCACCACGCGCACGTACTATGACCGCGCCTTCCAGCCGACCGTCTCGGTGGGTGCCTCCGGGCAGATCAAGGAGCTCTCCCAGAGCTTCCTCTCGCGCCGGGGCAACGACGGCGTCTTCTCGCCAAGGAGCCCCAACGCCGAGGTCACCCTGCACCCCGCCACTGGCGGCGTGCTCGAGACCTTCCGTGACGGCGACCGTTGGCGCGAGCGCTGGGACGCGTCCGCCGGGTGGGCGGCCGCGGACGGCGCCCTCGTGCACACGGGAGCCACCGCGGGCCCGGTCACCTGGCGAGGCACCGCGGAGGGGACCCGGGCGGTCTACTTCGAGCTCCAGGCGCGCGACGTGGTCGCATCCGTGTCCGTGGGCAACGTGACGGTCCGCTGGGATGGCGGCTGGAGCGCGTCCCAGGCGGACGTGGCCTGGACGGCGTTGGCCACGCCCCCCCTCGAGCAGCACTGGCTCCTCGTCGTCGGCGACGGCGTCGTGCTCTTCTTCGCCGGAGGCCAGCTCCTCTACAGTCAGGCGGTCCGTCCTGTCGGGGACACCGTGTCCATCACGCTCGCCGGGGAGGGCGCCATCCGCAACCTCTCCGTCGTCGAGGGTGTCCGCGTCGGCGTGTCCTACAACGACGCCGCCGGCCGGCAGCGGCAGGTGCAGCAGCTCCATGGCGCCGACAGCACCGTGGTCGGCCTCGTCTACGACGCGCTCGACCGCCAGCTCGTGACGACGAAGGGAGCCCCCGGCTCGTTCGGCTCCGGCCAGCACCAGCCCGTCCTCCAATACCGGCCCGGCTTCGTGAACGTGGAGGACTTCCTCGCGAATCTCTCCACCACCTGGGAGCTGAAGGGCGACGTCGCCGACTACTACGGGGGGCAGACCGGGGACGGCGTCACGCGCTCGGACGACAAGGGCTACCCCTACCAGGGCACGCGCTACGAGGCCTCGCCCCGGCAGCAGTCGATCGAGCAGGGCAACCCTGGCAAGCCCTATGCGATCGATCTCTCGGTGCCCGAGGAGCAGCGCCAGACCACGCGGCTGCGTTTCGGCGCGAACGCGGCGGGAAGCCTCCCAGCCGGCCATTACTTCCAGGACACGCTCACGAGCCCGGTCCAGACGCGGTCCGTGCGTCTGACCGACCAGCTCAGCCAGACCGTGACGAGCACCTACGTGTCGAGCGTGGGGGAGGAGGTCTCGCGCACCTCGGGCAACCGGACCTACACGGCGGGCGCGTCCGGGCCCGCGGCCACGCTCCAGACCGCGCTCCCCAACGCGCTGGTGAGCGGACCCCAGCAGGACCCGAGCGCCTACGCACAGCGGACAACCACGGACGCCCTCCAGCGCATCGAGTCCCTCGCCGATCCCGACGCGGGGGAGACGCGGTTCGTGTCGGACGTGGCCGGGCGGCTGCGCTTCGTGCAGCCCGCGATGGAGGCGGGCGAGCAGTGGTTCGTCTATTACAAATACGACGCGCTCGGGCGCATGGTGGAGGAGGGCTCCGTCTCGGCGGCGTGGGACCCCGCGGCGCTGCGCCTGCTCGCGAACCAGCCCGACTGGCCGGCCGAGGGGTCCACGGTCGCGGTCACGATGCGCTACGACGGCGACGGGGACGAGCCCACCCTCATCGGCAGGAAATGGATTTCGGTGGCGAACAATCCCGGGGACGACGGGGACGTCACGGTCACCGAGGTGTTCGGCTACGACGACGACGGGCACCTCTCCTCGGTGCGCATGACACTCGACGGACCCACGGCCGCCGACGGTACGGTCGCCTACACGTACGACAACCTCTCGGAGGTGGTCCGCGTCGATTTCCCCGCGGGAGCCCCGCTCGCGGCGGTCCACTACGCCCATGACGACCTCGGGCACCTGGTGTCCGTTGGCACCGCCGCCGGCCTCGCAGACCTCGCGGCCTACGGCTGGAGCGCGGACGGCGCGGTGCAGCGGGAGGTGCTCGGGCAGGGCGCGTGGACGCGGCTCGTCGACTACACCTCGCCCGGCCAGGTGGCCACGATGACGACCACGTCGGCGGCCGGCGACCAGTCCTTCGCGCTCGCCTACGCCTATGACGCGGATGGCGTCGTGCGCACCCGCGGCGTGCGGTGGCGCTTCGCCGGCAAGGACACCAGCCAGGAGGAGGTCTTCGGCTACGACGATCAGCGGCGGCTCCTCACCGCGGCCGGCGCCACGACGATGACCATCCACGCCTACGATCCCAGCGGCAACATCTGGGAGGCCGAGGAGGGCGGCACCGTGGTGGCCACCCCGTGCGTCGGCGGCTCGGACCGTGTCGCGTCGCTCACCGTCGGGTCGGAGCCGGCCCAGCCGCTCACCTGGAGCGCGCGCGGCCAGCTCCTGGCGGGCGCCGGCCGCACGTTCGGGTACGACCGTGCCACCGGCATGACGACGCGCATCGAGGCTGGCGGCGCGCTCCGGCTCGCCTACGGAGGGAGCCAGCAGCGCGTGCTCAAGCGCCGCCGCGACGGCGCTGACAGCGTCTACTTCTTCGGCGCGGGTCTGGTCCCCGTGGCTCGGCGGGATGGCGGGTCCTGGACGGTGCTCGTACAGGGGGCGTCGGGGCTCCTCGCCCTGGTGGGCACGGCCACGCGCTTCGTGCTCCCGGATCCGGACCAGTCCGTGTGGGCGGTCGTGGAGGGCGCCACGCTCGTGGCCCGCTACGCGTACGCCCCGTTCGGCGGCCTCACGCTCGCCGAGGGGGACATGGCGGCCACTCCCTACCTCTTCCAAGGACAGGAGTGGGACGCCGAGGTCGGGCTCTACAACTTCCGCGCCCGCATGTACGACCCGGTCCTGCGCCGCTTCGTGACGCCGGATCCGCAGCGGCAGTTCGCGAGCCCCTACATCTTCGCCGCGAACAATCCGCTCGGCATCACCGACCCCACCGGTGAGATCTCGGTCTGGGGGCAGATCGGCGTCGCTTTCGCCATGTTGGCGGTCACGGCCATTGGCATCGGGCTCTCGCTCTTCACCGGCGGCGCATCGAGCGCGGCGGCGGGCGCGGCGAAGCGCGTGGCGAAGGGC
>NZ_JPMI01000017.1 GCF_000733295.1 Archangium violaceum Cb vi76 | reverse complement strand
CCGAAATACATCTCCATCGCCGTGCGGCCGCCCTGGGTGCCATGTGCCGTGGGGCGGCTCCTGCTCGATGCGAGCGGCAAACGCGTCACCATCCTCCACGACCTCTCGCCGTCGGTGCCACCCGAGCGGGACTGGGCCAATGCCCTACCCGCCAGGGCGGCCCCTGACTCCCGCGGGCTGGTATACGTGGTCATCACCAATGGCCTGCGCGAGGTGGCTGTGGGTTACCTGCACAACCGCGAGGGCAACCCCGCCCTCCGTGAGCGGATCCGCCTGCGAACCCACCGCATGCTGCGCGTGCTGGAGCAGCATCCCCTCGCGCCCGCCATCAGCTACATCGGCGGCGGCTTTCATCTGCCACCGAGCAGGGTGGGAACGGACGCCACCGGATTCGCCTTCGCCTATGGCCTGGGGCCGACCACGGCGGAGGGCGACATCCACGATTATTGGTATTGCCGGGTCAATCCCTTCACGCCCGTGGGTCTGCCGCCTGGATTCATCGTCCCCGCGCCCTCGCTGAGTGCGGCGACCGTGGGGTCCACCCGGTCCGATCATGCGGCGTGCCTGTTGCGTGTGATTTGAAGCGTCACGTGCTCTGGATGCTCATGGTGGCTCTCTCCTGGCGCCTCGGCGCACGGTGGAGACACATGTACTATTCGTGGCCAGGCCGCTCTGTGTGCGGGTTCACTGGCGAGCTGTGACGCGGGTCATAGGTCACTCCCGCGAGCCCTCCGGAGACATCCCCTCCATGTGGCCCACGGTGGCGGTGAGGCGCGTCGAGACCTCCAGCCCCCTTCGTCGGCTCCTCCGCAAGACGCCGGAGCCGGACGGTGTGAACGGCACAAGGCTCATGTCTTCACCCAGCGGCGCCGCTCTCGGGGAGTTCATCACACCGTCCACGCCACCACGTCTGAAGGGAGACCTACAACAGAACAGGAGGGCCGCATGAGGAAGATTTCCGTTACCGACAAACGAGCACTGGACGAGACGTTCACCAAGCAATTCCTGTCTATCCAGCAGGTACGCGAGCAATTGCAGGACTACGCCAACAAGTTCCTGGAGAACTTCCACCAGGACACCTATCTGTTGTTCGACACGATCCGCATCAGCGAGCTGTGCTCGCTCAGCGTGAAGGGAGGATTGGGCATCGCCAATCTGATGGCACGCCGGCAGCAACAACAGCTCAGGGGGCTGGTGTGGGACGACTATGTCGGCGACTGCGATCTCAACCTCTTGATCCGGAAGAACGAGTTTCCGCCGGGCCGTACCACGGGTGAGGTCATGGCCGCGGTGGCGCAACGGATCAAGATCCTGCTGGCCAGGACCATCTCGGATACGGCCTATTGCTCGCTCGTGAAGGATGTCGAGACCCCGCTCCCGTGCCCCGGAGTCACGCCCCCCTTCTCTCCCCCCTGTACCGCTGCACCCAACTGCAGGCCCTGTCCCACCTGCTCGGCTTCGTTTCCGACAAGATGAGGCCGCCGCTGCCCAATGCGCCGCTGACGCAGCCGCGCGACCTTCAGTCCGTCCTGAACCTCTCCGAAATGTTACGCACCGTCTCCTCGGCCATGATCGAGGTGTGCGGGGCCGATCTCCAGGCCGCCATCAATTCCGTGGCGGTGTCGAAGAGCATCGAGTGGCTTCATGGCCGCGGGAGGCGGCGTACCACCAGCGCGTGGCCACCGAGGACCCCTGGAGCGCCCTGCGTCTGGGCGAAGGCGCTGCTGGACGGCAAGAACGCGATCGTCCTCGCCCCACCGCCGGAGGGAAGACGGAGGCATCCCTCTTCCTCATGCTGGCGGAACTCATCGAGCGCCCCGGAACGCCATCCTCCGGGCCAGCAAGCGGGCGGGCCTGCGTTCCATCGGCTGGCACACGCTGCGGCACAGCTTCGCCAGCCACCTCGTCGCGCGCGGGTGATGACGATGCGCTACACCCACCTCAGCCCGGACGTGAAGAAGGACGCCGTGCGCGCGCTCGAGGGACACACCGGGGCACATGGCGCGGGACGAGAGAGAATCCTCGGTGAGTCCAACCACTTAGGATTGCACGAGCCGGGGATCGAACCCGGACGGCCCCTTCGGGCCAGCGGATTTTAAGTCCGCTGCGTCTGCCAGTTTCGCCACTCGTGCGTCCATTACCTCAATAGCCTACCGGCCCGCGCCCCACATTGCACTCCCGCAGCGCCCATGGGGCCCTGCGGGTACCCACTTTCGTACCCCTCCGAAGTACCCGCTTCCATCCCCTCGTCTAATGGTGAGCTACCCGCCGTAGCAGATACCACCGCAGACGGCCTCGACCTTCCCTCCTGGCACCAGGAAGCGGTTCACCTGCTCACGGCTCTCGGCGTCACGCCGCACGCCCTCGTGGACCGCGTTGTTCTCCGGTGGCAGGTCCGCCACCGTGCCCGGCAGCGGCTCCGGCAGCTTGAAGTCGAACTGTACCAACGCCGAACCATCCACCTCACCCTCTCGCAGCAGAAGCCCTGGCACCAGCTTCGTGGCGGGCAGTTGCTGCACCAGTCCCAGCGCGCGGGCGTGCACCTCGGTGGCCACGTTGGGTACCGAGGGATCTCCCAAGCCATACTGCATCAACACCCGGCGCGACGCGGGACCTCCGGCGTACGTGTCCGCCAACACGTGCGGCGCGTAGGTGATGGGATCGATCCGATCGAACCCCGTCTGCGTCAGCGCCGCGAACTTCTGCTGGTCGAGCGCGTCCGGCAGCACCTGCGCGATGGAGGAGAGGAACGGGCTGAACGGCCTGGCCCGGAACATCATCAGCGAGAAGTCCACCCCTCCCACGCTCAGCACGCCCCGCTCGATGTGCGGCGAAAGCGCCAGATACGTCCCCCCGAGGATGTGGCCCTGGCTGATGCCGTAGAAGTACGTACTCGCGGGGTCGTACACGAGCACGCCGTTGTCCCTCAGCTCCTCCAACGCCCCGAGCGTGGTGCGCGCCGCGTACGTGACGGCGATCTGGTTCGCCATCGCCTGATGCACGCGATCCGTGAAGCCCAGTGTCTGGCCAGGGTTGTTCGCGATGGCATTCAACACCATCGGCGCATCCGCGGAGGACATGCCCCACCAGTCCACCGTGAGCACCACCATCTTCGCCCCGTTGATGAAGGGCCTCACGAACGAGGAGTCCGCCTCGGCCCGGCTTCCGAAGAAGCCATGGCCGTACTGGAGCAGTCTCACCGGCGCCTCGCCCTGCCCCCAGACACTCCGGGGAATCTGGAGCGTGAAGGGCACCTCCGCCTCCCCATTGCGCCGCACCCGGCCCCGCTCGTCCCTCGCGAGCAGCGCTCCCGGTTGGGCACTCTCCAGGAAGAGCGGCACGCGCAACGTCCCGGTGATGCGCCGGGCGATGTTCGCGTCCACATCGTCCTTCACCTCCGTCACCGTGATGGCGGGCGGCGTGGCCTCCAATGACTCCATCGCGAGGCGCCGCACCTCCAGCATGTCCCGGGTGACGTTCTCCTCCGACCCCGTCGTGAAGTCCCACGCCAGCTGGAGCTCCGCGCGCGGGATTCCCGCGGCCTCGAGCACCGGGAAGATCCGCTCCTCGTAGTGCCGGGCGAGTGGCTCCAGGAGCGGGTCTCCTTCCGTCTGGCCATCGCGGATGCGGCGGAAACCCTCGGGGACGGGCACCCGGCCCCCACTCTTCGCCCTCAGCCCGCGCAGGGCCACGATGTAGCGCGTCTGGTTGCGCAGCCGCACCAGGGGCCTCAAGAGGAGCGCGCGGCGCTCGTCAATCGGAGCACGCGGGTCCAGCTCGGCGAAGTGGAGCACGCCCTTTCCCTGCTCGGCGTCCAGCAGCATCGTGGTCCCGCTGACCGCCGCGGGGCTCTGGAGGGACGGGAGGTTGGCGACGTCCACGCCTCCGGGAAACAGGGCGAGGATCTGCGTGCCGTGCGACCAGCCGTCCGCCGCGTGCAGGTCCGTGAAGTCGAACCCCGTCCCCTCCTTCGTCTTCAGCTTCGCGGCCTCGGAGAGCCGCACGCGATGGCCCGAGGGCAGCGTCCCGTCCTCCGCGAGGAAGTAGTCCGAGGGGAATGGCAGGAGGCAGTCGTGCTCCGCCGCCAGCGGATTGCAACCCTCGGGCACCTCCAGCGGCCGCTCGGGGTCCGGGCAGGCAGCCAGCAGCGCCACCGCACACAGCAAGGCCATCGTCCCGTGTCTCCGCATCCGCTCCCACATACGTCGCGCTCCTGGCCGGCTCCGGCATGAGGTCGAGACGGGGGTTCAACCACACGCGGCGGAGGCGGGAAAGCCCGGGCGGTCAGACGTCCGTGCTGGAGTCGCTCGAAAGTGACGTATCTTGAAGGCCCCCCGGCGACCCCCCGGCGCGGCAGCCTCCCGGCTCCAGTCCCACACCCTCGACCATGCCCCAGCCACGTTCCCTCATCGACCTCCTCGAAGAGCGAAGTGCCACCCGTTCGGAGCAGCGCCTCTACACCTTCCTCGAAGAAGGGGACGCGGAAGGGGTTCCGCTGACGCGAGGGGAGCTGTACACGCGCGCTCGGCGGATTGGCGCCGTCCTCCAGGAGCTGGCCCCCGCGGGCGAGCGCGCCGTGCTCCTCTATCCCCCGGGAGCCGAGTACCTCACCGGCTTCTTTGGGTGTCTCTTCTCCGGCCTGGTGGCGGTCCCGGCCTACCCGCCGGATCCCTCTCGACTGGAGCGCACGCTGCCCCGGCTGAGGGCCATCATCCAGGACTCGAGCGCCACGGTGGTGCTCACCACCTCCTTCGTCCTCTCCATGGCGGAGCTCATCTTCGAGGCCGCCCCGGACCTGAAGGCCCTGCGCTGGGTGGCCACCGATGAGCTCGCTCCGGGTGCGGAGACGGGCTGGAAGCGGCCGGACGTGACGAGCGACTCGCTGGCCTTCCTCCAGTACACCTCCGGCTCCACCGGCACCCCCAAGGGCGTGATGCTCAGTCACGCCAACCTGCTGCACAACCTGGAGCTGATCCGCGGCGCCTTCCAGACGCGCGAGGACAGTGCCGGCGTCATCTGGCTGCCGCCCTACCACGACATGGGGCTCATCGGCGGCATCCTCGTGCCGCTGTACCAGGGCTTCCACACCGCGTTGATGTCGCCGCTGTCCTTCCTCAAGCGCCCGCGCTCCTGGCTGGAGGCCCTCACCCGCTTCGGAGGCACCATCAGCGGCGGGCCCAACTTCGCCTTCGAGCTGTGCGTCCGCCGCATCGCTCCCGAGGAGCGCGAGGGGCTCGACCTGAGCCGCTGGGAGGTGGCGTTCTGCGGCGCCGAGCCCATCCGCGCCGGCATGATGGAGCGGTTCACCCAGGCCTTCGCCCCCCACGGGTTCCGCCGCGAGGCGTTCTATCCCTGCTACGGACTGGCCGAGGCCACCCTCATCGTCTCGGGCGGCGCGAAGTCCGAGCCGCCCCTCCTGCGCGAGGTGGAGACCGTCGCGCTCGAGCGGGGTCATGCGGTGGCGCCCCGTCCGGGGAGCGAGGCCAGCACGCTGGTGAGCTGTGGCGGAACATTGGGGGAGCAACGTGTCGCCGTGGTGGATCCCGAGTCCCTCCGGCAGCTCCCTCCCGGCGAGGTCGGTGAGATCTGGGTGAGCGGCCCCAGTGTGGCTCACGGCTACTGGCAGCAGCCGGAGGAGTCCGCGGCCACCTTCCACGCGCGCACCGCCAGCGGAGAGGGACCGTTCCTCCGCACCGGGGACCTGGGGTTCCTCGACGGGGGCGAGCTGTACGTGACCGGGCGGCGCAAGGACCTCATCATCCTGCGCGGCCGCAACCTCTACCCCCAGGACCTGGAGCTCACGGTGGAGCAGAGCCACCCGGCGCTGCGGCCCGGGTGTGGTGCCGCCTTCGGCGTCGAGGTCGACGGCGAGGAGCGGCTCGTGGTGGTGCAGGAAGTGGATCCGCGCAAGCTGGACGGCACCACGGAGTACCTCGTGGGCGCCATCCGGCAGCGGCTCGCGGAGGGGCACGAGGTGCGGCCCCACGCGCTGGTGCTCATCGAGCCGGGCAGCCTGCCAAAAACATCCAGCGGCAAGGTGCAACGCCGGGCCTGCCGGAGTGCGTTCCTCGCGGGCGAGCTCCGCGCCATCCATGACTGGCGCGCCACGGAGGAGTCCACCCCTCGGGCTCCGTCCGCGCCCTCCCCTGCTCCTCGCGCCGCCTCCAGTGAGATGGAAGCCCTGGTGCTGGCGCGGATCGCCGCTCGGCTGGGAGTTCCCTCGGAGTCGTTGGATCCGGACATGCCGCTCACCCGCCTCGGCCTGGACTCGCTCGCCGCGGTGGAGCTGGCGCACGGGTTGGAGAAGGCCCTGGGCGTGACGCTCCCCATGGAGACGCTGTTGAGCGGAGTGAGCGCCTCGGAGCTGGCCCGCGAGCTCTCCGCTCGAAAGGCGGCGGCCGGTGCGCGCCCGGCGATTCCACGCACGCCTCGCACCGCGTTCCCCCCACTCTCCTTCGCGCAGCAGCGGCTGTGGTTCCTCGACCGGCTGGAGCCGGGCAGTGCCTTCTACAACCTGCCCGTGGTCTCCCGGTTGACCGGGGCCCTGGATGTGCCAGCGCTGGAGCGGAGCCTCCAGGCCCTGCTCCAGCGGCACGAATCCCTCCGCACGGTGTTCCTCGAGAAGGACGGCGAGCCGTACCAGCACATCCTGGACGAGCTGTCCCTGCCGCTCGCATTCGTGGACCTGAGCGGGCTGCCGGAGGATACGCGCGAACAGGAGGCACAGCGGCTCTCGCGAGAGGAGGCCCAGCGCCCCTTCGAGCTGTCCCGGGGACCCCTGCTCCGGGCCACCTTGCTGCGCCTCGGTGCCGAGCGGCACCTGCTGCTGCTCACGCCGCACCACATCACCGCGGATGGTTGGTCCATGCGCGTCCTGGTGCGCGAGCTGGAGGAGCTCCACCGGGCCTTCTCCGCCGGGCACACGCCCGCGCTCGATGCGCTCCCCATCCAGTTCGCGGATTACGCGGTCTGGCAGCGTGAGTGGCTGCGGGGCGAACGGCTCGAGGACCTCGTCGGCTGGTGGAAGACGCACCTCGCCGGGGCTCCTTCCGTCCTGGAGCTGCCAGGTGACCGTCCCCGGCCCCGGGCCCAGTCCTACCGAGGCGCGCAGGTGGTCCGGCGGCTCGAACCGGCGGCCTGGGAGCGCGTGAAGGCGCTCGCCCGCCGCGAGGGCACCACCCCCTTCGTCACCCTGCTGGCCGGCTTCCAACTGCTGCTGCACCGCTATACCGGCCAGGAGGACCTCGTCGTGGGCGTGGACACCGCCCACCGCGCCCGCCCCGAGACGGCTGGGCTCATCGGCCTGTTCGTCAACCAGCTCCCCGTGCGCGGCAACCTCTCCGGCGCCCCCACCTTCCGCGAGCTGCTCGCTCGGCTCCACCAGGAGACCCTGGACGTCTGGGCCCACCAGGACCTGCCCTTCGACGAGCTGGTACGTGGCCTCAACCCGGAGCGCAGCCTCGCGCATGCGCCCGTCTTCCAGGTGAAGCTGGTGCTCCAGGATGCCGCGCCCGCGTCCCTGGGACGCTCGGGCCTGTCCCTGGAGAGCACCCTGGGTGACACCGGCGCCACCAAGCTCGACCTCACCCTCTCCGTCACCGATACCGCCCACGGGCTCGAGCTGCTCTGCGAGTACGCCACCGACCTCTTCGACGCGAGCACCGTCTCCCGCATGCTGGGACACCTGTGTCTCCTGCTCGAGGGCGCCGCCGCCGCACCCGGACGCCGGATCTCCGAGCTGCCCCTGCTCTCCCAGAAGGAGCGGCACCTCGCGCTGGTGGAGTGGAGCCGCACCACGCCCGCGGCCCCCGAGGATTGTGCACACCGCCTCTTCGAGGAGCAGGCGCGGCTCACCCCCGAGGCCACCGCCGTCTCCCTGGGAGAATCCGCCCTCACCTACCGGGAGCTGGACGCACGCGCCAACCAGCTCGCCTGGCACCTGCGATCCCTCGGCGTCGGACCCGATGTGCTCGTGGGCATCCACCTGGAGCGCACACCGGAGCTCGTGGTGGCGATGCTCGGCGTGCTCAAGGCCGGTGGTGCCTTCCTGCCGCTCGATACCAGCTACCCGTCCGCACGCCTGGAGCTGATGCTCCGCGAGGCCCGCGTGCCCGTGCTCATCAGCCGCGAGGCGCTCGCGGATTCCCTCGGCTCCCAGGGCGAGCTGCTGGTGCTCCTGGACACGGAACGCTCCACGCTGGCGAGCCAGCCGGAGACAGCGCTCTCGCCTGCTCCGGACGTCACGCCCTCGAACCTCGCCTACGTCATCTTCACCTCCGGCTCCACCGGCACGCCCAAGGGCACCCTGCTGGTGCACCGCGGCCTGTGCAACACCGCCCGCGCCACCCACGAGGCCCTCGGCCTGCATCCTGGCGGCCGCTTCCTGCAACTGGCGGCCATCGGCTTCGATGCCTCCGTCAGTGAGATCTTCTCCACGCTGCTCTGCGGCGCGGAGCTGGTGCTCGCCCCGCCCGAGTCGCTGCTGCCCGGCCCCCCGTTGCAGCAGGTGCTCGCGGAGAAGGCCATCACCACCATCACCGCCACCCCCACCTCGCTCGCTCCGCTGGAGCCGGAGGCCCTGCCCGCCCTGGCCGTGGTGGCCTCCGTCGGCGAGGCGTGCACGCCGGAGCTGGCCAGGCGGTGGAAGAACGGCCGCCGCTTCCTCAACTTCTACGGCCCCACCGAAGCGACCGTCTGCGCGACCATGGAGCGGGACGTGGATCCGCGTCAGCCGTCCATCGGCCGCGCCATCCCGGGCGCCCAGACGTACGTGCTGGATGCGCGCATGGAGCCCGTCCCCGTGGGCATCCCCGGCGAGCTGTACGTGGGCGGCACGGGCGTGGCCCGCGGCTACCTGAACCGCCCCGCGCTCACCGCCGAGCGCTTCGTGCCCAACCCCTTCTCCGCTTCTCCGGGAGAGCGGCTGTACCGCACCGGGGACCTGGTGCGCCTGTTGCCGGATGGGAGCCTGGAGTTCCTCGGGCGGCGCGATGCGCAGGTGAAGGTGCGTGGCGTGCGGGTGGAGCTCGGCGAGGTGGAAGCGGCGCTGGGCCTGTACCCCGGCGTGCGCCAGGTAGTCGTCGTCCCGCGCGAGAGCGCTGGTGAGTCGAGGCTGGTGGCGTACGTCGTGGCCAGTGAGGAGGCCGAGCCGGCGGCCCTGCGGCGCTTCCTCAAGGAGCGGCTCCCGGATGTGATGGTGCCCTCCTCCTTCGTGCGGCTGGACGCGCTCCCCATCACCCCGGGCGGCAAGGTGGATCGCCAGGCACTGCCCTCGCCCGAGCCGGTGGGCCCCGCACCGGATGCCCCCTTCGCCGAGCCTCGCTCCGAGCTGGAGCGGCGCATCGCCACCATCTGGGCCCGCGTGCTCGAGGTGCCTCGTGTGGGGCTGCACGACCACTTCTTCGAGGACCTGGGCGGCAGCTCGCTGCTGGTGGTGAAGGCGAGCACACAGCTGCGCGACGAGCTGGGCCAGACCGTCCCGGTCACCCACCTCTTCGAGCACCCCACCGTGAGCAAGCTGGCCGCGCGCCTGGAGCGGGAACTGCCGGCCCGCGCCCCCGAGCCCACGCCTCGCCCCGCTCCCTCCGGGGATGAAGGCTCCCACGACATCGCCCTCATCGGCATGGCCGGACGCTTCCCTGGTGCCAACGATGTCCACGCCTTCTGGGAGAACCTGCGCCAGGGCGTGGAGTCCATTTCGCGCTTCGCTCCGGAGGAGCTGGAACCCTCGCCGCTGTTCCCCGACTCGCTGCGCGACCATCCGGACTTCGTCCCCGCGGGCGGAGTCCTCGAGGGCGCGGACGGGTTCGATGCCCGCTTCTTCGAGCTGTCGCCGCGCGAGGCGCAGTGGATGGATCCGCAACAGCGGCTCTTCCTCCAGTGCGCGTGGCATGCGCTGGAAGACGCTGGCTACGACCCGGAGCGCGTCCAGGGGCCCATCTCGCTCCACGCCGGAGCGGGGACGTCGAGCGTGCACCTGCTCTCGCTGCTCGGCCAGACGAAGAAGGACCCGGCCTCGCTGTTCGAGGCACTCGGGACCACCAGTGGCGAGAACGTGGCCACCAAGACGGCCTACAAGCTCGGGCTCTCGGGTGAGTGCCTCAACGTCTATACCGCCTGCTCCACCGGCCTGGTCGCCGTCCACCTGGCCTGCCAGAGCCTGCGCACCCGCCAGTCGGACCTGGCGCTCGCGGGCGCGGTGAAGGTCTCCCTGCCGCAGCGCACCGGCTACCTCTTCCAGGAGGGGATGATCCTCTCTCCCGACGGGCACTGCCGCGCATTCGACGCGAGCGCCCGCGGCACCGTGCTCGGCAACGGCCTGGGTGTGGTGGTGCTCAAGCGGCTCTCGGACGCCCTGCGTGATGGGGACAACGTCTACGCCGTCATCAAGGGCTCGGCCCTCAACAACGACGCGTCCGCCAAGGTCAGCTACACCGCGCCCAGCGTCCAGGGACAGAGCGAGGTCATCGCCCGCGCCCTGGCCTCGGCGGGCGTGGACGCCTCCAGCATCGGCTACCTGGAAGCCCACGGCACCGGTACCTCGCTGGGTGACCCGATCGAAATCGCCGCGCTCACCCGCGCCTTCCGCGCCCAGACGGACCGCACCGGCTACTGCGCCATCGGCTCGGTGAAGACCAACATCGGGCACCTGGACACCGCCGCCGGTATCGCCGGCCTCATCAAGGCAGCCCTCGCGCTGCACCATGGCGAGCTGCCCCCGAGCCTCCACTTCGAGCGGC
Source organism: Archangium violaceum Cb vi76 (assembly GCF_000733295.1). Lineage (GTDB taxonomy): Bacteria > Myxococcota > Myxococcia > Myxococcales > Myxococcaceae > Archangium > Archangium violaceum. Next base: position 102,962 of record NZ_JPMI01000017.1, on the reverse strand, counting down.
CCAACCCGGAGATCGACTTCGAGCACAGCCCCTTCTTCGTGAACACCACCTCGCGCGCCTGGGAGCGTGGAGAGAGCCCGAGGAGGGCCGGTGTCAGCTCGTTCGGCATCGGCGGCACCAACGCCCACGTGGTGCTGGAGGAGGCCCCCCGCCAGGGCGGCGGTCAGGGCAGCCACCGCACCCGGCAGCTCATCACGCTGTCGGCCCGGAGTGCCTCCTCGCTGGAGGCGATGACGCACTCGCTGGCCGGCTTCGTCGCGACCCACCCGGAGGTGGACCTGGCGGACCTGGCCTTCACGCGCAACGTGGGGCGCAAGTCCTTCGAGTACCGCCGTGCGCTGGTCGCGGAGGATGCCGCGGGCCTGCTGCGTGCACTGCGCCACCCGGGCACTCCGTCCGAGGTACGTGACCTGGAAGCCGCCCGCTCGCGCCGGGTGGCCTTCCTGTTCCCCGGCCAGGGTGCCCAGTCCGTCCGGATGGCCCAGGAGCTCCACGCGACCGAGCCGCTCTTCCGGCGTGAGCTGGACGCGTGCCTGGCGCTGCTGCCCAAGGCGGGCCTGTCCGAGGACCTGCGCCCGGTGCTCTTCCCCGAGCCGGGCGCCGAGGCCCAAGCGGAGGCACGTCTCGCCGAGCCCCGCTTCGCGCTGCCCGCGCTCCTGGCGGTGGAGTACGCGCTCGCACGGCTGTGGATGGGCTTCGGCTTCGAGCCTTCCGCGCTGCTCGGCCACAGCTTCGGCGAGTACACGGCGGCGTGCCTGTCCGGGGTGCTCTCCCTGGAGGACGCGCTCCGGCTGGCCGTCGTGCGTGGCGAGCTCATGTCCCGGCTCCCGCCCGGCGGCATGCTCGGGGTAGGGCTCTCCGCCTCGGAGGTGGCACCGCTGCTCTCCGGTGAGCTGGAGATCGCCGCCCTCAACGGCCCGGATCGCTGCACCGTGTCCGGCCCCGTCGAGGCGCTGGAGTCCCTGGAGCGCCAGCTGTCCGCGCGCCGCGTGGGCGTGGTGCGGCTCGCCGCGGCGCACGCGTTCCACTCGCGCGCGGTGGAGCCCGTCATGGCCGAGCTGGAGCGGGCCGTGGCCAGGCTCACGTTGAACGCGCCCACTATTCCCTTCGTGTCCAGCCTCACCGGCACGTGGATCCGCCCCGAGGAGGCCACCTCCCCGCGTTACTGGGCCCGGCAGATGCGCGAGCCCGTGCGCTTCGCCTCCGGACTGGACGCGCTGGTGGACGCCGGCTGCGGCTGGTTCATCGAGGCCGGCCCGGATCAGGCGCTCACCGCGCTCGCCAAACCGCGCCTGCGGACCGCACGTGAAGCACTGGTGGTGCCCTCGCTCCGCCGGAGCGGCACCTCCACATCCGACGCCCAGACCCTGCTGGAGTCCCTCGGCGCGCTCTGGCGCGCGGGCGCCGCCGTGGACTGGAAGGGCTTCCACGCCCACGAGCACCGCCGCCGCATCCCGCTGCCGGGCTACCCCTTCGAAGAGAAGCGGATCACCCTCGAGGAGCGTCCCCCCCTCCCCCTGCCGCTCCCGGCCGCGGCGCCCATTTCCGCGCCCACCGCGGTGGCCACCGTGCCGCCCGCGGCGCCCGTGACTCCCGAGGCGCGTGCGCCCCAGGGTGACATCCAGCAACGCCTGACGGAGCTGTGGCGCGAGCGGCTGGGCGTGGAGGACATCGGTCCGGACGACAGCTTCCTCGACCTCGGCGGCAACTCGCTGATGGCGGCGCAGCTCCTCACCCGGCTGCGCGAGACGTTCCGGGTGCAGATTCCCCTCAGCGATCTCTTCGAGGCGCCCACCATCGCGGGACTGGCCGCGCGCATCGAGGCCCGGCTCCAGGTGGAGCTACCGGCCGGCGAGACCGCGGCGGCGGCGATGCTCCCCGTGCCCCGTACCGGGGAGATCCCCCTGTCCTACGTGCAGGAGCGCGTCTGGGAGATGGAGCTGCGCGAGCCGGGAAGCTCCATCTTCAACGAGCCGCTCGCGATCCGGATCTCCGGCGCGCTGCAGCCCGCCCTGTTGGAGCGCGGTCTCAACGAGGTCATCCGCCGGCACGAGTCGCTGCGCACCGTCTTCACCCAGGTGGACGACAGGGCCGTGCCTCGCATCCTCTCCGAGGTGCGCATCTCCCTCCCCGTGGTGGATCTGCGCGGCTTCACCGGGGACCGCGAGGCCGAGGCCATGCGGCTGGCCCGTCTCGCGCCCGCCGAGCCGTTCCCGCTCGATCGGGGTCCCCTGGTCCGCGTGCAGCTGCTCCAGATGGCCGAGGCCGAGTACATCCTGCTCGTCACCATCCACCACATCGTGGCGGACACGCTGTCCCTGGTGAACTTCATCCGGGAAGCGGTGGCCTTCTACACCGGCTTCGTCCACGGGCGGCCCGTGCCCCTGCCGGAGCTGCCCATCCAGTACATCGACTTCACCGTCTGGCAGCGCCGCGCCCTCTCCGATGGCACGCTCACGGCGCAACAGGCGTACTGGCGCAAGCAGCTCGCGCGGCGGCCAGGTCCCCTGCCCCTCCCGCTGGATCGTCCCCGCGCCGAAGGTGCGCGCCGCCATGGTGCGCGGCACTCGTTCGCCTTCCCCAAGGCGCTCGGCACCGCCCTCCAGGCCTTCAGCCAGCGCGAGGGCCTCACGCCGTACATGACGCTGCTCGCCGGCTTCAAGGCGCTCCTGGCCCGCTGCTCGGGTCAGGAGGACATCCTCGTGGGCACCTCCATCGGCAACCGGACGCGTCCCGAGCTGGAGCCGCAGATCGGCTACGTGGCACACGCCCTGGCACTGCGCACCTCCATGGAGGGGGACCCGAGCTTCCGCGCGCTGGCGCTCCGCGTCCGAGACACCACGCTCACCGCCTTCGCCCACCCGGACGTGCCCTACGAGCAGCTCCTCGGAGAGCTCGAGCCCGGTGAAGAGGCCCGGCTGTCGCGCCTGTTCGACGCCATCTTCCTGCTGCACACGCAGGACGTGTCCGCGCCCATCCTGGAGTTCCCCGGCCTGCGGTTGAGCTACTTCGACGTCACCGGACTGCCCGCGCAGTACGGCACGTCGCTCGCGGACCTCACGCTGCTGATGCGCGAGGACGCACAGGGCTTCTCCGGCACGCTGGAGTACGCCGTCGACCTGTTCGACGCCGCCACCATCGTCCGGCTGCTCTCGCAGTTGGAGGCGTTGCTCACCGATGCGGTGGCCTCGCCGGACAAACCCCTGTCCCAGTTGTCCCTGGAGGCTGCCCCGGAGCGGACGGGAAGCCCGGTGGCCGGAGTCTCCGAGACCACGTCCCTCGTGGCCCTGCTGTCCGCCCAGGCCGAGCGCACGCCGGATGCGGTGGCGCTCCGTCGCGGAGACCAGCACCTGACGTGGCGGGCCCTGCGTGCCCATGCGCTCGCGCTCGCGTCCGGACTGCGCGCCCGCGGTGTGGGCCCTGGCATCCCCGTGGCCGTGAGCCTGGAGCCCTCTCCCGAGCGCGCGGTGGCCCTGTGGGGCGTATTGGCCTCCGGCGGCGCCTATGCGCTCGTCTCACGGGAGCAGTCCGAGGAGGTGTCCAGGCTCGGGCTGGACGGGTTCCCGCCCCTGCTCATCACCACCGCTTCTCTGCCACTGCCTCCGGGCGTGGACGAGAGCCGGGTCATCCGCCTCGCGCTCTCCGGTGAGCCGTCCGCCGTCGCCTTCACTCCATCCGTGGACGCGAGCAGCCTGGCCTGCCTGGTGCGCGAGACGGACGACGGCGGGCGCCCGCGCCTGATGTGGAGCCACCGCAACCTGCTCCACCGCTTCGCCGAGCTGGATGCACGCGTGGAGACCCGCCCGGGCGAGACGTGGCTGAGCGCCTCGAACGCCTCCGCGGATCCGGCGGGCGTGGAGCTGCTCTGGGCGCTCGCACGCGGGCTCCAGGTGGTGTTCCCGGCCCAGCCCACGGCGCGGCTCGTGGCGCTCCGCCCGGAGCGGACCACGGCCCGGCCACTGGACTTCAGCCTCTTCTACTTCGCCAACGACGCGGAGGCCTCGGGCCGGAAGAAGTACCAGCTCCTCATCGACGGAGCGAAGTTCGCAGACACGCACGGCTTCAGCGCGGTGTGGACGCCCGAGCGGCACTTCCATTCCTTCGGAGGCCCCTACCCCAGCCCCACCGCCACCAGCGCGGCGCTGGCCATGGTCACGGAGCGCGTCTCCCTGCGCGCCGGCAGCGTGGTGCTCCCGCTGCACGACCCCATCCGCGTGGCCGAGGAGTGGTCCGTCATTGACAACCTCTCGGATGGCCGCGCGGGCGTCTCCTTCGCCACGGGCTGGAACGCCAACGACTTCGTCTTCGCGCCCCAGAACTTCCACCAGCGCCCCGAGGCCATCCGGCGCGGAGTCGAGGAAGTCCGCACCCTGTGGCGCGGCGGCTCCGTGCGCCGCACCAACGGCACGGGGACCGAGGTGGAGATCTCCATCCGTCCGCGACCGGTGCAGGAGGAGCTGCCCATCTGGATCACCGCCGCCTTCAATCCGGAGACCTTCCGGCTGGCGGGCGAGCTGGGCACGGGCCTGCTCACCAACGTGCTGGGGCTGGGACAGGACTTCGAGGAGCTGACGAAGAAGATCGCCCTCTACCGCGAGGCGCGGCGCAAGGCGGGGCACGGCCGGGGCCACGTGGTGCTGATGCTCCACACCTTCGTGGCGGCGAGCCAGGAGGACGTGAAGCGCCAGGCGCGCGAGCCGCTCACCCGCTACTTCCGCAGCTCGGTGGAGCTGTTCAACGGGCTGGTGGCGAACCAGGGCCTGGGCTTCGACGTGCGCGACCTCACGCCCCAGGACATGGAGGTGCTGCTGCAGCAGGGCGTCTCCCGGTACCTGGAGGCGGGCGGCATGTTCGGAACGCCCGAGACGCTCGCGGCCCGAGTGGAGCAACTGCGCCGGGCGGATGTCGACGAGGTGGCCTGCCTCATCGACTTCGGCCTGGGGCATGAAGCCGCCATGGAGGGCCTGCGGCACCTGGACGTGCTGCGCCGCCGGAGCCAGGAAGGGCAGGCCGCCGAGCCCTCTGCCCCGGTGCTCGTGGAGGCGGATGGGCTCAGCGCGCTGGCGGAGTCGCTGCGCACCAGTCCTCCGGCACACCTGCGCTGCACCGCCGCGCTCGCGCAATCGCTCGCGAGGATGCCGGATGCGGCCCAGGTCCTCGGCCCGGTGCGCACGCTGGTGCTCGATGAAGCAGACGGGCTCCCGGCGAACGTGGCCGAGACGCTGAAGCGGGTGGCCTCCGCGCGCGTGGTGGCCCCCGTGTCTCCGCTGCCCGATACGAAGGACGCGGCTCCCCGGACCTCGCGGTTCGTGCTGGACGCCGCGGGCCGCCGCGCCCCGGTGGGCGTGGTGGGCGAGCTGTTCCTCGGTGGTGACGCGGCGCCCCTGGGCTTCTGGAAGGCGCCCGAGCTGACGCGGACCCGGCTCCGTGCCTCGCCCGATGGTACGGAGGCCCGCCTGTATGGCACCGGCACTCCCGCCCGCCACCGCGCGGACGGCGAGGTGGAGGTCCTCACGCCCACGGCCCGGCGCCGTCAGGCCCCGGTAGAGCCCACCCCGAGCGCCTCCGTCCCGGTCCGCCCCGAGGCTCCCGTGGTCCGGGAAGGAGTCATCCCCCGCGCGCCCCGGACCGGCCTGTTGCCGCTCTCGTACGCACAGCAGCGGCTGTGGTTCCTGGACCAGTACCAGCCGGGAAGCGCGCTCTACAACATGCCGGCCGCGATGCGGCTGAAGGGCACGCTCGACGTGGCGGCCCTGGGGCGGGCCTTCGCCGATGTGATGAGCCGCCATGAAGCCCTTCACACGGCCTTCCAGGCCCACGAGGGCGAGCCGGTCCAGATCATCTCGCCCGACATGCCCTGGACACTGGAAGTGGAGGATCTGGGGCATCTGCCGGAGCTGGAGCGGGAAGCGGAGGGGATGCGCCTGGCGCGTGAGGAGGCCTCCCGGCCCTTCGATCTCTCCCGCGGCCCCCTGCTGCGCGCGAGGCTGCTGCGGCTGACGGCGGAGGAGCACCTGCTGCTGGTGACGATGCACCACATCGTCTCGGACTCCTGGTCCGTCGGCGTGCTGATTCGCGAGGTCGTCACGCTCTACGCGGCGTTCGTCGCGGGAAGGCCCTCGCCGCTGCCCGAGCTGCCCATCCAGTACGCGGACTACGCGGTGTGGCAGCGCGAGTGGATGCGGGGACAGGTCCTCACGCGGCAGTTGGAGTATTGGAGGAAGCAGCTCGAGGGAGTCCCTCCCGCGCTGGAGCTGTCCACGGACTGGCCGCGCACCGCGAACACGAGCAACCCCGGCGCCTCGCTGCGGGTGGAGCTGCCGCTGGAGCTGACGCAGGGCCTGAGGGCACTGTGCCGGCGTGAGAAGGGCACGCTGTTCATGGGCCTGCTGGCGGGCCTGCAGGTGCTGCTGGCGCGCTACACGGCGCAGGACGACATCTGCGTGGGCGCGCCCATCGCCGGGCGCAACCAGCCCCAGACCGAGGCGCTCATCGGCTTCTTCGTCAACACGCTGGTGCTGCGGGGCCAGCTGCACGGGGACCCGACCTTCCTCGAGCTGTTGAGGCAGGCGAGAGAGGTGACGCTCGGGGCGTACGCGAACCAGGACGTGCCCTTCGAGAAGCTCGTGGAGGTGTTGCAGCCCCCGCGGCTGCCGGAGCACACGCCCTTCTTCCAGGTGGCGCTGGTGCTGCTCAACACGCCCTCGTCGGAACTGAGGGGGCCCGGGCTCACCTTCCAGCCGGTGGAGGTGGACTCGGGCACCGCCAAGTTCGACTTCACGCTGGTCATCACCGAGACGCCGCGTGGCCTGAGCACCACGTTGGAGTACCGGAGCGATCTGTTCGAGGCCTCCACGGCCGCGCGGATGATGGATCACCTGCGCCAACTGCTGGAGGACGCGGTCGCCCATCCCGAGCGGCGCATCTCCCAGCTGTCGCTCATGTCCGAGGCGGAGCGGCGTCAGGTGCTGGTGGAGTGGAACACCACCACGCCGGAACCCGTCCGCCCCTTCTGCATGCACGCGCTGTTCGAGGCCCAGGTCCCGCGCACGCCGGACGCGGTGGCGGTGGTGTTCGAGGACAGCCAGCTCACCTACGCCCAGTTGGAGCACCGCGCCAACCAGCTCGCCCATGTCCTGCACGAGCGGGGCGTCCGCCCGGGTGTCTGGGTGGCCATCTGCCTGGAGCGCTCGCTCGAGATGATCGTGGCGGTGCTCGCCGTCCTCAAGGCCGGCGCCTCCTACGTGCCGCTGGATCCCGCCTACCCCGCGGAGCGGCTGTCCTTCATGCTCGAGGACACCGGCGCGACCGTGCTCCTCACCCAGGAGCACCTGCGCGCCACCCTGCCCCCCTTCTCGGGCCACGTGCTGGAGCTCGAGCCCTCCTGGCGGGCCTTCTCCCAGGTGTCTTCCGAGCCCCTGGCCTCCGGTGTCACCCCGGGGCACCCCGCGTACATCATCTACACCTCGGGGAGCACGGGCACACCCAAGGGCATCGTCATGCCCCACCGGGCGTTGAGCAACATGCTGGCGTGGCAGATACGCCAGTCCAACCTCCCGGGCGCCACCACCCTCCAGTTCTCCTCCCTCAGCTTCGACGTCTCCATCCAGGAGTTCTTCACCACCTGGGACACCGGCGGCACCCTCATCGTCCCCACCGCCGCCGTTCGCCAGGACATGCCCGCGCTGCTCGCGTTGCTGGTGCGCCATCGCGTGCAGCGGCTCTTCGTGCCCTTCGTCGTCCTGCAAGCCCTCGCCGATGCCGTGGCCCACGGAGGGCCCCTGCCCACCAGCCTGCGCGAGCTGGTGACCGCCGGTGAGCAACTCCAGGTAACGCCCGCCCTCGTCTCCCTGTTCGAGCGGCTGCCCGGGTGCGTGCTGGAGAACCAGTACGGCCCCTCGGAAGCCCACGTGGTGACGGCCCACCGGCTGCGCGGCCCTCCCGCCTCCTGGCCGCGTCTCCCTCCCGTCGGCTCGCCCCTGCCCAACACGCCGCTCTACGTGCTGGATGCGCAAGGCCAGCTCTGTCCCATCGGCGTGCGCGGGGACGTGTTCGTGGGCGGCCCGCAGCTGGCGCTCGGCTACCACGATCGCCCCCACCTCACCGCCGACAGGTTCGTCCCCAACCCCTTCTCCCGTGAGCCCGGAGCCCGCCTCTACCGCACCGGCGATCACGTCCGCTGGAGGACCGACGGCACCCTCGAGTACCTGGGTCGTCTGGACGGCCAGGTGAAGGTGCGTGGCTTCCGCATCGAGATGGGCGAGGTGGATGCCGCCCTGCGCGAAGCCCCGGGCGTCCGCGACGCCACGGCCCTGGTGCGCGAGGACTCGCCGGGTGACAAGCGGCTGGTGGGCTACGTGGTGCTCCACCCCGGCATGGACTGGGAGCCCGAGGCCCTGCGCCAGTCCCTGGCCAGCCGGCTGCCCGAGTACATGGTGCCCTCGGCCCTGGTGCGTCTGGACGCCCTGCCGCTCAACCCCAGTGGCAAACTGAACCGCGGCCAGTTGCCCGCTCCCGACGCGGACAGTCTGCGCGGTGCCGCTCCCTTCGTCGCGCCTCGCACTCCGGTGGAGCAGACGCTCGCGGACACCTTCTCCAGCGTCCTGGGCCTGCCGCGCCTGAGCGTCACCGACAACTTCTTCAGCATGGGTGGCCACTCGCTGCTGGCCACGCAGATCGTCTCCCGTCTGCGCTCCTCCCTGGGCGTGGACCTGCCCCTGCGCGCCCTCTTCGAGGCCCCCACCGTGGAGGCGCTCGCCCGTCGTATCGAGGCCCAGACACAGACCGGCGAGAACAAGGCTCGCACGGCGGTGGTCGTGCCACGCACGGGGCTGACCGAAGGAGAGCTGTCCTTCGCGCAGCAGCGGCTGTGGTTCCTGGACCAGTACCAGCCGGGCACCGCGCTCTACAACATGCCGGCCGGCCTGCGGCTGGAGGGGACGCTCGATGTGGGCGCCCTGGAGCGTGCCTTCACCGAGCTGGTCCACCGCCACGAAGTCCTCCGCACCACCTTCCAGGTTCGCGAGGGCAAGCCGGTCCAGGTCATCGCTCCCTCCTCGCACCGGACGCTGGACGTGACCGACCTGGGGCACCTGCCTCGGCCAGAGCGGGAAGCCGAGGCCATGCGCCTGGCGCAAGAGGAGGCGCGCCAGCCGTTCGACCTCGCCCGGGGTCCCCTGCTGCGCACGAGGCTGCTGCGCCTGGCGGAGCAGGATCACCTGTTGATCCTCGTCCTGCACCACACCGTCTCGGACGGCTGGTCCATCGCCGTGCTGATCCGCGACATGGTGGCGCTGTACGACGCTTGCGTCACCGGAAGGCCCTCGCCACTGCCCGAGCTGTCCATTCAGTACGTGGACTACTCCATGTGGCAGCGCGAGTGGCTCCAGGGTGAAGTGCTGGAGCAGCAGATCGGCTATTGGAGGAAGCAGCTCGAGGGGGCTCCGCCCTCGTTGGAGCTGCTCACCGACAGACCTCGCACCGCTGACGAGCGCAACCCTGGCGCCACGCTGAATGTGGAGCTGCCGCCGGAGCTGATCCAGAAGCTCGGCGCGCTGTGCCAGCACGAGGGAGCCACGCTGTTCATGGGCCTGCTCGCGGGTCTGCAGACGGTGCTCGCGCGCTACTCGGGACAGGACGACATCTGCGTGGGGGCGCCCATCGCCGGACGCACCCAGACCCAGACGGAGGAGCTCGTCGGCTTCTTCGTCAACACGCTGGTGATGCGCACCCGGATGGACGGCAACCCCACCTTCCGCGAGCTGCTCGGCCGGGTGAAGGACGTGACGCTCGGGGCGTACGCGAACCAGGACGTGCCCTTCGAGAAGCTCGTCGAGGTGTTGCAGCCTCCGCGGCTGCCGGAGCACACGCCCTTCTTCCAGGTGGCGCTGGTGCTGCTCAACACGCCCTCGGCGGAGCTGAGCGTGCCCGGGCTCGACCTCCGGCTGGTGGATCTGGACACGCGCACCGCCAAGTTCGACTTCACGCTGACGCTGCGCCAATCGGTCCAGGGGGTGGAGGGAGCACTGGAGTACCGGAGCGACCTGTTCGACGCCGCCACGGCCGCGCGGATGATGGAGCACCTGCGCCTGCTGCTGGAGGACGCGGTCGCCCATCCCGAGCGGCGGCTGTCCGAGCTGTCGCTCATGTCCGAGGCGGAGCAACACCGGGTACTGGTGGACTGGAACACCCCCACGGCGGCCCCCGCTCGCCCCGCCTGCGTGCACGAGCTGTTCGAGTCCCAGGCCGCGCGCACCCCGGACGCGGTGGCGGTCGTGTTCGAGGGCAGCCAGCTCACCTACGCGCAGTTGGAGCGCCGGGCCCATCAGCTCGCGCATGCCCTGCACGCGCGGGGCGTGCGCCCGGGTGACAGGGTGGCCCTGTGCCTGGAGCGCTCGCTGGAGATGGCCGTGGCCGTGCTGGCCGTCCTCGAGGCCGGCGCCGCCTATGTGCCGCTCGATCCCGCCTACCCCTCCGAGCGTCTGGCCTTCATGCTCGAGGACGCGGGTGTTTCCCTGGTGCTCACGCAGTCCTCCCTGACCTCCTCGCTCTCCACGGGCACGCGGGCCCGATGGATGTGCGTGGACACGGAAGCCGAGGCGCTCTCCCACCAACCGGCGCATGCTCCGGCCCACGCGTTGTCGCCCGAGTCCTCCTGCTACGTCATCTACACCTCGGGGAGCACGGGCAAGCCCAAGGGCGTGGCCCTGCCTCACCGCGCGTTGAGCAACCTGCTGGAGTGGCAGCTGCGCCAGTCCGTCAACCCGGCGGCCACCACCCTCCAGTTCGCCTCCCTCAGCTTCGACGTCTCCTTCCAGGAGCTCTTCTCCACCTGGTGCGCCGGCGGCACCCTCGTCATCCCCACCGCCCCGGTTCGCCAGGACATGCCCGCGCTGCTCGCGTTGCTGGTGCGCCATGGCGTGCAGCGGCTCTTCCTGCCCTTCGTCGCCCTGCAGGCCCTCGCCGACGCGGTGGCCCATGGGGCGCCTCTGCCCACCAGCCTGCATGAGGTGGTGACGGCCGGTGAGCAACTCCAGGTGACGCCCGCCCTCGTGGCCCTCTTCGAGCGGCTGCCCGGGTGCGTCCTGGAGAACCAGTACGGTCCCTCGGAAACCCACGTGGTGAGCGCCCACCGGCTGCAAGGGCCTCCCGCCTCGTGGCCTCGCCTGCCTCCCATCGGCTCGCCCCTGCCCCACACGCCGCTCTACGTGCTGGATGCGCGGGGCCAGCCCTGTCCCGTGGGCGTGCGCGGAGAGCTGTTCATCGGCGGCGTGCAACTGGCGCTCGGCTACCACGAGCGTGCCCAACTCACGGCCGACAAGTTCGTCCCCAACCCGTTCTCCCGTGAGCCCGGAGCCCGCCTCTACCGCACCGGCGACCATGCCCGCTGGAGGGCCGACGGCACCGTGGAATACCTGGGCCGCTCGGACGGCCAGGTGAAGGTGCGTGGCTTCCGCATCGAGCAGGGTGAGGTGGAAGCAGCCCTGCGCGAAGCCCCGGGCGTCCGTGACGCGGCGGCCCTGGTGCGCGAGGACTCGCCGGGTGACAAGCGGCTGGTGGGTTACGTGGTGCTCCACCCGGGCACGGCCTGGGAGCCCGAGGCGCTGCGTCAGTCCCTGGCCCGCCGGTTGCCCGAGTACATGGTGCCCTCGGCCCTGGTTCGCCTGGAGGCCCTGCCTCTCACGCCCAGCGGCAAGCTGGCCCGTCGCATTCTGCCCGCCCCCGACGCGGACAGCCTGCGGGGTACCGCGCCCTTCGTCGCGCCTCGCACCGCGGTGGAGCAGACGCTCGCGGACACCTTCTCCAGCGTCCTGGGCCTGCCTCGGCTGAGCGTCACCGACAACTTCTTCAGCCTGGGCGGCCACTCCCTGCTGGCCACGCAGATCATCTCCCGGCTGCGCTCCTCCCTGGGTGTGGACCTGCCCCTGCGAGCGCTCTTCGAGGCCCCCACCGTGGAGGCTCTCGCCCGTCGCGTCGAGGCCCAGGCACAGGCCAATACCCGCCGGGTGTCCGCCCCGATGATCGTCCCGCGCTCGGTCGAGGCGGAGCTGTCCTTCGCACAGCAGCGGCTGTGGTTCCTGGACCAGTACCAGCCGGGAAGCGCGGTCTACAACATGCCGGCCGCCCTGCGGCTGGAGGGCGCGCTCAACGCAGCCGCGCTGGAGCGTGCCTTCACCGAGCTGGTCCGCCGTCACCAGTCGCTCCGCACCACCTTCCGGGTCCGCGAGGACAGGGCTTTCCAGGTCATCGCGCCCGCCTCGCACTGGGCCCTGGAGGTGAAGGACCTGGGGCACCTGCCGCCCGCGGAGCGAGAGGCGGAGGCGCTGCGTCTGGCCCAGGAGGACGCGCGCCAGCCGTTCGACCTCGCCCGAGGGCCGCTGCTGCGCACGAAGCTGCTGCGGCTCACCGCTCGGGAGCACCTGCTGCTGGTGACGATGCACCACATCGTCTCGGACGGCTGGTCCCTCGCCGTGCTGATCCGCGAGGTCGTCACCCTCTACGCGGCGTTCTCCGCGGGAAGGCCCTCACCGCTGCCCGAGCTGCCCATCCAGTACATGGATTACGCGGCGTGGCAGCGCGACTGGCTCCAGGGTGAGGTGCTGGAGCAACAGCTCGGCTATTGGAAGCAGCAGCTCGAGGGGGCTCCGCCCACGCTGGAGCTGCCCACGGACAGGCCGCGCACCGCGGACGCGCGCAACCCGGGCGCCTCGCTGAAGGTGGAGCTGCCCCCGAGCTTGATGCACGGCCTGAAGGCGTTGTGCCAGCGCGAGGGAGCCACGCTGTTCATGGGCCTGCTGGCGGGCCTGCAGGTGGTGCTGGCGCGCTACTCGGGACAGGACGACATCTGCGTGGGGGCGCCCATCGCCGGACGCACCCAGGCCCAGACGGAGGAGCTCATCGGCTTCTTCGTCAACACGTTGGTGCTGCGTACCCGGCTGGAGGGGAACCCCACCTTCCGCGAGCTGCTCGGCCGGGTGAAGGACGTGACGCTCGGCGCCTACGCGCACCAGGACGTCCCCTTCGAGAAGCTCGTCGAGGTGTTGCAGCCTCCGCGGCAGCAGCTCGGACGCACGCCGTTCTTCCAGGTGGCACTGGGTCTGCTCAACACGCCCACGGCGGAGCTGAGCGTGCCCGGCATGCTCGTCCAGCCTCTGCCACTGGACAGCGGCACCGCCCGGTTCGAGCTCTCCCTTTCCTTCACCGAATCGCCCCAGGGGCTGAACGGCGAGCTCGAGTACCGGAGCGATCTGTTCGAGGCCTCCACGGCCGCGCGGATGATGGAGCACCTGCGCCTGTTGCTGGAGGACGCGGTCGCCCATCCCGAGCGGCGGCTGTCCGAGCTGTCGCTCATGTCCGAGGCGGAGCAACACCGGGTACTGGTGGACTGGAACGCCACCGCCGCGGACTTCCCACGTGAAGCCCGCGTGCACGAGCTGTTCGAGGCCCAGGCCGCGCGCACGCCGGACGCGGTGGCGGTGGTGTTCGAGGACCAGCGACTCACCTACGCGGAACTGGAGCGCCGGGCGCGCCAGCTCTCGCACCACCTGCGAGCCCTCGGCGTGAAGCCGGGAGACCGGGTGGCGGTGTGCATGGAGCGCTCGCTGGAGCTGATGGTGGGCCTGTTGGGCATCCTCGAAGCGGGAGCGGCCTACGTCCCGCTGGACCCCTCCGCGCCGCGCGAGCGCCTGGCCTTCATGTTGGAAGACACCGCCGCGCCCGTGCTCCTCACCCGGGAGCACCTGCGAGCCACGGTGCCGTCCTTCCCGGGCCACCTCGTGGCCGTCGATGCGGGCTGGGAGACCATCTCCCAGGCGCCTCCCCTGCCGCCCGTCGGCGTCAGCGCCGAGCACCCGGCCTACGTCCTCTACACCTCCGGAAGCACGGGCCAGCCCAAGGGAGCTCTCATCTCCCACGGGGCCCTGGCGAACCACATGGCGTGGCTGCTCTCCACGTTCGGCCTGGGCGCCGGGGAGCGGGTCCTCCAGAAGACGCCGTTGAGCTTCGACGCCTCCGTCTGGGAGTGCTGGGCGCCGCTGCTGGTGGGCGCTCCATTGGTGCTCGCCCCACCCGAGGCCCACCGCGACCCGGCGGCCCTGGTGGAGTGCGTGGTGCGCCAGCGCATCCACGTCCTCCAGGTGGTGCCCTCGCTGCTGCGCTTCATGCTGGACGAGCCAGCGCTGGCCCAGGCCACGGAGCTGCGCTGGCTCTTCTGCGGTGGTGAGGCGCTGCCCTCGGAGCTGGCCGTGCGCATGCGCGCGGTGCTGCCCGAGGTCCGTCTGGTCAACCTCTACGGTCCCACCGAGGCCACCATCGACGCCACGTGGGCGGCCATCTCGGGCCAGGAGCCTGGCGGCACGCTTCCCATCGGCAAGCCGGTGGCGAACACCCAGGTGTACGTGCTGGACGCCGCGCTGAGGCCGGTGCCCGTCGGCGTGCCTGGAGAGCTGTACATCGGTGGCGTGCAACTGGCGCTCGGCTATCTGGGACGGCCCGCGCTCACCGCCGAGCGCTTCGTGCCGAACCCCTTCGGCACCGAGCCGGGCGCGCGTCTGTACCGTACCGGAGACAAGGTCCGCTGGTCTCAGGACGGCCAGCTCCAGTTCCTCGGACGCATCGACTTCCAGGTGAAGGTGCGCGGCCTGCGCATCGAGCCCGGAGAGGTAGAGGGCGTGCTCGTCCGGCACCCGGCGGTGCGTGAGGCGGTGGTGGTGGCACGCGAGGACCTCGCGGGTGGCACGGGACTGGTGGCCTACGTCACCGCGCGCCCGGGCGAAACCGTGGAGACGACGGCCCTGCGCACCTTCCTCCGCGACAGCCTGCCCGAGTACATGGTGCCCGCGGCGTTCGTCGTGCTGGACGCCCTGCCCCTCACGCGCAACGGCAAGCTGGACCGCCGGGCACTGCCCGCCCCCGAGGCGCCTCGCGCGGACGAGTCCCCCATCGCCCCGCGCACGGAGACCGAGAGCAAGCTCGCGGGTCTCTGGCATGAGTTGCTCGGCCTGGAGCAGGTAGGCGTGCGGGACGACTTCTTCGCGCTGGGAGGCCACTCGCTGCTGGCCACGCGGCTGCTGTCCCGCATCCGTGGTGCCTTCCAGGTGGAGCTGCCCTTGCAGGCGCTCTTCGAGGCCCGGACGCTGGAGGACCAGGCCGGGCGCGTGGACGCGGCCATGGGTGTGGGCCAGAAACTCCAGGCCCCGGCCCTGCGCCCCGTGACACGCCGGGAGCACATGCCGCTGTCGTTCGCTCAGCAGCGGCTGTGGTTCCTGGAGCAGCTCGAGCCCGGGCTCGCCACCTTCAACATCCCCATCTTCCTGCGGTTCGAGGGCAACCTGGACATGCGGGCGATGGAGCATGCCTTCCAGGAGCTGGTGCGCCGGCACGAGTCGCTGCGGACCGTCATCGAGGAGGGGCCGGAGGGCGCCGCGCAGAGGGTCATTCCCTCGGTGGAGATGACCCTGGCCCGGGTGGACCTGCGGGAGTTGCCGCCCGGCACCCGCGAGCAGGAGACACGGCGGCTGAAGGAGGTGGAGGCACAGCGGCCCTTCGATCTGTCCAAGGGGCCCCTGATGCGCGCCACGCTGCTGTGGCTCGAGGACGAGGTGCACCTGCTGCTGCTGACGATGCACCACATCGTCTCGGATGGCTGGTCGCTGGGCGTGTTGGTGCGCGAGGTGGTGGAGCAGTACACGGCGCACCAGGAGAAGCGGCCCGCGCGGCTGCCTGCCCTGCCGGTGCAGTACGCGGACTACGCGGCGTGGCAGCGGCAGTGGCTCCAGGGCGAGGCGCTGGAGGCGCAGCTGAGCTACTGGAGGAAGCGGCTGGAGGGAGCGCCGGCGGTGCTGGAGCTCCCGTCGGACCGGCCGAGGCCCGCGGTGCGCACGTACCGGGGCGGCACGCTGCTGTCGACGCTGAGCGCGGAGCTGACCCGGAAGCTGGAGGCGCTGGCGCTGCGCGAGCGGTCCACGCTCTTCATGGTGTTGATGGCGGGGTTCCAGTCGCTGCTGCACCGCTACAGCGGGCAGACGGACGTGGTGGTGGGCACGGACGTGGCCAACCGCAACCACGTGGAGACGGAGCCGCTCATCGGCTTCTTCATCAACCAGCTGGTGCTGCGGCTGAGGATGGAGGGCAACCCCACGTTCCGCGAGCTGCTGGCGCAGGCCAGGCAGGTGTCGATGGAGGCGAACTCGCACCAGGACGTGCCCTTCGAGGAGGTGGTGCGCGCGCTCAATCCGGAGCGCAGCACGGCGCACGCGCCGCTCTTCCAGGTGAAGCTGGTGCTGCAGAACATGCCGCTGTCGGCCCCCGAGCTGCCGGGGCTGAAGCTGAGCCACGAGGATCAGGTGCCGGTCGCGTCCAAACTGGACATGACGGTGCTGGTGAATCCGACGGCGGAGGGGCTGGTGTGCTCGTGGATGTACAGCACGGACCTCTTCGAGGCCTCCACGGTGGAGCGCATGGCGAGGCACTTCCAGCGGCTGCTGGAAGGCGTGGTGGCGCAGGAAGGACAGCAGCGGTTGTCCGAGCTGCCGCTGCTGACGGAGGAGGAGCGGCGGAGGGTGCTGGTGGAGTGGAACGACACCGCGGCGCCGTACGAGCGGCGGTGCATCCACGAGCTCATCTCCGAGCAGGCGGCGAGGACGCCCGAAGCAGTGGCGGTGGTGGCCGCGGACGGGCGGCTCACCTACGCGGAGCTGGAGCGGCGGGCGAACCAGGTGGCGCACTGGCTGAAGGCGTTGGGAGTGGAGCCGGAGCGGCGGGTGGGCCTGTTCGTGGAGAGGAAGGCGCACGCGCTGGTGGGCCTGCTGGGCATCCTCAAGGCGGGCGGGGCGTACGTCCCGGTGGATCCGTCCACGGCGCGCTTCCCGGAGCGGGTGCTGCACGTGCTCAAGGACGCGAAGGTGCAGGTCATCGTCACCGAGGAGTCGCTGGCGGAGGAGTTGCCCTCGCAAGGTGGGTTCGTGGTGAGCCTGGACGCGGAGGACGGGCTGCTGGAGTCACAGCCGGAGGAGGCGCCGGAGAGCGAGGTATCGCCGGGCAACGCGGCGTACATCATCTACACGTCGGGGAGCACGGGGAGGCCGAAGGGTGTGTGCATCGAGCACGGGCAGCTGGCCTGCTACGTGGAGGGAGTCAGCCGGAGGCTGGAGCTGCCGCGAGGGATGAGCTTCGCGTCGGTGTCGACGCTGGCGGCGGACCTGGGGCACACGGCGCTCTTCCCCACGCTGTGCGCGGGAGGCACGGTGCACCTGGTGGAGAAGGAGACGGCCTCGGACGCGGGGCGGATGGCGGCCTACGGGCGCGAACACGGGGTGGAGGGACTGAAGGTGGTCCCGACGCACCTGGAGGCGCTGCTGGCGGCGGAGGACGCCCAGGCACTGCTGCCGCGCCGGAGACTGGTGCTGGGCGGTGACAAGTCGGAGTGGGCGCTGGTGGAGAAGGTGCACGCGCTCGCGCCGGAGTGCGAGGTGTACAACCACTATGGCCCGACGGAGACGACGGTGGGCGTGCTCGCGCAGAAGGTAGAGCGAGGGGTTCGGGTGCCTGGGGCGCAGTCGGTGCCACTGGGCCGGCCGCTGGGGAACGTGCGGGTGTACGTGCTGGACGGGTACGAGCAGCCGGTGGCACCAGGAGTCCCGGGCGAGCTGTACATCGGCGGAGAGAGCGTGGGCCGGGGCTACCTGGGCCGGCCGGAGCTGACGGCGGAGCGCTTCGTCCCGGACCGCTTCAGCGGGGTGCCCGGGGCGAGGCTGTACCGGACGGGAGACCGGGTGCGGTGGGTGGAAGGAGGCCGCATCGAGTTCCTGGGCCGGGTGGATCACCAGCTGAAGATCCGTGGCTACCGGGTGGAGCTGGGCGAAGTGGAAGCGGCGCTGGGGCAGCATCCCAGCGTGAGCGAGTGCGTGGTGGTGGCGCGCGAGGAGGCCGGGGGAAACAAGCACCTGGTGGGGTACGCGGTGGGCAGGCCGGGGACCACGCTGGAAGAGCGGGGGCTGCGCGCGTACCTGGAGGAGCGGCTGCCGGACTACATGGTGCCCGCGGCCTTCGTGGTGCTGGAGGCGCTGCCGCTGACGTCCAACGGGAAGGTGGACCGGAAGGCACTGCCGGCGCCGTCTCGGAGCAAGGCGCAGGAGAAGTACGTGGCGCCGCGCACCGGGACGGAGCAACGGCTGGCGGAGCTCTGGAAGGAGCTGCTCCGAGTGCCGCGCGTGGGCGTGCACGACGACTTCTTCGAGTTGGGTGGACACTCGCTGCTGGCGACGCAGGTGGTGGCGCGGGTGGGAACGCTGTTCGGAGCGCAGCTCGCGGTCATCGATCTGTTCGAGGCGCCGACGCTGGAGAAGCTGGCGGCGCGCATCGAGGCGGGGAGCACGTCGGACTCGCCGCTGGTGACGCTGAGGAAGGGCGGGAGTGGGAAGCCGTTCTTCTGCGTGCATCCGGTGGGAGGCAGCGTGCTGGGGTACCTGGAGCTGGCGAGGAGACTGGACGCGGAGCAGCCCTTCTACGGACTGCAGGTGCCGAGAAACGGGTCGGGAGAGACGGTGGAGGAGATGGCGGCGCGCTACCTGGAAGCGGTGCGCGAGGTGCAGCCCGAGGGCCCGTACGTGCTGGGAGGCTGGTCCATGGGCGGGCGAGTGGCGTACGAGATGGCGAGACAGTTGGAAGCACGGGGCGAGAAGGTGGCGCTGCTGGCCGTCATCGACGCGAGGGGCCGCGAGGAAGCGGCCGGGGCGGAACCAACCCCGGAGACGAAGGTGGAGCAGACGGTGTTCGAGTTCGCCGAGCACCTGTCGAGGCTGGCGGGGCTGCACCCGAGGGCGGCGGAAGTGCTCGAGCAGGTGGACGCGGTGGAGCTGAAGGGGGTGCTGGAGGGACGAGCCCATCCGCAGGTGGAGGAGGCAGCGGCCGAAGAGGTGCGGGCGTTGTGGAGGATGTACGCGCGCAACCGGACTGCCTCGCGCACGTACGAGCCGAAGCCATATGGGGGCTCACTGGTGTTGCTGAGGGCCGCCGAGGGGCCCGAGGGCCAGGAGGAGGATCTGGGCTGGGGTGTGCTGGCACGAGGAGGCGTGGAGGTGCACGAGGTACCTGGCGACCACTTCAGCCTCATCGCCATGCCGAACGTGGAGCACCTGGCCGCACGACTGCGGGAGTTGCTGAAGCGAGCCGGAACAGGGGCAGGTCTCCAGCAAGCGGGCTGATCCTCCAGAGGAAAACCCCCTTGAGGGAAGTGACCAGAAACTCCCTCTCCCCTCGGGAGAGGGTGGGGGTGAGGGTATCCGGGCCCGTTCTCCAACCCGTGTCCCACGATGTGGACAGGGGATTCAACCCGGGGGCCGTGGAACCCTCACCCCGTCCCTCTCCCGGAGGGCGAGGGGAAATAGTCACGGATCAGTCCCGGGAGCGTCAGGCGGCCACGAACTGGCGCTCCACCAGCCTGCGGTAGAGCCCCTCCTGGCCCATGAGGGTGGAGTGGTCGCCGCTCTGCACCACCCTGCCCCCCTCGAGCACCAGCACGCGGTCCGCGCCAATCACGGTGGAGAGGCGGTGCGCGATGATGAGCGTGGTGCGGCCCCGCATCAGCCGCTCCAGGGCCTCCTGCACCAGATGCTCACTCTCCGCGTCGAGCGCGCTGGTGGCCTCATCGAGCACCAACAAGCGCGGGTCCTTCAGCACGGCGCGAGCGATGGCGATGCGCTGCTTCTGACCACCGGACAGCTGCACACCGCGCTCGCCCACCAGGGTGCGATAACCCTCGGGGAAGCGGGAGATGAACTCGTGGGCGTTGGCGGCGCGAGCGGCGGCCTCGAGCTCCGCGTCCGAGGCATCCATGCGGCCGTAGCGGATGTTGTCGGCGATGGACGAGGCGAACAGCAGCGGCTCCTGGGCCACGGTGCCAATCCGCTGCCGGAGCCACTCGGGGTCCAGGGAGCGCAACTCCATCCCATCCAGCAGCACGCGCCCGCCCTGGGGGTCATACATGCGCGTCAGCAGCCCGGCGATGGTGGACTTGCCGGCGCCCGAGGGCCCGACGATGGCCACCACCTCGCCCGGCTGGAGCCCCAGGTCGATGTCATGGAGCACGGGCAGGTCCGGGCGAGCGGGATAGGCGAAGCGCACGGCCTGGAACCGGATCTCGCCCTGAAGCTCCCGGAGACGCTCGCCGCCCGAGGAGGGCATGGAGGGCTGGCGGTCGAGCATCTCGAAGACGCGCTCGGCGCAGCCCGAGGCGCGCATGAGGTCCGCCCACAGGTCGGTCAGCCCGCTCAGGGCCATGGAGACGAGGGTGGAGTAGACGAGGAAGGAGGTAAGACCGCCCATGGAGAGCTCGCCCCGGAGCATCAACCTACTGCCGTACCACAGCACGACGGCGGCGGCGGCGAGGCCCGCGAAGGAGGTGCTGGCAACATAAGCGGTGGACAGGCGGGCGCGCTCGCGAGCCACCTCGAAGGCGCGCTCGAGACCGAGGCGGTAGCGCCCTACTTCATGGCGCTCGGCGGCGAAGGCGCGCACGGTGCGGATGCCGGATAGGACTTCATCGGCCACACCATTGGCCTCGGCGAGCGCGGCCTGCACCCTCCGCGAGGTCTGCCGGATGCGCCGGCCGAAGAGCACGGTCGCGACGACCACGGGGGGCACGATGGCCAGCATCAACAGGGTGAGGAGCGGCGAGGTGTAGAGCAACAGGGCCAGGCCACCAGCCGCCTGGGCGCCACAGCGCAGGGCCGTGGCGATGTTGTTGCTCACCGCGTGTTGGAGCACCTGGGTATCGGCGGTGAGCCGGCTCGTGAGCTCGCCGGTCTTGTGCTCGTCGAAGAAGGCCACCTCCTGGGCCACGAGGCTGGCGAACAGCTCGTGCCGCAGCCGCGTCACGATGCGCTCGCCCGCGTGGGTGAAGAAGGAGTAGCGCAGCGCATCGGCCCCGGCCTGCACGGCGAAGACGGCGATGAGCCCGAGCGCGGCCCGGTCGATGAAGGCCTGATTCCTGGCCCCGAGTGCCTCGTCGATGATGAACCGGAGGGCCTGGGGGAAGACGAGGGCCATGCCGCTGCTGAGCAGCAGGAAGAAGACGCCGGCGGACAGGGCTCGCCACTCGGCCCGGGCCAGTCCCAGGAGGCGGCGCACGGTGGAGGAGGAAGAGTCCTGGGACATGCGGTGGGGGGCGGAGGCCGTCAGCGGAGGAAGAGCTCGGCCTGACCGTAGGGCATGTCCGCGGTGATGCCGTGCTGGCGGCAGTACTCGAGCAGCTTGCGGGACTCCACGAGCTGCGGCGAGTTCTCGTGGTAGCCCATCACCATCACATGGCCCAGCCAGGGCTCGCGGCCCATGGCGTAGATGAAGACCTGCCCGGGCTCGAGCCGCTGGACGATCTCGATGGCGCGCACGGCGTTGGAGCCATTGAGCCGCCGGGACTGATCCATCTTCCTGGGCATGGGAGCGGGCAGCAGGGGGCCGTACATCCAGCTCAGCGGCCCACCTTCGGACTCCATGCCCAGCCACATCATGTCGATGTTCCCCACCTCGCGGTGGACATGCTCGTAGAGGCGCGGCTCGAGCGCGTTGGAGTCGGCGGCCATCAACAGGTTCTTCCCCTCGAGCCGGACGAGGTGGGCGATCTTGGCCTGGATGTCGAGATCTCCGTGCTCGCCGATGAAGGGCAGGCCGATGAGCTCGCCACCGGGGAGCGGCAGGGACTCCAGGTCCGAGAGCGCCACCACGTTGTGGAAGCCGGCGTGCTTGAGCATCAGCTTGAGCGAGGGGTCCGCGATCCGTCCGCCGTTGTTCGCGGGCACCACGATGGTGCCGATGCGGTGGCGCAGCTGGAGCAGCGGCTCGAACATCAGGTGATCGGCGTGCCCGTGGGTGATGAGCACGTAGTCGATCTTCTCCGGCAGATCCGCGAAGGTGTAGCGCGGCATGTCCGTGGGGAAGTCGTAGCTGACGACCGGATCCGTGAGGAGGCTGACGTGGCGCGACTCGATGAGCACGCACGCGTGGCCGAAGTAGCGCACGCGCACACCATCGCCGTCGTACCGGGGAGCGGGGCGCGGCGGCTGGTCCGTGAAGAAGGAGGAGAAGGTCTCGAAGTCCCGGGACTCGATTCCCAGCGCCTCGCGCACGGGCTCCACGGGGCCGGGGGTGCGCCGCATGGCGTAGAGCTGGTCGAGGGCCTGGTGCCGGTAGGGAACCTTCACCTGGAGGCTGCCGTCGAGCGTATCCAGCCGTGGGGTGCTGAAGACGTAGGGCCGGGCGTCTCCATGGATGAGCCGCATGCAGAGGCTCTGCGAGGACTCGCGGTGGAAGGGGCTGCGGTAGAGGAGCGACTCGAAGAAGCGGGGCGAGGCCCGGTTCTTCATGTCATACGTGAGCTCCACGTAGCCGCGCAGCAGGTCCGGCACGCGCGGGTACAGTTCCTCCAGGGAGAAACCCTCGGCCGAGTCCAGCAGCTTCTCCAGCTCCAGGACGGCCTCCGCGTACCGCAGGGACAGGGCCTCTTCCTTCAGGGTGCGCTCGAGCAGGGCCTTGACCGCGTCCACCTGCTGCACGCCGTAGTTGATGTAGGGCCCGCCCCGCAGCACCGGGCTCTTCAGCGCGGCCACGTGGATGGCCGGGTTGTCCACGAAGGACTCCATGATCTTCACATGGAGGTTGGCCACGAAGAGTGGCGCCGTCATGGGCGAGGCCAGGAACCACCACGCGTACCACTGGTTGTAGAGCGGTTCGGTGACGACGTTCTGCTTCAGGTACAGCGCGGGCGTGGACATCCACACTCCTCGGAGGAAGGCTCGAAGACTCAGGCCGCTGGAGAGTTCTGGTGGGCGGAGTACCGCTCGATGAGGCGAAGCGACTCCCGGGCGGCCTCGCGCAGCTCGGGTTCCGGCGCTTCCTGGAGCGGAGTCAGGGCGGCGGGCACCTCGGAGCCGGGATAGAGGATCTCCCCCAGGCGCCGGGCGGCCAGCACCCGGTCGCGAACCTCTCCGCGCTGGAGCTCGGCGAGCAGGTAGTCCTTGTAGAGGCCCAGGAAATGGTTCTCCGCGTCCAGGATGCGGGCGCAGAGGGAGCGCAGGTTCGCCTGGTCCTCGGGGGCATCCGGCACCCGGTAGCCCCAGCGCTTGCGGCACTCGTGGATCTGCTCGAACAGGAGCGTCCGCTCGTTGTTGACGTGCAGGCGGTGCGCCTCGATGGCGTCGCGCTTGGAGAACACGTGTTTTCCGGCCAGAGCCACCTCGGCCGCCGCGAGCCGGCTGGCCAGGGTGACCAGTTCCTTGAAGCCCCGGTGCGGCATGCCCTGGGCATCCAGTACGGCGGAGTGATCGTAGCCGTAGAGTTCGCCCCGCGGGTCCGGATGGGCGAGCGGGTAGCGCAGGGGTTCGCCCTCGGCGCGAGCGCGGGCGCGCTCCATGAACATATAGGGCCGGTGCATGCAGAAGCGCAGCCACTGCTCGAGGGGCATCAGCGGGATGCGCTCGCGGATGTCTTCCCCCGCCAGCAACAGGGAGGCCCGCTTCAGGTTGACGGTGCCTTCGGCCATCAGCCGGGCCTCGTCCATGGCGCTCACATCCAGGGGGAAGCGGGCCATCATGCCCACGGAGCGGCGGAAGTGCTCATGGCGCTCCCCCTCCCCTTCCTGGAACCGGTCCTTGAAGACGAGCAGCAGGTCGAGGTCGCTGTCGGCGACCCCATCCCCCGTCGCATGGCTGCCCAGCAGGAAGCAGGCCCGGAGGCGCTGGGGGAAGGCCATCTGGCACAAGCCGATGAAGCCGAAGAGGACGGAGTTGATCCCCATGTCCTCCGTCATGCCGACGAGTGAGAACTCTTCCTCCATCCGTGAACCCCTCAGAGCGGCCAAAGGCGAGGCCGGCATCCTAGTGTGAATCCCCCGGGCCTGCAGCATGCCTGCTCGGAGCCCGGGCGGGCGGCGCCGGCGCGCCTCACGGGCCGACGGACTTGATGCGCGTATCGGCTTCCTTGGGGGTATCGGCCTCGGCGTAGCCCGGACCGGAGGCGGGCCAGGTGGCGGCGAGGTAGTCCGCGAAGGCCCTGTGCTCACGGCCCTCGTCGTTGAAGCCCTGGTTGTTGGGGGTGGTGTCCAGCGGGACGAGGTTGTAGCGGGCCGCGTTCTGGAGCTCGAAGAGGGGGAAGGGGAAGTAGTCGCCTCCGAGGGCGACGACGAAGTCGAGCGTCACCATGCGGAAGGTGCGTTCGGGATCTCCGGCGAGGGCGCCATTGGACACGAGGGTATCCACCACGTTGCCGGAGCCATCCACGATGACGGCCTGGCGGATGCGCTCGCCCTCGGTGAGGAGGTTGCCGTCGAGGTCGAACAGCTGGGCGGGCTTGCTGGCGTCGTACTCGAAGCGGAGACCGCTCACCTGGAGGAACTGGCCCGCGGTGACGTCGGGGGCCACGGCCGCCACGCCGTGCTCCAGCACCTGTTCGAGCTGTGCGGCGGTGACGGTGACGAGCACCAGCGCGTTGTTGAAGGCCAGGCTCTTCTCGATGTCGAGCTGCCTGATCTCGCCGGTCTCGATGGATTCACGGATGCCGCCACTGTTCCGGAGGGAGATGACGGTGGAGGGATCCTTCTTCCGGGCGAACCAGAGGTAGGCATCGGCGGTGAGATTTCCGAGGTTCGTCTCCTCGGTGCGAACGGAAGCCCTCGCGCCGTTGAGGTACACCTGCGTCTTGCCGAAGATGACGGCGTCCGGAGGAGGCGCCGGGGTATCGCAGCCGGCCAGGAGGGCGAGCGCCACGAGGGCACCCGCCAGCGAGACGGGTCGTTTCTTCGAAGGGGGCATGGAGCCGGAGGGTACCGCACCCCGGCCGGGACATTCCCGGTTCCCGAGAGCCGATGGGTGAGCCCCCCCTTGCTCCCGGCATCCGGGTCTTTCATCATCTCGCCACCCTCATCACTTCGGGCTCCTGGGGGCCCGAGGAGCACCGCGTGTCCCAGCCCGCGCTGTACCTGAAGCAGAACGTTGCCGTCGAGCCGCTGTACAACCAGTGGTACGCGTGGTGGTACCTCATCGCGCCCGCGACCGCGCCGCTGTACGTGGCCAACCACCATGTGAAGATCATGGAGTCGTTCGTGGCCAACCCGGCCATCCACGTGGCGGCGCTGAAGAATCCGGCGCTGGCCGGTGGCCCCTACCTCAACTACGGCGTCGAGCGGGCGGGCGAGGTCAAGGAATTGCTGGAGCGGACGCGCAAGGAGCAGGCGGCCTCGCTCCAGTTCGCCCAGGCGGTGGCGGAGCTGGACAAGCTGCTGCTCCCGTCCAACGGCGCGTCGTTGGAGGAGCTGTACAAGAAGGTGCCGGACATCCTCCAGGGGTACGTGGAACTGCTGTACGACCTGAACAACCGGGCGTCGGCGCGTTTCTTCGAGCCGCTGCTCTACCGCAGCCCGCACTACAAGGAGTCCTCGCAGAGCCTGTCGTTCCGCCTGCTGAAGGGGGATGCCCGGCCGTACGTCTTCAGCACGCCGCGGCTGGACTCGGACAAGGACACGCTCCAGGTGCACCTGCCCTTCCGCCACGAGGCCATCGACCAGCTCTACGCCATGCGGCGCACCCCGGGCTCGGTGGACGCCATCCGCGAGGCCATGGGCATTGGCGCCAGGGATGCCGAGCTCTTCTCCACCTTCTTCACGGACCAGGCTCCGCGTCCGGCCCCGCGCTATGACGGCGACGGCGTGCGCGTGCGCTACATCGGCCACGCCTGCGTGCTCATCGAGTCGCGCGACGTGAGCATCCTGACGGATCCCGTCATCTCCTACGACTTCCCCACGGACGTGCCGCGCTACACGCACGCGGATCTGCCGGAGAAGATCGACTACGTGCTCATCACCCACGGGCACGCGGACCACCTGATGTTCGAGCCGCTGCTGCAGCTGCGTCAGCGGATCGGCACCATCGTGGTTCCGGCCAGCAACGGTGGCGGCCTGGCGGACCCCTCGCTCAAGCTGATGCTGAAGGCGGTTGGCTTCAAGAACGTGGTGACGCTGTCCGAGCTGGAGTCCATCGAGGTGCCGGGCGGCTCCATCACGGGAGTGCCCTTCATCGGCGAGCACGCGGACCTCAACATCCAGGCGAAGCTGGCGCACCTGGTGCAGCTCAAGGGCCGCTCGCTGCTGATGGCGGCGGACTCCAACGCGCTCGAGCCGCGCATGTACGACCACGTCCACGCGGCCGTGGGGGACATCGACGTGCTGTTCCTCGGCATGGAGTCCGAGGGTGGGCCGCTGAGCTGGATGTACGGCCCGCTGCTGCCCGCGCCGCTGCCGCGCAAGATGGACCAGTCGCGGCGCCTCAACGGCTCCAACGCCGATCGGGCCATCGAGATCGCCCGGCGGATCAACCCCAAGCAGGTCCACATCTACGCCATGGGCCGCGAGCCCTGGATGGGGCATGTCATGGCCATGGGGTACCATGAGAACTCGCCGCAGCTCATCGAGGCGCGCAAGATGCTCGCGTGGTGCCAGGAGAAGGGAATCACCGCTTCGCTGCCCTACATCCAGGCGGAGCTCTTCTTCTGACGTCCCGCGAATCCCCGTTCACCTGTAGGAGCACTCAACCATGAGCGAGCAAGAGGATACGACCGTCTACAAGGTCGTGATGAACCACGAGGAGCAGTACTCCATCTGGCCGGCGGACCGGGAGAACGCGCCGGGTTGGAAGGACGCGGGCAAGCAGGGCCCCAAGGCCGAGTGCCTGGAGCACATCAAGCAGGTGTGGACGGACATGCGTCCGCTGAGCCTGCGCAAGAAGATGGAGGCGCAGTCGCGCCCCAACTGAGGTGGTAGGCAGGACCTGCCGTCCGGCCCGGGCGGCAGGCACCTTCCAGGGGCCCGGCCGGCCGGGCTGCCTGGGTCTCAGCCGGCCGG
The DNA here is from genome assembly GCF_000733295.1 of Archangium violaceum Cb vi76. Taxonomy (GTDB): domain Bacteria; phylum Myxococcota; class Myxococcia; order Myxococcales; family Myxococcaceae; genus Archangium; species Archangium violaceum. Next base: position 76,078 of record NZ_JPMI01000017.1, on the reverse strand, counting down.
GCGATGGGGTAGGCCCGGGGCGAAGGGCGCTTATTTCTCGACTGGTGGACGGCTCGACGCACTTGGGCATCCCGTCCTGGCCTGCGCTGTTATATAGCGACCGCCATGCTTGAGACCGTCGCCAAGGGCTTCCGAGCCGCCAAGAACCGCCTTGCGGGCAAGAGAGAGATCACCCCGGAGATGGTGGACGAGTCGCTTCGCGACATCCGCGTCTCCCTGCTCGAAGCGGACGTCGCCTTCGATGTGGTGAAGAAGTTCGTCGCGCGGGTGCGCGAGAAGGCCGTCGGGGAGGTCGTGCAGACGACCGTGACCGACAAGGCCGGCCAGAAGCACCGCGTCACGGCGGGCGACCACTTCGTCAAGATCTGCCACGACGAGCTCGAGGCCCTGATGGGCCCTGTGGACACGAGCATCCAGCTCAAGCCCAAGGACCAGGTCAGCGGCATCATGATGGTGGGCCTGCAGGGCTCGGGTAAGACGACGACCACGGGCAAGCTCGCCAGCAAGCTCCTCAAGGAGGGGCGCAAGCCGCTGTTGGTGGCGGCGGACATCTACCGTCCGGCGGCCGTGGATCAGCTCAAGGTGCTGGGCGAGCGGTTGAAGGTGCCGGTGTACTTCGAGCCCAACGTGCCGCCGCCGGAGCTGGCGAAGCGCGGGTATGCCGCGGCGCGCGAGCAGAAGTGCGACGTGGTGCTGATCGACACCGCGGGCCGGTTGGCGATCGACGAGGCCCTGATGACCGAGCTGGAGGCCATCAAGGCGAACGTCCGGCCGGACAACATCCTGCTGGTGTGCGACGCGATGATTGGCCAGGACGCGGTGCGCACGGCGGCCGAGTTCGACCGGCGGTTGAGCCTGGACGGCTTCATCCTCACGAAGCTGGACGGTGATGCGCGCGGTGGCGCGGCGCTGTCCATCAAGGAGGTGACGGGCAAGCCCATCAAGTTCCTGGGCATGGGCGAGTCGATGGACAAGCTCGAGGAGTTCCGCCCGGATGGCCTGGCGAGCCGGATTCTGGGCTTCGGCGACATCGTCGGCCTGATGAAGGACTTCGAGGGCGTCGTCGACGAGAAGAAGGCGGCGGAGGACGCGCAGAAGCTGCTGTCGGGCAACTTCTCGATGAAGGACTTCGTCGAGCAGATCCGCATGGTGCGGAAGATGGGCCCGCTGAAGGATCTGCTGGAGAAGTTCCCGCTCTTCGGGGAGATGACGGAGCATCTGAACCCGGACGAGAAGGAGCTGACGAAGATCGAGGCGATGTACGACTCGATGACGGAGCAGGAGCGGCTGCGTCCGAACCTGATCAACGACAGCCGGGTGAAGCGCATCGCGAAGGGAAGCGGGCGCAAGACGGAAGAGGTGCGCGAGCTGCTGCAGAAGTTCGGGATGATGCAGCAGGTGATGGGGACGATTGGGCAGAACCCGGGCCTGTTGGGGCGCATCCCTGGCTTCAAGCAGATGGGCCAGCTGGCGCAGATGAAGAACATGGACATGTCGAGCATCTTCGGGAAGGACCCGAAGATGATGGAGAAGGCGATGGCGGGGATGGGGATGGGGGGCATGCCGATGCAGATGCCGCAGATCGCCCCGGGCTATACGGCGCCGATGGGACAGGCGGCGATGGCCAAGGCGCGGATGATGGGCTACGCGCCGCCGTCGGCCGCGGGCAAGCCCGAGAACAAGGACGCCATCAAGGAGCGCCGCAAGCGCGAGAAGGAAAACAAGAAGAAGAATCGGAAGAAGAAGTAGCCGCTGTCGCGGACCCGGTGTCACCCACGCGCCGCTCGGGAGCCCCAAGGAGGGCCTCCTGGAGCGGCGCGGGTGTTTCGAGGGTCCAGGCGTCCAGCGTTGCGGACGGCGCATCCTGGGAGTGAGACGGGACTCCTGGATGGATTCACGGCGCAAGTGGAACTGAGGCATTCTCCGCGAGTCGTTTCGGGGGCTTACGAGCGTAAGAGCCCGAGACTCAGCCCCAGGCACCTGGAATGGAGCCTGCACAGCGGAGTGGCATGCCAACCCTCAAACGTTACATCCCCCTGTTTCTCGCCGGATTGATGTCCGCATGCCTGCAGCTGCCGGAGATCGACACCAGTCCCCCGACACAAACCGACGCGGGTGTGAACCCGGACTCAGGAACACCCTCCACGGAGCTGTCTGTCACGATCACCGCTCCGACGGGCACGTTCTACACGAGCGGGTCCGTTGAACTCGCAGTCGACGTGCGCGGAGGAACACCTGACCTGGTGCGGCTCTACAAGAATGAGGCGGAGCTCGCGATCATCGACTCGCCCTATCGCTACACCTGGAACACCGCAGCTGAGCCTGAGGGCAGTTACACGCTGACAGTTCGTGCCCTCAAGGCGGGCCGGACCTTCTCGAGCGCGCCCGTCACCGTCATCGTCGACCGTACCAATCTGCAGGTCGCTTCGCGTTCACCGGCCCCCAGCTCGACCAATGTGGCGTACAGCACGCCCATCCAGGTGCTCTTCTCGAAACCGGTGAAGGCCACGACGATCAGCGATACCACGGTGAGCTTCACCGTCTCTGGAGTGTTGGCAGAGAAGACGCTCTCGCTTTCGAGCGACGGCAGAACACTGACCCTCGCCCCCAAGGTGAAGCCTCCCCTGCCAGCGACCGTCTCGATTGGCCTGAGCAGTGGCATCACCGACTCGGCTGGCAACGCGCTCGTTGTTCCGAGCACGCCGTGGAGCTTTCAGCTTCCACACTGGTACTCGTTCGGTGGACCACTGCATGCAGTGGGCGGCAATACGCTTCTGAAAGACACTGCCATGGCGCTCGATGGCCAGGACAACCCAGTGGTTGCATGGAGTGAGGAGGCCACTGCGGGAGGCAAGTCATCCATCTACGTCTATCGCTGGGACGGTAACGCGTTCACGCCGATTGGAAGCGCGCTGAACGGTACCTCAAGCGGCTCCGCCTACAAGCCTGCGCTGGTGCTTGATGGCAGCGGAAACCCCATCGTGGCATGGCAGGAATCGGACGGGTTCAACGAGAACATCTACATCAGACGTTGGACGGGAACCACCTGGCAATCCGTGGGCTCCGGAGTCATATCCGCCGAAAATGACACGCGTTCCAGCCCGGTTGCGACGCCCGCCCGCAATCCCTCGCTCGCGATACGCGGAAACGATATCTACGTTGCCTGGGATGAGATGAATATCGATGAATTCTCGGCTATTTACGTCTGGAAATCCGTCAATGGAGCAGCATTCACCAGTGTGGGCTCTTATGGAGGCGTGGTCAGTGCCGTAAGTAAGTTTACCAGCGCCACCAAGCCCTCGCTCGTGTTGGACAGCAATGGCCAACCCATTGTGGCCTTCCAGGAACAGACGCTAGAGGAATACTCCCCTACGAACATCTACGTCATGCGCCTTCAATCAAACGGCTCTTGGGCCTCTGCGGTTCCACCCTTCTACGGCGACGACACCAACGGCTACGTCTCTGGTGGTCTTAGCGCCTCCACAGGAGCAACATATGCCCGTGACTGCTCCTTGGCCATTGATGCCCAGAACAACCTGTATCTAGCCTGGACAGAAGAGTCCTACATTGATGGCCCTAGGGATATCCAAATCTTCCGTTCTACTGGACCACAGTCCTGGGAGCGAGTTGGAGATCCCATGAGTGCATATGGCGGTTACACCTATGCAGGGCAGGCACGGCTCCAAGCCACCCCCTCTGGTAATCTTTTCATTACCTGGAAGGAGTTCGATGGGATGGCAGAGACAGGATATTACCACCTGTTTGCCAGCTACTGGGACAGCACCACTTGGAATAGCCTAACTACCGGAGATGGAATCAACCAGGGCCAGAAGAATAGCCAGAGCCCTATGCTCGCAATCGATTCTGCTCGGAGACCCGTAGTCGCTTGGCACGAGAGTCGCGACGCTGTAGAGAATTCAATGGGAGACCACGTCTACGTGCGCCGGTACAACGAATAGACGTCCTATTCTCTGAATAGCACTGAAGCGGCCGCTATCGCAGTAATCTCACGGGATTCTACAAAGCGGCAGAGTATAGCTTCAGCCTTGCCGCTTTGGAACGACCAGCCCACGAGACAAACGGCGCAGGACTCGCCGCTTCTGTCGGCGCTTGTAGAGTTTGTGCGCATTCTCGCCTTCCTCGTTCTGGCGAGCGGTCTCTTCGTCCATGATCTGGAACTCCACGAGCGTGAAGACCGTGCGGTTATTGCGCTCGCGAGTGTCCTCTGCCGGTGACGGCAAGTAGGCATCCATCCGAACAGGAACATCCACGACGAAGTTTAACGCTCGGTAGGTGTTTCCGGAGAACAGGTTGCGCGTGCGCTCCTCGCGGTCCTCGTAGTCGAGATCCAGATGGAGATGCTGGGCGAACTGCTTGAGGTGGGGGTTCTCCTCAAGCACCGACTTGAACGAGACGAGCGTGTTCTCGGTCTGACCAGGTACGACGAAGTTGAAGGGAAAGAGGTGCTGCGTCAGGAAGTAGAGGACTGGGACGATGTCCGTCGGCTTTTGGGTGATGATGCGGAAACGCGTCCGATCATAGATCTGGGCTGCGACCGTTTCCTTCTTGGCCAACAACTTCGTGATGAGGGACTCGCGCGACTTGATAGAATGAGCGAACTCGACAATGGGCAACCCCTTGTCCCGAAGCAACTGCGCTACACCCAACACCTTAGCAGTCACCAGCTCGGAGAGATCCGCCTCGGAAACCGCCAAGCGATGCATCAAGTCCCGGCCCTCAATGTGCTGAAGAACGTGCATAACCTTGAGCACAATGCAGGCGATACGGCGATGTCTCGGGAGCCCCTTCACACCGGAGGCATAGAGGAATAGATCGTGGATCTCATCCGGGTCCGCGACGGCGTCCGCGACCCGGTAGTCAAAGGTCTGACGGAGGTACTCGACGGCATCGGCAAGGACCGTGCGAGCCCATGCTTCGTCCTCTGGCCGAGAAGTGTCGATCTGACAGAGCCGGAGGAAACGGTCGACCTCCTCCCGGCGCTGGAAGTGCATCCGCCGCCAGTCGATGACCGAGCCACCCCGAAGGATGAGCCGAATGCGCTCAAGCTCGCGGAGGCCCATGTCCGCCACGGAACAAACGGGGATATCGGGCAACTGTGGGATATTGGGCGGGAACTTCACGACTGGGCTTCTAGCCGAGCCTGTCCACAGAGGGAAGTGCTTCCGGAAGAAGGGCCTCGCCTGCTCGGAGAGGGCCTTCTGGAAGTCACCGCAAGGCAGCCGTGCTTACTTCTCGGCGATCTGCTGATCATCGCGGTACTGAGCTTGGCGAACGAGTTTGCCGTCCACAGAGAACTCCTGGGCAAGACCGTTGCGCCTGCCGTTCGCGAACTCCTCGACCAAGCGCTGCTTTCCGTTGGGGAAGTACTCCACGTGCTTGCCGTGGTAGTTGCCCCCTTGGAACTCCGTCTTGCCCCTTACCTGACCGTCCTCGCTGTAGAAGGTCCACAAGCCGGTGCGAAAGCCATCGACGTACTGCCCCTCAGCGCTCTTCTTGCCGTTGGGGAAGTAGGAGGCGTACGGCCCATGCGCATCACCCCTGCCTGCCTTCACATCCCCTTTCCGGCAGTAGAGACCATCCTTCAGGTTGCCGGTTTGCAGCGTCCCAGCCGGGCATGCCAGCTTGGGAGTGGAACCAGTGCTGGCCGCAGTCCCCTCAGCAAACGCCACGGAAGTGGCAAGCGTCAGTCCAACAACGAGCGTGCGAGTCAGCTTCGAATGCAGCATGTGCTCTCCTTATGAGTACGCCGGAATCCCCGTGTGCTCAATCCTTGGGACGTCCACGCCCGGGACATATTCATACCGAATTCCCATGCGGACCCCCACCAACTCTAAGCTACAAACCTACCACTTAAAAACAGAACCCCATCCAGCGACATACTGGATGGGGTTCCAATGCAACGACTGCGGCTGCCCTGCCACTAACAAACGCTCATATTTGGAGCGTTAGTAGTTGGCTTGATAGCAGAAGAAGTTACCATTGGTGAAGTAGGTACCAATAGACAGGGTGTCGCTGGACTCCGCGACGCAGAAACTCATGACGAAGTCCGCGCGCTCACGGTTGGTTCCGGTCACCGTATAGTTACCCGACGAACTGCTGATCAGGTCGGTGCCATCCACAGGGGTACCCGAGACCATGACATAGAAGAGGCCGTTCAGCTCATCCTTGCTCTGAGGGAACGGCGTGCTGGAGTAGGCAGACACAGTGACCTTCACGCGCTTGGGGGTACTTCCAGTGCCGCAGAAGCTATCCAGTGCCGCACTCGTCGTCACGGCCTTGAAGATGATGGGGCCGGTCGTGCCCAGTTCAGCTTTCCGAGTGAAGTTCGTGTAGTTTGTACACGCAGGAGCGGGAACCGCCGCGCACGTGTTGCTGTTGCAGTACTGGCCGTAGGCGCAGACGCTCTTGCCCTCACCAGAGCAGGTAGTGGGCGCAGCAGAGCACGTGCCGTTAGTCGTGTTGCAGACTTGACCCGTGCCGCAGTCAGCGTCCTTGGTGCAACCCGACGTAGTGCCGCCCGTGCAGACCTTGTCGGCCGAGCACTTCAGACCCGAGGCGTCGCTGATGCGCTCGTCACGCTGGCACAGCGCGTCCGTGCTGCACTTGCAGATCTTCGTGCTGTTGCTGGCGCTGATCGCCTCGCAGGTCTTCGACGACTCGGGGCAATCATCTCCAATGGTACAGGTCTGCACGCACACCTTGGCGGTCGGGTGACAGATCTCATCCGCGACGCAGTCCGTGTCCGCCGTACAATCGAGGCTCTCACGGCCACCGTCCGGGCAACCCGTCAGCACCATGCTCATCGTTCCCAGCACGGCGAGCATCAACGTCATCTTGCGAAGCTGCATTCTCGACTTCCTCCTGAATGGATACGTCGAGGCGGGCCTCCGGCCACTCACTCAGGCCCCCCTCCGTCCTACAGCGCGCGGCTTTAGTCCCGGCGCTCCAGACGTGTCAACGAATGTCGACACATCCTTCGACGCATCCCCCATGAGGCAATTCAACATCCGTTGAAGCGGACAGTCGTACGAGACAAGTGCCACAAAAGTGACTGTCCGCCTCTTGGATGTTTAGAACGTGAACGGAAAGTCGATCGGATCGCCCTGCACCTTGTGCTTCGGGAAGCTCCAGCCCTTGATCAGCCCAGAGATGCAGGTGGCCATGTAGGTCGTGCGGAACTCCGACGTCTGGCAGGACACGTTCTTCGTCTTGCCGTTGGTCTGGATCGTCCAACGCATCACCAGCTTGCCGCTCAGGCCCGGATCCTTCTTCTTCTGCTCGTTCACGCACTTGATGATCGCCGGCTTGTTGGCCAGCACCACCTGCATGATGTCCGACTGCCCAAGCCTGTCCTGCGCCGCGCCACCACCGCCAGGCTCCGGCGGAATGTAGGCCGTACGGCCGTTCGCCGACACCGTGTCGTTCTTGGAGCTGGGCTTCTTCGTGCCGAAGAGCTCATCGAACTCGTCATCCGCGTTCCCGCCGCCCCTTGCGGGCTGCGGCTTGCTCCGCACCGGCTCTTCGTCGTCTTTGCTCGCCGTGCGCGACGGCGGGGGACGACTCGAGGTGGTCGGCGTCCGCTTGCCCGGCACCTCGGCGCGAGCCACCTGCGGCGGATCCGACTTCGCCGGCTCGGCGGGCTTCACCGGCTCAGTCGCAGGCGGAGGTGTCGCCGCAGGCGTGGTTCCAGGCGTCCCCGCCGCGGCGACCGCGGGAGCAGTCGCCGGCGCCGTGGCCGGCTGCGTCGTCGCTGCCGCCGGCTGGGTCGTGCCCGCCGCGGGCGTGGCGGTGTTCTGTGCCACCGCCGTCGGAGGAGGCTGCGTGGGCGGCACTTCCGTCGGCTTGGACGGCGCCTGGGCCATCTGCTGCGTCGTCGCGGGCGGCGTCACAGGGGTCGGCTGCTCGGAGGGCCGGGTCGCGAAGAAGGCACCCCCTCCGACGAGCAGCACCCCCGCGGCCACCGCGCCGATGATCATCCCCATCTTCCCGCCCTGCTTCGGCGCGGGCGCGGCCGGCGGCGGATAGCCAGGGTACCCCGGAGGCGGAGCATAGGCCTGGGGCGGATACGGCTGGGCCATCGGCTGCGCGTACGCCTGCGGAGGCGGCTGCGCATAGGCCGGCGCCGGAGCGGGCTGCATGTACGGCGCGGGCGCGGGAGGCTCGGCCATCAGCGGGCTCTGCGCCGCCACGGGAGCCGCCTCCGGCGGAGGAACATCCAGCAGCCCCGAGGCCGCTGGCTTCCCCTTCTTCTCCTCCGCAGAGGCCGCCTTGGACGCGGGCTTCGACAGCGCCTCGTTCTCCTCCTTCACCAGCGAGGCGAGCACGCTCGCGGCCGAGGGCTTCCACCCCGACTCCTGCGCGGACGGACCCACGGGCGCTGGCGTATCGGCCTTCGCCGGCTTCGCCAGACCACTGGCGAAAGCGGACTCGACCGGACCGGACGCCACCGGCGTGGACGACGCCACCGGCGCGGGCTCCACGATGACCGGCTTCGTCGGGCGCGGCGCCAACACCGACGCCAGCTCCGAGGCCTCGGACAGTGGAATCCAGTCGCTGAAGCCCGAGCGCCAGCACAGGCTGTCAGGACCGACCTCGCCCCGATCCCAGTAGTCCTTCACCTTGTCCATCGACAGAGGACCCACCTGCTTCTCGTCGATGGCCACGAACCACTCGTGCGAGGCCGCGGACTTCGCGTTCCCCTCGGCCTCCGCGAGCTTGCGCACCGTCTCGCCGGCATCCGACAGCGCCGACGAGTCCAGCTGCGCCGGACCCGACGCCTCGCCCGCCGGAATCTTGTGCGACCCGGAGTTGAGCACCTGGTCGAACACGGCTCCGAGCTCGTCATCCTCGACACCGCTGAAGATGCCGCCCTCGGGAGGCGTGCCCAGAGTCGGGGGCAACCCGAAGCCGTCGTTGGTGGCCTGGTTCTGGGACGCGGCCGCACCGCCAGCGGCCTCACCACTCGTCCCCTCCTCCTTGACCGGCTCGGAGCCGGCTGGGCGGACCACGATGTTGTAGCCGCACTTCTTGCAACGGACCTTGACGCCCTTCGCGCCAACCTTGTCGTCGCTAATCATGTACTGCGCGCGGCAGCTATCGCAGACGAAACGCATCGTTCCCCGCAACTCTCAGAAAATACGGCAGAAAATCCGCCGGAATCGTAGAGGTGGCACCCGGGGGGGTCAAGGATGGCGCTTTCGCCCGCCCGGTTGCTGGTTCAACGCGTGAGACCCCCTTTTGGATCTCACGCTCCTTCGAGCCGCTCATCTACTTCCTCACCTGCACCTCCACGTCCGTACCTACCGCGACACGCAGCTCGCGGAGCTCGTCGGACGTGGCGAACAGCAGCAGCTCCTTCAACTTCGCCTTCGGAGAGACCCGGAAGGCCGAGCCGGTCTCCCCCATCACCATGCGCTTGACGGGCTCGCACTCGCCCGCCGCGAAGAGGCCGGCACGCGCGGCCGTCAGCTCCGCGCCCTCGAGGTACTGGCGCACATCCGCCGGCGTGGCCGTGGGCAGGTAGACACGCGCCACCTTGGCCAGGGCCGCGCGGCCCGGCTCGCTGAAGGCCTTCTCCAGCACCCGGCGCTCGGCGTCCACCATCCGCGGGTCCACCGTGAAGCGCAGATTGGGCACCACCAGGCTCAGCGCGGCCTGCACCACGGCCTCGAGCCGCTCCGGGACCAGCCGCTGGCTCATGGCCAGCTCCGGACGCACCAGGGCGAGCGTCCGCCCCAGCAGGTAGTACGCCTCGCGCTGCCCCTGCTCCGCGAAGAAGCGCCCACCCGCGCGCACGCAGGCCGGGTGCGTCTGCAGCACCTCCACGTTGACGAGCGGATCCGGCGCCGGATCGTTGGAGCGCTTCGCCATGTTCTCGCGGCGGACCACCAGGTGCGGCGAGTACAGCTCCACCGCGTCCAGGCCGAACAGGCGCGCCACGTACCGGTAGTGCTGCACGTGGTACTCCTGCGCGCTCGCCAGGTCGATCCGGTGCTTCTTCGGGACGATCTGGTAGTTCTGGTGGGGCACCGCGTACAGGTGGCCCACCTGCACGAAGAGCAGCCCCATCAGCTCGGTGAGCGGCCCCCGCAGCTTCGGGTGCAGCAGGTGCGTCAGCCACATCTGGTCGGACAGCGGCCGCTGGGCCACTTCCTTGCGCTTCGCGTAGGGCCCGAGCTTGGTGAGGATCTCCTTCTCGTCATCCCCCGCCTCGCCGAGCAGCCCCGCCGCCGCCTGCGCGGCCATCCAGGCACCGTCGTAGTCCTTGCGCACCGCGGACAGACGCACCAGCTGCGCGACGACCTTGCGCGGGTCGGTCGTGTTGGGCAGGGCACGGCGGAGCGCGGCGACAGCCTCGTCCTCCTTGCCCGGAGAGGCCGCGGCCAGTTCGGCGTAGATCTCCTGCGCCTGCGCGTCGTCCGGCAGGCCCTTGGCGACGACGCCGTAGGCCGCCACCGCGCCCTCCTGGTTCCGCAGCACCTGGCGGTAGAGGTCACCCAGCGCCCGCCACAGCCCCATGCGCGCGCCGTGCGTGTCGGGCGTCTTCGGCATGCGCCCGAGCATCTTCGCGTAGTTCTCCTCCAGGGCCTTCCACTTGCCCGCGCCGCCCAGCATCGCCTCGAGGGCGCTGAAGGCCTCGATGAAGCGGTGGTCCAGGTCCAGCGCCGTGTTGAAGGCCACGGCCGCGCCGTCCACGTCGCGCAGCTCGTCCCGGCGCAGCTCGCCGAGCGCGAACCACACCCGCTTGGCCTTGTTGGGCTCGGCGTTGAGCGCGGGCAGCCGCAGCATCCGATCCAGCATGTCCGCGGCCTTCTGGCCCTGGCGCGTCTCACGCAGCAACACGTAGAGCGCGTCCAGCACCTCGAGCGACTCCGGCATGATCTTGAGCGCGCCGGTGTACGCGTCGATGGCCTGGTACGAATCCTTCAGCTTCTCGCGCGCGATCTGGCCCAACTCCAGGAAGACCCGGACCTTCGCCTCCCCTTCCAGCACCTGGGCGAGCTGCTGGCGGAGCTCGGCGGCCCGCTCCCAGCGGGCGCCCTGGTCCATCAGGGCCACCAGCGCACGCAGGGACGCCTCGTGGCTGGGGTCCACGGCCAACGCCTTCTCGAAGTGGTTCTGCGCGCGATCCGCCTGGTTCAACTTCGCGTGGATGTCGCCGAGCTGCCAGTAGACCTCCACCACCTCCATGTCGGTGAGCTCTTCCCGATGGTGGATGAGGATGGTCTGGAAGATGCGCAGTGCATCCTCGTAGCGCTTCGCGTGCTGCACGAGCAGGTGGCCGTAGCCCTCGAGCACCGGCAGGAAGGTGGCGTCGAGGTCGTACGCCTTCTTGTAGGAAGCGAGCGCCTTGTCGCGGTTGCCCAGCTTGTCCGCCACGTAGCCCAGCCGGTACAGCTGCCGGCACAGCTCCGCGGCGACCGCCTGGTCCTTCTCCGCGATGGCCTTCTCCGCCATCTTGCGCACGACGATGTCGAGCATCTGCTCGGCGGCCACCCAGTCCTCGCGCGCGCTGTAGACGTCCGAGAGCGGACGCGCCGCCTCCAGGCTGTCCGGGGCGTACTTGAGGGTCTCCTCGTAGTAGGCCGTGGCCGTCTCCGGATCCCCCTTCGTCTCGGCGTTGTAGCGCGCCACCTCGAGCAGCGAGCGCGCCTTGGCATCCGCGTCCTCGGTCTGCTGCGCCTCCTGGAGCAGCGTCTGCTCGTAGCCGCCCCAGTCCTTCTCCTGCTCCTGGATGCCCTTGAGGGCGCGGATGCTGGGCAGGTGGCCCGGGTCGATGGAGAGGGCGTTCTGATAGGCCGTACGGGCGCTCCCCGTGTCCATCAGCATGTCCTCGTTCATCTTGCCCATGCGGTAGTACAGCTCCACCGCGTCGGGAGCGGCGCCCGCCAGCTGCGCCTCCTGCTGCAGCATCTCCAGGGCGTAGGGCCAGTTGCCGCTGCGCTCGTACAACTTGCCGAGCGCATGCAGCGCGGGCCGGCAGCCGGGATCCATCCCCAAGGCGTGGTGGTACGTGTTCACCGCCCGGTCCACCTGCTTGAGCTGCTGGTGGTAGACGTTGCCGATCTCCACGTACAGCTCGGCCTGCTCCTGCGTGGACGTGGCCAGCTGCAGCTGCCGCTCGTAGGCGACGACCAGGTCCTCCCACCGCGCCTGCGTGCGCCGCAGGCGGATGAGCGTCTTGATGGCCTGCAGGTTCTGCGGATCGATCGCCAGCACGCCCTCGATGAAGGCGTCCGCGTTGGCCGGGTTCTGGTACTTGTCCTCCCAGATGCTCGCGCAGCGGAACATCACCCGCACGCGCTCGCGGTAGTCGCTGACCACCTCGAGCATGCGCTCGTAGATGGCGAGCAGCTCCGCCGGTTGATCCAGCTTCGTGTGCAGCCGCTCCAGCGATTCCAGCGCATGAAGGTTGTACGGCTCGAACTCGAGCGCCTGCCGGAAGGCGACCACCGCCGCCTCGTCGTCGCCGATGTCGCGCTCGTAGACGTTCGCCACCTCCACCTGGATGCGCGCCCGCTCCTCCACCGTCGCCGCCAGGTCTCGCGCCCGGAGCAGCGTGGAGGCCACCTCGCGCCACGCCTTCTGGCGGCGGTACAGCTCGGTGAGCACCCCGAGCGTCTCCGCGTCCGGCTCCAGGTCCAACGAGCGCAGCAGCGCGCTCGCGGCCTCGTCGGGGTCTCCCTGCTCCTCGAAGACGCGGGCGATCTCCCGGAGGATACCCTTGCGCGCCTCGATGGAGCCGGCGGCCTCGAGCTTCTGCTCCAGCGCGACCACGTACTCGCGCTCACGGCCCCGGCGCTGGAACATCCCCGCGAGCCCATCGAGCGCCGTGGCGTTCGTCGGGTCGAACTCGAGGATCTTCCGCAGCGCCGCCTCGGCCGCCTGCGGATCGTTCAGCTTCAGGTCATGGACGCGCGACAGCGTGGCGTACATCCGCTCGGCGAGCGGGCCACGCGGCAGGGCATCCGCCACCTCCTCGTAGACGGCGGCGAGCTCCTCGTGCGAGCCCGTCTCGTCGGCGAGCCGCTCCACTTCCTCGCGCAGCGTGTCGTCCGACGCGTCGATCTGCAGCGCGCGGCAGAGCGCCAGGAAGGCCACGTCCTTCTGGCCGAGCCGCTGCTCCTGCACCCTCGCCAACTCCCTGAGGGTGGCCAGCTTCTCCTCTTCCGTGACGAGGTGCGGCAGGTAGCGATCCACCACCTGCGCGTAGGCACGCCAGTCGTTGAGCGTCCGGTACAGCTCGCAGACGCGCGCGTACGCGGTGGGGTTGGCCGGATCCAGCTCCAACACCTTCTCCAGCGCGCCGCCGGCCAGCTCGGGCTTGTTGCCCGCGCCCGTCCACAGGTCCGCCACCGCGAACCACGCGGCCACCGCCTGCTCACGCTCCTCGGCCTGCTGGTGCACCTGCACCTTCAGCTCGAGCGCACGCACCGCGTCGTTGTACGCGCGCAGCGAGACGAAGAGCGCATGCACGCGCTCCAGGTCCGCCACCGCGTGGGGCTCCACCTCCAGCGCGCGGCGAGCCGCGTCCAGGGCCTCCTCGCGGCGGCCCATGCCCGAGAGCACCTCGGCCAGCCGCAGGCGCAGCGCCTTCACGCCCTCGGCCGACTCCTGCAGCGGGACGAGCCGCCGCAGGATGCCCACCAGCTCCTCCGCCTGCCCCGTCTCCTCGTACAGCTCGCGCAGCGTGTCCAGCACGCCCCGGTGCCGCGCGTCGCGGTCCAGCGCGGCCTTGAGGTAGCTCACCGCCGCCTCGGGCTGCTTCAACAGCCGGTACAGCACCCGGCCCAACCGCTCGTTGAGCCGCACCACCTCGCGCGGATCCAACGTCTGCGACAGGCGGTCCGCCAGCAGCGTCCGCAGCTCCTCGTGCCGTCCGGACTTCTCGAGGAGGGCCTCCAGCGCGGTGAACGCCTGCTCGTTACGGGCATTCTTCGCCAGCAGCTCGCGGTACAGCTCGATGGAGCGGTCCAGATCCTCCAGGCCCTCGGAGGACACCTGCGCCATGCGCGTGAGGACCCGCTCACGCTCCGGGCCGGTGACGCGCTCGGACTGCAGCTTGAGGATGTTGTACAGCTTGTCGTGCGCGCCGGCCGAGTCGTAGATGGTCTCCAGCAGCCGCGCCGAGGCCAGGTGCCCCGGCTCCAGCGCCATCACCTGCTCGAACGCGGAGGCCGCGCGATCCATGCCGTCCAGCTTCTCCTGGACCAGCTGGCCCAAACGGAAGAGGAAGCCGACCTTGTCCGCCTTCTCCTCCGCCGTGGAGGCCAGCGCCTCCAGGACGTTGGACAGCTCCGGCCACGCCTCCAGCGCCACGTACAGCCGATCCAGCGCGGCCAGCGCCTTCTGCTGTGCCGCCGGGTTCAGCGTGCGCGCGCGCTCGTAGTAGACGACGGCGCGCTCGGGCTCCTGCAGACGCGCCTCGAACAGATGGCCCAGCTTGAGGCACATGTCCGAGGCGTCCTGGGCCTCGGCCACGCGCGGCAGCGACTCCTCGTAGGCCACCACCAGCTCGTCGTACGAGCCGGCCGCGTCCGTGGCGCTCTCCAGCCGCTTCCGCAGCTCGCCGTCGTTCGGGTCCTCCTTGAAGGCGCGGAAGAGCGCCAGGAAGGTGAGCTCCGGCTCTCCCTGGCTCTCGCGCAGCGTGGCCAGCTCGCTCAGCAGCGACTTGCGCTCGAACGCGTCCGGCGACACGCCCACCCGCGTCTCGATGACCGACGCGAGCCGCCCCACGTCCCCGCTCGCCCGGAAGGCGCGCAGCAGCGTCTCCACCGCGAGCAGGTTCTGCGGCTCGCGGTTCACCAGCGCCTCCAGCCGGCCCACCGCTCCGGCATGGTTGGGCTGCAGCGAGAGCACCTCGCCGTAGAGCGCCAGCGCCCCCGCCTTGTCCAGCAGCTTCGTCTCGCGCAGCACCGCGAGGCGGAAGCGCAGCTCCAGCCCCTCCTCGGGCGTCACGAGCGCGATGCGGCGGGCCAGCACGTCCGCCATCTCCGGCCAGCGCTCCAGCTTCTGGCACAGGGCGTCCATCCGCGTGAGCGCGGCGGCGTCGTCCTGCTTCACGTCCAGCAGGCGCCGCAAGGTGGCCAGTGCGCCCAGCCCGTCCTGCAGCTTCTCCTCCTGGAGCACGGCGATCTGCAGCAGCACCGACGCACGGCGGGCCGGCTCCTCGGCGCTCGCGAGCTGGCGGCGCAGCACCTCCAGCAACTCCTGCGGCGTACCCGTATCGGCCACCAGCCGCGCCACGCTGTCGAGGGCGTCCGTGTCCGTGGGCCGCAGCGTCAGCACCCGGCGCCACGAGGCCAGCGCCTCGTCGTCCTCGCCCAGGCGGGCCTGCAGCCGGGCCAGGGCCCGGTACAGCTCCGCACGGGCCGAGTCACCCGCCCGTGGGGCAATCTCCGAGAGGACGGCCGCGAACTCCTCAGCCGCTCCCGCCTTGTCCACCAGCGAGAGGCACAACTCCAGCGTGCGGGCATCATCCGCCGCGTCCCGCAGCGCACGCGTGGCGGACAGGAAGGCCATCTCCGCGTTGTCCAGCGGGCCCGCGTACGTCTCCGCGATGCGGCGCATCAGCGCCGCGCGCTCCTGGGGCACCGGCTCGGCGGAGACGCGCGACTCCAGCATCTGCACCTGCTTGAGGTGGTCACCCACCGACGCGAACACCGGCTCGAGCGCCAGTGCCGCCTGGCCACGCAGCGGGCTCTCCGAGCGCGCCATCTCTTCCAGCGCGCCCACCGCACCGGGGTGTCCCTCGCGGCGGCGGAGCACTTCCTGGTACAGCTCCAGCGCCCCGCGCGGATCATCCAGGCGGCTGACCTTCAGGCGGCCCAGGCGCACGCGCAGCTCGCTGCCCTCTTCCTGGGCCTTGCGCGCGTCGGCGAGCTGGATCTCCCGCTCGATGTGCTGCGCCAGCTCCGGCCAGCGCTCCATCTGCGTCAGCACGCGGCCCAGCAACTTGAGCGCGTTGGCGTCCTCGGGCCGGCGCTCGAGGACGTCCCGGTACGTCTGCGCCGCGAGCGCCTTGTCGGAGAGCGTCTCCTCGGCGAGGTGGGCCAGCTCGAAGAGCAGGTTCACCTGCGCGGGCACGGACGGCTCGGCCGCCACCTGCCGGCGCATGGCCAGCGCCAGCTCGCGGTTGGCACCGGTGCGCCGGTGCACGCGGGCGATGGATTCCAGCACCTGCTTGTTCTGCGGATCCCGCCGGCTGACCTCCTCCAGCGCACGCACCGCCAGGTCGTAACGCTTCAGGCGGCCGTCGTAGATGCCCGCGAGCCGCCGCCACAGGTCGCCCGCCAGGGGCTCGGTGGCTCCGCGCTCGAGCTGATCCTCGTACGCCGCCGCCACCTCCTCGAAGGAGCCGGAGTCGGCGGCGAGCCGCTCCAGGTCATCACGCACGCCGTCACCCTGCGGGGCCTCGTTGAAGGCACGCAGGCGCGCGGCGAAGGCGAGCGACGTCTGGCCCAGCGCCTCGCGCAGGGTGGCGATCTCCTGGATGCGCTCCAGCTTCCGCGCGGGCGACGTGACGGGCAGGAGCAGCTCCAGCACCTCCACCAGCTTCCGGGTGTCGTTGAGCCCGCGGTAGACGGGCTCCAACAGCCGCGCCGCCTCCACCCGCTGCGCATCGACCTGGAGCATGCGCTCCAGACCCGCGACGGACTGCGGATCTCCCGGAGTCAGCGCCAGCAGGTCGCGATACGCGGTCAGCGCCTCGGCGTGGTTGCCCTCCTTCTCCAACAACTGGGCCCGGCGCAGGATGAAGCCGCGGCGGGACTCGGCGTCCGTGGCCTGCTCGGCGAGCAGATCCAACACGTCCGCCTGCTCCGCGAAGCGCCGCGTCTTGGCGAACAGCTTGTCCAGCGCGAGCAGTCCGTCGGCCGCCCTGCGGATGGCCAGCGCCGAGCGCCACGCCTCGATGGCCTTGGCGTCATCACCCGCGGCCGCGTAGGCCTCGCCGGACTTCACCAGCAAGGCGCGCCGGGCCTCGGGGTCCGTCACCAGCGCCGACTGGGCGGCGTAGACCTCGGAGAGGCTCTTGGCGTTCTGTCCCCGCTCGTACAGCCGCGAGAGGGCCTCGAGCGCCTGCCGATCCTGCGGCGCGTCCTGGAGGATCTTCTTCCAGACGCTGGCGGACTCCTCCGTCTGTCCGAGCTGCTCGCGCAGCTCCGCGGACCGGCGCAGCAGGCCGAGCCCCGAGGGGTCACCCGTGGGCAGATCCAGGGCGGCCTCTTCGTACAGCTCGGCGAGCATCTCGAAGGAGCCCGTCTCGCGCGCGAGCCGCTCCAGCTCCGGCTGCTGGCCCTCGCGATCCAGGCCCTGGGAGAAGGCCTTCACCGCCGCCATGAAGGCGAGCGACGGCTGCTGCATGTCCTGCTCGTAGATGCGGCGGATGTCCGCGGCGAGCTGCACCTTCTCCGCGCTGAGGGCGGAGGCCATGCGCGCCTCGCGCAGGGCCACGCGGCGCTGGTGATCGCCCAGCCGCGCGAGCACGGGATCGAGCACCTCCAGCGCCCCCGCGCTCATCGGCACGGCGGCCTTCACCCACTCCTCGAGCGCGGAACGGGCACCGGGGTGGCCCGGATCCTCGGAGAGGATGCCCTGGTAGAGCTGGAGCGCGCCGTTGGGGTCATCCAGCCGCGTGCGCTTCAACTCGGCGAGGCGGAAGGAGACCTCGCGGCCCTGCGGGCTCTGTCCCTCCTGCGTGCGCCGCAGGCCGAGCGCCCACGCCAGATCCTTCTCACGGCCCGGCTCCGCGTAGAGCCGGTCCAGCGCCACGGCGGCCTCGCGCTGGAGCGGATCCCGCTCGGCGATGGCGCGCCAGGCGGCGGCGGCGCTCTCCTTGTCGCTCAGCTTCGACTCGTGCAGCAGGGCGGCCTCGCGCAGGTACGCGAGCTGCTCGGCCACCTCGGGCGCGGCGGCGGCGAGCTTCTCCAGCACCTCGGCGAGCGCGGCCCACTCCTCACCCGCGCGGTGCAGGCGCTGCAACGAGCGCAAGCAGTCGAGATTGCCCGGCTCCAGCGCCAGCAGGGCCCGGAGCGACTTCAGCGCGGCGTCGCGATCGTCGAGCTTCTTCTCCTGGACCTCGGCCAGCTCGCGCAGCAGCCCCGCCCGGGCGGGACCCACGCTGCCCTCCTCCGTCAGCTCGATGATGATTTCCGCGTAGGCGTCCAGCGAGTCCGCGTCCTCGGCGGCCTGGCGAGCGGCGGCGCGCAGGGGCATGTCCCCCGGCGCCAGGCGCAGGGCCCGGGCGAGCGAGGCGAAGGCCAGTTCCGGCTGGCGCAGCTGCGTCAGGTGCACCTGCGCGGCCTGACGGAGCACCAGCACCCGGGACGCATCATCCCGCGCCACCTCGGCGAGCACGTCCAGCGCGGCCACCAGCTTGCGGTGGTCCTTCGTGGCCTCGTAGGCGGGAATGAGGGCACGCGCCGCCTCCTCGCGGGCGTTGCCGGAGCCGAGCATCCCCTCGAGCGCGGCACGGGCGTCCACGTCGGAGGGGCGCTGGCGGAGGATGTCCGCGAAGCTGCGCACCACGTCGGTGCGGTCGCCCGACGAGTCCTGCAGCACCTGCGAGCGCTTGAGCGTCAGGCGCGCCACGCGATCCAGGTCACCCGCGTCCTCCGCGAGCGCGATCTGCCGCGCGAGCACCTCGCCCAGCTCCCGGTTGCGTCCGGCCTTCTCGTACAGCTCGGCCAGGCGAGGCAGGTGACGCACCTCGTCCGCGCCGGAGTGGATGGCGGCCTGGAGGGCCTCGGCGGCCTGCTGCGGCCGGCCCAGCCCGGCGTTGAGCTCCACGAGCTGCATCTGCAACTCGATCTTCTCCGCCTTCGTGGCCGTGGCGATCCGCTTGCGCAGCAGGGCATCCGCGTCCGCCGCGCGCCCCGCCTTGCCGTACAGGGTGATCAGCCGGCCGAGCACGTCGGGAGACTCGGGCTGCCGCTGCAGCGCCGTCTCCAGAGAGCCGATGGCCTCCGGGAGCGCTCCGGACTGCTCGGCCAGCGTCGCCGCCTCGGAGAGCAGCTGCACCGCGAGCGCGGGCGCCTCCGCCTCGGTGGCCAGCGCCCGCAGCACGCGCACCAGCTCGGCGTGGGAGGACAGGTCATGCGCCAGACGCGACGCCTCCGCGCGGTTCACCTCGTCCGCGGGAGCCTCGCGCAGGGCCTTCACGCGCAGGTCGAAGGCGGCCCGGCCATCGGCCAGCTGCTTCTCCTGGATGTTGGCGATCTGGCCGGCCAGCCGCTGCCGCAGCGCCACATCCTTCGTGGCCTCGAGCTGCTGCAGCAGTGCGGACACCTGACGCTGGTGGTCGCCCGCGCGGCCGTAGTGGCCGGCCAGCGCCTCGGAGATCTCCGCCGTGCGCACACCGGCCGCCGAGAGCCGCTCGAGCCCGCCCAGCACCACGCCCGTGGCGACGTTCTCCGCGAGCAGCTGGAGGAAGATGCCCACCGCGTCCTGCGGACGGTTCAGGCGCTCGGCGTACAGACGGGCCTGGCGAGCCGCCCAGTCGCTGCGCTCCACCTGCGTCTCGGCCAGCTTCGCCAGCTTGCCGGCCAGCGCCGCGGCCTCCTCGAACTTCGACAGCGCGACACACACCGCCTGCAGGCGCCGCACGGGGCCCGGATCCTCCGGAGAGAGCTTCACCAGCTCGCGCACCATCGGCTCCAGCTCGGACGGAGCCACGCCGGTGGCCTCGCGCCGGGAGATCTCCGCCTCCAGACGTGCCTTCGGGTCATCCGCGAGCGCGGCGGCGGCCCGGAGCGCCTTCACCGCTTCCTGCGCGGCGTTGTCGCCCGGAGCACGCGCGAGCACCTCCCGCCAGGCCGCCTCGGCCCCCGCTGGATCCGCCAGCGTGCCCTGGAGCAGCTGCGCGAGGTGCCGCCAGAGCGAGAGGGCCGACTCGGGAGGCGCGACCACGGCCGCCCGGCGCAGCGCCACCGCCAGCGCGGGCTCCGCGTGGGCCTTGCCCGCCTGCTCCATCACGGAGTCCAGCAGCATGGGACGGCCGGGCTCCAGTGCCAGGGCCCGGGCGAGCACCTCGAAGGCACCGCGCGCGTTGTCCGCCTCCTCGTAGAGGAGCGCGAGTCCCTCGCAGAAGGCCACGCGCTCGGCGCGCGGACGGGGAGCGAGCAGCGCCAGATCCAGCAGCGGCTCCATCGCCTCGAAGTTCTCTTCCTCCGCCAGGAGACGGGCCAGCTGGAAGGCCGCGAGCGCGTTGGCCGGGTCCAGCTTGAGCGCGGCCTCGAGGTGCGCGCGCGCCGCGTCTCCATCCTTCTGATGCAGGCAGAGGTCCGCCAACCGCAGCCGCAGGGCCACCTGCGTCACGCGATCCTTCACCGTGCCGAGGTAGCGCTCCAGCAGGGCGAGGGCATCCGCCGCCCGGCCCTGCTCGAGCATCAACTCAGCGCCGAGGCTCGCCACGTCCGCGCGCGCCGGATCCACGCTGGTGGCCTTCTCGAAGGCGGCGAGCGCCCCGGCCACGTCGTTGAGCCGGGTGAGGCGCAGCGTGCCCAGCCGCAGCCACAGGTCCACCTGGGCGTTGCGCTCGCGCGCCTCGCCCGCCATCGTCTCGAACCAGCTCTGCGCCGGCCCGAAGTCACCGTTGCGCTCGGCCACGCGCTCGATGAGGTTGAGGGCCTCGGGCATGCCGGGCCACAGCAGGAAGCAGCGGTCCAGCGCCTCCTTCACCTTGTCCGCGGCGGCCGGCTCGTACCAGGCATGCAGCTTGGCCACCAGGAGGGACAGCCGCGCCGCGCTCTTGCGATCGCGCTCCTCCAGGGACATGCCGCGCAGCATGCGCGCGCGCTCGCGCCACGCCTGCTCGAAGCGCTGCAACGTCTGCGTGGCCTTCTCCGCCCGGGCATTCTGTGGCTCCAGCTCCCGCACGACGGCCAGCGCCTGCTGCGCGAGCACGTGCTCGGTGGGATCCTCCACCAGCCGCTCGGCGAAGGCGGCGTACTCCTCCACCATGCCCTCGCCACCGAGCGCACCACGCTCCCGCTCCAGCGACTCGAAGACGGGCTGGAAGCGCTCCTCGGACATCAGGAGCTGACGGGCGCGCTTGAAGGTGGCGCGCTCCGGCTTCGCACGCGCGGCCCGCTGCAGGCACAGCACCGCGCGATCCCTCCGGAACAGCTTCTGCTCGTGGAGGTTGGCCGCCTTCATGAAGAAGGCCGCGGCCTCGTCACCGTGGCTCAGGCCGCCGAGCCGCTCCAGCACGTCCACGAGCCCGACCATGTCCTGGCGCGCCTCGTAGACGGTCTTCAGCCCGCGCAGCACCGGCCGCGGGTCCTCGGCGATCAGCAGCGCGCGCCGCAGCAACTCCTCGGAGCGGCCAGGGTTGCGCAGCCGCTCGTAGGCAAGCTGTCCGGCGCGCACCAGCACCCGAACCGCCTCGGCGTTCGGAGTCTCTCGTGCGCGTCCCTCGTAGAGACGGATGAGGTCCTCGACGCGGCCAGCCTTCTCGAGTGAAGCCTCGACCTCGGCGAAGGGCCGGTCGGAAGCGACACGCTCAGCGGGTCGACGGAGGTTCGACTGATCCATGAAGGGCGGGCCTCGCAAAAGAAAGGGGCGGGAGCGGACTCTACAGCCCGCTCACCGCCCCCAGCAATCGCGTAAATCCCGCCAACTGTCGAGATTTATTGGCTTTCTTGCTCGTTTGCAGCCGGAGCGGACGAGCTCCCCTCGGAGCCCTTCGCGCCCTCGGAGCCAGTCTCTTCGGCCTCTTCGGCGGCCGCGGCGGCATCCGCGGGCCGCTTGGGCGGCGGAGTGGCGGGCAGGGTCTGGGCACGCTGCACGCCCTCGTTGTCACCGAGCCTGGTGAACAACTCGGTCGCCTTGTCCCTCAGCTGGAGTTCCTCGGCCAGGGCGGCGGCCTTGGGCAGGTGGCCAATCTGCTCGTAGAGCACCATGGCCTTCTCCTTGCGGCCGATCTCCTCGTAGAGCGCCGCCGCGGTGGCGGACTCCCCGAGCAGCTCCAGCCACCGGGCGCGGCCGGCGGGCTTGTTCTCCGCCTCGGCGCGGGCGAGCTCCTTCTGCGCCAGGGCCTTGGCCTCGTCCGCCAGCTTCAGCCGGTTGAGGAAGTGGAAGGCCTTGGGAGGCGGCAGCGTCCCGAGCACCTCCACGGCCTCCTTGCCACGGCCGGCGTTCACCAGCAGGGTGGCCGCACCGAGCCGATCCCCGCGCTCGACCAGGGCCTTCACCTCCAGGTCCCGGACGCGGTTGGCCGCCGCGAAGTCGCGGGTGCGCTCGTACGCCTTGCGCGCCAGCGCCAGCTTCCCGGCACGCTCGTAGGCGAGCGCCGCCTGATCGAACTGACGGGCCCGCTCGTACAGCCGGGCGACGTTCTCGAAGTCACCCTTGCCGATGTAGATCTCCATCAGCAGCTCGTAGGCACCCGCCTTCTCGAGCACCTGGGGCACCTGCTCGGCGGGGATCGTCCCCATGAGGCGGCGGGCAGCATCGTTGTCCTTGCCCGCCAGCGCGCTGCGCAGGGCGCTCTTCACGTCGCCACCGGCCTCGAAGAGCCGGATGGCCTCGGTGAAGGAGTTGTTGCGCTCGTGCATGCGCGCCGCGTCGCGGGTACGGCCCATGCCCTCGAGCTGCTTCGCCTGCTCCGACCAGTCACCCGTCAGCTCGGGCAGCGGCTGCCGGCGCTCGCGCTCGCCACGCTCCCGGCGCTCGCCCTCGGGACGCTCACGACGCTCGCCACGCTCCCGGCGCTCGCCCTCACGTCCCTCACGACGCTCGCCACGCTCACGTCCCTCGCGGCGCTCACCCCGCTCACCCCGTTCCCGACGCTCACCGCGCTCACCCTCGCGGCGCTCTCCGGCGGGAGGACGGGCGGCGGCGGGCTCCTCGCGCTCGGGCTGCGGCTCGCGGCCGCTCAGCGCGAAGGCCGCCGAGGCGCGCTCCGGATCTCCAGCGGCGCGCCAGGCACGGCCCACCAGGTACATGACGTCCACGTAGGCCTGGAACTTCTCCTTCACCGGATCCGCGGCGGGAGCCGCGGGCGTGGCGGCGGCCTCCGCGGGAGCGGCAGCGCCCTCCGCCGGAGCAGCAGCCTCACCCCCGGTGGCCTCCGCGGGAGCCGGAGTGGCCTCGGCGCTCGCCTCGGGAGCGGCCGGAGCGGCTCCGGACTCACCCGCCGCCGGGCTCTCGGGCTGGGGCGGCCGCGTCTGGCGCTGCACGCGCAGCAGCGTGGTGATGAGCCGGCCACGCACGTTGAGATCCAGCTCCTCGAGCGACTTCACCCGCATGGTGCGCAGCGAGCGGACGATCGACTCGAGCGGCGACTTCTGGGCGGCGAAATCGCTCTTGCCCAGCGCCTTCTCCAGGGTGCTCAAATCAGCGATGACGCGCTGGCCCGGACCGATGGGGCCTTCCGCACGATCGCGCCCGCGACCCCGGGGACCATCGCCCCGGCCGCCGCGGCCTCCGTCGCGACCCCCGAAACCCCCGTCACGACCACCGAAACCACCACCCGGACCCTCACGGCGCGGCCCCTGGCCGGGCCCACCGCCCGGTCCACGCCCACCGCGCGGTCCACCGCTTCCATTCTCCTGAGGCACGTGTTTCTCCCGCTAAAACGCGTAGCGAAGGTTCGGCGTCACCGCGAACCCGAATGACTGAGACCTGACGAAGAAGCTGCCCGTCACCTCGATACCTACCGAGAAGTGGCGAAGGCGTGTGTAGTACTCCAGTCCCGGTCCGGCGAATACCAGAATGTCGGGGTCCGGCAGGAGTTGCTGCGGCCTGAACAGGGCGTACCCGGCGCCGCCGCGGACGTAGATCCACGTACGCTGGACCTCCTGGGCATCGGCCAGACCCACCAGGTGGAAGCGCGCCACCGCGCCGGGCACCAGCATGGAGAAGTCACCTGAGGCAGCGCCTCCCGAGTTGCCCACGTACTCCGAGCCCGCCCGGTTGGAGGCACCCATCACGAAGACGCCCAGTGACAGGCGCTCGCCAATGTCCACGCCCACCTCCAACTGGGCCGTCAGCCCGGGAGAGAAGGGCCGCGGGCCCGAGGTGGACGGCGGATTGACGATGAAGAACGGGCCACCGAACACCGAGAAGTAGATGCCGCGCTCGATCTCCTCGAAGGACTCGGCTGGCCTGTCACCAGCGGCCTGCGCATGCGCGAGCGCGGGGAGGGTCAGTGCGGCGCAAACGACGAAGGGGCGGAAGGCTTTCATGCGGGGGCGGACGTTAGCCCAGCAGCGCCTGGACGCCAGTGCCAAAAAGCAGGTGGGCGGCCCCGCCGTGGCGGAACCGCCCACCTGGATGTTTTCACTGCTCAGCGGAGGCTACTCGCCGGCCGCCTTGAAGATGAACGGGTAGGTGACGGTCACCGAGCCGCCGCCCTTGGGCTTGGGGAAGGACCAGGTGCGGACGCGGCCGGCCACGCACTGCTCCAGCTCGGAGTTGCCCGCGGTGGACTGGGCCACGGAGGAGCTGATGACGTTGCCCTCGGAGGCGATGATGAAGCGGACGGACACCTTGCCGCCCAGCTTCGGGTAGCGGTTGAGCAGGCTCTCGTAGCAGTACTTGATCTGCGACTTGTTGCGCTGGATGACCTGACGGATGAGCTCCTTGTCGAGCGAGCCGCTCACCGTGGCGTCCTCGGCCGCGATGCCCACGTCCACGCTCTGCTTGCCACCCAGGCCGCCCACGCCGGAGCCGTAGCCACCCATGCCGCCGCCGCGGCCCTTGGTGCCGACCGCGCCGATGCCGATGACGCTACCACCGCCACCGCCACCGCCACCGCCGCCCTTCAGACCGAGGCCACCGAGGCCGCCCACCATGCTGCCCTTGCCAACGAGGCCACCCATGGCGCTCTTCAGGTCACCGCCGAGGCCACCACCGCCGAAGAGGCTGGAGGCGCCGCCCTTGCCGCCGAAGATCTTGGCCGCCATGTTCTTGGCCGCCGCCTTCTTGTCGGACTTGGCGGGGGCCGAGGGCTGGTTGGTCTGCTTGACGACCTCCTTCTTGGCCCCGTCGTCCTTCTTCGCCTTGGCCTTCTCGGCCTGCTTCTCCGCCTTCTGCTGGTTGAGCTTCTCGAGGAACTTGTTCTTCTGCGTCTCGGGCGGCTTGACGATGAGCTTGGCCAGGCGCGAGTTGTTGCCCGCCAGCTCGTCCGCGTACTCGTCACCGGCCGCGGCGTGGTTGGCCGCGGCGATGACGAACATGGCGCCGAGGAAGAACGTCACCAGGAAGATGTTGATGACGGTGAAGTCCATCGACTCGCCCAGCGCCGCGATGGCGCGCTTGGGAGCGGACTCGTGGGCGACCTCCAGCGTCACGCCGCCCAGGTCCACCCAGAGGAAGTCATCCTCCTTGAGGGTGAGCGCGTAGGCCTCGCCCTCGTGGGTGGCCTTGCCGGACTCGATGACGGCCTTGAGGTCCGTGCTCTCGCCCTTGCGGGTGAGCTCGCCCTTCATCTTGCCGGTGAAGAGCACGGTGAAGCCCTGGCCGTCGGTGCGCACCACCTCGAAGCGCTCGCCGCCCAGCTTGGCGTCACCCATGATGAAGTCGACGCCCTTGGCGGTGCCGACGGTGAAGGAGCGCTTCTGGCCCGCGGCGAGGAAGAAGTCGCCCACGCGCTGGTCGCCCCACATGAAGTGGAGGCCCAGGCCGAGCGGACCATTGCCCTTGCGGATGGCCCGGCGCACGCGCGGAGCGGGCTCGGCGGGAGCATGCTCCACGGGAGCCGCCACCGGCTGCGCGGCGGCCTTCGGAGCGGGAGCGGCCACCGGCTGCTGCACCACCACCGGCACGGGGGCGGGCGTCACGGCGGCCGCGGCGGCCGGGGACACCGCCGCCTGGGACAGGCCCACGGCCAGCGGGGTCTCGGCGACAGGGGCCACTGGAGCCGTCGCTGGCGGGGTGCTCGCCGCGGCGGTCGCCAGGTTCACCGCGGCCACGGCGGCGGGATTCTCCAGGCGGATGGTGGTGCCACCGACCTTGATCTCATCACCGAAGGCCAGCTGACCCTTGTTGACGCGCTTGCCGTTGACGTAGGTGCCCTCGACGCTGCCCATGTCGATGATCGACAGGCTGCCGTCGGCGGCTACCTCGATGACGGAGTGGATGCGGCTGACCTTCTCGTCCTCCAGGCACAGGTGTGCGGAGGCGAGACGGCCGATCTTGATGATGTCACGCTCGAAGTCCTTCGCGGTGACGAGTGTCTCACCCTTGAAGACCTTGAGTGTCAGAGGGACGGGCATGGAAATTCCCCAGTTGGCTTTCGGCGATCTCTAGGACAACGCGTGCGGTGGCGGGTTCCCGGCTTTTTTCTACAGCTCACCCACCGACTGCATCACCTTGTCCTCGAAGTCCTCGCGGATGCGGATCAGGTTGGAGTGCTGGACCTTGCTGCGCGCCTCGACGTACTCGCCGTCGGGCTTGGTGAGGTCACCCTCGATGGTGTCGTCCTCGAAGTCGATGCTCTGGGAGCCGCCCTTCTGGGCCTTGCCACCCCCACCCGCCTCCCGGCGAGGCGCGCTCTCTCCCTCGTCCTGGGCAACAGCCGGGCTCACCGCGAGTACCACGCACAGCATCAGGAGCTTCCGCATGACTTTCTCCGAGCGGTTCCCTCTCCGGGGTTCCGCAGCACGTCCGCCAGCGCCGGAATCCGGCGCCAGCGGACGAAGGTTCGCATCATTCCCCCCACCCTCGCCACACACTCCTAGAAGATGTCGTCAGACGGCTCGGCGGGTTCCGCCTTGGCTGGATTCTTCTGCGCAGGCGCGGTGGCGGGCTGGCCGTCGGCGGGCGGAGTGGTGGCGGCGGGAGGCGGAGTGCCACCGGCCGGGGTGGTCTGCGCCGGGGTGCCGGAACCCGAGGCGGGGGTGACATCGCCACCCTGCCTGGCCTCCTCGGCCTTCATCGCCTCCTGCTGCTGCTTCTGGAGCGCCTCGAGCTGCTTCTGCTGCTCCTCGGCGGCCAGGGCCTCGCGCTGGGCCTGGACGATGGTCTCGGCCTCGCGCAGCAGCCCGAAGATGGGGTGCTCGGCGTTGAGGGCCACCTCACCGCCGGACATGGCGATGTACTTGCGGTACAGCTCGATGGCCCGCTCCGGAGCGCCCTTGTGGCGGTGCAACAGGACAGCGCGGTTGAAGTGGACGGCGGCCATGTTCGGGTCGAGCTTCTCCGCCTCGTCGTACTCCTGCATGGCCTTGTCCAGCTGGCCCTGGCCCTTGTAGGCGATGCCGAGGTTGAGGTGGGCGGCGGCGTTCTTGCTGTCGGCCTGGAGGATGCGGCGCAGGTGCTCCTCGGCGCCGGGGTAGTCCTCCGAGTCCAGCTCCATCTGCGCCAGCTGCACGCGCGAGGGCACGTAGTCGGCGCGGACCTCGATGGCGCGCTTGAAGGACAGGCGCGCCGCGTCCTTCTTGTCCTCCTGCAGGAGGACGAGGCCGATGGTGTGGTGCAGCTCGGGATCGTTCTGGTCGATCTTCATGGCGCGCAGGGCCACCAGCTTGGCCATGGCCAGCTGCTTGCGCTCCAGGTAGCTGCGCATCATCACCTTGTAGGCGGTGACGGACTGGGGCTCGCGCATGAGGGCGGCGCGCGCCAGCTCCATGGCCTTCTCCTGGTCACCGGTCTGCCGGTAGATCTCCGCCAGACGGGCGCGGGCGTTGCCGTCGTCCGGGTAGATCTTGAGGATGCCCTGGTAGAGGGACACCGCGCCGGAGACGTCACCCGCGTTCTGGGCGATCACCGCCAGGTTCTCGGAGGCCTGGCGCAGGGTGGGCTTCTTCTTGAGGGCCGCCTGGTAGCGGGAGACGGCCTCCTGCGTGTTGCCCTGCCGCTCGGCGAGCACACCGAGGTTGTACTCGGCCTCGGCCACGTTCGGGTCCGCGTCCAGCGCGGCCTTGAACTTGCGCTCGAGCGACGGGTAGTCGAAGGCGTTGGCCTTCTTCTGGGCCTCCATCGCTCCGAGCGCGTCCTCGAAGAGGAGCTTGGCGCGGTTGGAGATGGGGACCGGCTCGTTGGGCTTGACGTTCGTCTTGCCAGCGGTGGTGCCGGTATCCGAGGCGGCCTTGGTGCCCGTGCAGCCCGCGGCGAACAGCGCCGCGAGCGAGGCCAGGAGGAGTGAGCGCATCATGGGGGGGCGATTCATTAGAGGAAGTCCTCCGGTTCCTGCTCGTCCGTCCCGGCCTTCTTGGGCGTCCCCTCCTTGGTGGGAGCGGACGGACCATCGACCTGGGTGGCCGTCTGCTGCTGCAGCCGCCTGGCGAGATCCGACACGTCCTCGGCGGCCTGCTGGGTCTGCGTCTGCTCGGCCGCGGCCGTCTCGACGACGGGCGGCGGCACGTCCTGGATGGCGGTGAGCAGGTCTCCACCGATGACCAGGTCACGGCCCTTGGAGAGGGCCACCTTGTCCTCGACCATCGTGGGGAACTGATCCGGGCGGTAGGTGTTGCGCAGCATCTTCAGGCTCTCGGCCGCGCAGTTGTTGAAGATGTCCAGCTCGCGGGCCTTGGCCACGGCGTTGCCGAAGGCCTCGGCGGCGCTCTCCTTGAGCGGCTGGGCGTTGTTGCCGAACTCCTCGCGCAGCGCGCCCTCCGTCTCCTCGTCGATGCCCGGGGGCATGGGCGCGTTGATGAGCTTGTCCGCGAAGTTGTCGTACACGAGACCCAGGCGGTACAGGGCGCAGATACCGGGCTCGGCCGCGCCGATCTGCACCGTCTGCACGTACTTCTTCTCCACCACCGCGCGCGAGTCGTTCTTGTCCTTGATGGAGGCCTTGAACTTCTCCGGGCTGGCCGGCCGGCCCCAGGACAGCTTCACGCGCGAGTAGAACTGGAAGTCCGGCTCCACGCTGCGGAACTGGGCACGGGCCACGGGCTCCAGCGCCGACTTCTCCAGCGACTGCTGCAGCCGCCTGGGCAGCTTCTCGTAGTAGTCGAGGATACGGTTGTAGAGGCGCTCGGTGTCCTTGGGACGGCGCAGCTTGTTCTCGTAGATGTCGACGATGCGGCCCTCGGCCATGAGGAACTTGCTGGGGCTGCGCATGTACTGGCGCTCGTACTCCTCCAGCTGCGTCATGGCCTTGATGTAGTTGCCCGTCTTCTCGTGCAGGTCCACGATGGCCAGGAACACGTCCTCGGCGTCCTTGGCCTTGGGCCAGAGCGTCAGGTAGCGCTCGCGCAGGGACAGCGCCTCCTTGAGCTGGCCGAGCCCCTCGCGGTAGGTGGCCGCGTTGAAGAGCGCCACCTGGGCCTTGGCCTCCTCCCACTTCTGCGGGGCACCGGGCTTGTCGGACACCACGACCGCCTTGCCCTTGCCCTTGCCCCTGCCCTTCCTGGCGCGGGCGGGGGCCGACTTCGCGGCGCCACCACTCTTGCTGGCCTCGTAGCCGTCCACGTACTGCTCGTACACGTCCGCGGACTCGAGGAAGTCACCGATGGCCTCCAACGCCTCCGCGTTGTTGTAGATGCACTCCGGCACGAAGCGCGAGGACGGGTACTGCTCGATGATGCGCTGGCGGACCTGGATGGCCTTATCCAGCATCTTCGCCTTGTAGTAGTCCACCGAGGCGTTGAAGAGCGCCACGTCGGCGATCTCCGTCTGCGGGAAGTCCGCCACGAAGGCCAGGTAGGCCTCGGCCGCCTTCTCGAACTGGTTCTTCGCCTCGAGCTGGCTCACCAGCTTGAAGGCGGACTGCTCGATCACCTTGGAGAGCTCGTCGCGGAACTTGCCGGTGGCCAGCCTGTCGTTGGCGTAGAACTTGCGCGCCCACTCGTTCACCTTCGCCCAGTCCTCGAGCAGGTTGTACGAGTCGAGGATCAGGTTGGCGGCGATCTCCGCGGCGCGCTCGCCGGACTCGAACTTGTACTCGGGCGAGCCGAGCGCGATCTCGCTGAAGCGCAGCACCGCCTCGTCGAAGTGGTTGTGGCGGTAGTAGATGTTGGCCGCCTTGAAGGCGATCTCCACCTTCTTGTCACCCTTGGGCACGTACTTCAGGTAGCGCTCGCAGGCCTCCAGCAGATCCTTCTTGCCCTGCGGGATGTTGGCCTTCTTGCGGATGTCCTTGCTGATCTCATCCTTGAACATCCCCTTGGCCTCGGCGTCCTTCACCATCTCGTCATAGGCGAGCACGGCGTTGTACGCGGCGTTGTTGAGCCACTTGCCCGGCTTGCCGGGCTTGGGGTTGCCCTGCTCGTCCTTGGCCTCCAGCAGCTTCACGTCCTGCAACACGACGAGCGTGTAGTTGGCCGCGGCCTTGTCGAACTTCTGGAGGTTGTCGTTGAGGAGCTCGGCCCAGAAGAAGCGCAGATCATACGCCTTGGAGCTCTCCGGGAAGAGCGTGAGGTAGTCCGAGTAGATCATGTCGGCGTAGCCGAACGTGGCCTCCTCGCGCGTCTTCTTCGCCTCGTTGTGCCAGGTGACGGCGAGGTTGGACAGGGTGCGCTCGGCCAGATCCTTGGCCTCCGCGAGCGCCTTCTTGTCCTTCTCCTCCTTGATGACGCCGGAGCCCTCGACCTCCTTCATGATCTTCACGAGCCGGCGCACCTGCGTGACGGTGCGCTCCTTGTTGCCCATGCGGAGGACGATGTCGACGATGCGGCCCTGGAAGCCGGGAGCCTCGGGAGAGAGCGGCTTCTCCTTGATGAGGCTGTTGTAGGTGATGGCGGCCTCGCGGTCCTTGCCCTCGCCGTAATACATGTTGGCGAGCGTGCGCATCATCGCGAAGCGGTCCTCCGGGTTGGTGGCGACCTTGGAGAAGTCCTCGCGGGCCAGCGTCACGTCACCCTCGCGGGCGTAGGCGCGGACGTAGTCGGTGCGCGCCTCGCGCGCCAGCGAGTTGCCCTTCTTGTTGGCCGCGCCGTCCTTCTCCAGGGCCTGCGCGCCGGCCAGCTCGCCGTAGAGCACCACGGCCTTCCACTTGTCCTTGGCGTTGGTGTAGTCGCCGAGGTTGAAGTAGCACCAGCCCTGCTTGTAGAGCGCGAAGGCGTACACCTGGCTCTCGGGGAACTCGGCGGCCTTCTTGTAGGCGGCGAGCGCCTTCTCCAGGTCCGAGTGCTTGCCCTTCGAGTTGTTGAAGTAGTACTCGCCGAAGGCCAGGTAGGCGTCGGGCATGTACTTGGACTTCGGGTACTTCTCCACCAGGCGCTTGAAGGCCACCAGCGCCTTGCGGGCCTGGCCGTCCTCCATCAGGTACGTGCCGAGGAAGAAGAGCACCTCGTCCGAGCGCTCGAAGTCCGGGTACTCCTGGACGATCTTCGTGTACTGCTCGAGCGCGAGCCTGCCGTACTGCTTCTGCCGGGTGAGGAGCTCGGCCTTGCCCGCCTTGGCGCGGCTCTGGCCCGCGGAGTCACCGCGGTTCATCGCCTCGATGAGCTCGTCGTCCTTGCGGTTGGCCTCGAAGAAGTAGAACTTCGACTCCTCCCAGTATAGCTCGCCCAGGCGGAAGAGCAGCGCGGGCTGCTCCTTCTGGTCCGCCGAGAGGGAGATGATCTTCTTGAGCGACTCGATCTGCTCGCGGCGCTTGGTGGCCACCTGCCCTTCCACGCCGAGACGGAACTGGTCGTATTGGAGGGCGGGCGCGTTGTCCTGCTTCTCCTTCTTGCGGCTGATATCGCCAGCGAGCGACTTGTCCACCACGGCCGTGGAGCTCTTCTTGCCGAGGTTGGCGTCGCGCGGCGCTTTCTTTTCCTGCGCGTTGGCCGTCGTGGCCAGGAGCAGAAGGCTGAGGAGGAGCGTGCGGCGCATGGGGTTCCTCTGCTGGGTTCTTCCGGCCCGGCCCCTCGCCTGCTCGGCAAGTGTCCGGGACTCTTCGGGAATTTCCATCTGGAAGGCGCGCACTATGCGCGGTGCGTTGGGGCCGGTCAACAGCCCCTTGGGGGCATGCCGGGCTGCTTGGACCCAGCCGGAAAGTTTTCAAAAGGGCTGTGCGGAAAGCGTTCCGTGGGTTGCGCTGTCAGCCCCTCCTGGTAAGGGGGAATCTTGCGCCCGGCCGTCCGGCTGCCCACCAGGGAGATGTAGCACCCCATGAGCCTCCTGCCCGAGAGCGCCAGCTTCGAAGAGCTGGTGCAGGACTACTTCCTCGCCATCCGTGGCAGCGGATTGATGCTGTCCGCGCTCGACGTGGAGCTTTTGACGTCCTGGGCCGAACAGGGAGTTCCCTTCGAGGTGGTGGCGCGGGGCATCACCCGCTCGGCGGAGAAGGCGATGTGGGACGCGCGCCCCGGGGAGCCGGTGCTGCGCAGCCTCCGGGCGTGCCGCAAGCAGGTGGAGGCGGAGATCAAGAAGCACCGCGAGCGCACGGCGGGCGCGGGCACCGAGAGCACCCGGCGCGCGGCCCGGACACGCTCGTGGGAGGAGCTGCGCCACGCCCAGTTGCAGGCCTCGCTGGAGCGGCTGGCCGAGCGGGAGCCGGCGCTGGCCCCCCGTGTCCACCGGCTGCTGGAGGTGGTGCTGCGCGAGGTGCCCACCGAGTTCGCGAAGATGGAGACCCTGGAGACGCTGGTGGGGATGATGCTGCTGCGCGCCCTGCCCTTCTCCGAGCGGCGGGAGCTGTGGCGCACGGCCCGGGGAGAGGACACGGATCAGCAGTACATGTCCCTCCGGGCGCGGCGGCTGTCTCGGCGCTTCCGGCTACTGGCGGTGGTGCGCCGACGACTGGGGCTGATGGATTCGTAGAGAGGTAGGTCGCTGAACGTCCATGTAGGAGGCTGACGAGCGTCAGGATGCTCTGCTATGGCCTGCGGACATGGGCATCAAGGCGAGCGGCGAGGTGTGTGGCGAGTGTGGTGGGCGGACGTACCTCATCGAGCGGCGCGGAGACCGGGCGAACGCACGGGTGTGCACGTGCTCGGCCCGGTGCGGGCTGTGTGAGGGACGCGGGTACGCGTACGAGACGCGCGAGGAGACCTTCAGCGCGAAGGTGGGCCCCAAGCGCTACGAGGTGCTCGTGCCCTGTGTCTGTCAACACCGGGCCAGGCGCATGGAGCACTTCAACCAGGTGGGGCTGCCCGGCGTGGTGGCGCACTCGAACTTCGAGAACTACCGGGCCTTCAACGAGGCGCAGGACCGGGCCCGCAACCTGGCGATGCACTTCGCCCACCACTACAGCAAGGGCGGGGTGAACAAGGGCTTCGTCCTCAGTGGCCCGGTGGGCACGGGGAAGACGCACCTGCTGGCCGCCACGCTCAAGCACCTGGTGCTCGAGGTGGGCCTGGAGGCGCGCTACGTGGAAATCTCCCTGCTCTACGCCACCATCCGGCGAGGCTTCCAGGAGGGCAAGAGCGGCGGGGAGATCATCGGCCCCCTGTCGGACGTGGAGGTGCTGGCCATCGACGAGCTGGGCAAGGGCCGCGGCAGCCAGTTCGAGATGGAGACGCTCGATGAGCTGATCGCCCGGCGCTACAACGCGGGGCGCACCACCCTCTTCGCGACGAACTACTCGCTGGAACCGGAGCGCAAGAGCGTCCGGACCGCGGCGCCGAGCGGCTACCGCACCACCGAGGACGCGAAGAGCGCGGCCCGCGACGTGGAGCTGCTGCGCGAGCGCGTGGGTGAGCGCATCTACAGCCGCCTCTGCGAGATGTGCGGCTTCGTGGAGCTGCCGAAGGAGACGCCGGATCAGCGGCGCATGCGGCAGGAGCTGGACGTCCGCCCCGGCCCTCCTCCGGGCGGCATGCGCGGCCCCGGACGCTGAGCCCGCCGGGGCCGACCACGAGCAACTGGTCCAACAGTCGGACCAGTTGGTGAAGCACGGGCCCGGGAGGCCGGCGGGTCTCGAGCACTGGGTGAATCAGCTCACGGCGTGATGGCGCGCAACAGCGCGTTGCCCGATTCCGCCACGTACAGCGTTCCGTCCGGGCCCACCGCGAGCCCCGCGGGCAACACCAGCTCCGCGTCGCCCCCGTTTCCATTCCGCGAACCGAAGCGGCCCGAGCCCGCCAGCGTCGTCACCTCGCCACTCGGGGTGACGCGCCGCACCCGGTAGTTGCCCGGATCCGACACCGCCAGGCTCCCGTCCGCCAGCACCGCCAGACCCAGGTACGGCAGCATCCGCGCGTTCTCCCCGGTACCGTCCGCGAAGCCACCCGGCGGAGAGCCCGCCACCACGCTCACCGTGCCGTTGCGCAAGGCCATCACGCGCGCCATGCCCGTCTCCACCACGTACACCGTCCCGTCCGGCCCCTGCGCCACCGCCGAGGGCCGGTACAGCCACAGGTTCGCCGGCAGCGTCGTCACCGGACTGTCCGGAGCCAGCAGCTCAATCCGCCGGATGACGCCATTGCCCAGGTCCGCCACCAGCAACTCCCCCTGCGGCGTGATGGTCAGCCCCGCCGGCTGGTTGAAGCGCGCCTGCGCCGCCGGCCCATCCACCAGGCCCGGCTCCATCACCGCCCCGGCGAACACCGTCGTCGTCCCGTCCGGCGTGATGCGGCGGATGCAGTAGTTGTCCGAGTCGGAGACGTACACGTTCCCCTGCGCGTCCGCGGCAATCCCCATCGGGCCGTTGAGCCGCACCGACGAGAGCGTCGAGATGCTCCCATCCGGCGCCACCCGCTTCACCTTGTTGGCCAGCGCGTCCGCCACCGCCCAGCCACCACCGGGCAGCACCGCCACCGCCACGGGCGCCGCCAGCAGCCCACGCCCCGGCCCTCCATCCTGGTCTCCTCGCCGCCCCGCCTCTCCCGCCACCGTGCGTACCACTGGCGCGTAGGAGCCTCTCGGCTTCGGCAACGGCGCCGCCTGGAGCACCACCAGATCCTCCGGCACCGACCTCCCCAGCGCGCGATAGAGCACGTTCGCCACCAGGCGCGCCGCGCGCGGATCCGCCGCGTCACTCGTCCCCAGCGTGTGCACGAAGTCGATGCCTCCCGACGAGAACACCCACGCGTTCCCCTTGCGGAACACCACCATCTGCCCGAAGCCGAACGCCCCCTGCAGCGACAACGCCGGCGACTCCGCCAGCACCTCCAGCCCCGCCGGCGACTGGCCGTTGTCCACCACCTGGTCCTGCTCGTAGCCGTTCGCCTTCCACAGCGTGTCCCCGTTCCTCAGCCCCGTCCCCTCGAAGGCCCAGTGGTTCGCATTCGTGATGACCGTGGGGAACGCGAACTGGTGCCACCGGCTGGAGAACATCACCCCCAACAGCGCGTTCTCCGGACGCGGCGTGGCCAGGTCCCTGAACTTCGCCGTCCGATCCGGACTCCTCACCCCCGAGGGATCCAACGCGTCGCCCTTGTAGCAGGTGACGATGCGCCTCGGCCGCCCATCCGCCGCCGGCTCCAGCCGCACCTGCCAGTAGGCCTGGTTCGCTCCGAGATTGATGAGCGACCGGCCCTCGGCCACCGCCTTGTCCGCCCGGTCACGGATCGTCCGCGTCCAGTACTCGTCGTGCCCCGACATCACCAGCACCTTCGCCTCGGTCAGGGAGTCCCCGCTCCGATCCAGCTCCTCGTTGGTCACGTACGCCACGTCCAGGCCCTGGGCCTCCAACCACATGATCAGCCCCTGCTCGTCATCCAGCAGGTGCCCCGAGCCGTAACCCCGGTGGTACGGCCGATCGTACGAGGACTGGAAGGCCCGGCCCTTCCCGGTGACGCGGAACTTGTCGTCGTAGAGGCTCGTGCCACCCCAGGTGTTGTAGGCCGCCCACGTCGCCGTCGGGATGATCACCGTCACCTCCGAGCGCGGCTGCACGTCCCTCACGAAGAACGGCACGTAGCGCTGGTAACCGTCATCCCGCACCAGCTTCACCACGTACACCCCGCGCACCCAGCTCGCGTTCGTCTCGAGCTCCAACGTGGGCGTCCAGTTGCATGCGATGATGCCCGTGGGCTTCCGCGGCGGGCACGGCGCCTGCGGCACCGCCTGCAGCGGCCCTCCGCGCACCACCTCCCGGCCTCCCTGCCCTCCGTAATAGCCGAGCCGGTACACCTCCCAACTGAACTTGTGCGGCCCTCCCGTCACCGAGACCGCGATCGGCACCCGCTCGCCCTGCGTCACCGTGGAGACGAGCGCATACCCTTCAATCTCGTTGTTGTTGGCGGCCCGCCTGGTGATGCGCCACGCATTCGTCCCCGGACGCGCGTTCTCCTTGCGGATCGCCTGCCCGTCATGCGGGGGAAGTGGAACCGGATCCGTCCCCCCGTCCAAGGGAGGAGGCGTCGTCGGCCCCCCGTCCACGATGTCCGGCTCTCCGCCATCCGAGCGCTGCACCGGGGAATTGTCGCGCCCGCCACCATTCGGCTCGCCCGTCCCCGTCCCGGTCT
Organism: Archangium violaceum Cb vi76; assembly: GCF_000733295.1. Lineage (GTDB taxonomy): Bacteria > Myxococcota > Myxococcia > Myxococcales > Myxococcaceae > Archangium > Archangium violaceum. Next base: position 39,827 of record NZ_JPMI01000017.1, on the reverse strand, counting down.
CCTCGCAGCCCCCGGCCAGGCCCAGGAGGCAGAGTACGGCAGCCAACACCCCGATGATCCGAACGCCTTTCGCCATGCCCGCCTCCCAACCCCTCTGGGGCTGCGAGGGTAAGCACGAGCACCAGCATGGGAAGTGTTTCTCCCTCCCTGGGAGGCATGTCGGACAGATCAACGCCGCGACAGCCGCACCGGAATTGAATGGTTCACATTGGATTCCTGATGTGCGGGTCTGTTAGACGGCCACATGCGTCCAGAATCGAAGCTTCCAGCACCCCGCTCCTGGCCTGTCCTGCTCCTGCTGGTGGTCTCCGCGGCGTGCACCGAGACACCGGCGCCCACCCAGGAAGAGCAGCCCGGCACGGTGGAGTCGGCACTCGACACTCCCACGCTCTTCACCGACGTGGCGCTCGTGGGCACGGCGCCGTGCTCCACCGACTACAGCCGCATCGACAACTGCTACAACGAGGCGAATCCGCAGCGGCCCAGCATCTTCCGGGAGTTGTCCGCCGCCTGGCGGCCCTACCAGACCCCGGGGCAACCGCCGACGCTGCTCCCCTCCACGCTCGTGGGCAAGGTGCAGCCCTACCCTCCCTTCGAGTACTTCTGGGACGGCCCCCGTCTCCCTGCCGCCTCGGACGCCAACGGAGCCCAGCAGGTACTCCCCTTCACCCGAAGCACCAACGACGGGCGCCTGTCCCTGCGCGGCGGCTGCCGCGGCTGCGGCGAGGGCACCACGCTCGTCACGTTCCGCCCCGAGGTGCTCGGCCAGGACCTCAAGTACGACTTCGCCGCCAAGGGCTCCCTGTTCTCGCAGCCAGGTCATCAGCCCGGCAACCACCCCTTCATCTACTACAACCCGCTCTTCTCCTCGCTGCAGACGCGGAACAACGGCTTCTTCCCCGACGCCCTCCACAGCACGCTCTGTGAGGACTCGGCGCCGGCCTACGTCTCCAGCAAGCACAATCCCCTCAAGTGCCAGGCGCGCTACGAGGCGGGTTCCCCTCTCATCACCGGCGACTGCTACGACATCTCGTTCCTGTATGGGCTCACCGCGGCGGAGGACCCCAACCGGTGGGAGCTGCGCTCGGTGGACGTGACCGTGTTCGTGCGCGACCCGAAGAAGCTGTCCGCCGGAGAGCTGCAGGGCTGGGATTCGAGCGGCTGGGGATTGTGGATCTACCCGCGCAACCCCGAGGGCGAGGTGAAGTCCCTCCCTCAGTGGGAGCTGCCTCCCTTCCGGCCCTTCAACGTGCATGAGACGCCCTGGAGTGATCTGGATGGCAACAACCCCACCTGGACGCACTCGGGCACCAACCAGGTCAACTGGGCGAAGGTCCTCAGCAGCCATCCCGGCTTCAAGTGCTACGACCAGGTCCTGCTGGGCAATATCTTCGGCAAGCCCATCTACACCTATCCCCGCGCCACGGGCCCCAACATTCCCAAGTGGTGCCAGTTCTTCGACCGGCAGTCCTCGCGCTCGCGCTTCCAGGTGGAGGATGACGAGGACTCCGTCATCGGCAACGGCGGCTACTGGAACGGCGTCCACACGCGGCCCGCCTCGGGCGAGGGCAAGCCCCTCTTCCTCTTCGAGCCCACGGTGAGCGGAGACGGCCGGCTGCTCGTCCTCAACATGGACGGGCTCTTCTACTCGTACTCGCCCAATGCCTGCCGCGCGGAGGGCTGGGCGCACATGAAGCCCATCAGCATGATGCCGATGGATCCCGAGGTGAACGGCCGCTACGAGATCGCGAAGTCCCAGGTGATCGGCGGAGTGCCGCGACCGTTCCGCGACTCGATGGGCAACGCCATCCCGTTCGGCGTGCGCGACCAGGGCGCGTACGCGTGGCTCGACCGCGAGGGCAAGAACCTCTTCTTCGCGGCGAAGAACAATCCGCACGACGGCTACTACGCGCGCCAGATGCTCCTCCGGGAGCAGTCCGGGCCCAACGTCTCCACCCAGACCCTCTCCGCCCCGCCGCGGAACGACTGGGAGCGCGCGGCGTTCAACCCGGACCGCTCTCCCGCGCAGGCCATCTCCGTGCTGGGCGCGTGGACCCACGGCAAGGCCGTCATCCTCGACAACGGGTTGAACATCACCGACCTGGGAGGAAACCGCTCCGACGGCCTCACGCGCACCTTCGGGCTGCGCCTCTACGCCGGTGATGACCTCTCGCTGACGCCCCAGGGCAGCTCGGCCATCTTCTCCTTCGAGAACCAGCTCAACCACTTCGACGCGCTGCGGCCCACGCTGCCCTTCGACGTGGTGTGGAACGTCCAGTCCAACACCCAGCGCACCTCCGAGGTGGCCTTCGACGAGTACCTGAACAAGCAGGCCTTCGTCGTCGCCCACATGAACGCGCCCATGCGCATGGACGTCTCACCCTTCGGCGCCCAGCGCGCCGAGACGTTCCCCAAGGACGGGTTCGTCCCCATGCGCAATGCCTGGGCCTACGTGCGGGGCGGGGACATCGCGGACTTCCGCTTCGCGCGCAACCCGCTGGTGCAGAACGCGGCCACCACCAGCGCCGCCCACGGCACCGAGAACCTCCAGGGGCCCAGCTCGTTGCGGCTCCGCGGCGGCGCGCGCATCGAGCCCGTGGCCCTGGGTGGCGTCAGCGGCAAGGGCGTGTGGCTGGACGGCGTCAACGACTTCATGGACATGGGCTACCCCGTCCAACCCTCGCGCCGTGACTGGTACCTCGGCCTCTGGCTCGACTCGCGCCAGCCGTTCCCCACCAAGGTCATCTTCGCCACCGCCCGCACCCTCCCGCGCACCCTCTTCTACTTCCCGGACAACTCGTGGATCGGGCTCGTCGCGGCGAAGGACTTCACCGGTGCCACGTGGCACGAGCTGGCCGTGTACAACGGCGCCACCGGAAGCCAGTACACGGTGAACCTCGGCTCGCTCGTCCAGCAGGGCCAGTTCTTCCACCTCGGCGTGAAGATCTTCACCCGGGCCGGCCAGCGCACGCTCCAGTTCCACGTCAACGGCACCCCGGTCACGACGCTCGCCGTCGCGCCCACGGACACCGGCTTCAACCTCATGGAGGACACCGTCAACGGTTGGACGTGGATGACGGTGGGCGATCCGGGGCCGGCCTTCGTCCCGGGACAGTCGAGGCTCCCGTTCTTCGGCTGGGTGGATGAGTTCCGCGTCTACTCCCTGTCGGCCCAGGACGCGCAGGCCGCGTGGCTCGACGAGCACATCTGCAACAACGCGCTCGGGACGCTGGTGGACATCACCACGTACACCGGAGAGTCCTCGCACCCCGCCCTGTTCAGACTCCGGGACCTGGCGAACCAATACCCGGGATTCCCCACGCTGGTGTGTGAACAGATGCGGCTCGGCTCCCATGTGGATCCACGCGACTACCCCGCCCAGTACGGCGAGCACCTGTGCATCGACCGCGTCCACAAGAACCCGCATGCGAACCCGTCCCTGGCCTCCCGGTGCAAGCGCGCGCAGAAGCTGGCCCTCCCCACGTTCCAGGCGGCCTCGCCCCGGCCCGATACCAGCGCCAACACCTTCTGCCTCACCTGCCACACCTCCACCGCGCCCCTGCCCGGGTTGCGTCCCGGTGCGCTCACGGCCGGCTCGGGGCCCCGCTACCAGGATCCGCGGCGCCAGCCGATGAACGTGCCCGCCGTGATGGGCGGCGTCGTTCCGCCGTGGCTCATGGGAGGCATCACCCTGCCCGACGGCACGCGCACGATGGACCACCACTTCGATCACTACCTGGCCCCCTGACGGGCCGTCCCCTCCGGACCTCGCTTCAGACCACGAAGCGATGTCCGGCCAGCTCGACGCGCGAGAGGGTCATCTGGAAGGGTACTCCGTCCCGCTCGAGCCCTCCGAGTGAGACGGAGCGCTCGACGAGCACTCCCTCCAGGCCCGAGTCCTCCGCGAGCTTGGAGGCCACGTTGACGGGATTGCCCGCGATCTCCCGCTCCCCGTTGGCCAGGGGGAAGAGGTAGACCTCTCCCCGGGCCACGCCCACGTGGGCCTCGACGCCCAGAACGCGGTTCCCCTCGATGATGTCCCGCGCGAACGCCACCGCTTCACGGCCCTCGTCGAAGAGCACGATCGCCAGCGTGCCGTTGGACTTCACGACGTCCGCCCCGTGCGACGCGGCGATCCGGCGCACCGTGAGATCGATGAGCGACATGTCCGTGAACGAGTCCAGCAGGAACTCGCGCGGGGCGTGCTTCGCCTTCACGAACACCACCGTCCGTGTCTTCCGGTACTCGGGGAACGCCTCCGTCCCGAGCTCCTCCACGGACATCGAGCGCAGCCGCTGGAAGAACGCCGCGTCGAAGGGCGTCGGGTAGTTTGGGTTGCCGCCTTCCACGGCCTCCACTCGCCCGGAGAAGTCCTTCAACGACCACAGCGCCCCGTGCGCCCGGAGATCCTCGCGCACCCGGGCCGCGTCGCGAAGCCCTCCCGGGAGCCACTCGAGGATCGCCCCGGATACGACGATCTCTCCACCCGCGGTCTCGTCCTCCGCGATGGCCTCGATGAAGTCCGCCCCCTCGCCAAAGAGGCCGCCTCCCACCCGGTAGCACTCACAGGTGTGGATGCCCATCCCCACCTGCACCCGCAGCGCCTTCACCCGCTCCTGCACCGCGAGCATCTGCGCGACGACCCGCGACGGCGCGATCTCCTCCCCGAAGAACATCTGCGAGTTGTCCGCCGCCCAGATGCCGATGGCCTCACCGCCAAGCGCGGTGCCGTAGGCGTGGATCACCTCCTTGGGCTCGGAGACGAGCTTCATCACCTGGGCCAGGGAGTAACGCTGGGTCAGCGTGGACAGTCCCGCCGAGTCCGTGGACACCAGCGTGCCCCGCTTCCGGAAGGGCGCCAGCAGCTGCTCATGCCGGGCGGAGGTCTTCTCCTGCCCGTTCCAGCTCAGCACGAGCCCGGCCGGGATGAGCCCCGCGATGTCCTGCCGCAGATCCGCCAGGGAGATGTTGTACGTAGCCATCAAGGGGCATTCTTCAACGTCACCCCTCGAAGAGCCAGTGCCGGCCGTCGGACCAGCCCAGGAACCGGCGGGCGATTCCCTTCGGGCCTCCCCGGCCGCTCGCGTCGAACGCGTTGCCAGCGGACACCCACTCGAGCCCGGCCAGCACCGGCTCGAAGCGGCGCCCGAAGGCCTCGCCCTGCTCCTCGACGTGCTCACGTGCCAGGTCGAGGAACTCCCGCAGCTCAGGCGGGTGCACGAACGAGAGGAAGAACAGCATCTGCCGCCAGGCGTAGGCCGTGTTCTTCACCATCTGGAGCTGCGCCTTCCAGTGGTCGATCTTCATCGTCTGCTGCCGGACCAGCCAGAGGAAGCACCGCTCGGCGAGGTGCGGCAGGGCCGGACGCAGCGTCTCCGCGAGCTTCAACTCCTCGAACAGGACCGCGAGGTTGTGCGTGGTGAGGATCTGCGCCTGCTCGAGGATGGTGCCGTTGCGGGCGACCGACCCGCGCCCCCGCTTCGCCCCCGCGCGCTCGGTGCACAGCTCCGCGAAGCCCGGCGAGGTGTCCTTGCCCCACTTCTGCTCGCGATCGTCCAGCGTGAGGAGGTACTTCGTGGGGACATCATAGTACCGGGCGTAGAGCGTGCCCTCGAGCAGCCGCGCCGCCGCTCGCGCCGCGTCGAGGTACTTCATCGAGAACGTGCCCATGAAGATGTCGGCGGCGATCTCCTCCACCAGCGGAAGCCGCAAGTCCGCGCCCTTCGCGAGCGCGGACAACTCCTGGATGAGCTTGTTGGGAATCAGCGTCTGGGGGAAGGAGGCGATCGCCAACGTCGAGACCTGTTCGAGCGTCTGGCGCGCCAGCACTCGCGCACCGAGCTCGTTCTTGCGGTACGGACGGATCGCCTCCACCCACGGCAGCTCGTCGAACCGGACCTGGTGCTGCAGGTTCAACAGCAACAGGGAGCGCCGGCGCCGGAACGCCGCGTAGAGGGCGGTGTAGAGCCGGCGCAGCTCCGGGTCCTCGATCCCCGCCGCCCCCACCTGGGAGGTGATCTGCGGCAGCACGGTGGCGAGCACCTCGCCGGAGCCAATCACCCCGCGCTCCACGAGTTGATCGATGGGCGCCTCGAGGCAGCGCTCGACCTTCCCGAGCAGATGCGGAGGGATGGGACGGCCGGGCGCGATTCCCAGGCTCGCGCTCTCGTCCTCGCGAACCGGAGCAGCGGCGAGGTCCAGCGAGCCGAGCCCCTCATCACCCGGCAGCGTCCGCAGGCGGTTCACCACCAGGACCGCGAACTCCTTCATGGTGGGTTGTTCGGCCATCCGCGCCTGCTCGTCACGCACCCGCCGGAGCCGCTCCGAGCCGGGGGCTCCGTGGCGCGTCACATACGAGGCGAGAATCTTGCGGATGGAGCCCACGTCCCGGCCCGTGAGCGAGCGCGCATCGGCGACGCACCGCTCCAGGAAGCCGCGCAGCCGGGCGAAGTTCTCCTTCGGGTGCTCGGGCTTGCCGCACAGCTTGTGATTCTGGCGCTCGGCCTGGTAGTCGCGCAGCAACCGCCGCGCTCGCTCGTGCCAGCCTTCCGGCCAGTTCTGGCAGGGCCAGCCGCCCTCGACCCGGCCCTGACCATCCGGGCGGCGGACCAGCTCACCGTTCTCCTCCGCCAGGTGGGGGAGCGCTCCCTCCACGGTCTCGAGGAACAGCTCGACGGCGCGGTCGTAGAGCGGATTCCAGACCCGCAGCGCCTCGTTCATCTTCGCGATCCGCGGGCGCCGCTCGATGGAATCCAGTTGCCGCACGGTGTTCCCCACCGTCTGCACCCGCACCACCGCGCTCGAGGAGAACGGACGGGGGTCCGGCACGGGGTAGAACCGCAGCCGATCCGTGAGCGGCGCCAGCGTCTCAAGCAACTCCAACGCCCGTTCCGCCTCGCCACGGCCGATCAGCCAGGCCACGGTCAGCAGCGCCCCCTCCTCCGGGATACGCACCCGGTAGCAGCCACTGCGCAGCGCCTCCGCGAGCTCGCGCTGGCCCTCGTCCCCCAGGAACCACGTGTTCAACCGGGAGCGCTCGGTGGCGTCCGCCTCGGCGGGCGCGGGGAGCGAGTCCAGCCGCTCCCGCTCGTGCGGCTCCAGCGGGCCCTCGGCGAGCAGGTGGCCCGTGGCGAATCCACCCTGCGCGACCTCCAGGGTGACCCAGGCGGGAATCCCCTCGAGCGGCGTTCGCGAGCCGACCGAGAGCGTCCCCGAGGCCAGCTCCTCCAACACCGAGCGCCACCGCTCGACCTTCGCCGCCGCGCGCGCCCGGACAGCCGGGTCGGAGTGGTTCAGGCTCGTCTCGAGCCCACGGCGGAGCTGGTCGAGCACATAGCCGGTGTTCACGCGAGGCGACGAGGAGTCGGTGGGCATCGGGATCGAAGAGAAGGAGAAAGCTTGGAGGCAGGATTCGAACCCGCGCCCTGCCGGGAAAGAGCCGGCTGCTCTACCGCTGAGCTACTCCAAGGGCTGAAGCACACCGCACAACTTGGAGGCAGGATTCGAACCCGCGCCCTGCCGGTCCGAAGCCGGCTGCTCTACCACTGAGCTACTCCAAGGGTAGGAAGGACCCTAGCACAACGTGGACGACCCAGGGTCCCGTATACCCTCACCCCCGGCCCTCTCCCAGAGGGAGAGGGAGTGGCGCTCAGGCCCCGAGGAACTCCCGGTGCAGCCTCGCCGTGAGCGGTTTGAGGTGCTGCTTGTCCACCAGCAACGTCAGTTGCAGCGGCGACGTGTGCACCGCGTGCACCCTCGCGCCCAGCTCCTCCGCCACCCCCAGCGCCCTCCTCAGGTAGCTCCAGTCCGCGTTCATCCCCGCCCCCACCGCCGTCACCGTCCCCACCTCTTCCCGCAGCGCCACCGCCTCCCCGAAGCGCGCTCCCACGTCCCGCTTCAGCGCCTCCAGCCCGTGCACGTCCTGCAACGGCACCGCGATGAACGTCCTCCCCTGCCCCATCAACCCGTCGAAGGCCAGCGCCCTCCCGCGCACCCCTCGCGCGTCCAGGAACTCCAGCAGCTCCGGCAGCTTCACCGCCTCCACCGCCGCCGATAGCACCGCCATCTCCGCCTCCGCCGTCACCCCCTTCACCCGCGTGTCCGACGGCGCCACCAGCTCCTGCACCGCCGTCCCCGTCCCCGCCGCATGCGCCGTCCTCGCCAGGATGACGATCCCCTTCGCCTTCGCGAACTCCACCGCCTGCGCGTTCAGCACCTTCGCCCCCGCGCTCGCCAGCTCCTGCATCTCGTCGTACGAGAGCGTCTCCAGCTTCCTCGCGTCCGGCACCACCCGCGGATCCGCGCTGAACACCCCGTCCACGTCCGAGTAGATTTCACACGATTCCGCGCTCAGCGCCGCCGCCAGCGCCACCGCCGTCGTGTCCGAGCCCCCTCGCCCCAGCGTCGTCACCTCCCGCTTGTACGAGACGCCCTGGTACCCCGCGACGATCACCACCTTGCCCTGCGCCAGCTCGTCCTGGATGCGGTACGGCCTCACCTCCACGATGCGCGCCTGCGAGTGCGCGTCGTTCGTGATGATGCCGCTCTGGCTCCCCGTGAAGCTGATGGCCGGCACCCCCTGCTCCTGCAGCGCCATGGACAGGAGCGCCATGGAGATGCGCTCCCCGCACGTCAGCAGCATGTCCAGCTCGCGCCGGGGCGGGTCCGGCGACACCTGCCTGGCCAGCGCCAGCAGCTCGTCCGTCGTGTCCCCCATGGCCGAGACCACCACCACCACCTGGTAGCCCCGCTCCCGCGTCTGCTTCACCCGGAGTGCGACCTTGCGGATCTTCTCCACATCGGCGACCGACGAGCCGCCGTACTTCTGAACCACGATTGGCATAAAGCACCCGCTGCTTTGTTCCTAGGGACCGGCGGAGGTCACAGGTAACCTGCCGGGCGTGTCCGCCCAGACACACTGGAAGTCACTCATGCACAAGGCTCGCCAGCGCCCTCCCGTGACCCGCCCACGCCTGCCCGCCCGCCTTGACAGTCCGAGACCGGCTCTTATATCGGCCGCCGGTCGAACGCTTCTTTCCGGAGCTTCCTCATGCCCATGATCGAGGTCCAGAACCTCACCAAGCGATACCGGGAACGGGTCGCGGTGGACGCCCTGAACTTCTCGGTCGCCGAGGGAGAGATCCTCGGGTTCCTCGGCCCCAACGGCGCGGGCAAGTCCACCACCATGAAGATCCTCACCGGGTTCCTGCCCCCCTCCGAGGGCACGGCGAAGGTGGCGGGCTTCGACGTCTTCGAGCAGCCCCTGGAGGTCAAGCGGCGGATCGGCTACCTGCCCGAGACCCCGCCCCTCTACCCGGAGATGACGGTGGCCGGGTACCTGAAGTTCGTGGCCGAGCTCAAGCGGGTGCCCGGCCGCGGCCTCCGCGCCGAGGTGGAGCGGGTGTCCGGCCTCACCGGACTGGCGGACGTCATGGGCCGCGTCATCCAGAACCTCTCCAAGGGCTACAAGCAGCGCGTGGGGATTGCCCAGGCCCTGCTCGGCTCCCCGCCGGTGCTCATCCTCGACGAGCCCACCGAGGGACTGGATCCCGCCCAGCGCGCCGAGGTGCGCGGCCTCATCAAGGGGCTGGCCGGCAAGCACACCGTCATCCTCTCCACCCACATCCTCCCCGAGGTGACGATGACCTGCGAGAAGGTCCTCATCATCAACCAGGGCCGGGTGGTCGCGTACGATCAGATCCGCAAGCTCGCCAAGGTACACGGCGGCAAGGCGGAGAACGTCTCGCTGGAGGAGATCTTCATCAAGCTGACCGCGGCCTGAGGCCCGCGCGTTCCCCCCGCACACGCTCCTGGAGGCCTCATGCGCACCGCGCTGGCCATCGCCCGCAAAGAGCTGTCCATCTACTTCACCACGCCCTGGGCCTACGCCGTCTTCACGGCGATGCTGGCCGTGTCGTCCTTCTTCTTCGTCAACTCCCTCTTCGATTTCCAGCGCGCCCAGGAGATGGCGCGCACGTACGGCTGGGACCGCATCCCCCAGGAGTTCCGCAACCTCACCGACGGCGTGATGGTGCCCTTCTGGTCCACGGTGGTGATGATCACCCTCTTCGTGGTGCCCTTCCTCTCCATGCGGCTGTTCGCGGAGGAGAAGCGGAACAAGACGTTCGAGCTGCTGATGACGGCGCCCGTGCGGCCGGTGGAGATCGTCCTGGGCAAGTACCTCGGCGGCCTGGGCATCATCACCACCACCCTGGGGCTCACCATCTTCTTCCCCGTGCTGCTCACCGTCTTCGGCAAGGCGGACTCCGGCAGCGCGCTCGAGTGGAGCACGGTGCTGCTGGGCTACGGCGGGCTGCTCTTGTGGGGCGCCACCTGCATGGCCGTGGGCATGTTCATCTCCTCGCTGACGGAGAGCCAGATGGTGGCCGCGCTCGTCACCTTCGCGGTGCTGCTGCCGTGGATGCTGCTCCAGGGACTGGCCCAGGCCACCGAGGAGCCCGTGCGCTCCTTCATCAGCTACCTGTCCTTCGGCGCGCAGTTGCAGGGCCTCATGCGCGGCGTGCTGGACCTCAAGGCGATCGTCTTCTTCTGCTCCGTCATCTTCTTCTCGCTGCTGCTCAGCCACCGCACGGTGGAAGCGCAGCGCTGGGCCTGACGTGCCCTCTCGGGACCGCCCATGAAAGCGTCCAACATCGGCAAGATCCTGGGTGGCTTCGGGCTGCTGCTGCTGTTCTCCAGCCCCTTCACCCTCTTCTTCTCCTCGGGCTCCTTCGCCATCGCCGCCGTCAAGGTGGTGGCCGGCCTGGTGCTCCTGGGCATCTACTTCGCCACGAACTTCAAGCAGTTCGGCCAGTTCGCCTCGCGGCGCTCCAGCTTCTTCTTCGGCAGTTCCGCGCTCACCCTGCTGCTGACGCTGGGCGCCCTGGTGGCCATCAACTACATCGCCCACAAGAAGAACCTGCGGTGGGATCTGACCGAGCAGAAGATCTTCACGCTCTCGCCCCAGACGATGAGCACGCTCCGGGGCCTGCGCGAGCCGGTGCGCGCCATCGGCTTCATCCCCACGGACCACCCCGCCTACGAGGCCCTGCGGACCACCTTCGACCGCTACCACGCGGAGGCGCCGGACAGGTTCGACTACTCCTTCAAGGATCCGCGCCGCTACCCGGACCTGGCCGCCAGGTACGACCTGCACGAGGGGCAGATCACCGTGGTGCTCACGCGCGGCGAGGGCGCCAGCGAGTCCCATACCGCGCTCAACATCATCAGCGAGCAGGAGCTCACCAACGCCCTCATCAAGCTCACCCGGACGAGCGAGCAGAAGGTGTACTTCGTGGTGGGCCACGGTGAGTGGCCGCTCAATCAGCCGATGCCCATGCCCGGCCAGCGCGGCCGGACGACGAGCCTCTCGGAGATGAAGCAGCAGCTCACGCAGGAGGGCTATGTCTCCCAGGAGCTCAACCTCGCGGGCGGCACCACGGTGCCCCGGGATGCCGCGCTGGTGCTCGTCGCCGGAGCCAAGGGGCGCTTCAGCCCCTCCGAGGTGGACTCGCTGCGCCAGTACCTGTCCGCTGGCGGCCGCATGATCTACTTCGCCGAGGCCTACGGTGAGCCCGGCCCGGAACTGTCCGGCCTGCTCGCCGAGTACGGCGTGGGCATCGACCCGGGGGTGGTCGCCGATGCGCAGTTCAACAGCGGCAGCCCCTACGTCGTGCTCTCGCTCTTCTACGGCCAGCACGAGATCTCCCTGCCCCTGAAGCAGCGGGAGCTCAACATCGAGTTCCCCACCTCGCGCGCCCTCGACGTGCTCACCCAGGGGCTGGCCGAGGGCGTGAAGGTGGTGCCGGTCGTCAGCACCTCGCCCTTCGGCTGGGTGGAGCTGACGCCGGACGACAAGCCGGCGCCCGGCGAGGGCGAGCGGACCGGCCAGATTCCCCTGGTGACGGCCACCACGCGCGGCACCTCGGGGGCGCCGGACAGACGCTCCGATGAGGCGCGGCTCGTGGTGGTGGGTGACTCGGAACTCCTCATGGACTCCAACTGGGGCCACGAGGGCAACCGCAACCTGGTGATGAACGCGCTCGGCTGGACCACCAGCCAGGAGGACAAGGTCACCATCCGTCCTCCGGACCGCGCGGCCTCCACCCTCCAGCTGGATGCGGACATGCTCCACCGCATCCGTTTCGTGTCCACCGATGTCCTGCCCCTGTCGCTGCTCGGCGTGGGCCTGGCCATCTGGCTCTCGAGGCGAAACAAGTGAACGCCCAACAGAAGAACCTCGTCACGTTGCTGGCCGCCGCCCTGGTGGCCGGTGGGCTCGGTCTCTACGCGTACTTCGGCGTGATGCGTCCGGAGCAGCAGGAGGCCCAGCGCAAGGAGTCGGAGGAGAAGGTCTTCGCCCTCCAGACTCCCGGAGAGACCGGCACCGACGGCGGCGCCGCGCCCGAGCCCGTCTTCACCTGGCTCTCCGTCGAGGTGGCCCTGGGCAAGACGGTGATGGAGTTGAAGGACGGCACCTGGCGCATCACCTCGCCCATCTCCGCGCGGGCGGACAAGAACGAGGTGAGCACCCTGCTCAGCCAGCTGTCCGCCGCGAAGTTCAAGGCCACGCTCGAGCAGAACCCCACCGACGCGGACCTGGAGCGCTACGGGCTGAAGCAGCCCCGCGGCACCATGACGGCCCGCGCCTACGTGCCGGACGCCCAGGGTGGCGGCGCGGACGATCCCTCGCGCCAGCGCTCGACGACCGTCTACCTGGGTGTCGAGAACAACTTCGACGGCTCGGTGTACGTGCGCCGCGAGGGAGATCCGCGCGTGTACTCCGCCCAGGGCGGGCTCCGCTTCGTGCTGCTCAAGCACACCAACGAGTGGAGGGACCGGATGGTCTTCCCCGTGGAGGAGGCCTCGCTGCTGCGCATCGAGGCGAAGGCGCGCGAGAACGCCTTCACCCTGGAGCGCACCACCACCGAGAAGCCATGGAAGCTGGTGCAGCCGGTGGAGATGCGCGCGGCCGCCGACCAGGTGAAGAAGGTGGTGTCCACGCTCGAGGGGTACCGGGCCCTCTCCTTCCCCGAGCCGAAGCAGGAGGAGAAGGTCCGTCAGGCCCTGGAGAAGCCGATGGTGCAGGCGACCTTCGTGCGCAAGTTCGGCGAACCGGTGCGCGTGCGCATCACCGAGCTGGAGCTGGACGGCATCAAGCAGGTCTTCGCGCTGTCCGAGTGGGATTCCGAGTCCGTGCTCTCCCAGGTGGACTCGCTCGCCCTGAGCGTGCTGGACCTCGAGCCCAAGGACTTCAAGGATCGCAAGGCGCTCGCCTTCACCATTGGCGACGTGGCCCGCATCGTCATCCACCCGGCCACGCCCACGGGCGATACCATCTCCGTCGTGCAGGCCCCGGACACCGGCAAGTGGGAGGTGGCCAGCCCCCTGGTGGGCAACGCCAAACAGTTCAAGGTGGCCTCGCTGCTGGGCTCGCTGGAGAAGCTCGAGGCGGCGGCGCTCGGCGAGTCCAACCCGAAGAACTGGGGCAAGTACGGCATCGGCACCACCGGCCGCGGGGTGACGTTGCAGGACGCCCAGGGCCAGGAGCTGGCCCGGCTGCGACTCGGCACCGAGGTGAAGGGCAACCCGCGGCGGCTGTGGGCCCGCGGCTCCTCCGAGGAAGTACTCGAGGTGGACAAGTCCGCCATCGACGCCCTGCCCCTCGCCCTCACGGAGCTCATGGACAGAGCGCCCGCCGCGGCCGGCACTCCCTGAGTCTTCGCCTCACACGCCTCACGAGGCCAGGCCATCGAGCTCCCCTTCCCGGGTGGGCACCTGTCGTGGCCACCACACTTGCCCTGTTCCTCGGTCCGATGCCCACCGGGTGTCGCGTCGCGCAATGTGACAGGCCTCGCATATGACGACGCTCATCCTGGGCACCAGCAACGTCCATGATCGGCTGCTGGGGCTCGTCGCCTCCGCGGCGGGCTCGGACGCGGAGGTCCTCCTCCAGGGCCCCAGCGGTGTGGGCAAGGAGCTCTACGCCCGCCGCATCCACGAGCTCAGCTCCCGCGCCAGCGCCACCTTCGTCCCCGTCAACTGCGGCGCCCTCCCCGCCGACCTCTTCGAGAACGAGCTCTTCGGCCACGCGGGCGGCGCCTTCACCGGTGCCCGGGCCCGCTCCGCCGGGCTCGCCGCCGAAGCCCACCACGGCACCCTCTTCCTCGATGAGATCGACTCCCTCCCCCTCTCCAGCCAGGTCAAGCTGCTCCGCTTCATCCAACAGAAGGAGTACCGGCCCCTCGGTGACTCGCGCCTGCGCCGCTCGGACGCCCGCATCATCGCCGCCACCAACACGGACCTCGTCACCGCCGTCCAGGAAGGCCGCTTCCGCGCCGATCTCTTCTTCCGCCTGCGCGTCCTGCCGCTCGCGATTCCGCCCCTGCGCGAGCGCCGCGAGGACATCCCCCCCCTCCTCGAGCACTTCCTCCGGCGCTACTCCGCCGAGTACGGCAAGCCGCCTGTCTCCTTGTCCCGCGAGGCGCTCCGGCGCCTGTGCGCCTATGACTGGCCCGGCAACATCCGCGAGCTGGAGAACTGCGTCCGCTACCTGGTGTGTACCCACGGTGGTTCCACCGTCCACCCCGAGGCGCTCCCGCTGTTGAGCCACCTCGGGCAGGAGACCGTGGCCCCGTCCCTCCCCGCTCCCGCCGCGCCGCTCCACCAGGAGACGTTCCAGTCCGCCAAGCGCCGCGTCGTCTCCGCCTTCGAGCGCCAGTACCTCCAGGCCATGCTCCAGGCCCACCACGGCAACATCGCCGCCGCCGCTCGCGCCAGCGGCAAGCACCGCCGCGCCTTCTTCGAGCTCATGCGCCGGCATGGGCTCACCCGCGAGCCGTGCGAGCAGTGAGCGCCTCCCCACGTCATTAGAACCGTCCCCCAGGACTCTCGCCGCGCGAGAGCCGTGGGACACGTGTCCGCGCGCGTCCCCTGGACAAATCCATCCACCCTCTTCGCTCGGGCGCGCACGCGATTGTCTCGCGGGGGTGGATGATTTCGTCCCACGCCTCGAGCCATTGGAAGCCCAGCGCACATTCGAACCACCTGTAACCCCGAAATTCCCGGCCCGCCGAGGGCTGGCCTGGGTGTTGCTCATGTCAGGGACCTGGATGCGCAGAAGAGGGGGGCACGTTGGATGGCGACCTACGCGGCAATCCCAGCCATCGGGCAGGCGCTCCTCGGACTGTTGAAGCAGTCCTGCCCCAGGCCCGAATTCGAGGGCGCCATCTTCGAGCTCTACCAGGCCAGCAATTTCAAGAAGCCCATGGAGGAGGGCATCTCCCTCTTCCTCTACCGCGTCACGCCCAGCACCGCCCGCCGCAACCTCCCGCGCCGCGTCGACGCGAAGGGCCACCGCTTCCGCCAGCCCCTGCCGCTCGATCTCCACTATCTCCTCACGCCCTGGGCCCGCACCGCCGCCCAGCAACACAAGCTGCTGGGCTGGGCCCTGCGCTTCCTCGAGGACAATCCCATCCTCCCGGCCACCGTCCTCAACCACTACGGCAGCCAGGGGATGGATCCCTTCCTTCCCGACGAGAGCGTCACCCTCGTCTTCGATCCCCTCGGCATCCAGGACTTCCTCAACGTCTGGGAAGTGGGCAAGCCCAACCTCCAGGTCTCCGCCACCTACCTCGCCCGGCTCATCGCCATCGACTCCTCCGTGGTCGAGGAGGAGCCCCCTCTCGTGGGCAAACGAGACATCCAGCAGGGAAGGCTCGACGAGACATGAGCCCCTCCGTGCACTTCCTCGAGTGGGTGAACCACGAGGCCCGCTTCGGCGTGCGCTTCCGCGACGCGGCCTTGGGGCATTACGTCAGCGACGGGCTGGTGGTGAGCGTCTGGCACGAGTCCCGGCCCGGGCTGCGCCAGCGTGCCCAGGTCAATCACTCCAACGTCTGGGTGGTGGGAGCGCTGCCCGGGCAGCGGGAGCTCTCGCCCACGAGGCCCTTCTGGGTCGAGGTGCAGGACACCCTGGGGCGCTTCCTCCCCTGCTCCTTCCAGGTGGAGCTGCCCTCCCAGAAGCTGCTGACGCTCGGGTGTCTACCGGACACGCCCCTCTCGCCCATGCGCCCACCGGAGCCGGCCATCCCGCTCTTCTCCGCGCCCGCGCGCCAGGCCGACTCCACGCTGGCGGTGCTGCGCGCGGATCTGTGGGACACCTCACGCGACAGCGCCGCCGCCTGGGCCCGGCTCGACGTGATGAACATGAAGGGCCTGCTGCTGGTGCGCGGCATGGCGGACGACAAGGGCCGCGCCGCTCTCTTCTTCAACTACCCCAACATCCTCAAGGACGCGGCCTTGCACGAGCTGTCCTGGCCGCTCCGGCTCGAGGCCTACTACGCGCCGCCCCCGAAGCCCGTGCCCCGGGTCCCGGAGCTCTGCGCCGCCCTGAACCAGCCTCGAGCCTGGTTCAAGCCCGACACCTCCAGCGCCAAGGCCCACCTCGAGCTCACGCTGCACTACGGCCAACCCCTCGTCGTTCGTACCCAGCAGGACCCTCTCTCCCGGCTCCGGCTCACGCCCGCCAATCCTTAAGCGAGGAACCACCGATGCCCGAATATCTCGCTCCCGGCGTATTCGTCGAAGAGACCTCGTTCCGCTCCAAGAGCATCGAGGGTGTCAGCACCACCACCACCGGCTTCATCGGCCCCACGCGCTACGGCCCCGTGGAGCTGGAGAACGAGCTCATCACCAGCCTGGGTGAGTTCGAGCGCACCTACGGCAGCCGCCAGCAGCTCGGCTTCGGTACGGACAAGCACCACAACTATATGTGGCATGCCGTGCGCGCCTTCTTCGAGGAGGGCGGCAAGCGCCTCTACATCAGCCGTGTCTTCCATCCCACGGAAGAAGGCGACCAGAAGGCCAGGTACACCGGTTTCGATACCGAGCTCGCCGTCGTCACCACGGACAAGCCTTCCTACAAGGACGGGTACGCCCGGACGCGGCATCCCGCCACACCGACGCTGGCATCGCCGCGCTACCTCTTTCTCGCCGCCCGCTATCCCGGGGCCTCCGGCAACATGCGCGTGCGCATCACCTTGAACCTGGGCCAGAACATCCTCTCCTATAACCAGGCCGGCGAGGCCCGCGTGGGCGCCCTGCAGGACAGGGATGTGGTCTTCATCCACGAAGTGGGGGCCGAGGCCGCGGGCGACTTCTACCAGGCCAACCTGTCCTCGAGCGGCGCGTGGACATTCACCCCCACCGACACGGCCAAAGCGCTGAAGCTCACCAGCCTCAATCTCACGCTGCCCACTCCAACAGAAGAAGGCGAAGGCGGAGGGGAAGGCGGCGGAGGGGAAGGCGGCGAAGAAGAGGGAGAGGCGCCGCCGAGGAGCGAGATCCACGTCATCACCGCCACCGTCAGCCTCCTCCCCACCATCGACTCCGAAACGTCCCTGGTGTGGAGCGAGCTCGCGCTCGACTCGAAGCACCAACGCGCGGGGACAAAGGACGCACTCAAGGAGCGCTTCCTCGTTGATCCGCAGGACCTCTCGCGCAACCGGGAGATTCCCGTCGTCATCGAGTTGCATCAGCTCGTCAAGAAGGAGGAGAGGACGACGGGCCAGAGGATGGACGATTGGAATGGGTTGGATCTGCTCCATGCCCTCAAGGACCAGGCTGCCCTCACCCAACTGAAGAAACCGGACGCCACGGACGAGGAGCGTTCCGTCAACGTGCTCCTGGCGGGCGGAAACGACGGCATACGGCCCACCGAGGACGACTACAAAGGCTGGGACGTCCCGAGCACCACGCGCAAGACGGGCCTGAAACAGTTCGAGGACCTGGAGGACATCTCCATCGTCGCCGCGCCCGGCTCCACCTTCGGCTACGAGACCGGCCCTGGCCCCAGCGTCGTCAGCTCGCTCATCTCCCACTGCGAGCGCATGAGGTACCGCATCGCCGTGCTCGACAGCGGCAACGATCAGACACTGCAACAGGTCCGGGAGATGCGGGCCAAGTTCGACTCCAGCTACGCCGCTCTCTACTACCCCTGGGTCAAGGTGATGGATCCGGTCACCCGCCAGCCCATCGTCCTGCCTCCCAGCGGCTTCGTGGCGGGCATCTACGCGCGCAACGACGTGCGGCGTGCCGTCTACAAGGCTCCCGCCAACGAGGTGGTGACCACGGCCCTCGGCTTCGAGTCCATCCTCAATACCGCACAGCAGGAAGCCATCAACCCCGAGGGCATCAACGCCTTCCGCTTCTTCGAGGGCCGCGGCCTGCGCCTGTGGGGCGCTCGCACCATCAGTTCGGATCCGGAGTGGAAGTACGTCAACCTGCGCCGCTACTTCGCCTACCTGGAGCGCTCCATCGACAAGGGCACCCAGTGGGCCGTCTTCGAGCCCAATGGTCCCCAGCTCTGGGCCAACGTCCGCCGCTCCATCGAGGACTTCCTGCTCAACGAGTGGCAGAGCGGCGCTCTGCTGGGGGACCGCCCGGACGCCGCCTACTTCGTCAAGTGCGACCGCTCCACCATGACCCAGAACGATCTGGATAACGGCCGGCTCATCTGCCTGGTCGGCGTTGCTCCCTTGCGCCCCGCCGAGTTCGTCGTCATCCGCATCGGCCAGTGGACCGGTGACCGGAAGTAACAAGAGGAAAAAAAGATGCCCGAATATCTCGCTCCCGGCGTATTCGTCGAAGAGACCTCGTTCCGCTCCAAGAGCATCGAGGGTGTCAGCACCACCACCACCGGCTTCATCGGCCCCACGCGCTACGGCCCCGTGGAGCTGGAGAACGAGCTCATCACCAGCCTGGGTGAGTTCGAGCGCACCTACGGCAATCGCCAGCAGCTCGTCTTCGATGAGACTGGCGAGCGCCACAACTACCTGTGGCACGCCGTGCGCGCCTTCTTCGAGGAGGGCGGCAAGCGCCTCTACATCAGCCGCGTCTTCCGCCCCACGAAAGAAGCCAGCTACACCGGCTTCAACCTTGAGGAAACAGTGAATGCCGGTGAGAAGACCGGCTACCCGGACGGGCACTCCCGCACGAGCCTCTCCCTCAACCCAGAAAATACGGAGGAGACGGAGCCGCGGCCGTCCCTCCTCTTCGCCGCCCGCTACCCCGGGGCCTCCGGCAACATGGGCGTGCGCATCACCTTGCGCGTGGGCCAGAACATCCTCTCCTACGATGGCAACAAGGTCCTCGGTGTGGGCGCCCTGCAGAACAGGGATGTGGTCCTCATCAACAAGGTCTGGGAGGAAAAGGGAGAGAGGAAAACAAGCGACTTCGAGTTCGACCTGGCCCAGAAAGACGCGAGCGGCGAGTGGACCTTCACCTTCAACGCCACCGTCGACAACAAGCCGGTCAAGGCGGAGCGGTCGCTCTCCAGTCTCGATGTCAGCCAGGGGAAGAAGAGCGAAGTCCACGTCATTACCGCCACCGTCAGCCTCCTCCCCACGCGCGACTCCGACAGCTCCCTGGTGTGGAACGGGCTCGCGCTCGACCCGGAGCACAACAACGCGGGTGCCGCGGATTCCCTCACCGCTCGCTTCAAGCATGAGAAGCGGACGCCCTCACTCAACCGGGAGATTCCCCTCATCATCCATCCGCTGAACGTGACCGATGGACTCGATCTGCTCAAGCTCCTGCGGACACAAATCCCGGCCGGTGCACTAGCGGGTGAAACCAAGACCGTCGGCGATTACCTCACGGACTTCCAATCCTCGGACCCACAGCGCTCCGTCGATATCCTCCTCGAAAGGGGCCATGACGGCACGCTGCCCACCGAGGATGAATACAAAGGCTGGGACGTACCGAGCACCACGCGCAAGACGGGCCTGAAACAGTTCGAGGACCTGGAGGACATCTCCATCGTCGCCGCGCCCGGCTCCACCCTCAACTACGAGACCGGTCCTGGCCCGAGCGTCGTCAGCTCGCTCATCTCCCACTGCGAGCGCATGAGGTACCGCATCGCCGTGCTCGACAGCGGCAACAACCAGACGCTGCAACAGGTCCGGGAGATGCGGGCCAAGTTCGACTCCAGCCACGCCGCCCTCTACTACCCCTGGATCAAGGTGATGGATCCGGTCACCCGCCAGCCCATCGTCCTGCCTCCCAGCGGCTTCGTGGCGGGCATCTACGCGCGCAACGACGTGCGGCGTGCCGTCTACAAGGCTCCCGCCAACGAGGTGGTGACCACGGCCCTCGGCTTCGAGTCCATCCTCAACACCGCACAGCAGGAGGCCCTCAACCCCGAGGGCATCAACGCCTTCCGCTTCTTCGAGGGCCGCGGCCTGCGCCTGTGGGGCGCCCGCACCATCAGTTCGGATCCAGAGTGGAAGTACGTCAACCTGCGCCGCTACTTCGCCTACCTGGAGCGCTCCATCGACAAGGGCACCCAGTGGGCCGTCTTCGAGCCCAATGGTCCCCAGCTCTGGGCCAACGTCCGCCGCTCCATCGAGGACTTCCTGTTCAACGAGTGGCAGAGCGGCGCGCTGCTGGGGGACCGCCCGGACGCCGCCTACTTCGTCAAGTGCGACCGCTCCACCATGACCCAGAACGATCTGGATAACGGCCGGCTCATCTGCCTGGTCGGCGTTGCTCCCTTGCGCCCCGCCGAGTTCGTCATCATCCGCATCGGCCAGTGGACCGGTGACCGGAAGTAACCCACACAGGAGGATCCGAGATGGCCACCTTTCGAGAGCGTCCCTATGTGCAGTTCAACTTCCTGGTCGACCTGGGCACCGGCACCACGGAGGGATACGACGCCGGCTTCCAGGAAGTCAGCAACGTGGGCATGGAGGTCACCGTCGCCGAGTACCGCAATGGCAATGAGAAGGAGAACGCCGTGCGGAAGATCACCGGCCTCAACAAGTCCACCGACGTCACGCTGAAGCGCGGCGTCATCGGCTCGCTGACGCTCTACAACTGGTTGAATCAGATCCGCAACGGCGACCAGAACGCGCTGCGCACCGTCACCATCCAGTTGCAGAACGAGGACCACACCTCCGTCGTCCAGACGTGGAAGCTGCTGCGCGCGCGCATCATCAAGCACGTCAGCGGCCCCTTCAACGCGAAGGGAACGGACGTGGCCCTGGAGGAGCTGACGCTGTCCTACGAGCGCCTGGAGATGGAATAACGTGAGCAGCTCCTCCACCAGACGCCTGCCGGGCATCCGCTTCGAAGCGCAGCCACCGTCCGCACCGGACGAGCTGCCACGCATGGACGTGGCGGCGTTCGTGGGCTTCGCGGCGTCCGGGCCGCTGGATCATCCGGTGCTGGTGGAGGACGTGGCTCGCTTCCAGGCCATCTTCGGACAGGACCTGCCCATTGCCTGGGACAAGGAGCGCGGAGAGACGGTCCACGCCTACCTGGCCCCCGCGGTGCGGGCCTTCTTCCGCAACGGAGGCCGGCGCTGCTGGGTGGTGCGCGTCGCGGGCAGAGGCGCGAGCTACAACCGTTTCCTCATCCCGGGGCTGCTCCGCCTCGTCCCCAGCGGCCCGGAACAGACAACGCCGCGCGGCCACCTGCCCCCCTTCGCTCCCGCCTACGCCCGCGCCCGTTCGGAGGGGAGCTGGTCGGACCCGCTGTTGATCTCGGCCAGCCTCTCCGCCGAGCCCCTCACGCTCCTGGGCCGGACCACCATGCCTGCACGGACCGGGCTTCGGCTGGCATCTTCCGCGGAGCCCGCCCGTGGGGATCTGCTCCGCGTCCGCTTCGAGACGACGGCGTACACGCTGCTGCTGCCCGTGGAGCAGGTGGAGAAAGAAGAAGAGGGGTGGTGGGTCCACGAAATCAGCCCCCAGTGGCTGCGCTCGGGAGTGAGCCCGGAACCGCCCCCGGAAGTGACGAGTCCCGAGGACGAGTGGACGCTGACGCTCCTGTGGATGGGAGATGACGCGGGGCTCGACACCCGGCTCCTGACCGCCACGGTGAAACAGAAGGACACCTCCACGCTCGAGCTCGAGACGGAGCTGCCCCTCACGGCCGCTCCTGGCCCCGGAGCACTGCTGTGCACCCAGGATGAGGAACGGCTCTGGTTCATCGTGAGGAACGTCCGGCCGAAGAAGGAGGGCCTGACGGTGACGGGTGAGTGGGTGGAGCTGATGCCATCCGCGCCCTCCCCCGACGAGCTCCTGTCCCTGAGGGGAGGCATGTGTGAGCGGCTCACCTTCGGCCTCTGGGTACGGCGCGGAGCCGAGTCCCCGACGCGCCTGGAAGGACTGGGCTTCTGGTCCCGACACCCGCGCTACTGGGGCGCGCTGCCCACTGACCTCGCGTGGATCCAACGGGCCGCGCAGGAGGGGCCTTCCCTCGCCTACACGGAACCCGAGCTCCACGATGAGCTGCGACGGAGCGCGAGCGAGCCGCGCTTCCCGCTCGCGGGCTCCCGGGACGAGGATGACTCCTTCTACTTCCCGCTCGCCATGGCGGCGCTGCCCGAGCCGTACCTCGGCCGCGTCCAGACCTCCGAGCACGCGCTCGTCCGCGACGGACTGGAGCGCTTGCGGGACATCCCCTTCGTCGACGAGGCGATGCTCGGGGGTCCCCTGGCGATGCTGGCGCAGGCGCACTTCATCCAGTACCAGAGCCCCCAGCCTCGCGCGCTCAAGGGCATCCACTCGCTGCTGTCCAAGGAGGAGGTCACCCTCGTGGCGGTGCCGGACGCGGTCCACCGCCCGTGGAACGACAACCTGGAGAAGAAGGCGCCCCGGGCCGCGCCTCCCGCCCTCGCGCCCCCCGCTCCGGCTCCGGACAACGTCCAGGGCGACTTCCAGGACTGTGTCCACCCCGAGGTGCCCCTGGCTGGACATCTCTCGGCTTCTCCCAGCTCGCCCGTCCTGGGTGAATCCTTCGAGCTGTCGTGGTCCACGCCCAAGGGCAAGCAGGAGCCCGTCCTCTACACCCTCGAGGAGGCCACCCGCGAGGATTTCGAGAACGCGCTCGTCCTCCACCAGGGGCCCGCCGAGCGCATGACGCTCTTCGCGCAGAAGACGGGCACCTACCACTACCGCGTCCGCGCCAGCCGCGGCGGCCTCCTCGGCCCCTGGTCCCAGACCCTGGACGTCTCCATCGGGGACAGACCCGGATACACGCTGAGCAGCGCGGAGCACTATGGCGGCCACCAGGAGCACCTGGTGACCCTCCATCACGCGCTCATGACGATGTGCGCCGCGCGTGGAGACCTGCTGGCCGTCCTCTCCCTGCCCGAGCACTTCCGGGAGGACGAGGCCATCGGCCACGCCGAGCTTCTGCGGCGGTACTCCCCCTTCCAGGGGGCGTCCTCTCCCCTCCGCCCGGGGGTGAACATCCTCAGTCACGGAGCCCTCTACCACCCCTGGCTCCTCGTCTCCGAGGTGGAAGCACCCGGAGCCCCCCGCCGGATGCCACCGGACGGAGCCGCGTGCGGCGTGCTGGCGCGACGCGCGAACGAGCGCGGCGCCTGGGTGACACCCGCCAATGAGCCCTGGCGCGACGTGGTGGCCCTCTCGCCCAGGCTGGAGCGCCAGCGGTGGCCGGAGCTGCTGGACGCCCAGGTGAACAGCCTCGTCCAGGAGCCCCGTGGCTTCGTCTCCCTCACCGCCTCCACGCTGACGGAGGAGCCGGACCTGGTGCCCATCCATGTGCGGCGGACGCTCGCGCTCCTGCGCCGGGCCGCGCTCCGGCTCGGCACCACCTACGTCTTCGAGAACAACACCCCGGTCCTCCATCGCTCCGTCCAGCGCGGCTTCGAGCAGTTGCTCAGCCGCCTCCTCACCCAAGGGGCCTTCGCGGGGGCCACACGGGAGGACTCCTTCCAGGTGGTGATTCCCTCCGGCCCCGACACCGGCTCCGGACAGGGCCGCTTCCTCGTGGAGCTGCGGGTGGCGCTCTCCTCTCCCCTCACCTTCCTCAACATCCGCCTGGTCCAGCACGAGGACCGGAGCCTCTTCACCCAGGAGAGCTGAATGCCCAATCCCTCCTACGAGACCGTCCAGGCTCCCTTCACCGCCTTCAACTTCCGGGTGGAGCTCAGCGTCGAGAACTCCCAGGTCCACCTCTGCGAGGCCTCCTTCGCCGAGTGTGACGGCCTGGAGATGACCCTCGACGTGAAGACGATCCGCGAGGGCGGCAACAACGGCCAGCAGATCCGCCTCTTCGGTCCCGTCAGCTACGGCCAGCTCACCCTCAAGCGCGGGATGACCCCCAACTACGATCTCTGGCTCTGGTTCGAGGCCGTGGTGGCCGCCCCCAAGACGAAGCGCGCGCAGGGAGAGGTCACCCTGCTCGCGGCCGATGGGTCCACGCCGCGGGCGCGCTTCTTCCTCGACAGGTGCCTGCCGGTGAAGCTCAAGGCGCCAGCGCTCAATGCCAAGGACGGCGTGGTGGCCATCGAGGAGCTCCAGCTCGCCTATCAATCCCTCACCCTCGTTCCGCTCCGCGGAGGTCCCTAGCCATGCCCCTGCCCACGGCACTCGCCAAGGCCCAGCTGCGCCAGATCGTCCATCTCGGGCCGAAGCAGATCCCTCCCGAGGTCAATCCCGACAACTGGGTGACGGTCCAGTTCAACCCCGAGACCCTCAAGGTCAGCCTGGCCAACCAGCTCAAGACGCCCGAGGGCAAGGGCGATCAGAACGGGACCGCGGCCCTGCAGTACGTGGGCGAGGGCACCACCAAGCTGTCGCTCCAGCTCTGGTTCGACGTCACCGACCCGGACACGCCCCCCGATGTGGAGGATGTCCGCCGGCTGACCCGGAAGGTCGCCTTCTTCATCACCCCGACGGAGATCACGAAGGAAGGTCAGGGCATCCCACCGGGCGTGCGCTTCATCTGGGGCTCGTTCCTCTTCGATGGGATCATGGAATCCATGGAGGAGTCGCTGGAGCTCTTCTCCGCGGATGGCCGCCCGCTCCGGGCGAGTGTGACGCTGGGGATCTCGCAGCAGCGGATCGATCCCTACCTCATCATCAAGTCCGACTCGCCCATCGTCGGGCCGGGCAACCGGCTCGCCGGCATCGAGCGCCTCACGCCCGCGAGGGAGGGCAGCAGCATGCAGAGCATGGCGGCGGGCGTGGGCCGGCATGCGGAGTGGTGGGAGATCGCCGAGGCCAACCGGATCGAGGATCCGCTGCGCATCCCCACGGGACAGCTGATCAACCTGAAGGCCAGCGGGCCAAAGCGCTAGGCCCGGGCCCCCACCCGCGAGAGGAACGGCACCATGCCCGTGGTCATCAACGAGTTCGAGGTCGTCCCCGAGCAACCTCCCTCGGCGTCCGCCAAGGGCAGACCGGAGCCTGGCGCCGAGCCCGTCTCCGAAGTCCAGAAGGCCACGGAGCTCCACCGGCTTCTCACGCGCGGCCGGGAGCGCCAACTGCGCGTCCGCGCGTACTGACCCGCCATGGCCGACGGAACCTACTCCACACAAGTGCTCGCCGCGCGCCCCACCTTCCACGTGGGTGGCCAGGAGATCGCCCCCCTGGGCGCCGGGCTGCTCGCGCTGGCCATCGAGGAGGACACCCAGGGGCTGTACCGGTGCGAGGCCACCTTCGGCAACTGGGGCGCCAGCGGCGGCGGCATCGGCTTCCTCTACTTCGACCGGAAGACGCTGGACTTCGGCAAGCCCTTCCAGGTGCGGCTCGGCCAGGACGTGCTCTTCGACGGGCTCATCACCGCGCTCGAGGGCCGCTTCCGCGACACGAGCCCCCCCGAGCTGTCGGTGCTCGCCGACGATCGGCTCCAGGATCTACGGATGACGCGGCGCACGCGCACCTTCAACGGCATCAGCGACGCGGACGTCATCCAGCAGCTCGCCTCGCAGCACGGACTGGGGGCCCGGGTGGACGTGCAGGGGCCCCAGCACGACGTGCTCGCCCAGATGAACCAGAGCGACCTCGCCTTCCTGCGCGAGCGGTGCCGGGCGGTGGACGCGGAGCTGTGGGTGGAGGACAGGACGCTGCATGCGCGGCCGCGCACCGATCGCGCGGCCGGGTCCTCCCTGTCGCTGGGCCTGGGAAACGAGCTGCGCGAGTTCACCGTGCTCGCGGACCTGGCCGGGCAACGCACCTCGGTGACGGTGAGTGGCTGGGACGTGCGGGCCAAGAAGGAGCTGAAGTACGAGGCCCGGGACGCCGTCCTCGGCGGGGAGCTGGACGGAGGGAAGAGCGGCGCGAGCCTGCTCTCCTCGGCCTTCGGAGAGCGCGCGGAGGTGCTCGTCCACACGGTGCCCCTGGGGCATGCGGAGGCGAGGGCTCGCGCGGAGTCCTTCTTCAAGCTGGGAGCACGGCGCTTCGTCACCGGCCGCGGCACCGCCCAGCCGACGTCCGGGTTGCGCGTGGGCACCCGCGTGGAGCTGCGGGGGCTGGGGGCGCTCTTCAACGGCAAGTACTACGTCACCGGGGTGAAGCACCTCTTCGATGGAACGAATGGGCTGCGCACCGAGTTCACCGCCGAGCGCCCGGCACTGGGAGGAAGCGCATGAGTGGGCACCCTGCATTCGAGGCCATCATCGACGAGCGGGTACCCGAAGGGCTCGGGGGGCGCATGTACGGCCTCTACCCGGCGCTCGTCACGGACGTGAGCGATCCGGACAGCCAGGGCCGCGTGAAGGTGGTGCTGCCCTGGGCACCGGACCCGAGCGGCGGGCGCTACGAGGCCTGGGCCCGCCTGGCCACCCTCATGGCCGGCAACGGGCGCGGCACCTGGTTCATCCCGGACGTCAACGACGAGGTGCTGGTGGGCTTCGAGGCGGGAGATCCCCGCCGCCCCTATGTGCTGGGCGCGCTCTGGAATGGCAGTGACGCCCCGCCCGAGTCCATGGACGGAGCGGGGCGCAACGCGCGCAAGGTCATCCACTCGCGCAACGGGGTGACGCTCACCCTGGATGACACGGACGGCCAGGAGTCGCTCGTGCTCCAGACGCCCGCGGGCCAGACGGTGACACTCAAGGACGGGCCCGGCTCCATCGAGGTGAAGGACGCCAACGGCAACACGGTGAAGCTGGAGTCCTCCGGCATCACCCTCACCACCTCGTCGAAGCTGTCGGTGAGCGCCAGCACGGTGGAGATCTCCGCCGCGTCCAAGCTGTCGGTGACCTCCGGTGCGGTGGAGTTCTCCGCCAGCTCGTTCAAGGTGACCTCCGGTACGGTGGAGCTGTCCGCCGGTTCCATCTCGGCGAGCGCCGGCATCTCCAAGTTCGCCGGGCTCTTGCGCGCGGACGCCGTGATGACCAACAGCGTCATCGGCACCACGTACACGCCGGGAGGAGGCAACACCCTATGAAGGCGCCGCCCATCCCACCCATCCAGTGGCTGAGCGCCGCCACGTTGTGGGACCCCAACGTGAAGGACGATCCGGTGAAACAGAACGTCCCCCTCCTGCTGCGCTTCGTCTCCGAGCGCTTCATGGAGGAGTTGAGCACCCGGCTCCAGACCCCGCCGGTGCCGGACCTGTCCGGGTTGATCGCCGTCCCGGAGCCCCCCCCCGCCGAGCCCAAGCCCACTCCGGAGCTCAAGCTGTACCTGCCCGTGCATGGGCGCCTCTACCTGGTGACGGCGAGGCTGGTCTGCCAGATTGGCAGGGAGTCCGACTACATCCCCAACACTGGCAAGGGCGATGAGGTGGGCTTCGTGGTGCGCCGCCCGCGCGCGACGGGGGGTGAGGACGCCTGGGTGTCGCCGCCGCGGCATGACGTGGAGCCCTCCTGGCTCGAGGTCCCCGGGGATGGACGGAAGCGGCTCGCGCCCCACGAGGTGCTGTTCTCCCTGTTCCCGCTGTCCTTCGGCACCGGCGAGCGGCGCCGCCGGTTGCTGATGGGCCTCGTGCCCGCGGGCTCCCGCGCCACGTTCGCCGCCGCGAAACCTCCCGGCGATGGCAAGTACGTCATCCGCCTCGTCTGGCACCGCACCGTGGAGGGCGAGGGGCCCGAGCTGCCGCCCCTGATCAGTGCCCCCTCGGAGCCCTTCGTGCTGGCGGAGCTGGAAGATCCGGACGCCCCCCACTGGCCCGGCACTCCTCCTTTTCACAAGGTTTCCCAAGCCGAGAGGTGAGAGCCATGGACGCCGGAAGTCTGCTGGGACGAGGCATTGGCTTCCCACCGCGGGTGGGCCCCGACGGGCGCCTGCGCTGGTCCGAGGGCGAGCGCAACGTGCGCGAGTCCATCCAGATCATCCTGACCACCGAGCAGCGCGAGCGCATCATGCAGCCCGACTTCGGCGGGGGACTGGGCACCTTCCTCTTCGAGCCCAACACCGTGGCCACCCGCCACCGTCTGGAGGAGCGCATCTCCCAGACGCTGGCGCTGTGGGAGCCCCGCATCCAGGTGCAGTCCGTCACCGTCGAGGCGGACCCGGCCGATGCCCGCACCGCCGTGGCCACCATCACCTACCGGCTCGTCGCCACCCAGGCGCTCGAGCGCGTCAGCGTCGGCGTGTCGCTCGCCGGATAGGAGCCCCCATGCCCTTGAGCGTCCCCAGCCTGGACATCCGCCGCTACCAGGAGCTGCTCGACGAGGCGCTGGCGCGCATCCCCGTCCACAATCCCGAGTGGACGAACTTCAACAAGAGCGACCCGGGCGTCACCCTCATCGAGCTCTTCGCCTTCCTGACGGAGAGCCTCCTCTACCGCGCCAACCAGATACCGGAGCGCAACCGCAGGAAGTTCCTCTCCCTGCTCGGCCTCCCGCTGCAACCGGCCACCTCCGCGCGGGGGCTCGTCACCCTCTCCAATGAGCGGGGACCCCTCCAGGTCTTCACGCTCGGCGAGGGCGTGGAGATGCACGCGGGGCAGGTGCCCTTCCGCACCACGCGCGCGCTGGACGTGCTGCCCATCGAGACCCGGGTCTTCTACAAGAAGCGTGTCACTCCCCCGCCCGAGACGCGTGAGTACTACGAGCAGCTCTACGCCTCCTTCCGCACCCAGGCCACCCCACCCGAGCTGCTCCAGTACAGGACCACCCCCTTCCCCACGCGCCCCGGCGCTCCGGTGGACCTGAGCACCGAGGCGATCGACAACTCCCTCTGGGTGGCCCTGCTGCTGCGCCCGGTGGACAAGCCCTACGGCAGGGAGCAGTTCCAGCAGGTGCGCGAGGAGCTCAAGGGCCGCACGCTCAGCCTCGGCCTCGTGCCCGCCAGGAGCGCCGACGAAGCCGGCCCGCGGCTGCTCCCGGGCGGACTGGAGAACCCCCAGTCGCGGCTGAAACTGCTCGTGCAGCTCCCCACCCCGGGTGCCCTTCCGAAGGAGCAGGAGAAGCGCAACGCACGCTACGACACCATCGCCAGCGAGAACGTGCCCACGGAGCCCACGGTCATCGAGGTGCCCCTGCCCGCCGCCAGCGAGAATCTCACCTCGTGGTTCGACCTGGAGCCGCTCGAGAAGGGGATCCGCGACTTCCCGCCCCTGCTCGAGGACGAGGATCAGGAGCGGCGTGTCATCACCTGGCTGCGCATCACCAGTCCCCCGCCCGCCCGGTTGAGGCTGCTCTGGGTGGGATTCAATGTCTCGGAGGTGAGCCAGCGGGCCCAGGTGCGCCGCGAGCCCCTGCCCCCGGGCACCGGCGAGCCGGACCAGCAGGTGAAGCTCGCGCGGGCGCCGGTGCTGCCCGGGAGCGTGCGGCTCACCGTCACCGTCAACGGCAAGTCCGAGCCGTGGGAGGAGCTCGACGATCTGGCGGCCGCGGGACCAGAGGTGGCCGTGGTGGATCCCCGCCAGCCCCCGGGAACCCCGCCGCCGGCTGACGCGCCCGTGAAGGTCTTCGCGGTGGATCCCGAGTCGGGAACCCTCCGCTTCGGCGATGGGGTGCACGGGGCCCGGCCTCCCAGGGGAGCGGAGCTGCGTGTGGACTATGACCATGGCGTGGGCCGCGCGGGCAACGTGAACGCGGGCACCATCACCAGCGCCCCCACGCTGCCCGCCGGCCTCAAGGTCACCAACCCGCTGCCCACCTGGGGCGGCGCGGACGCGGAGACGGTGGCCGAGGGGGAGAAGCAGCTCCCTCGCCACCTCCAGCACCGCGAGCGGCTGGTGAGCCAGCAGGACTTCGAGACCATCACCTCGCGCACGCCGGGCGTGAACCTGGGGCGCGTGGAGGTGCTGCCCGCCTGCAAGCCGCAGTCGAACGAGCCCGGCCATGACGCCGGCGCCGTCACCGTCGTCGTCATTCCGCGGAACGAGTCGGAGCCGCCCCCGGCGCCGGGAGGGCCGGATCCCCTGCTCGACGCGGTCGCGTGCTGGCTGGCCCCCCGGCGGCTCGTCACCACGGAGATCTTCGTGCGGCGGCCGGAGTTCGTCCCCCTGCGGCTCTCCGTGGGCATCAACCTGGAGGCCGGCGCGACGTTCGTCTCCGTCCGCACCGCGGTGGAGCAGGCCCTGCGCGACTTCCTGTCCCCGCTGCCCGAGCCGGACACGGACAGACCCGACGCGCGCCGGGGCTGGCCGCTGCGCCGGTCCGTGGTGGCGCCGGAGCTGGAGGCCGTGGTCAGCCGGGTGAAGGGCGTGGCCTGGGGACAGGTACGGCTGGCCCGGACGGACAGCGGCGAGCTGAATGAGGTGCCGCTCGAGAAACTGCAGCTACCGAGCGTGGCCAGCCTCGTCGTGGTCGCGGGCGAGGCGCCCCTCCTGGAGAAGCCGGACTCCACCCCCCCCCGTGACACCCGGCCCCATCCCCGTTCCCGTTCCCCCGCAGCCTCCGCTGCCCGTCCCCGCCATTCCCGAGGAGTGCACGTAACGTGGACGCCAACGGCACCCGCTATCACCTGCTGCTCGGGCGCGACGACTGGGCGAGCTGCTACGTCCAGGGAAACGACCCGGACAACACCCTCTGGAAGGGGGACGGCGCGGTGCGGCCACCGGTGAAATGGGATGGCGAGCGCTCCGAGCTCATCCTGTGGCCCCGGCTGTACCGGTTCGTGGTGGAGGACCCGCCCGGGACATCCACCCAGCCGGCGGCGGTGAAACCCGAGGAGCGCCGTGGCGCCGGGCGCGATCAGTTCGGCAACACGTACTGGGTGGATGATGCGTGCACGTCCATCCGCGTGCAGTCCAGCGGCTCCGGGAAGAGCAGCGTCTTCTGGTCCGTGGAGCCGCCGGCAGCGCCTCCCGCCGCGGCCCCGGGCGAGTTCGGTCCGGTGTGCGCGCCTCCGGCGTCGACGAAGCAGCGCCTCGGCGGGCTGGCCGTCACCCCGCACCATTACCTGGTGGTGGGGACCCACGCACCGGCGGGGCTGCTCGTCTTCGATCTTCATGCCGGCGGCCCGCCCCTGGAGCTGCGCTGGCCACCCGAGGTGCCCTTCGCCCCCTTCGATCTCGCGCCCACGCCCGAGGGGGGAGTGCTGGTGCTCGACCGGGCCCACCGCTGCTACTGGAGGCTGGACGCGGGCATGAACGTGGTGCGCGCCAACCCCCAGCACACGCCAGCGGAGGAGCTCTTCCAGCCCGTGGGCGGGCAACCCCTCACGGGGAGCCGCCCCTTCGTCTTCCCCGCGCTCTCGTCACGAGACGCGACGCAGCTGCCGCCAGCGGAGGACTTCATCGCGCTGGAAGCGCTCCCGGACGAACGCGTGCTCCTGCTCCAGGTGAGCCAGGTCCTCGTGTACCGGGATGGTGCCTCCTCGGGGGAAGTCCTCACCCTGTCCCTGGGTGACATCCTCGAGGAGGGCGCCGCCTTCACCCTCCAGGCCCATGACTTCGCCTACGTGCCGGCGGAGAGGAGCGGGGAGCCCGGCCGGCTCGCGGTGGTCGCCGTGGACGGCAACCAGGCCTTCGTCTTCAGCCTGGACCTCAGCGGCGGCCAGGCCCGCCTCACTCCGCTGCCCGAGTACCTGCCCATGAGACTGTTCGAAGGCAGGGCCCTGGTGAGCGCCCAGGGGCGGCTCTTCTATGACATGGACGGGGGCTTCATCCCGCTCGTCGCCCAGCGGCTCCCGCGCTACGAGAAGAAGGCCGTCCTGCTCACCGAGCCCAAACGCCTCGATGGCCGCCAGCCCGGCTGCGTCTGGCACCGCCTCTTCCTCGACGCCTCCATCCCTCCGGGAACCTCCGTCCAGGTGCGCAGCCGCGCGGCCGACACGCCACTGGAGTTGATGAACACGCCCTTCTCCCAGGAGCCGGAGCCCTACCTGCGCTCCACCGGCCCGGAGCTCCCCTTCGCGCCTGGCGTCTCCGGTGAGCACCGCGGCACCTGGGAGCTGCTCTTCCAGCACCCGCGCGGACGCTACCTCCAGCTCGAGCTCACCCTGTGCGGCACGGGCGGCGTCACGCCTCGCCTCCGGGCCCTGCGCGCGTACTACCCCCGCACCTCGTACGCCGAGCGCTTCCTGCCCGCCATCTACCGGGAGGACTCGGACTCGGTCGGCTTCCTGGAACGCTTCCTCGCCAACCTGGAAGGCATCCTCACCCCCATCGAGGATCGCATCGCCGCGGCGCAGGTGCTCTTCGACGCGCGCAGCGCCCCGGCCGAGGCACTGGAGTGGCTGGCGGGCTGGTTGGGCTTGGCGTTCGACCCGGCCTGGGAGAAGGAGGAGCGCCGCCGCCGGCTCCTCATCCGCCACGCCCATACCTTCTTCCAGTGGCGCGGCACGCCCCGGGGCCTGCGCATGGCGCTGCGGCTGGCGCTCGACGAGCGGCCCGACGCCTCCCTCTTCGAGGAGCAGGAGGATCCCCTCCGCTCCCCCATCCGCATCGACGAGCACTTCCGCTCCGCGCGCGGAGCCCGGTCCTCGAAGGCCACCGCGCACCGCTTCACCGTCTTCATCCCCGTGCCCCGGGAGGTGACGGAGGAGCAGCTCGACACGCTCCTGGCCCGGGCCCGGCGCGTGGTGGAGTTGGAGAAGCCGGCCCACACCGTGTTCGACGTGCGCTTCTACTGGGCCATGTTCCGCGTGGGCGAGGCACGCCTGGGCGTGAACACCCCCGTCAGCCTGGGCAGCCGCGCGCCAGAGGCCCGGCGCGCGGTGGTGCTCGGACGCGCTCACCTGGCGGAGGCCTTCCTGCACCCGAGACCCGGACACGCCGCCGCCGGCCAATGGGAGCTCGGGCGTCATCAGCTCACACACCATTCCACCCCTGGAGGGGAGCTCCGATGAGCGCAACGTTCGGATCCGCGTCCACATCCGTGCCAACGAAGTCCACGGATCCCACCAAACACGTCAACTACGTGCTGGGCATGGTCCTGGGCCAGGACGACTTCACCCAGGAGTTCTCCTACCTCTCCGAGCGGGATCGCTGGCTGGTGCGCGAGCTGCTCGGGTACGGGACGGCGTGGGGACTCGCCGTGCAGTGCAGGAAGGCGGACAAGAAGGAGCCCCCCGAGCTCGAGGTCATGGTGGCGCCGGGCGTGGCGGTGAGTCCCAGTGGTCAGCTCATCCGCGTGACGCCCGCCCAGTGCGCCTCCCTCCATGGCTGGCTGGCCGCGCACTCCGAGGAGGTGCAGAAGCGGATCTGGAAGATGGAGGGCTCCGACACCGACAACGTGGCGGCCCTGCGGCTGTACGTGGTGCTCGGCTACCGCGAGCTGGAAACAGACAAGGTTCCCATTCCCGGCGAGCCCTGCCGCTCCGAGGATGACGTGATGGCGCCATCGCGCCTCACCGACGGCTTCCGCCTGGAGCTGCGGTTCGATCCACCCGAGCAGGCCGAGGAGCAGGGCATCCGCGAGCTCATGCGGTGGCTCCAGTTGCACCTCGAGCCCAACCCCCTCGCGGCAGGCACCACGCCCGCCACCCTCGATGAATTCCTCGGTGCGCTGCGCACGCAGTGGGGCGGGAAGGAACAGCCCGCGCCGCCGAAGAAGCAGGTGATTCCCCCCGGGGAGCTCGAGGCCTACCTGCGCGCGGCCTTCCGCGTCTGGGTGACGGAGCTGCGGCCGGAAGCGCGCCCCACCAGCGACGAGGCGAAGAAGGTCGAGGACGTGGTGCTGCTCGCCGGGCTGGACCTGCCCTTCATCCTCGAGGGCGGCCAGCAGGGCACCTGGGAGCTCGCCACCACCGACCCCGAGCAGGTGCACCTGAGCGAGGAGCAACGGCCCCTGTTGCTGAGCCTGCGTCTGCTCCAGGAGTGGCTGCTCCGGGGGCTCTTCATCCCGGTGGGAGCACCTCCCGTGGCGCCGCAGCCACAGCCCAAACCCGCCCCTCCCGTCTACGAGGTCGTCGCGGCGGGCGTCGTCAAGGGCATCGACGAGCCCGGCCGGGAGGACACCTACGGCGACCTGCGTGCCCTCTGGACCAAGGACGGAGAGGTCGTCTTCACCTTCGAGGACTACGAGGATCCGCAGTTCCGGCAGAGCTACATCGTCAAGGTGCTCCCGAAGGGCTGCGAGGCCGTGATGCCGCCCACCGTCATCTTCTGCGGCTACATGAAGCAGGGCTTCGTCGTCAGGGTCTTCGAGCCGAACGGCAAGCCCATGGCCGCGAAGAAGATCGAGCAGCTCGAGTTCATCATCGAGGTGAGCACCTTCCCGCTCGGAGGCATGCCATGAGCGTCCGGCTCGACACGCCGTACCTCGAGGACGGCATCCTCTCCACCCACTTCTTCAACGGCCGGCTGCTGTCCGGGGAGGATCTGCGCCAGGAGCAACTGGCGCGCGGGGAGTGGCTGAAGCTGCTGGGCCGCTCCGTCGGCGAGGGCATCGTCCACGGCCTGGAGGTGTCGGCGCCGCTCGGCGCGAACTCGACGGCGAAGCTCTCGGTGAAGGTCGGCCCCGGGCTGGCACTCAACCGCGAAGGCCAGGCGCTCGTGTTGCGCGACGCGGTGGATGTCTTGCTGGGCCCGGCCGGAAAACCGCGGAGCGTGTCCACCACCGGCTCGGGCGATTTCCAGGACTGCCGCCCATCCGCGGACCTCTCCGTCACGGGCACGGGCCTGTACCTGCTCACCCTCGCTCCGGACGAGGGCTACGTGGGACGGGCGCCCGTGAGCGGCCTCGGTCCCAACGAGCCGGCGTGCAACGCCAAGCAGCGCGTCGCGGGCGTGCGCTTCCGGCTGCTCAAGCTGAAGTTCGACGCGCCCGACCCCAAGGCGCCACGCCTGCGCAACCAGGTGGCCCACCTGTGCTTCGGCACGAAGGATCCCCGGCGGCTCGGCGCACTCGTCCACCCCTTCGGGAACCCCCCGGAGCGCTACGGACTGCTGGATGACCACCGGCGGCCCGACGCCCTCACCGACCAGGAGGTGCCGCTGGCCCTCCTCTATTGGCAGGAGAGCTTCGGCATCCATTTCATGGACATGGGCGCGGTGCGCCGCCGCCCGACACGCGTGGAGCACACCGGGCGCTGGGCCCCGTTGCTGGGCGAGCGGCGCGCGAGCGAGGCCGAGGCCGTGCTGCTCCAGTTCCAGGAGCACCTCCAGGCGCTGCTGGACATGAGCGCTCCCGAGAAGGTGAGGGCCACGAAGTACTTCGACTACCTGCCGCCGGCCGGCGTGCTGCCGCTCAAGCTCGGCTCCTTCAAGGGCTTCAGCGCCGAGACCTTCTTCCAGGGAATCCCCTGGCGCCAGTACGTCATTGACGGGGACCACCTGGAGCCACTGCTGCGCCAATCCCTGGCCCATGCCCCCATCGAGCTGGCCCGGGACCCCGAGACGGCCCCGCGGGAGTTCCTCTGGGTCTACCTCATCCGCCAGAACCAGCAAGCCGTGTCCGAGGGCCAGGGCGTACAGCCCTACCTCGTCTTCGCCAGCGGACACCTGCCCTACCGGGGCGACGCGCGGGCGGATGTCGCGCGCGCGGAGTACGCCCATGTTGCCATCCCCAGGCCCGGCGAGGAGCCGCCGGCGGGGTGAGGCCCTCCACACCCAACCCACGAGGGACACGCGCATGTCGCCACCGTATTCGAAGATCGAGCCCGGCAGTCTCATCACGGCCGAGCTCCTCAACAGCATGCTCAAGCAGTTGGAGGAGCACGAGCAGCGCCTGGATCAGCTCGAGTCCGCCCTGCCCGGCGGCAAGGCCGGCGTGGCCATCACCGCCATCTTTCCCACCGTCCCGGTGCGGGTGGGCGAGGAGCTGCGCCTGGTGGGCCGCAACTTCGGCCTGCCGATGAACAACGTCGTCACCCTGGCGGGCAAACGGGTGGAGCAGTTCAACCCCGGCAGCAGCGACACGCAGCTGCTCTTCACCGTGAAGCCCCTGCCGGGCCTCGGCGAGCAGAGCACCCCGGTGCAGCTCACCGTGAGCAACCCCCTGGGCTTCGCCTCCGCCACCGTCATCGTCGCCCCCGCGGCGCCCGCCGAGCCCACGGGCCAGGTGATGATCAGCCTCACGGGCGCACCCCAGGTGCACATCCTGAAGGCGGGTCAGAGCTACGACTTCATCTACACCGTCACCGTCCTCACCAACATGGACGAGACCTTCACCTTCACCCCCCTCGTGGAGCCGGCCTGGCGCGCCCGCGTGGTGGATGAGCAGGAGCAGGTGCTGGAACCCGCCGCGCTCCTCATCGGCCAGGGGCAGGCACCACTGGGCACCTCGGAAAAGGTCCGCGTCCGGCTGACCATTCCCCCCGAGCTGCCCGATGACTCCTCGGCACGGCTGCGGCTGGAAGCCGTCTCCCAGCGCAACCCCAAGCTCCGCGGCTCCTCGGGCGAGCAGCACCTCAAGGTGGGCGCCAGGCCTCCCCTGCAAGCGGACTTCCCGCTCGCCCTGCTCGGCGTGCGCGAGGGCGCCACCCTGAAGGAAAACGAGGTGGTGGTGGACCCCCGGAAGCGTGACGCCAGACTGGACTTCCAGGCGCAGTTCCTGGAGCGCGGCGACTACCGCCTCGAGCCCTCCGTGGAGGGAGACCCGGGCGGCCACTGGAAGATCTCCCTCCAGTTCGGCAACCGGCTCTCGGTGGAGGGGCCGGGCTTCGTCAGGCTCAAGGCCCGGCTGTCCGCCGACAACATGGCCACGACGGCGGAGCTCAAGCTGCGCATCGTCTCGGAGAGCCGTCCCGGCGTGGCGAGCGAGGTGTCCCACCGTATCCGTCTGGCCTGAACACAGGAGGTGTCACCATGAGGGCTTGGAAGAAACTGCTGCTGTTGGGACTCGCGCTGCTGCCCGCACGGGCGCTCGCTCAGCGCCTGTGCTTCCCAGAGGCCACCACGCCCCCGGGCAGCGGCGTGAGCACCCCCACGCTGGACGGCAAGGTGCAAGGAGACGTGGGGTGGAGCAACGCCTTCCGTTACGTCTTCCAGGGCCCCGCCAGCGGTCCCCACGCCGCCATGCAGGGACTGCGCAAGGGCTCGGACCTGTACCTCTCCTTCGAAGTGGAGGACGACTCGGGCTTCGACCAGGACGACACCCTCGTGCTGGCCTTCCGCCCCGTGGGGACGGATCAGTACCGGCTCATCGACATCTCCCCCGTGTCTCCCGGGGTGGGCAGCGTCACCGACAAGGCGCCCCTCGAGGTGACGGCCTGGAAGGTCACGGGCACCCCCCAATCCGTCGACTGGAGCAAGGCCACCCCCAGCGCCCATCCCGAGTGGATCGAGGCACGGATGGCCACCTCTGGCGACGGAACGGCACGCAAGGCCTGGACCGTCGAGCTCCGGCTGCCGGACATCTCCCGCACCGAACAGGGGCTGGCGCTGGGCGGGGTCGAGGAGTTCGACTTCCATGCCGCCGTGCTCGTGGACGGGGACCCGGCCGTGGCCCTGGTGTGGCCGCCTGGCGCTCCAGCTCCGGAGGCCGAGGAGCGCCCGGCCAGCACCGCCCCCCCCACCACCTGGCGCAGGGCGTACCTGAAGGACACGGGCTGCGGCGGCGTGTCCCTCGGCCCCGACGACATCCGGACCCTGGAGGACCCCGGAAGCACGATCGACTTCCAGAAGCCCAACCGGCTCGTGGCCACCGTCCACAACGCCTCGGTGAGCACCGCGGGGCTCGCCGCCGAGGCCGAGGGAGTCACCGCCACCTTCCTCGTCTCCAACGAGGGCGTCACGGCCCAGGGCTACAGCCCCTGGCAGCTCCTCCCCGCCCCTGGCAACCCCACGCCCCGGATGACGATACCCGCCGAGGGCAGCCAGTCCTTCTCCACCGGGGAATGGATGGCGACGCAGGAGCAGCTCGACGCCTACGAGTCACATCCCGAGCAGGTCGTGCTCGTGGAATTGGACGCGCAACCGGGCTCGGGCACGTACCTCGCCCACCGGAGCGCCTGGCGGAACATGCGGTTCGGGGAGGGGGGATGCAACAAGGCCGGAGGAGCCCTGGGGGCCGTCACGCTGGGACTGTTCGTGCTCGGCATCATGCGCCGGAGGCGCAATGGGGAGGCATGAGGGGCACCGGCCCGGGGAAGCCGTCATCGGCCGGTTGCGCGTGCGCGGCGGCGGCTGCGAGCCGCTCTCCGCCCGGCTGCGGCTGGAAGGGCTGCTGAGCACCCTGGACTTCTCTCCGGGAGGACCGCCTCCCTCGGCCATCGTCTGCATCCACAGGATGGAGGATCCGAGGCCCCGCACGTTGCGCCTGCACCGGTACGAGCCGCGCCCTCCGGCCGAGTGGGAGCAGGCGTTCCGGGAGTCGCTGCGCGAGCGGCTCGCCCGTGCGGCGAGGCCCGTTGGGGGAGCCCTGCCCGGCGAGGCCCGGGCCGTCGTCTTCGCGGACCCGGCCGAGCTGTACGCCTGTCTCGCGAGCGACCTGGGCTCCGGCCAGGCCGCCTCGCGCTGGTGGTGGGCGAGCCTCTTTCGCGGCTCGGACCCGTACCGGGCGCTGGTGGCGGAGTGGACGCGGGCACCGGAGTACGTCCCGGCCTCGCTGGACCTGGTGGCCCGGTGGGGCCGCGCGGAGGCCTTCCTCCGGCGCCTGGGTGAGACAGAGGCCCGCGAACTCCTGGCGCGGGTGAACCGGCGCTTCGGCCTGCGGGCCCTGGAGGACGCACTGGCGGGGGGACGCGCGGAGCTCCCGGTGGAGCCCCCCGGAGAGCTACGGGCAGGAGCGGGGACTCGGGAGGCGCCAGATGTTGGCACGGGGGAGTCGCCGTGGCGGCGCTGGGCTCCCGAGGTGGATTCGGCGGTGCTGGGGCTCGAGCCGGCGACCCTGCTGGGGGTGGCGCTGATGATCCGCCGTGCCCCTCGGGTGATCGACCTGCCCGGTACCGCGGCGGCGGTGGCCGGATGGCGGGAGCGGATGCGCGGCCCCTCGGGAGAAGTGCGCTCGGGAGAAGTGCGCTCGGGAGAAGTGCGCTCGGGAGGACGCTCCGGCCCCGTGCCCGGCGAGGGTCCGGCCCTGGCGATGGCACGAGCCACGTCCCCTGGGTCCACGCCCGCGAAGCCCCCGCCACACCAGCCCCGCGACTCCGGCCGGGAGGAACCTCGCGACCCGGCCGCACCACCCGCGAATACGAAGGTCGCGCACGTCCCACCCGCGCAGCGCCTGCCCACGCCCTCCCGGTGGCCACGGCTCCCGCGTACGGACGACACGAGCGGCATCGCGGCGGTGTCCCCCATCTCCACGGAGGAACCGCTCGAGGCCGGAGCGCCCTCCCGGACTCCATCCCCTCCGGCCAGGACCGGGGCACACGCCGGGCGCCCGTCCACCCTCCCCGCCACCGCGGAGCCCTCTCCCACGCAAGAAGGCCACCAGGATCCTGCCGGGGCATACGCCCGGACATCCGCTCCCTCCTCCGCGTTCGCGGACATGCCGCGCGCCGAGCCTCGGCCCTGCGTTTCCTTCCGCGAGGCGCTCGCGCCTCCTTCGGAGTCCACCACCCCGTCGGGCGGGAGTCCCTCGCCTTCGGCTCCCACCGGGCTCGACTCCGCGCACGGAACGCCCGCCCCACGCACTCCTCTTCACGCCTCCCCACCCCATGCCGGGCCCAAGCCCCGCGTTTCCTTCCGCGAGGCGCTCGCACCACCTCCCGCACCGGCGTGGCCATCGGAGGGGAAGCCTTCGCACGCGGTTTCCACCGGGCCCGACTCCGCGCACGGAACACCCGCCC
>NZ_JPMI01000016.1 GCF_000733295.1 Archangium violaceum Cb vi76 | reverse complement strand
CGAACACCTGGGCGGCCACGGGCAGCATGCTCTCGCCGCGCCGGTTCCACACCGCCAACCTGCTGCCGGATGGCCGCGTGCTGGTGGCCGGTGGTTACCACCAGCTGACCGGTATCCAGACGGCCTCTGACCTCTACGATCCCGCCACGGGCACGTGGACGAAGACGGCCGCCATGAACGTGGACCGCTACAAGCACACCGCCACCCTGCTCAACAACGGCACGGTGCTCGCGGTGGGTGGTGTGAGCAACCACGACCAGGCGTCGGCGGAGTACTACGACCTGGCCGAGCTGTAATCACGGCTCGTCCGCCGAGGGACCGGGAGGGTGCCGCTGCCCTCCCGGTGATGCAATCCGAGGCGTAACAGGGTTTCATGCAGGGGACGCGAGGCTCTCGGGCCAGCGTCCCCTGTTTTTTTTTGGCATGTGTCCTGCCGGAGGGCGCACGCCGCATCGGAAGGAAGACCGCAGATGGCTCATCGTTTCACGGAGTGGTCGTGGCTGCTGGCGTGCGCGCTGGTGGGGGGGAGTTACTTGCCGGCCCATGCGCAGGCCACTCCCGTCCCGGGGTGCCGTCCCGCGACGCTCATCAAGGACGTGTACCCGGGGGCGGAGGGCTCGTCGCCGCCCTTCTACCAGGCCTTCCAGCGGATCGGCTCCACGCTCTACTTCTCCGCCACGGGCTTCGGTGATGCGAGCAACGTCGAGCTGTGGAAGAGCGACGGGACGGCGGCCGGGACGGTGATGGTCAAGAACATCAACCCGTTGGGGGACTCGCTCCCCGAGATGCTGATGGATTTGAACGGGACGCTCCTGTTCAAGGCGGATGATGGCACGCACGGCGTCGAGCTGTGGAAGAGCGACGGGACGGAAGCGGGCACGGTGATGGTGCGGGAGATTGGCGAGGGGGCGGAGTCTGGAGGCACCACCGACATGGTGTTGATGGGCGGGAAGGCCTGGCTCACCGGCGCCAACCATGTCGAGGGCCGCGAGCTGTGGACGTCGGATGGGACGTTCGCCGGCACCCGGCTCGTCAAGGACATCAACCCCGGTCTCCCGGGCTCCATCACCCCAGGAACGCTGCGGGTGATGGGCAGCACCCTCTATTTCGTCGCCAATGACGGTACCCGTGGCTCCGAGCTGTGGAAGAGCGACGGGACGGAGGAGGGCACGCAGCTCGTCAAGGATCTGGAGCCGGGCTCCGGCGGGTCCAGCGTCGGTGAGCTGACGGTGGTGGGCTCCACCCTCTACTTCACGGCCTACACCGGCGGTCTGGTCAACGATCTGTGGAAGAGCGACGGAACGGCGGCCGGCACGGTGCGCGTGAAGGACATCAACGCCGTGACCTCGAGCGCCTCCCCCGAGGCCCTGGTGGCGGCGGGCGGCAAGCTCTTCTTCCGGCTGGACACCCCGGATGCGGGCGCCGAATTGTGGATGAGCGACGGGACGGAGGCGGGCACGGTGCGCGTGAAGGACATCCGGAGCGGGACCGGGGGCTCCTTCCCGGAGAACTTCATCGACGTGGGCGGGACGCTCTACTTCACCGCGGATGACGGCGACAGTGGGGTGGCGCTGTGGAAGAGCGATGGGACGGCGGCGGGCACGGTGCGCGTGAAGGACATCAGCGAGGGGGGCGTGAGCACCGTCATCCAGCAGATGACGGCGGCGGGCTCGGTGCTCTTCTTCGTGGTGGATGACGGTACCAGCTCCAAGCTGTGGATGAGCGATGGGACGGAGGCGGGGACCCGGGTGGTGCCGACCCTGACCGCCAGCAATCCGAGGAACCTGACGTTCACGGGCGGCACCCTCTACTTCTCCGCCGAGGACGCCACGTCCGGGCGGGAGCCGTACTCGATGTCCCCCTCGATTCCGCTCGACTGCACGCCGCCGGCCATCACCTGCCCGGCGAACGTGACGGTGGAGGCCACGGGCCGCTCGGGCGCCACGGTGAACTACTCCCCCGCGACGGCGACGGATGATGGCGCGGCGGCCCCCACGGTGAGCTACAGCCAGGAGTCCGGGACGGACTTCCCCGTGCAGGAGAGCGAGGTGACCGCCACGGCCACCGATGCCGCGGGCAATACCAACACCTGCTCCTTCAAGGTGACGGTGAAGGACTCCGCGGCCCCCTTGCTGCTCTGCCCGGCCGATGTGGAGACGACGGCCACCAGCAACGCGGGCGCGGTGGTCAACTACCCGGCCGCGCAGGCGACGGACAACGTCTCGGACGTCACCGTCACCTACAGCACGGCGGCGGGCGCCACCTTCCCCGTGGGCAACAACCGCGTGGATGTCACGGCCACCGATGCCTCGGGCAACCGGGCCAGCTGCTCCTTCACCGTGAAGGTCGCCGCGGCGCCTGGTGGTGGTGGCTCCGGGTCTGGCTCCGGCTGCGGCTGCACCTCGGGCCTCACGCCGGACGCGGCCTGGCTGCTGCTGGGCACGCTCGTTCCGATGCTGGCGCGCCGCCGCCGCTCGGCCCCGTAACCCCTCCCCGGGAACCTGCCCGGGCGCCGCTCGTGGGCGTCCGGGTGGGCGGGAGGGCTGGCTCGGCTTCGCCCCTGTCTCCGCACGGTAGGCGAGGGGGCGAGGCCCCGCTGTCCGAAGCCGTCATGATTCGCATCTTCCGCCCGAAGGGGCGTCCGGGAAGGACCCGGCCGCCTCCATTTCCTCACCGCGGCAGGAGCGAGCGATGGCGCAGCGGATGGATGTTCGGGTCGGCATGGATGTGAAGAGCAGGGACGGCCACCGGTTGGGCAAGGTGATCGGCCTGGCGGACGATGCCTTCGTGGTGGAGAAGGGCATCTTCTACGCCAGGGACTACCGGGTCCCCTTCCGGTCCGTGGAGACCATCGAGGGGGATGACATCCTCCTCTCCCTGGACAAGGACCAGCTGCGGAAGGCCAGTCTGGGCGAGGTGCTGCAGGCGTCCGATCGGCTGGACATGGGGACGGACTCGCTGTCCGAGGCCCGCATGGACAGCGCGAAGTTCCAGGACCACGGCCAGTACGACCTGCGTACCGAGCGCGAGAAGGACGCGGAGGTGACTCCTCCCATCGGCTTCGATCCGAACACTCCCTCGCGCTACTAGCACCGCACTCCCAGGACATGCACGTCGTCCAATTCCTGCTGCCGCTGCGTGACAACGAGCGGCGCGCGTTCCCCAGGAAGGACTTCGAGAGGGTCCGCTCCGAGCTCACCGAGCGCTTCGGGGGCGTCACCGCCTTCTTGCAGTCCCCGGCCTCGGGGGCCTGGAAGGAGGAAGAGGAGGGCGGGACGGTGCGGGACGAGATGCTGCTCTTCGAGGTGATGGTGGAGCGGCTCGACCGGGCGTGGTGGAGCGGCTACCGCGCGGAGCTGGAGCGCCGCTTCCGGCAGGAGCGCGTCGTGGTGCGTGCGCTCGGGGCCGAGATGCTCTGAGCCCGTCGCTGACGCGTCATTGACGCGTCAGGGCCACGTCACTGACGCGTCAGCGGGCTCCGTCCTCCTGCTCGCGCGTGACGCTCTTCCTCTGGAGACGCTCCGCTCCGAGCCCGGCATGGGCATTGCTCCTGGGACTCACGCCGCCGCCGGGCGCTTCGCGCGCTCGTAGTGCCCGGCGAGGATCTCCAGGTAATTGCCATGCTCCACCCATTCCAGCAGGTGCATCACCCGCCAGGCGACGAATGGGTGGCTGCTGTCCATCGTCATCAGCGTCGCGAGCAGCCCGTCGAACCAGTTGTCCTCTTCCATCTTCGCGAGCGTGCGTGCCTGCTGGATGAAGGGGGCGAGCTGCATCCTGGTGCGCCGTGCGGTGCCCGGCCGGTTCCCGCCCGCCAGCTTCATCAGCACGTGGAGCGAAGCACCCAGGTCCCTGCACGCCAGCAGGCCCGCGCGGTCCGCCGTCAGCTCGGAGCAGCGCATCCATTTGTAGAGCGCCTTCTGCAGCGGGAAGCTCAGCACCTGTCCCACGGTGCCCAGCAGGTGGGTACCGCTGGCCATCACCAGGGCCACCTGACGGTAGAGCCCATGCTCCGCGTGCATGTGGCCCAGCTCGTGCCCCATCACCGAGACCACCTCCGTGTCATCGAGCTGGTCGAGCAGGCCCGCGTAGACCATCACCGAGGGCTCCTCGCTGCCATGGGTGGCCGCGTTGATGTGCGGGGACTCGGAGAGGAACAGCGTGGGGCGTTGGCTCAGGTCCAGGCTCTGGCGGGAGCGCTCCAGCAGCGCCACCAGCTCGGGGAACTGGTCGTCTCCGCAGAGCACGGCGCTGGAGAGGTTGAGCAGCCGCAGGCTGCGCTCGCCCAGTTGCGTCATCAGCCAGCGGATGAGCGCGGGGAAGCCGGGAATGCCCTTGAGGGCCGCCAGCGTCGTGCGATCCAGGGGGTGCTCGTAGGCGTTGGAGGCGATGCCGGTGAGCGGCTCGCCGGGGGCGAGGAACAGGGCCTCACCGCACGCACCGCACTCGCAGTGGTGGGGCTCGAGGATGGCGCGTGCCACCTGGACGCGATTGCGCCGGCCACAGTGGCGGCACTCCAGCAGCTTCACGGGGGCCTGCTTCGCGTCCGGCCAGAGGGCCCGGGTCAGTTCGGCGTGGGACTCGTTCTTCACGACTTCCTCCCGGAGGTGCGGCGGGCCGGTGCACCCGC
Organism: Archangium violaceum Cb vi76; assembly: GCF_000733295.1. GTDB lineage: Bacteria > Myxococcota > Myxococcia > Myxococcales > Myxococcaceae > Archangium > Archangium violaceum. Next base: position 16,615 of record NZ_JPMI01000016.1, on the reverse strand, counting down.
GCTCTTCTTCCTGGCCGCGCTCTTCTTCTTCGCGGGCGGACGCACCCGCGCCTCCACGACCTCTTCCTCCCGCTCCCGCCGGGTGGACTCGGTGGCGAGGAACTCGCGGCGCTTCCGCAGGTCGTCGATGCAGCGCTCGCCCACCCGGGTGGTGAGGACCTTGTTCATCGACGAGCCCACCGCGATGCCCACCAGCGGCAGGGCCCGCACCAGGCCCCTGGAGAGCTGGAGCAGGGCGATCTTCGTCATCACGCCCACCAGGTGCTTGGAGACCTCGCGCGGCGCGTACCTCCAGATGGCGACACCCTCGGCCCTGGCCACGTCCACCAGGACGTTCTCGCCGCTCTTGGCGTCGTACGTGCTCACCGAGGCGAGCAGGAACGCGAGCTGCCGCTCCTCGTCCTTCCGGATGTCGAAGCCATGCAGCCAGCTGAGCACGAGCGCCATCTCCACCTCGTACTTGAGGAGGAAGCCCATGTCCGCGAGCGCTCCCCCCAATGCCGCCACCAGGGTGCCGGCTCCGGGAATCAGCGCGGGCGCGGCGGCGAGGCCTCCGGCGACCGCGGCGCGGTTGGAGAAATGCCGCACCACCTCCTCGGAGGCTTCGCGTGGGTCCTCCTTGGCCCGGCGCAGGTGCTGCTCGGCGAGGGCGATGAGGCTGTCCGTGTCCGAGAGGATGCGCTCGACGGCGGTGAGGAGCTTGCGCCCCTGGCTCTGCTCTTCGGCTTCCTTCATGGAGTCCCCCTCGGTGCGGAGGGCGCCGGCAGGGCGCCCGATGACGGGACGCTCGCGAAGCCTCGTGGCCCTGTCAAGCCGGGGGGCGGCGGGCCCTCCACCTGCTCTCCAGCGGGCGCTCCCCTGTGACGGCGAGGCGAGACGCACATCAGGGCTGAAGCGAGAGGGCGGAAGCGAGGGGTCCGGGTCTGGCCCCGGTCGAGAGGTGAGGAGGCGGTCATGTTCGTGGTGACGGGAGCATCGGGGCATACGGGGTCCGTGGTGGCGCGAGCGCTGCTGAGGCAGGGCCATCGGGTCCGGGTCATCCTGCGGGATGAGGCGAAGGCCGAGCCGTGGCGGCGGTTGGGGGCCGATGTCGTGCTGGCGGACCTGCGTGACGTCTCCGCGTTGGCGCTGGCGATGGTGGGGGCTCGGGGGGCCTACCTGATGGTGCCGCCGCCCATGCCCGCGAGCACCGGCGTGATGGAGGCCTGCTGGTCGGTGGTGGATGCGATGGGTCGGGCGGTGGAGGAGAGCGGGCTGCCGCACTTCGTGTTGCTCTCCTCCCTGGGCGCGCAGTACCCGATGGAGACGGGCCTCGTGAAGACGCTGTACCTCGCGGAGCGGGAGCTGGGCTCGCGGGGCACGCCGATGACGGTCCTCCGCGCGGCGTACTTCATGGAGAACTGGGGCGAGGGGCTGCCCGCGGTGGCGGACTCGGGCGTGATGCAGGTCTTCCTCGGCCCCGCGGACCGGCGGATCCACATGGTGGCCGCGCGCGACGTGGGCGAGGTGGCGGCGCGGTTGCTGCGCGAGCCCACGTTGGGCCGGCGCGTGGTGGAGCTGACGGGGCCGGTGGACTACAGCCCTGTCGAGGTCGCGGACACGCTGGCGCGGCTGCTGGGCCGGCCCATCCGCCTGGAGGAGCACCTGCCCGCGGCCGGGGTGCCGATGCGCATGGGGATGGGTTTCTCGGCCGAGATGGCCCACCTCCTGGCGGAGCTCGACAACGCCATCCTCCACGGCCGGCTCACCCTCGAGCATCCCCTCCACGTGGTGCGCGGCTGGACCACGCTCGAGGAGGTCCTGGGTGGGCTGCTGCGGTCCCTCCAGAGCTCGCCGCACCCGGGGGAGGGCACGACCGCCTCACCTTAGCTTTCCACGAATTGCAAAGACTTCCATGCACCGGGCCCGTCTCGCGCCATGAGAATCTGGCGCGAATGTTTCTGGTACGTGAAAACCGCATCCCCTGACAGGGAAAAAACTGGAGTGTCGTCCGCCTGGCACTACAAACGCCCGGCGTTCGATGAGGTACAACCATGACTGCGTCGCAAGCCAAACAACCCTTTCAATTGCCAGATTTCTACGTGCCCTGGCCGGCGCGCCTGAATCCTCATCTCGAGGGTGCCCGGGTGCACTCGAAGGCGTGGGCGCGCGAGATGGGCATCCTGGAGCCCAAGGACGGGACTCCCGATGTCTGGGATGAGGCGAAGTTCGATGCCATGGATTACGCGCTGCTCTGCGCGTACACCCATCCCGAGTGTCCCGGCCCCGAGCTCGACCTGGTCACGGACTGGTATGTCTGGGTTTTCTATTTCGATGACCATTTCCTGGAGATCTACAAGCGTTCCAAGGATTTGACGGGCGCGAAGGCCTACCTCGACAGGTTGCCAGCGTTCATGCCGGTGGACCTCTCGGCCACGCCGGAGCCAACCAATCCGGTGGAGCGGGGCCTGGCGGACCTGTGGAAGCGCACGGTGCCCACCAAGTCCGTGGAGTGGCGGCGCCGGTTCTTCGAGAGCACCAAGAACCTGCTCGACGAGTCGATGTGGGAGCTGGCCAATATCAGCGAGAAGCGTGTCTCCAACCCCATCGAGTACATCGAGATGCGCCGCAAGGTGGGTGGAGCGCCCTGGTCGGCGGATCTCGTGGAGCACGCCGTCTTCGCCGAGGTGCCGGCCCGCATCGCCGAATCCCGTCCGATGCGTGTCCTCAAGGACACGTTCTCCGATGCGGTGCACCTGCGCAACGATCTGTTCTCCTACGAGCGGGAAATCCTGGAGGAGGGCGAGCTCTCCAACTGCGTCCTGGTGCTCGAGCGCTTCCTGAACGTGGAGACGCAGCGCGCCGCGGACCTGACCAACGACATCCTCACGTCGCGGCTCCATCAGTTCGAGAACACCGCCCTGACCGAGCTGCCCCCGCTCTTCGAGGAGTTCGCACTCAACCCGGTCGAGCGGACGCACGTCCTCTCCTATATCCGGGGACTCCAGGACTGGCAGTCCGGCGGACACGAGTGGCACATGCGCTCGAGCCGCTACATGAACAAGGGCGGCGGCAACGCGGGGATTTCGCTGGGCAATCTTCCCCTGGGCCCCACGGGCCTGGGCTCCTCGGGGGCGCGGCTCCACCTGTCTCCCGGTGCCCTGGGACTGCAACGGTTCAAGAGCTACGCCCACGCTCCCTTCACGGCCGTGGGCCCGGTCAAGCTGCCGCAGTTCTACATGCCGTACAAGACGCGGCGGAGCCCGCACTTGGACGCCGCGCGGCGCAGCTCCAAGGCGTGGGCGCGCCGGATGGGAATGCTGGAGTCCCTGCCAGGCCTCCCGGGCGTGTGCATCTGGAATGACCACATCTTCGATGTGGCCGACGTGGCCCTCTGTGGTGCGTTGATCCACCCGGCGGCGACGGGCGAGCAGTTGGATATCACGGCCTGCTGGCTCGTCTGGGGCACCTACGCGGACGACTACTTCCCGGCGCTCTACGGCTACAGGGGCGATATGGCGGGCGCGAAGGTGTTCAACGCGCGGTTGTCCGCGTTCATGCCGGATGACCCCGCCGCCCAGACCACCGTCCCCACCAACCCGGTGGAGAAGGGCCTGGCGGATCTGTGGGCTCGCACCGCCGGCCCCATGTCCGCCGAGGCGCGCAATCACTTCCGCAAGGCCATCCAGGACATGACGGAGAGCTGGTTGTGGGAGCTGGCCAATCAGATGCAGAACCGGGTGCCGGATCCGGTGGACTACGTGGAGATGCGCCGCAAGACGTTCGGCTCGGATCTCACGATGAGCCTGTCGCGGCTGGCCCACGGCCACGGGCTCCCGGCCGAGCTCTTCCGGACCCGGGTGATGCGCGCGCTGGAGAACTCGGCCGCCGACTACGCTTGCCTCACCAACGACGTCTTCTCCTACCAGAAGGAGATCGAGTTCGAGGGGGAGATCCACAACGGCGTGCTGGTGGTGCAGCGCTTCCTCGACCTGGACAAGGCGCGGAGCGTCGAGGTCGTCAACGACCTGATGACCGCGCGGATGCTCCAGTTCGAGCACATCATCAAGACCGAGCTGCCGACGCTCATCACCCACTACGGGTTGGACGGCAAGGCGCAGGAGCGGCTGCACGCGTACGTGGAGCAGCTCCAGCAGTGGATGGCCGGCGTGCTCATCTGGCACCAGACGGTGGACCGCTACAAGGAGTTCGAGCTGCGCCGCAGCCGGACGCCCGGGCGCTACCTGCACCAGCTCCGGGGTCCCACGGGGTTGGGTACTTCGGCCGCGCGCATCGTGGCCCTGCTGAGTGGAAATCGGGCCGGGCAGACCGGCCACGAAAAAGATCGTGTTCTTCAGACGGAAGGAAAGAGGTAGGTCATGGCCAATATCGAGAAGCTGATTGAGGAAGCCCGGAAGCAGCAGATGAGCCTTGGGACGGAGGCGGCGCGCCAGCTGGCGACGACGACCAAGTCCACCCCGCAGATGCAGGGCATCTCCACCCGGTGGCTGCTCAAGCTGCTGCCCTGGGTGCAGGTCAACGGCGGCGTGTTCCGCCTCAACCGGCGCCTGAGCTACAACGTGGGCGATGGCCGCGTGACCTTCACCAGCACCGGCGCGCGGGTGCAGGTCATCCCCCAGGAGCTCCGCGAGCTGCCGCTGCTGCGCGGCTTCGAGGACCCCGAGGTGCTGCTCGCCCTGGCCAACCGCTTCGAGCAGAAGGAGTTCAAGGCCGGTGAGGTCATCACCCAGGCCGGCCAGGAGGCCGACTCCATCGTCCTCATCGCCCACGGCAAGGTGAACCAGATCGGCACCAGCAAGTACGGCGAGCAGACGGTGCTCGCGGTGCTGGCCGATGGCGACCACTACAGCTACGAGGTGCTGCTGGAGTCGAACGACCAGTGGAAGTTCACGGCCAAGGCCGTCACCCCGGTCACCGCGCTGATCCTCCAGCAGTCCGCGTTCGAGGCGGTGCTCGCCCAGTCCCCGACGCTGCAGAAGCACATCGAGGACTTCAAGGCGCTGGCCAAGAAGAAGAAGGACGCCTCTGGCCAGGCGGACATCGAGCTGGCCGCCGGCCACCACGGCGAGCCCGTGCTGCCGGGCACCTACGTGGACTACGAGACGTCGCCCCGCGAGTACGAGCTGAGCGTGGCGCAGACGGTGCTGCAGGTCCACACGCGCGTCGCCGACCTGTTCAACGATCCGATGAACCAGGTCGAGGAGCAGCTGCGCCTGACCGTCGAGGCGTTGAAGGAGCGCAAGGAGCACGAGCTCATCAACAACCGCGAGTACGGCCTGCTGCACAACGCGGACCTCAAGCAGCGCATCCACACCCGCAGCGGTCCGCCCACGCCGGATGACATGGACGAGCTGCTGGCCACCGTGTGGAAGGATCCGTCCTTCTTCCTGGCCCACCCGCGCGCCATCGCCGCGTTCGGCCAGGAGTGCAACCGCCGGGGCGTCTACCCGGGCAGCATCGACGTGAACGGCCGCGCGGTCACCGCCTGGCGTGGCATCCCCATCTTCCCCTGCAACAAGATCCCCATCAGCGAGTCGCGGACCAGCTCCATCATGCTGATGCGCACGGGTGCGGAGAACCAGGGCGTCATCGGCCTGCACCAGGCCGGCATCCCCGACGAGATCGAGCCCAGCCTGAACGTGCGGTTCATGGGCATCAACGACAAGGCCGTCATGTCGTACCTCGTCAGCACCTACTTCTCCGCGGCGGTGCTCATCCCCGACGCGCTCGGCATCCTCGAGAGCGTGGAGATCGGCCGCACCTAGGGTGCGGGCGGTCCTGAGTCAGTCCAGATACAGCTGAGGCACAGCTCATGGCGAATACGATGAACACGGGCAGTGGTGGTGAAGCAGAACAGCGGCAGATGAGCCTGGGGACGGACGCGGCCCGTCAGTTGGCGACGACGACCAAGTCGCGGCCGCAGATGTCGGGAATCTCCCCCCGGTGGCTGTTGCGCATGCTGCCCTGGGTCGAGGTGCCAGGTGGCGTGTACCGCGTCAACCGGCGTCTGACGTACTCCGTGGGTGATGGGCGCCTCAGCTTCGCGAATGTCGGCGCCCGGGTGGAGGTCATCCCCCAGGAGCTGCGGGAGCTGCCGTTGCTGCGCGATGTGGAGGACACCGGGGTGTTGTCCGCCCTGGCCTCCCGGTTCGTGCAGCGGGAGTTCAAGCCGGGCGAGCGGATCGTCGAGGCGGGTCAGCCCGCAGAGCAGGTGATCCTGCTCGCCCATGGCATGGCCCAGAAGGTGGGCCGTGGCCAGTATGGCGACGAGGTCCTGCTCGAGACGCTCGCCGACGGCGATCACTTCGGTGACATGTCGGTGCTGGAGTCGAACGACCAGTGGAAGTTCACGGTCAAGGCGCTCACCCCGTGCATCGTGATGATGCTGCCGCAGCGGGTGTTCGAGGATCTGATCAAACAGTCCCCGGTGCTGTCGGCACATGTGGATCGGATCAAGGAGCGGTTGAGCAAGCCCCAGGACAAGGCGGGGCAGGCGGCCATCCAGCTCGCGGCGGGACACCACGGCGAGCAGGAGCTGCCGGGGACGTTCGTCGACTACGATCTCCATCCTCGCGAGTATGAGTTGAGCCTGGCGCAGACCCTGCTCCGGGTGCATACCCGCGTCGCGGACATCTTCAACGGTCCGATGGACCAGGTGAAGGAGCAGATCCGGTTGACCATCGAGGCCCTGCGCGAGCGGCAGGAATACGAGATGATCAACAACCGGGACTTCGGTTTGTTGCACAACGCGGATCTCAAGCAGCGCATCCACGCACGCAGCGGACCGCCCACGCCCGACGACCTGGACGATCTGCTCAGCCGGCGCAAGAAGTCGCGGTTCTTCCTGGCGCACCCGCGCGCCATCGCCGCGTTCGGTCAGGAGTGCACGAAGCGTGGGCTCTACCCGCCCACCGTCGAGGTGGAGGGCCGGAAGTTCATCGGCTGGCGCAACGTGCCGCTGTTGCCTTGCGACAAGATCCCCATCTCCGAGCACGGCACGACCTCCATCCTCGTGCTCCGTACGGGGAAGGACGATCAGGGTGTTGTGGGCCTGCGTCAGACGGGCATCCCGGACGAGGTCGAGCCGGGTCTGTCCGTGAAGCACATGGGTGTGAACGAGAAGGCGGTCTCGTCCTATCTCGTCAGCACCTACTACTCCGCGGCCGTGCACATCCCCGACGCGCTCGGAGTCCTGGAGAACATCCAGCTCGGGCGCTGAGCGTCCTCGGATTCCCCCTCGCCCCCTCCAGGGGCGGGGGCGGGCCGTGCATACGTTTTGACGAGCTGGGGCATGCTCTCGAGGCATGAACAGAGCGCCACTGCTGCTGCCCCTGCTCCTGTGCCTCGCCCTGCTGTCCGTTTCGTGCGCCGCGTCGCGGGCACAGGTTGCTGAGGGACTGCCACGGCCTGTGGAGGATTCATCGGCGGTGACTCCGAGTAGGAGCAGTAGTACTCGTGAGTCCCGGCGGTCCTTGGTGGTCGTTGCCCCCCAGCAAGAGCGGCCTTCTTCGGTGCAGTCCATTGGCCCGCGGTTGCCCGTGGGTTTTCGCGAACTGCCCGAAGGCCACTGGCAACTCCTCTTCCCACCTCAGCCACCGAACCTCACGCTCGAGGTGTTGAGCCTCGCGGAGGTGCGCCCGCTCCTCACCGCCTTCTCCACGCTCGAGCCGCGCTCGGGTCCACGGCTTCGCCTTCTGGAGGTGCCTGGCGCGGAACATGACTCTCAACGCTCCGCCATCGACTGGGAAGCGCGTGTGCGCGAGGAGTTCCTCTCGCGCTTTGGCCCCCCGCTCCTCCCACTCCCCGAGTCACTCGCCTCCAGCCGTCTCTTCCTCGCCCTTCAGCTCTCCACGCGCTACATGGCCGACGGCATCCGCGAGGCAGCCATCGCCCTCTTTACCTCACCCGTCTTCGTCCTCAGCGTCTGCCTTTCCATCGTCGTCTACTTTTCCGCCTGGCTCATGCCAGAGCCGCTGTTCTCGAAGGCATTCGCCGCCACCCTCACGCTTCGCCTTGCGCTGGCCGCGGGCCTCGTGGAACTGGGACAGGTGGCCATGGCGTGCCTGCGCCTGCATCAAGAGGTGGAAGCCTCCTCGACTCCCCAGGAGTTGGAGGCAGCCTCCGCTCGCTTCGGCAAGTCCATGGGGGGAACCTACCTGCGCGTGCTGGTCACGGTCGCCACCTTCGGCCTGACCCGCTTCATTCCCCAGGTACCCGAGGGCGGTATCTGGCGACTGTTCCCCCCAGCGACGCCACAAGGGTTCGTCCTTCTCGAGCAGTCCGCCTCCAGCGCTCAGGTGGTGGCGAACGGCTCCCTCATCGTCTCCGGTGTCGCCGTCGGCTCGGCCTCCTGCCCTGGTCTCGTTTGGTGCGCGACGAATGCCTTCGGTGGCTCTCCCGGTTCCGCCCCCAGGCTCTCCACCCGCTACGGACCTCCGCACACCCGGAAGAATCCGCGACACAATGCGGCCATCGAGGATGAACTGGCCGCACGCGAGGCTGCGGGGCATACCGATCTACGAAAGAACAAGCCCCAGGTGGATGAACGGGGCACCCGGCTTTTCGAGCAGAGCCCCACGGCCAGGCCCGCCTTCCGCAGGCCGGACGTCTCCTCCATCCGCCCCGATGGCATCCGGCACAACATCAACTATGTCTCCAACTCGAGGGATTTGAAGCGCGAGCTGGAGGCTTTCGAGGCGATGAAGCGCGCGGACCTGGACGCCATTCATGAGCTGTACCTGCTGGATGGTACATTGGTCCGGCGGCACGTTCCCGTCGGCGTCCAGTTTCCCTGAGGCGCCAGTTGGTTGATGACACCCAGGATGGACAAAGCCCAGCTTCAGCGTGCGTTCGTGGACGCGTACCACCAGGGTGACGAGGCACGGGCCCGCGAATGGCTGCGGCAACTCGGCGCGCGGCCCAGGACCGTTCTGGAGGCACTGTTCGAGGAGCCGGATGCAATCGTTCGCCAGGCCGCGGCCTTTGGCCTGGGCGAACTGGGTGGAGCCGCCAGTGTGCGGCGCCTGGAGCAGCAGCTCGCCCTGGAGGAAGCTCGCGGAGACCATGACGCAGCCTCCGTCATCGAAGCGATCACCGACGCGCTGGGGCGCATCGCGGAGGCCTCGGCTCGTGTGGGGCTGCTGCGACAGGTGGAGCGTCTGCCCGGCGCCAAGACGGCTCCCGCGGACGTCAACACTCTGGCCCGTGCGCTGTGGCGCAGGCGCCACCCGGAAATACTCCTCGCTGTCCAACGAGCGTTGGGGCGGCTCACCATGCCAACCGCCGCTTCCCTGCGGGGACTGGCGGTTCTGCTGGAGAAGTCGCCAGAAGAGCTGGGGGTCTGGGTGGAGGACCCGGCGGTATCCATCGAGCAGAAGGCGGAAGTGCTCACGGTGCTGGAAGAAGAGGTGCCCGACACACTGGTACCCGTTCTGCCCGCGTTCATCTTCACCGCCAGTGTCCAGGCTCCCCTCGCCGTGCACGAGCGGGGTGAAGCTTCCTACTACTGCGAACGCCTCTTCATCCTGCTGTTCCTGCACGCGGAACGCGTCATTCCAGCGCTCACAGCGGCAGCCCGAGCTGAGTTGCGTGGGATGGCCCGGACGTTGGTGGCGGCGAAGTCCCAGCGTTGTGCCCTCAGGGCCGTGTCGATGCTCCAGTTCGTCGGGCAGTCCGAGGACCTGGCGCTGCTCGAGGCTCATCGCCCCGAGGATGCGACGCTGGCTGCTGTCTTCGACGATGTTGCTCGGGCCGTGCGCCACCGGGCGGCTCAAATTCCCCCGGTAGGCTCGGCGGACTGAGCACGGACCTCGAACGCTGGCTCACGCCCGATACCAGGTGTGGGCCCTGGCGCATCCCGTCCTCGGCCCTCCGAGGTCACCTGGCGCGAGCGTGACATGTCCACCCGCCAGCGCTCCTCGAAGTCCGCCGCGAACGCGCGGTCGTCCACGACCAGAGCGCCTTCATCCAGGTACTCCATCGAGAGGAAGTCGAGGTTGATGGACCCGACCACCACCAGCCGATCGTCCACCAGCATCGTCTTCGAATGCATCATGGAGGGCTGGTACTCGTACACCTTCACGCCGCTGCGCTCGAGGTGGCGGTAGAAGCGGCGTTGGATGAAGGTCACGCTCGGGTGGTCCTGGTACGGCCCCGGCAACAGGAGCCGTAGGTCCACTCCCCGGGCCGGGCGTGCGCACAGCGCGCCGAGCACCTGTGGCGGCGGGACGAAGTACGCGTTGGCCACCCACGCTCGCTGTCGCGCGGCGGCCAGCGCGATGTGCGTCACCCACCGGGCATGCGACAACCCCTTCACGTCGGTGCTCGTCACGTACGCGGCGCGTGCGTCTCCGGCGGGCCGGGTCCGCTCGAACTCGGCGGCGGGCAGGAGCTGGCCGCCCGTCTCCATCCAGTGGTTGGCGAACGCCACCTGCAGCTGCCGCACGACGGGCCCTTCCACTTCCACATTCGAGTCCCGCCAGCCGTCCGGAGAGAGGCCGTCGCCGTTCCATTCGGGCGCGATACCGAAGCCGCCCGTGAAGCCCATCCGCCCGTCGACCACGACGAGCTTGCGGTGATTGCGCCCGGTGAAGGCGATGGGGTGAGCCATGAGGGGCCGGAAGTAGCGCACCTCGCAACCCGCCTCTACCAGGCGGGGGTAGAGTTGTTGAGGGAAGCCGGGGCTGCCTATCGGATCGACGAGGATGCGCACCGCCACGCCTTCCCGCGCCCGGCGGCAGGCGAGCGCGGCCAGTTGTTCGCCCGGCTGTCCGGGCCTCCAGATGTACATGTCGACATGGATGGAGTGGCGCGCGGTGCGGAAGGCCTCTTCCATCGCGGCGAATACCTCGCCGTTGTCGCGCCACGCGAGGCGGTTGCCTCCCACCATGGAGGTCGCCGTCGTCTGCATCAGGGCGAGCCCCACGGAGTCCACCCCTTCGGGCAGGCCCCTCCCCAGAGAGCCCCAGGGTCCGAAGGTCATCCACCGCTTCAACCCACGTCTCGCGAGGACCCCCAGCCCAGCACCCACCGCCAGTCCCGCTACCAGCGCACGCCCCATCCCCCCAAGCTACGCATCGCCCTCCATGTCACCTGCCAGGGGCTCGTGCGCTCGCCAGGCCGCTCTCCCACCTGACACCAGGCCCAGCAGCACGAGGCCGGCGAACACGGAGCGGGTGAACTGCCGCTCCGCGCGGAAGGCCTCGGGATGGGAAGGCGCCGCCCTCTCCGGAAGCGGGACGGCTCAGGCGATGGCGAGCTTCGGGGTGGACTCGGAGGCCGACGTGGCGCCCGGGTCGAGGTCGCCCGTCAGGTACTTGCCGGAGAAGCAGGCCGTGCAGAAGGTGGTGCGCTCTTTGTCTCCCACCGCGCTGCCCAGGCCCTCCATGGAGATGTAGCCCAGCGTGTCCGCCGTCACGTAGCGGGCGATCTCCTCCACGCTGTGGCTGGAGGCGATCAGCTCCTGCCGGCTCGGCGTGTCGATGCCGTAGTAGCAGGGCCACTGCGTGGGCGGAGAGGAGATGCGCAGGTGCACCTCCAGCGCTCCGGCCGCCTTGAGCATCTTCACGATCTTGCGGCTGGTGGTGCCGCGCACGATGGAGTCGTCCACCACCACCACGCGCTTGCCCTTGAGCACCTGGCGCACCGCGGACAGCTTCAGCTTCACGCCGAAGTGGCGGATGGACTGCTGGGGCTCGATGAAGGTGCGGCCCACGTAGTGGCTGCGGATGAGTCCCACGTCGTACGGAATGCCGCTGGCCTGCGCGTAGCCGATGGCCGCCGGCACGCCCGAGTCCGGCACCGCGATGACCAGGTCCGCCCCGGGCGCCGGCTGCTCCTTGGCGAGCTGCCGCCCCATCTCCTTGCGCGTCTCGTACACGCTCGTGCCGAACAGCACCGAGTCCGGCTTGGCGAAGTACACGTGCTCGAAGATGCACCGGCCCAGCTTCGTGGGCGGGAAGGGGTTGCTGGCGTGCAGGCCCGTCTCGTCGATGACCACCATCTCCCCGGCCTCGAGCTCGCGCAGGAACTCCGCCTCGATGAGGTCCAGGGCCGTCGTCTCGCTGGCCAGCACCCAGCTGTTCTTCAGCATGCCGAGCACCAGCGGGCGGAAGCCGTTGGGGTCTCTCACCGCCACCAGCTTCTTGGCGGTGAGGAAGAGGATGCTGTAGGCGCCCTTCACCCTGGAGAGGGCCTCGACGATCTTCTGCTCGAAGGTGGGCTGCTTGGAGCGGGCGATGAGGTGGATGACCACCTCGGTGTCCGAGTCCGACTGGAAGATGGCGCCGTCGGCCTCGAGCTGGGTGCGCAGCTCCTGCGCGTTGACGAGGTTGCCGTTGTGGGCCACCGCGAGCTGTCCGCCCACGTACTCCACTGTGAGGGGCTGGGCGTTCTTGAGCTGGCTGACGCCCGCCGTGGAGTAGCGCACGTGGCCGATGGCCGCGCTGCCCGGCAGCTTCTCGAGCGTCGGCGCGGTGAAGATGTCCGCCACGAGCCCCATCTCGCGATGGGCCCGGAGGCCGTGGCCATCCGAGGCGACGATGCCAGCGGACTCCTGCCCACGGTGCTGCAGGGCATGCAGGCCGAGGTACGTGAGGTTGGACGCCTCTGGGTTACCAACGATTCCGAAGATCCCACACATGGCGCGAGCCTTACCCCCTTCGGGTGCCGAACGGAACTGGAGAACGGCCGCCTCCTGTGGGGGTATTCCGGGATTGACGGAGGGGGGCGGGCAGGCAGGTGGAGATTCACCTGGAATTCACCATCTGGAGGTAGGCTTCCCTCCCTGGATGTCCTCACGATTCCGGCGCGGGTTGCGCCACCTGTTTCCCTTGATGATTCTGACCGTGGGCTCGGCGTACGCGCTCGCGTCCTGGAACTGGTGCGGGCGGTGGAGCGAGCGGACGCCGGTGGTGCTGGAGCAGGCGAGGGCCGAGGGCCCTCTGCGGGCCGGGGCGGCGAGGGTACCGTTGGCTCCGCCCTATCCCGTGGTGGTGGCCGGCTATGGGCCTCCTCGCCCCGAGGCCAGCCAGGCGGATACCCCACCCCAGGCCCGTGCCGTGGTGCTGGCCACGGGGGACGTGAAGGTGGGGCTGGTGTCGCTGGAGCTGCTGCTGGTGCCCGATGAGCTCGTGGCGGCGGTACGCGAGCGGGCCGCGGGCCTGGGGCTCCAGCACGTGGTGGTGGTGGCCACGCACGCGCACTCGTCCTTCGGGGGATACGACCCTCGGCTGGTGTCGCAACTGGTGGGGACCGGGCGCTTCCGGAAGGCGGCGCTGGAGGCGGCGGTGGCCGGGGCCACCGAGGCGCTGCGTCAGTCGATGGCGCGGCTCGCGGACGTCACGCTGGAGGTGGGTGAGGCGAAGGAGCCGGGGCTGGTGCGCTCGCGCTCGGGGGGCGAGGCTCCGGATGGAGCGCTCACCCGGGCGGTGCTGCGGGGCGCGCAGGGTCCGGTGGCGGAGCTGCTGGTGTTCGCCGCGCACCCCACGGTGATGCCGAGGAAGCAGGCTTTCGTGGACCCGGACTGGCCGGGGCGGCTGAGCCAGCTGCGCGAGGAGCGGAGTGGGGTGTCGCTGGTGCTTCAGGGGGCCGCGGGCAACGTGTCGGTGGACTTCAACGAGGGCCAGGGCGTGGAGAAGGCGCTGGGGTACGCGCGGGCGGTGGCGGGGTTGGCCGAGCGCGCGGCGCCGGTGGTGGCCGGGAGCCAGAGGCTGGCCTTCGCGCGGGTGGAGGTGGCGCTGCCGAGGCCGGACGCCTCGCGGCTGGTGCCGTCGTACTCGCGAGCGGCGGGGGACAACTTCCTGTGCGCCTCGTCCTCGCGGACGGCGGAGGTGGGGGCACTGACGCTGGGGCCGCTGGAGCTGCTGATGCTGCCGGGCGAGCCCACGGTGGGCGCCGGCGAGGCGCTGGTGCGCCGCACGGGGGCCACGGGCGTGCTGGGGCTGGCGGACGGCTACGTGGGCTACGTGGAGACGCCGGAGCGGGTGGAGGCGGGCGAGGGGGAGTCGCGCCGCCAGTACTTCGGTCCCGCGCTGCTGGAGCGCCTGGCCACGGGGGCGGATGAGGCCGCCCGGGCCGCGGGCTTCACGCGCTGAGCGGACCGCTCAGATCTTCTCGAGCTTCTCGAACTTCGAGTCCTCGTCCCGCTTCTTGAAGAGCAGGGCGGTGCGGCCCAGGAGCTGGGCCAACTCGGAGCCCGTGCCCTCGGCGAGCTTCTTGGCGGCCTCGTGGCGGTCCTCCGGGCCCTCGTTGATCTTCACCTTGATGAGCTCGTGGTCGTGCAGCGCCTGCTCGACGGCGGCGATGACGCCCTCGGTGACGCCCGACTGGCCCACGATGACCACCGGCTCCAGGTGGTGTCCCAGCCCGCGGAGGTGGCGGCGCTGTTTTCCGGTCAACGGCAAGATGCTTCTCCTCGTGTAGGGGAACGCCTGGGGGCGCTCCCGGGGTGGCGCACCCTACTTCTTTTGCGCCGCCATGCGGATCTCCCGCTGCGCGTCGATGTGATTTGGCTGCACCTCCACCGTCTTCTGGAAGTGCTTCAGCGCGCCGCTGGTGTCACCGCATAGCTTGGCGATGACCCCCAGGAAATAGTGCCCCGAGGCCACCTTGTCGTTCTGCTTGAGACACTGCTGGATGTCCTTGTAGGCCTCGTTGTAGCCCGTCTTCTTGTCCTCGAAGGTGAAGAAGCGGGCGTAGCCGCGCCAGGCGAAGAACTCGGGCTCCTCGGGGTTGAGCTGGATGGCCTCGTCGAGCAGCTTGACGGCGTCGGCGAACTTGCGGGCCTTGATGTAGAGGCCGGCCTTGCGGAAGAGCTCCTCGCTCTTGAGGATGGCCTCCACGTCCACCTGGGCCGGCTTGCTGCCGCCGGTCTTGAGATCCTCGATGTACGCGGCGCGGCTCTTGTCGTCCGAGAGCGCGCGGTAGGCCTCGCCGATGTAGGCGAAGATGTCGGCCTTGAGCTTCTCCAGCTCGGGAGGCGCGCCGGGCGGCAGCGTGTCCGGGTGGTACTGCTTGGCCAGCTTGAAGTAGGCGATCTTCACCGCCGGGCCGTTGGTGTCCGCGCCCAGGCCCAGCCGCTCGAAGTGGTTCTGCTCCTTCATCTTCGCGGCGAGCTCCCGGAGCGCGGGAAGCTCGCTGGCACCGGGTGTGGAGCCGGGGGCCGCAGCGGGAGCGGAGGCCGGAGCCGGGGCGGCTGGTTTCGCCACGGGCGGAGCGGCGGCCGCGGCGGGTTTGGCGGCGGGAGGAGGCGAGGCGGGCTTCGCCGCGGGGGCCTGGGGTGCCGCGGCGGAGGCAGGTGCCGCCGGGCGGGGCGCGGTGGCCTGGGGCGTGGCGCCGGGCTGGGCGACCCCTGGAGCCGTGGCCGCGCGGGCGGCCTGGGGCGCGGCGGCGGGAGGCGTGGCCGGTTTGGCGGCGGGAGCCACGGGAGGAGCCGTCTTGGCGGCGGGAGCCACGGGGGGCGCCGTCTTGGAGGCGGGAGCCACGGGGGGCGCCGTCTTGGCGGCGGGCTGGGCCGCCGGGGCACCCGCCTGGGCGGGGGGCGGAGCCGGCGCGCGCGGGGCCACGGCCGCGAAGGACACCCCATCGAGCTCCTTGAGGAGGAACACGAGGCGCAGCAGGTGGTCGGCGTCCTGGGGGATGTCGTTGAGGATCTGGCCGGCGGAGCGCGCCCCGTCGATGAGGGCGAGCACGCGCACCTCGTGAGGGGTGAGGCGCAGGTCACCGGTGGCCACGCGGCCGTTGGACTTCATCACCGGCAGGTTCAGCACGGGCTGGAGCCGGCGGCGGAGGTCCGTGCTGGGGATGCGGCGCACCAGGTCGCTGAGCACGGCCCACTTGTTGCCCAGGGGCATGGCCTTGGCGGCGGGCAGCTCCTTGGGCTCGAAGGTGAAGGAGCCGGACTCGGCGCGCAGGCCCTTGAGGAGGATGGCCTGGGCGCGGTGGGCGAGCTGGGTGAAGGCGGAGGCGGGCTGGAGGAGCCCCAGGCCGAAGAGGGCCGCGAGCAGCTCTCCGCCGAAGCGTCCGCGGGCGGCCTCGGCCTGCTGGAGCTGCTCGGTGGTGGCGAGCCTCGCCTGGAGGAGCCAGGCGCCCAGCGCGTCCTCGGGGTGGGAGGAGTCGATGAACTCGGGGTTGCCCTTGCGGAAGTGGATGCTGACGGCGCAGTCGGGGAGGGTGAGCGTGAGCAGCCCCGTGTGGTTGCCGGCGGCGATGAGGCCGTAGAGGCGCACGGGCGAGTGCGTCTCGAGCGTCCCGTTGGCGGGAGGTGGCTCCTCGGAGACGGGGGCGACCGAGGTGAAGGTGCCCGAGGGGCGCATGACGGCCGGAGCGGGAGCGGCGGCCGCGGGAGGAGGCACGCCCGGAGCCTGGGCAGCGGGCTGGGCGGGTGCACCGGGCGCGGGCGGGCGGGTGGCACCGGGGTTGGCGACGGGCAAACCGGCTCCGGGGACGGGAGCCCGGGTGACGGCGGGGCCCGCTCCGGGCGCGGGAGGACGGGTGACGGCGGGGCCCGCTCCAGGAGCTCCAGGCGCGGGAGGACGGGCGACGGCGCCGGGGCCCGCGACAGGCACACCGGCTCCGGGGATGGGAGCCCGGGTGACGGCGGGGCCCGCTCCGGGCG
>NZ_JPMI01000015.1 GCF_000733295.1 Archangium violaceum Cb vi76 | reverse complement strand
GCCCGCGACGGGCACACCGGCGCCAGCGACGGGAGGCCGGGTGACGGCACGAGGCGCCGCGGGCGCACCCGGGGCGGGCGCGGGTGCGCTCGGACCGGGCGGAACGACGTCGCCCCACGTCTCGCGGGGGAACGAATCACGCAGGTGCGGGAAACGCCCGGGGAAGGCGAAGTTGATGCCGTCCTCGGACACCTGGAGCTGGCCCTGGATGACGCCGTTATCGATCAGCAACTCGATGGTCGGCAGGGCGAGCGGACCCCAGATGGTCCCCTGTTCGTTCCGCACGAAGTATTGCCGGACTTCTCCCTCCGCCATCTCGGATGTCGCTCCTTGTGTGCCTGGGGGCAACCTAACCCGGACCCAACGGCTCCGCTACGGAGCCTCCAACGAAGCCAGCCCGATGAGGCTCAGGCAGGCCGGGTCCGCGTCCTGGGTGCTGGGCGGGTCGAAGCAGTGGACCTCGGTATCGAACACCTTGCACAGGCCCTTGGGGGTGGCCGCGCAGGCCACCTTGGCATAGGCCTTGGTGCAGCCGTAGCCGCACACCGGCTGGCCGTCGCTCGACTGGCACTGCAGGGGCGGCAGGCTCTTGCCATAGGCGCAGAGCACCTCGGCGGGAGGGTCGAAGCAGGTGAGCCGGAGCCCGTCGCTCTTGCAGATGCCCACGGGCGTCTTGCCGCAGGCCACCTTCCCGGCCGCGGAGGTGCAGTTGTAGCCGCATGCCATCTCCGCGCTGTTGCTGCGGCACTCGGCGCGAGGCGTGTCCTTGCCATGGACGGCATACACCTCGGGAGGCGGATCGAAGCAGACGATTTCATCGTTGCGTCCGGAGCAGGCTCCAGCGGGAGTGCGCGCGCACTTCACCTTGCCGAACTGCGTGGCGCACTGGTAGCCGCAGGCCACCTGTCCGTCGATGGCCTTGCACTCGGGCGTGGGCAGCGCGCTGCCGTAGACGCGGATGACGTGGGGTGGAGGGTCGAAGCAGACGGCCTGTCCGTCGAGGACCTGGCAGGTGCCCTGGGGCGTCTGCGCGCACTGGACGCGCCGTCCGTCCGACTTGCACTGGTAGCCGCACGCCACGTGTCCGTCGATGGAGCGGCAGGTGGGCCCCTTGGGGTCCACGGGCGCCGGCGGGGCGGACAGCAGCACGAGGGTCATCACGGAGACGAGGGACGTGAGCACGGAGGGTCCTCGGCGGGGGGTTCCCCCGAATTGACGCCCAGAGTCGGCGCGCACGCAAGCTTTGGACGTGGTAGGTGGCCGCGCGTGGAAGTCAGCGCGCTCGAAATCGTCCTGTTGTGCATCGCGGCCCTCACGGCGGGTGTGGTGGATGCCATCGCTGGCGGAGGAGGGCTCGTGACGCTGCCCGCCCTGTTGGCGACCGGCCTGCCACCGCACGTGGTGTTGGGGACCAACAAGGGGCAGTCCGTGTTCGGCTCGTTCGCGGCGCTGGTGCGCTTCTACCGGGCGGGGCTGCTGAACAAGCAGCTCGCGGCCGTCACCTTTCCCCTGGGGCTGGTGGGCTCGTTCGTGGGCGCGGGGCTGGTGCTGCTGATGCGCCCCGAGGTCCTCAAGCCCGTGGTGCTGGTGCTGCTGGTGATCGTCGCGGCCTTCCTGGCCTTCCGCCGGGGGCCTCCGCCAGGAGAGCGGCCCGAGCCTCCTCGCCAGCGCCTGCTGTCGCTGGGCGCGGTCATCGCGCTGCTCATCGGTACCTATGACGGCTTCTTCGGGCCGGGGACGGGGACGTTCCTCATCATCGCCTTCTCGGGGCTGCTGGGGCACGGGCTGACGAGGGCCTCGGCGGACGCGAAGGTGGTGAACTTCGCGTCCAACCTCGCGGCGGTGAGCCTCTTCGCGTACCGCGGCCTGGTGCTCTGGTACGTGGCGCTGCCCATGGCCGCGGCCCAGTTCACCGGCGGGTGGATTGGCGCGCACCTCGCCGTGCGGGGGGGCGACAAGCTGGTGCGCAAGGTGGTGCTGCTGGTGGTGACGGCGCTCGTCCTCAAGCTGGGCCGGGACGTGCTCACCGGGTGAGCCCGTTCAGCCGATGAACACGAGCAGCCCATGGCCGCGCTTCGCCACGGCGGCCGTGAACTTCTTCAGCTCCTCGAAGTAGGAGAAGAGCTCCTCCTTCGGATCCAGGTCGGGAGGTGGCTCCTCCCAGAAGCCCGGGTAGATGTCCTCCTCCTGCAGGCGCGCGGGCTCGTAGCGCTCGCGCAGGGTGTCCTCGGAGAGCGCGCCGAGGGCCTTGGAGAGGGTCTTCACCTGGTCCGGAGTGAAGACGCGCGCGGTGCCCTCGTCGGAGGGGATGTCGCCCACGTCCTGGCCTCCGCGCACGAGGAAGTCGAGCGGTGCCTTGCCCTCCCAGGCCGTGCCCGTCATCAGGTACTGCAGGCCGTGCCAGGTCTCACCGATGTCGAGGTCCAGGAAGCGCGCGCCCTCGGCGTCCGCGAAGTCCTCCTCGTCGTCGATGAACTCCTCGAGCTTGTCGGGGTGCTCGAGCAGCTTCTGGCGCTGGGGGTCCGTCAGGCTGCGCAGGGTACAGAGCATCTCCATCCGTTTCTCCTGCCCGGTTCACGGGGGCGGCGACCTTACCAGTGGTTCGCAACCCCCCGAAAGTATTGAGCCAACGCCCGTGTATCCGCTGAAGACGGCGGGCAATCCATCCTGAATTGGATCTTTTCCCACTTTTCTTGGATGAACCCGGTTTCAGGGTCTCTATGGAGGAGATTCCCCCCCGGAGGTTGTCCTCATGAAGAAGCACCCGTTCATTTCAACCCTCGTCGCAGTGAGCGCCGTCCCGGCGTTGCTGTCCGGATGTGGCGGCGAGGCCCCCCAGACCGAGACCCAGGCCGAGCCCGCGGCCGTCGCGAGCGCCGAGGCCGGTCTCGCCTGTACCACGAAGATCTCCTACGGCGACGCGTGGATGAAGCCGTCGGGGCACACGGCCTGGTACGACATCGCGAGCGGTTCGGTGACCTGGGACGGCGTCTGTCACAACGACGGCATCAACTCCTATGCCGTGCTGTCCAACGGATGGAAGCCGTACTTCCTCGGCCTCAACTCCTGCGTGATGGCGCTCGACTCGGATTGCACCGCCGGGGTCACGTGCTCGACGCGTGTGTCCTATGGCCCGTCGTGGCTCGCGCCCGCGGGGCACCCGAACCGGTTCGACGACGTCTCCGGGCGCGTGTTCTGGGACCGCGCGTGCGTCAACTCGGGTACCAACTCCTACGCGGGGCTGTCGAACGGGTGGGCGCCGTATTTCACCGGCTCGAACGCGTGCGCCATGTCGTTCCGGTACACGAACTGTGGCGGCCTCTACAAGAACCCGGTGCTCCCCGTGGACTGCGCGGATCCGGGCGTCGTGCATGACGGGACGCAGTACGTGGCCACCTGCACGTCGGGCGGTGCGGCCAATGCGTTCCCGCTCCGCACCTCGAAGGATCTGCTGACCTGGACGAGCGCGGGCTTCATCTTCCCGTCGGCCAGCAAGCCCACGTGGGCCCGGGGTGACTACTGGGCGCCGGAGATCCACCGCGTCGGCACGGGCTACATCGCGTACTACACCGCGCGTCACTCGAACGGAAAGCTGTCCATCGGCGCCGCCACCGCCCCGAGCGCGCTCGGGCCCTTCACGGACATCGGGGCGCCGCTCGTGCACGACACGGGCATGGGGATGATCGACGCCACCGTGTTCGTGGACACCGCCGGGGTGCGGTACCTCGTGTGGAAGGCGGACGGCAACGCGGTGGGCCAGCCGACGCCCATCTACGGCCAGCAGCTCTCGGCGGATGGCAAGGCGCTCGTTGGCACGCGCCGGACGCTGATCTCCAACAACCTCGCCTGGGAGGGCGGCGTCGTCGAGGCCCCGTGGGTCGTCGCGCGTGACGGCTACTACTACCTCTTCTACAGCGGCAACGCGTACTACAACAGCACGTACGCCATCGGCGTGGCCCGCGCGACGAGCCCGCTGGGGCCGTACACGAAGCTCGGCGCGCCGATCCTCAAGAGCACGAGCGCGTGGGAGGGCCCGGGGCATGGCTCGGTCGTCAACTCGCCCGCGGGTACGTCGACCATGGTCTACCACGCGTGGAACAGTGCCCACACGGCGCGCGTGATGCTCATGGACCCCATCATCTGGAGCAACGGCTGGCCCTCGATGCCCGAGGCGCCGTCCATCACCTCGCGGCCCATGCCGTAGCCGCTGTGCTTCACCGGGAGGGTGGCGCGAGCAGCTCTCCCACTCGCCGTGCCGCCTCCTCCACCTGTTCCCTCGTGGCGAGGAATGCCCCGTTGAACGCGGGGCACTCGTCCACGAGCTCTCGCATCGCGGCGAACGCCGCCTTCGAGAGGAACGGGGCGAGGTGCATCCACCGCTTGCGAGAGGCCCAGGGCCTGCCGGCCGCGATGTCCCGAGCGAGCTCGGCGCGGGCCTTCGCGGCCTCTCCGCGCCCCGCGGGCACCTTGAGGGCGAGGACGGCATCGAAGGCGCGGGCGCTTCGCATCACCACGTCCTCGTGGAGCACCCGCCACCCCTGACCGAACGCGGGAACGAGTCCCTCCCGGAGGAGGAGGGCTCCAGCCCGTGAGGGCTCCGTGCCGGCCTCCAGGTTCGCCTCCAGCCCGAGGTTGCACGTGGCCATGGCCACCTGCGCCGCTTCCAGTGCGCGCAGGGGACGGCCCGAGTGGCCGCAGCCGGAGAGCAGCACGTTCGCGAGGTAGCCCAGGTCCAGCATGCACCGGGAGAGGGCCTCGGGCGCCTCACCCTGGAGCCAGGCGAGCGCATCCCGGAGGACCCTGGCCGAGGCGTACGTCCCGGAACCGACACCCTCGCCGAGCAGGGCCACGGGGGGCTGCGTCGTCAGCACCTCTGCCTCCTGGAGGAGGTGGAACAGGGGCAGGGTGGAGGCGGGCTGGGCGGGCCGTGTGCTGTTCACTCGGTCGGGCGGCGTCCGTATGGCCTCGCGCTGAGCCCGGACGTAGCCGCGGGTGATGGGATCGTCTCCCACGCGCCCGGCCCTCGCGAGGCCCAGGAAGGCCGCTGCGTCCGTGGGGGCGACGAAGCCCTCGCGCTCGCGCCGCTCCTCCCGCGCCTGCGATACATCCGCTTCGAGCTGCTCCGCCGTGGTGAGGACCGCGTACAGCCCGCCGTTGTCCTCGATGAACTCCGAGGCCTGATGACAGCAGCGCTCGAGCAGACGCACGAGGAGCTCATGGTGCGCCTCGTCGAGCGCCACGAGCACCGAGAGCACCGCGTCCCACGACTCCGGCCGCCGGGAGATGAGCAGGAACCGGTCCAGCTCATGACTGAGGCTGCTCTCCAGCGCCTTGTCCACGAGCGCCTCGTCTTCCTGTGCTTCGTTCGAGCGCATCCGGTCGAGCGTCAGCGCATCCAGGTCCAGCACGAGGAGCTGAGCGGACAGCGCGAAGGTGACGAAGTCCTCGTCCATCTCCGCGAGCCTGGCAGCCGCGCGGTCCGCTCCCATCTCGAGCATCACCTCCAACCAGAGGCCGAAGCGCTCCGGGTCGAAACGTTCCTCCTGACCCGGGCGGGTGCTCCGCCAGAGGTCCTCATCGAAGATGCGAGCCAGTTGCTGCGTCGTGGCGAGTGCCACCAGCTCTCCCGCGTCCTCCAGCCCCACGTGGTGGATGAGGCGAGTCAGGGCGGGGGCCGGCAGCTGCTGGAGGGCCGAGACCTGCTCCGGGCTCTCCAGGATCCGGTACAGCAGAGATCGGGTGTCCACAGCCCTGCTCAGCGGGTTCGTCACGAGTGCCTCTCCTTCATGAGTGAACAGGTGATTCATTTTTGACGGACGCGAGGACGGGCGGGTGGGCCCGGCTGCTCGCCTGCTCAGGACTCGAAGAGCGCCGCGAGTCCGGTCAGGTGGTATCGGGAGAGAGCCTCCACGGCCTCACGGATGGCCTGCTCCTCCTCGAAGTGACGGAGGATGCGCCCCAGCGTTGTGACGTAGTTGCGGTAGAGCTCCTCGAGCGCGAAGCGCGTGGGCGGGGAGGGCCGGGCGTGGAAGTGGGCGGTGGCGGACTCGAGCAGGAACTGCACCAGCTTCTCCGCGAAGTGCTCATGCGGAGTGCCCTCGGGACTGGAGAGCAGCACGACGACGCGCAGCCGGTTGTCCAGGCTGAAGGCGAGCGCCTCCTCGGAGACGAGACGATAGGGCGCGCCAGGCTCCAGCTTCCGGAGGTCCTTCACTCCCCGGGCGGCCTCCACGCGCTGCCGCAGGAGCCGCTGGAAGGTGGTGACGAACGAATCGGGGACGGCGGCCTCGTAGAGGGCGTTCTTGTTCTCGAAGTAGCGGTAGATGTTGCCGGTGGACACCCGGGCGGCCGAGGCGATCTCCGCCATGCTGGCGCTCCGGAAGCCCTTGCGGGCGAACACCTCGAGCGCGGCCGCCAGGATGGCCTCGTGGACCTCGTCCTTGAGGTACTGCGCCATCACCTACCTCCGCCATCAGTGAATGGGTCATTCACTATTATGGCCCTGCTCGGGTGGATGCAAGAGCGCCAGGAGGAGCAGCCGGGTGGGCCCGCGGTCGGAGCGCGGTCTTCCGTCGAAGAACGTAGGAAAATAGTGCGTATAAGAAGGATAGAGCGGCTCGTGGGTCCCCGTTGCCCCATGGGCGGATTGGACCTAAGGAGTAACCGGCCCCGTTCGTGAGTCCGGCCCCCCGCCATTGATTCGAGGACGCTGCATGTCGCAAACCCCTCTGCACATCGCCCAGGACTTTCCTGCCACCTCGGTCGAGGAGTGGCGTCGCCTCGTGGACAAGGATCTGAAGGGAAAGCCCTTCACGTCGCTCCAGTCCGCGCTCGAAGGGGGCCTCACGCTCCAGCCGCTCTACACACGGGAGGACGCGGGCCCGGCTGCTCCGCCCGAGCCTCCGGGTGTCGCTCCCTTCGTTCGAGGGACGAACGCGCTCGGCCTGACGGAGGGCGGCTGGCTCGTCTGCCAGGAGTACAGCGAGCCCGACGTGGTCACCGCCGCCGAGGCCATCCGGGTCGATCTCGAGAAGGGCGTCCTGGGAGTGTGGCTGCGCCTCGGTGAGACCCAGGGCATCCGCGTGCGGAATACGGAGGACATGGAGCGCCTGCTCGCTCCGGTCCCGCTCTCCAGGACTCCCGTTCATCTCGAGGCCGAGGAGGACCCGGTGTTGGCGGCGACCCTCCTGCTCAAAACCGCCGAGCGCACCAATACCCCGCCCAGCTCACTCCAGGGTTGTCTCGGAGTGGATCCGCTCGGCGTCCTGGCGCGCAAGGGCGCGGTGCTGAGTGGGCTCCAGGCGGCCTTCGCCGAGATGGCTCCGCTCGTCGCGTCCACGCGCGAGGATTCTCCGGGGCTGCGCGCGCTGCTGGTCTCGACGCGGGCCTACGCCGACGCGGGCGCCACGTCCGTGCACGAGCTGGCCTGGGCGATCGCCACCGGTGTGGAGTACCTGCGGGGGCTCGAGCGTGCCGGGATTCCTCCCGAGGACGCGGCCCGCTCCCTCCAGTTCTCGTTCTCGGTGGGCAGCCAGTTCTTCCCCGAGATCGCCAAGCTCCGCGCGGCGCGGTTGCTGTGGTCCAAGGCCGTCGCGGCCTCGGGCGGCTCTCCCGAGGCGCAAGCCATGGTGCTCCATGCGCGCACCGCGGCCGCCACCAAGACGCGGCGCGACCCCTGGGTGAACATGCTGCGGTCCACCTCCGAGTCCTTCGCGGCCGTCGTCGGTGGGGCGGACAGCATCACCACGTCGCCCTTCGACGAGGCGATCGGGCTGCCCGACGAGTTCTCCCGCCGCATCGCCCGCAACACGCAGCTCATCCTGCGCGATGAATCGAGCCTGAACCGCGTCGCGGACCCCGCGGGCGGCAGCTACTACATCGAGCAACTCACCCGCGACATCGCCCGTGCCGCCTGGACCGAGCTGCGGCGCATCGAGGCGCTCGGCGGCATGGCGGCCGCGCTCGTGCAGGGTGACATCGCCCGGGTGCTCGCGGAGACGGTGGCGGCCCGGAACAAGGCCATCCGCACGCGCCGCCTGCCCATCGTGGGCGTGAGCGAGTTCCCGAACCTCGACGAGCAGGTCGTGAGCAGAACGCCCCGCGCATCCGAGAACGCGAGCCCTGCTTCGCGCGGACCCGCCGAGTTGGAGATGACACCGCTGCGTCCGGTGCGTCTGGCCGATGCCTTCGAGTCGCTGCGGGATGCCAGTGACCGTTACCTGGCCGCGCACGGGAGTCGTCCCCGGGCGTTCATGGCCAACCTCGGCACGGTGGCGGAGCACACGGCGCGTGCGACGTGGATCGCCAACGCGCTGGCCGCGGGAGGCATCGAGCCGGTGCAGCACCATGGCTTCGCGGATGTGGCCCAGGCCGCTTCGCTCATCGCCGCTTCCGGGGCCCGGCTCGTGGTGCTCTCCGGTCCGGATGCGATGTACCCCGAGTGGGTGCCCGCGCTGACGGCGGCCCTGAAGCAGCAGAGCGGACGAATCGTGGCCGTCGCGGGCCGCCCGGGTGAGCACGAGGCGGCGTTCCGGGCGGCGGGGGTCGACCTGTTCATCTTCGCGGGTGGCGACCTGTTCGAGACCTTGTCTTCGCTGCACAAGCAGCTCGGAGTGTCCTGATGCGCAGCAACGTGCCGAACTTCGCGGAGATCGACTTCGACGCCCCCGAGACGCTCTCGCCCGCGTCCGCGCGCGACTCGCTGCGGCAGCAGGCTCACGAGAGCACCCAGCGCGCGGACCCCTGGATCACGCCCGAGGGCATTCCCGTCAAGCCCGTGTTCTCCGCCGAGGATCTCCAGGGCGTCGAGCACCTCGGGACGATGCCGGGTCTGCCGCCGTTCGTCCGGGGCCCGTACTCGACGATGTACGTGCAGCAGCCGTGGACCGTCCGGCAGTACGCCGGCTTCTCCACGGCCGAGGCCTCCAATGCCTTCTACCGCCGCAACCTCGCGGCCGGTCAGAAGGGCCTCTCCATCGCCTTCGATCTCGCCACGCACCGGGGTTACGACAGTGACCATCCCCGCGTGACGGGTGACGTGGGCATGGCGGGCGTGGCCATCGACTCCATCAAGGACATGCGCATCCTGTTCGATCGCATCCCGCTCGATCAGATGAGCGTGTCGATGACGATGAACGGCGCGGTGCTGCCCATCCTGGCGCTCTACGTGGTCGCGGCCGAGGAGCAGGGCGTCCGTCCCGAGCAGCTCAGCGGAACCATCCAGAACGACATCCTCAAGGAGTTCATGGTCCGCAACACGTACATCTACCCGCCCGGGCCCTCGATGCGCATCATCGGGGACATCTTCCGCTTCACGGCGGAGAAGATGCCGCGCTTCAACAGCATCAGCATCAGCGGCTACCACATGCAGGAGGCCGGGGCGACGCAGGACCTGGAGCTCGGGTACACGCTCGCGGATGGTGTCGAGTACGTGCGCGCGGGACTGGCGGCCGGGCTGGGCGTGGATGCCTTCGCGCCGCGCCTGTCGTTCTTCTGGGCCATCGGCATGAACTTCTTCATGGAGGTGGCGAAGATGCGCGCGGCCCGGATGATCTGGGCCAGGCTCATCAAGGGCTTCAACCCGAAGAGCACCAAGAGCATGGCGCTGCGCACCCACAGCCAGACGTCCGGCTGGAGCCTCACCGCGCAGGACGTGTTCAACAACGTGGTCCGCACGTGCATCGAGGCGATGGCGGCCACCCAGGGCCACACGCAGAGCCTCCACACCAACTCGCTCGACGAGGCCATCGCGCTGCCCACGGACTTCAGCGCGCGCATCGCCCGGAATACGCAGCTCTATCTCCAGATGGAGAGCGGCACCACGCGGGTGATCGACCCGTGGGGCGGCAGCTACTACGTC
Organism: Archangium violaceum Cb vi76; assembly: GCF_000733295.1. Taxonomy (GTDB): domain Bacteria; phylum Myxococcota; class Myxococcia; order Myxococcales; family Myxococcaceae; genus Archangium; species Archangium violaceum. The sequence goes on along the minus strand of NZ_JPMI01000015.1, from coordinate 2,003 downwards.
GAGCGGCTCACGCATGAGCTCGCCCAGAAGGCGTGGGCGCACATCCAGGAGGTCGAGGCGCTCGGAGGCATGACCAAGGCCATCGAGAAGGGCCTGCCCAAGCTGCGCATCGAGGAGGCCGCCGCGCGGACGCAGGCGCGAATCGACTCGGGCCGGCAGGCGATCATCGGCGTGAACAAGTACCCGCTCGAGCGCGAGGAGTCCCTGGAGATCCTCAAGGTGGACAACACCGCGGTGCGCGAGGCGCAGATCGCCCGGTTGCGCGAGCTGCGCGCCGAGCGCAACCCGAGCGACGTGAAGCAGAAGCTCGATGCGCTCACCCAGGCGGCCCAGCGCAACGAGGGCAACCTGCTGGCCCTGGCGATCGACGCGGCGCGCGCCAAGGCCACCGTGGGAGAGATCAGCGATGCGCTGGAGAAGGTCTTCGGGCGCTACGAGGCCACCGTGCGGAGCATCTCAGGGGTGTATTCCAGTGAGGCGGGGAAGGACGCGCAGGGCATCGTGAAGGCTCGCGAGACGGCCGACGGGTTCCTGGCGAAGCACGGGCGGCGTCCGCGCATCCTGATCGCGAAGATGGGCCAGGACGGGCATGACCGTGGGCAGAAGGTCATCGCGACGGCGTTCGCGGATCTCGGCTTCGACGTGGACATCGGTCCGCTCTTCCAGACGCCCGAGGAGTCCGCCCGCCAGGCCGTCGAGAACGACGTGCACATCGTGGGTGCGAGCTCGCTCGCCGCGGGCCACCTGACGCTCGTTCCCCAGCTCAAGAAGGCGCTCCGGGAACTGGGCCGCGAGGACATCATGGTGGTGGTGGGCGGCGTGATTCCCACCCAGGACTACGAGGCCCTGCGAGAGGCCGGTGCCGCGGCGATTTTCGGTCCGGGTACGGTCATCGCGAAGGCTGCCATCGAGCTGCTCGACAAGCTCGACGCCGCGCTGGGGGATGCTTGAAGGCTCTGCCGGTCGAGGCGTACGTCGAGGGCGTCCGCGCGAACGAGCGCGCCATGCTCGCCCGCGCCATCACGCTCATCGAGAGCGAGCACCCCAAGCACGAGGCGCTCGCGCAGGAGGTGCTCACCCGGTTGCTGCCCTACACGGGTGGGGCACTGCGGGTGGGGATCAGCGGCGTGCCGGGAGTGGGGAAGAGCACGTTCATCGACGCGTTCGGGATGCACCTGGTGGGATTGGGCAAGCGCGTGGCGGTGCTCGCGATCGATCCTTCGAGCACGGTGTCGGGCGGGAGCATCCTGGGTGACAAGACGCGGATGGCGCGGCTGTCGCGCGAGAACCTCGCGTACATCCGTCCCAGTCCCTCCAGCGGAACCCTGGGAGGCGTGGCGCGGAAGACGCGCGAGACGCTGCTGCTGTGCGAGGCGGCTGGCTTCGACGTGGTGCTGGTGGAGACGGTGGGGGTGGGCCAGTCGGAGACGGTCGTGGCCGACATGGTGGACTTCTACCTGGTGCTCATGCTGGCGGGGGCCGGGGATGAGCTGCAGGGCATCAAGCGCGGCATCCTGGAGATCGCGGACATGATCGCGATCAACAAGGCGGACGGGGACAACGCGGTCCGCGCGGAGCGGGCGCGGGCCGAGTATCGCGCGGCGCTGCACCTGATGCGCCCGGGTGCGGAGCCCGAGGTGACGACCTGCAGCGCGCTGGAGAACACCAACATCGAGCGTGTGTGGTCGTCGATCGAGAAGCGGCTGGAAACACAGCGGGCCTCGGGCGAGTTGGAGAAGCGCCGGAGGGTGCAGCAGGTGCAGTGGATGTGGTCGATGATCGAGGACGGACTGAGAGCCGCCCTGCATGCGCATCCCGGAGTGGCCGAGCTCGGGCCCACGCTGGAGCGAGACGTGCGGGAGGGCCGTGCGACCCCAACGCTGTCCGCACGGCGCATCCTGGGGGCGTTTCTCTCGGGACCCCGGACCTGACCGTGGATGTCCCCTCTCCCTCTGGGAGAGGGTTAGGGTGAGGGTCTTCACCCACCTCGTGTACCGCGGATG
>NZ_JPMI01000014.1 GCF_000733295.1 Archangium violaceum Cb vi76 | reverse complement strand
CCCCGCCCCTCTCCCAGAGGGAGAGGGAGCATGCGCAACCCGTCCTACTCGACCACCACGAGCTTCGCGTTGATCTCCACCGCGGTGCCCTCCTTGGCCGGCAGCTCCACCACTTTGCCGGCCTTGGGGCTCTTCAGCTCGTTCTCCATCTTCATGGCCTCGATGACCACCAGGCCCTGACCTTCCTTCACCTCGTCGCCCTGCTTCACGAGCACCTTCACCACCTTGCCGGGCATGGGGGCGGAGATGACCTGCTTGCCCTCCACCGAGAAGCCCGCCGTGGCCGCGCGCAGCCGCAGCCGCCGCTCGTCCGCCACGTCGATGCGCGTCACCTGACCCCGCACCGACACCTGCACCTCGTCGCCCTGCTCGTCGAACTCGACGCTGTAGGAGGTTCCATCCACCAGCATGGACACCGCGCCGTGGTCCAGCGCCAGCGCGTCCACCAGGAACGTCTTGCCGTTGTGCGTGAGCTTGAAGCGGTTCTCTCCGGCTGGCTCGATGTCCACCGGCACCGCTTCCTTCTGTCCCTGCAGCTTCGCGAAGTAACGCATGGAATTCGTCTCAGGTTGCACGGGGGGGGCGGTAGACCCTCACCCCGGCCCTCTCCCAGGGGGAGAGGGAGTTGACGGGTTAGCGCCCGCGGCGGCTCGCCAGCCGCCACGCCGAGATGCCGCCCTTGCCGCCCTCGGACGGCGCCTGGGTCAGCGTCTTCGCCTTCTTCTGATCCCTCTGGTACGCGTACACCACGCTCGCCAGCAGCGAGGCCTCCGTCAGTTGCGGATCCTCGCCCTTGCCTAGCAGCGTCTCGTGCTCGCGCGTGAGGAAGCTCGTGTCGTAGTCGCCCTCGACGAACTCCGGGTGCGAGAGGATCCCCTTCAGGTAGCGCACGTTGGTGGTGATGCCCTTCACCACGTACTCGGCCAGTGCGCGCTTGGCCCGCTCGATGGCCTCGCGCCGCGTGGGGGCCCACACGGACAGCTTGGAGATCATCGGGTCATACGTGTTGGGCACCGTGTACCCGGGGAACACGCCCGAGTCGTCGCGCAGGTACGGGCCTCCCGGCACGCGCAGGTAGTTGATGCGGCCCGGGCTCGGCATGAAGTTGCGCGCGGGGTCCTCCGCGTACACGCGCACCTCGATGGAGTGCCCGTTGGGCGTGGGCGCCTCGGTGTACGGGAGCTTCTCGCCCTCGGCGACCTTGATCTGCCAGGCCACCAGGTCCAGCCCCGTCACCCACTCCGTCACCGGGTGCTCCACCTGGAGGCGGGTGTTCATCTCCAGGAAGTAGAAGTTGCGGTGCACGTCCACGAGGAACTCCACCGTGCCCGCGCCCACGTAGCCCACGGCCTTGGCGGCCTTCACCGCCACCTCGCCCATCTTCGCCCGCAGCTCCGGGGTGAGGATGGGGCTGGGCGTCTCCTCCACCACCTTCTGGTGGCGCCGCTGCGCCGAGCACTCGCGCTCGTTGAGGTGGATGGTGTTGCCGTACTGGTCGGCGAACACCTGAATCTCCACGTGGTGCGGCTTCTCGAGGTACTTCTCGATGTAGACGGCGTCGTTGCCGAAGGCATTCATCGCCTCGCTCTTGGCGGCGCGCCACGAGGACTCGAAGTCCTCCATCCGCTCCACCTTGCGCATGCCCTTGCCGCCACCGCCGCCGGCCGCCTTGAGCATCACCGGCACGCCAATCTTCTCGGCGTAGGCGCGGGCCTCCTCGACGGTGGCGATGGGCTCGGCGGTGCCGGGGACGACGGGCACCCCGGCCTTGATCATGTTCTGGCGGGCGCGCGTCTTCTCGCCCATGGCGTCCATGGCGCTGGCGGGCGGGCCGATGAAGGTGATGCCGGCCTTCTCGCACGCGCGCACGAAGGACGCGTTCTCCGAGAGGAAGCCGTAGCCGGGGTGGATGGCGTCCGCGCCGGCCTTCTTGGCGGCCTCCAGAATCCGCTCCTGCACGAGGTAGCTCTCGCGCGAGGGCGGGGGGCCCACCAGGAAGGCCTGGTCAGCGGTACGGACGTGCAGGGCGGAGCGGTCCGCCTCGGAATAGACCGCCACCGTGGCGATGCCGAGCTCCTTGCAGGTGCGCATCACCCGGACGGCGATCTCGCCGCGGTTGGCGACGAGGATTTTGCGGATCTTGGCCATGGGCGCTCCCTTTAGCACAGGGGAGCGCGGGCCCAGCCACTACTTGCGGTTGCTGAGGTACTGCTCCATCAGCCGGCGCGCCTCGGACAGCTTGGCGTCGACGAAACGGTCATCCTCGTCCGGCTCGGGCGGGGGAGGCGGCTGCTCCTGGCGGCGCGACTTGCCGGTGGGGGCCGGGGCGTGGGGGTCGTCGTTGCCGAAGTCCACCGCGGCGGCCAGCAGGTTGCGAGCGGTCGCCCCGCCGTCGAGCAGGCGGCCGAGCAGGGGCGCCTCGATGCCCAGCCAGCGCGCCGTCTGACGCACCACGTCGATGTACTCGCCCTCCAGGGAGCGGGAGGGGCGGCCGGGCTCGCTCAGGGAAGCGCGGCCATAGCTGCCGGCCTTGTCGGTGTAGAGGCCCACGGCCTGATCGCGGAAGTCACGGGCCACGGAGCGGACGAGCGAGTCGAGGTGATCCTCGGGGACGGCCTTGCCGCCGGAGGGGACCAGCTTCAGCTCGGCCACGCGCCAGCCGGCATCGGCGAGCGAGGTGGCGGACTCGACCCAGCGGACCTCCGGCGGAGGGACGTTGGCGGCCTCACAGGCCCGGGTGAGCGTCTGGCGCAGGGCGGCGAGGTTGCCTTCGATATCGGCGAGGAAGAGGACGAGGCGGGGTTGAGACAAAAGGGGCTCCTGTATGTGGTGCGTCCCTTCAAAGCCTGAACGCCCCCCCTAAAATTTCCCAGGGAGGCGTTCCACTGTTTCTCGGTGCGAGCCGCCTGCTTGTCTGCCTGCTTACAGCGGGATGTTGCCGTGCTTGCGCGGCGGGTTCTCCTGGCGCTTGTTCTTGAGCATCTCCAGGGCCCGGATGATCTTCGCGCGCGTCTCCTCGGGGCGGATGACCTCGTCGATGTAGCCGAGCTCGGCCGCCTTGAAGGGGTTGGCGAACTTCTCGCGGTACTCGTTCACCAGCCGGGTGCGCTCGGAGTTGGCGTCCTTGGCCTTGAGCAGCTCGTTGCGGAAGATGATGTTGACCGCGCCCTCGGGGCCCATGACGGCGATTTCCGCCGTGGGGTAGGCGTAGTTGATGTCCGCGCGGATGTGCTTGGAGGCCATCACGTCGTAGGCGCCGCCGTAGGCCTTGCGGGTGATGAGGGTGATTTTGGGGACGGTGGCCTCGGCGAAGGCGTAGAGCAGCTTGGCGCCGTGGGTGATGATGCCGCCCCACTCCTGGTCGGTGCCGGGCAGGAAGCCGGGCACGTCCACCAGGGTGATGAGGGGGATGTTGAAGCAGTCGCAGAAGCGCACGAAGCGCGCGGCCTTCACGCTCGCGTCGATGTCCAGGCAGCCCGCGAGCACCGCCGGCTGGTTGGCCACGATGCCCACCGACTTGCCGTTCATGCGGGCGAAGCCGATGACCATGTTCTTGGCGAAGTGCTCCTGCACCTCGAAGAAGTGCTTGTTGTCCACGACAGCGCGGATGATCTCCTTGATGTCGTAGGGCTTGTTCGGGTTGCTGGGGACGACCGTCTTGAGGCCCTCGTCGGCGCGGAACGGGTCGTCATCGCACGGCTGGACGGGCGGGTCCTCCTGGTTGTTGGAGGGGATGAAGGAGAGGAGCTCGCGCGTCATGAGGATGGCGCTCTGCTCGTTCTCCGCGGCGAAGTGGGCCACGCCGGACTTCTGGTTGTGCGCCAGCGCGCCGCCCAGGTCCTCCTTGGTCACCTCCTGGTGCGTCACCGTCTTGATGACGTCCGGGCCGGTGATGAACATGTAGGAGGTGTCCTTCACCATCATGATGAAGTCGGTGATGGCGGGCGAGTACACCGCGCCGCCCGCGCACGGGCCCAGGATGAGGGAGATTTGCGGCACCACGCCGGAGGCGAGGGTGTTGCGCAGGAAGATGTCGGCGTAGCCGGCGAGGCTCTCGACGCCCTCCTGGATGCGGGCGCCGCCCGAGTCGTTGAGGCCGATGACGGGAGCGCCCACGCGCATGGCCATGTCCATGATCTTGCAGATCTTCTGGGCATAGGCGCCGGAGAGCGATCCGCCGAAGACGGTGAAGTCCTGGGCGAAGACGAAGACCTGGCGGCCCTCGACGGTGCCGTAGCCGGTGACGACGCCGTCGCCGAGGATCTTCTTGTCACCCATGCCGAAGTCGTTGCTGCGGTGGGTGACGAACTTGTCCATCTCCGTGAAGGAGCCGGGGTCGAGCAGCAGGTCGATGCGCTCGCGAGCGGTGAGCTTGCCGGCCTCGTGCTGCTTGGCGATGCGGTCAGCGCCACCGCCCAGCTCGGCCTGCTTCTCCATGTCCTGCAGCCGGGCGCGAAGGGGATCCTTTTCCGTGGTTCCGTCCATGGGCCGCGCATCTAGCACGATTGGACCCAGGAGGGGGACCAACGGCGTTGGCTCGGGCAGGCCCTGCACGGTGAGGGATGAGCCTCGCTTCTGGACGTCCCGAGGAGATGTGGGGGAATGTGTGTGACGTCTGGGGATGCCTGGAAGTGACGCGTGCTCGTACCCCTCGCTTCTTCCCGTTGCCTCTGGCGCGCAGCAGCATTGGCGGTGGCATGACCCTTCGCGTCATCAGTAGTCGAGTGCTTCGAGATATCTGGCGGTGCGCCGGTCTGGGCGTCCTGGCGCTGGTGGCGAGTGTGTTGCTGGTGGGATGTGCCACGGCGGCACCGGCCATGAGCGAAGCGACAGTGGATGGGGAGGCACGGGTCTTCGCCTCCCTGCCCACGGACTTCGCGCCGGTGCAGGTGGGGGATGCCGAGTTCTCGGCTGCCATGGCGGGCCTGGTGTTGGAGATGCCCCTGCGGGTGGCTCCTGCTTCCGTGCCCATGCGGCCGGGTCACAGGTACGCGCTGGTTTCCGGCGCTCGGGTGGGTCAGCGGTGTCGGCCGGAACTGGCCACGTCCTACGGTCGCTTCTGCGAACGGCGTGGCACTCCGGGTGACTGTCTCTCCCTCTTCGAGGACGGTTCGTGCCTGCAAGATGACGACAAACGCCGCATCGCGCTGGCGCTGGCCGTGGAGCCGGCTCTGGCGGGCGTGAACGCGGAGTTGCGGAGCATGCTCGACCCCACGCGTGTGGCGGCCATGGCGAGCATCACCATCACGGCCTACATGGCGCTGCTGGTGGCACCAGAGCCGGTCAGTAAGGGGGTTGCCACGGCTTTCGCCGTCCTGATGTGGAGTTACCTGGGGACGGAGATGTGGGGGCTCATCGAGGGCTGGATGGAGCTCTCGGAGGAGTCCGCGCGGGCGACCACCTTCGCGGAGTTGCGCGAAGTGGGCGAACGGTTCGGTCGGCGCATCGGGCCCAACAGTGTGCGCATCCTGGTCATGGTGGGCACGGCGGCGGTGGGTGAAACGGCCGCGCTGCTGTCCAGGGCACCGAGTCTGCCAGGGTTCGCACAGGCCTCAATCAGAGGGACGCAGCAGGGGGGTGTGCGAGTACTCGCGGCAGCGTCTGATACGGAGAAGGTCATCGTCTCGGTGGCCGAGGGCACCATCCGCGTCGTTTTACCGGCCAATGCCATGGCGATGTCCGGTGGCGGGTCGAGCCAGACGCGCTCACCGAGCAAGGCGGATAAGAGCAGCAAGGAGGGCACCCCTCTTCCCAACGGGCATCGGGCCTTCAAATCCTACAAGGAGTTCAAGGACTACATGGGGAAGGCGGGAGAGGGAAAGCAGTGGCACCACATCATCGAGCAGCATCAAGGCAACGTAGATCGATTTGGTCACGAAGCTCTTCACAACACCGAGAACGTGATTGCCATCGATAAAAACGTACATGAGCAGATCAGCGCGTTCTATTCGTCCAAGCAAAAAGCTTCGGGGGGAATGGTGGTTCGTGAGTGGCTGCGCACGCAATCCTACGAAAAACAAAGGGCCTTTGGTATGGAAGCCTTGAGGTTGTTTGGAGTCGTTCTATGAAAAAGGCACAGCTGAAGACCCTCTCGACGGAACGTCTGGTTGAGGAGTTTGGAATCCTCTCGGCTGGTCACGGGCGTGACATTGAAGGGGCGAAACCCAAGGCGGCTAATCGCAAGTTCGAAGTTCTGGTGGAAATCCAGAGGGAGTTGCGGAGTCGCGGTGTCGAGGCTCAACGGCAGGTGCTGCGACTGATGAGTGATGCAGAGCAAGGAACTCGCTACTGGGTTTCTTCATTCGCGCTGGAGTTCGCCCCTGATGAAGCAGAGCGGGTGCTTGCCGAACTCGCAACAATCCCCAGAAGTCTGGTGGGTTTTACCGCGGAGTGGACATTGAAGGAGTGGAAGGCTGGTACCTTCAAGAACGATTGAGGCGCAGTGGGTAGCATTCGGATGGCGGAGAATCGGTGTGCTGTCGAACCATCGAGGACGTAAGACGGGGATTTGGTGAACGAGTTCGAAGAACTTGTCGAGGAGTTCGCGCGGAACGTGACCGCGCAGACCGATGCCATCTTCCGAGGAGACGCCAGGACTGGCAACAAGCACGCGGACCGGTACATTGCCGCGTTCAAGAAACTACGTGCTCACGGTGATGCCGGGCGAAATGCGCTCGCCACGCTGTTCACACACCCCAATATGGACGTGAGGACCACGGCAGCTGCTTTCCTCCTGCGCTACCGGACAGCGGAAGCCAAAGCGATTTTGGAGGAAGCGGCCAAGGGAGAGGGGGTGGTCGCGTTTGAGTCTGAAGAAGCGTTGAAGCGGTGGGAGGAAGGAACCTGGGCACTTGACCCTGAGTAGATAGGGCTCGCCCGTGAAAAAGGCGCAGTGGTGCGCGTTCCGGCGCAATCCTCAAGGCGCGGCGGGCAGCGTCCAGAGGGTGGAGAACCGGTGGGCCCCGCCGGTGCTGTCGAGCCAGCCGGAGATGCGCTCGCTCCGGGCCAGCAGTGGCCCCAGTTCCAGCCCCACGGTGAAGAGGCCCGCGAGCTGCTGGTCGGAGACGACGTCCATCAGTGACACCTGGTTCAACCCGCTCGCCAGCCGCTTCGGGTCCACGGTGAAGTCCACCGCGTGCGGCAGCTTCGCGCCTGTCCGCGGCACCGCCCCCAGGAGCGATTGGACCACCGCCTCGTCATTGCCCATCACGAGCTGCTTGCCCTTGAGCCGGACGAAGAGGGTGCCTCCCTTCACGTCCAGCGCGTACCCGTCCTCCAGTGCCTTCGCGCCGGGGAACTTCGCCACCGGAGCGAGCGCGGCCTTCATCGCCGCCGCATCCGTCACCTCGGCGGCGACCGCCTGACGCGGGGCGAAGAAGCGGCCCTCGGGCGTGCGCAGGTTGGGACGCGACCTCACGCTGTCCACCACCACCAGCACGTTGCCGGTGAGGCGCTCGGACACCGCCTGGGCCACCGAGGACACCCCGGCCGGAGGACACGCGGGGCATGCCCGCTGGACGAGTGCTCGCACGCTGCCCACCGCCTGGCCCACCCCGGCCGGCGCCACCTTCGCCCGCGAGAAGAGCATCCCCTCGGGCTTCATCATTCCGTAGGGGCTCGTCCCCGTCGTCTGGAAGGGCGGCAGCGGAAGCTGCGTGGCCGTCCCCTCCAGCCTCAGCCCGGTGGCGCTGCCCTCCATGCCCACCACCATGCCGCGCCCGGGCAGGAGCACGTAGACGCTTCCAGGAAGCTGCCCCAACCGCGCGTCAGGCTTGGGGGCCTTGCCCACCAGCCGTGAGGCTTCCTTCACCATCGCCGCTCCCTGCCCATCATCGGCGTAGCCCCCGCCCGTCGTCGCGAAGGCGCACGCCTCCTGGCCCTTGAGCGCATAGCCCGCATGTCCACCGGACTCGCGTGGGATGCTCACCGTGGTGACTCCCCCCGAGGTCGTGGGCTTCACCTCCGTCTTGCCGCTCCCGGAGACCAGCACCCCGGCGGCCTTCTCCTGGAAGAGCTTCGGGTCCTTCAACCGCGTGCAGGAGATGCGGCCATTGGCGCGCAGCGAGACGGTCATGGGGCCGGAGGGGTCGATGCCCACGCCAGCGAGGGCCTCCGGCTGGCTGGGGTCCAGCGAGAGCCAGGGGTGGAGCTCCGCATACCAGACGATGGGCCGCAACAAGGCGGCATGCTGTCCCGCCCGGTCCAGGAAGGCGGTGACACCCTGGATCGCGTCCAGCCGTGGAATATGGACGATGGTTCCCGAGGAGTTGGCGGCGCGGGGCGCGGGGGCGGCGGCGAGCGAGGCCGCGAGCACGAGGGAGAGCATGGTCCCCCGTGAGTGCAGTGGCCCCCGAGCCCTGTCAAGGTGAAGTCCCGGGCCCTGTCTGTTCCCCTCCAACCTCCCGTTGGGCCTCCAGGGGGCAGGGGACGTGCACTCCCTGACTGCCCGCCGGGCATCCCCTTCGTGATTGCTGCCAATCGCCAGCGCCTGCCCTAACGTCAGCGGGTGATGACTGCGACCATTGCCGACAATCCGCTGCTTCAGAACGAAGGACTCCCGAAGTTCGACCGCATCCGCTCCGAGCATGTCGAGCCGGCCATCCGCGAGCTGCTGACGCGCCTGAACGCCGACCTCGATGCGCTCGAGCGCGACGTCCAGCCCACGTGGGAGGGCTCGGTGGAGCGCCTGTCCGCCATCACCGAGCCGCTCGGCTTCGCGTGGGGCGTCGTGAACCACCTCATGAGCGTGCAGAACAGCCCGGAGCTGCGCCAGGCCCACTCCGCCGTCGAGGGCGACGTCGTCGAGACCTTCATGCGCATCGGGCAGAGCATTCCCCTCTACCGGGCACTCAAGGCCCTGCGCGAGGGGCCGGACTGGAAGAAGCTCGACCCCGCCCAGCACCGTGTCATCGACGCCTCCATCCGCGATGCCGAGCTGTCCGGCGTGGGCCTGGAGGGCGAGGCCCGCGAGCGTTTCCAGGACATCGAGCGCGAGTCGGCCGAGCTGTCCACCCGCTTCACCAACAACGTCATCGACTCCAACAAGGCCTGGTCCATGACGCTCACCCGGCCCGAGGAGGTGGAGGGCCTGCCTCCCAGCGCGCTCGCCATGGCCGCCCAGATGGCGATGCAGGACCTGCCCGAGGGAGCCCCCGAGCCCACCCCCGAGAAGGGTCCCTGGCGCATCACCCTCGATGCCCCCAGCTACGTGCCCTTCCTCGAGCACTCGCGCCGCCCGGAGCTGCGCGAGAAGCTCTACCGCGCCTTCGTCACCCGCGCCTCCTCCGGAGACTCGGACAACGGCCCCCTCATCGAGCGCATCCTCTTCCTTCGCAAGGAGAAGGCCCGCCTGCTCGGCTACTCCTCGTACGCCGAGGTGAGCCTCGCGGCCAAGATGGCGCCCGGCGTGCAGGCCGTCGAGAAGCTGCTCGGTGAGCTGCGTGACGCCTCCCGCTCGCGCGCCCGCGCCGAGAACACCGAGCTCACCGAGTACGCCCGCCGCAAGACGGGCAATGCCTCGCTCGAGCTGAAGCTGTGGGACGTGCCCTTCTGGGCCGAGCGTCTGCGCGAGGAGCGCTACGCCTATACCGACGAGGAGCTCCGGCCGTACTTCGCGCTCCCCCGTGTGCTGGAGGGTCTGTTCGACACCGCGAAGCGGCTCTTCGGCATCTCCGTGCGTGCCGCCAACGGCGAGGTCCCCGTGTGGGACCCGAGCGTCCAGTTCTTCCGCGTGGCCGACGAGTCCGGCAAGGACATCGCCGCCTTCTATCTGGACCCCTACAGCCGCCCGGCCACCAAGCGCGGCGGGGCGTGGATGAACAACGTGCTCGACCGCAAGCGCAAGCCGGACGGGAGCCTGCGGCTGCCGGTGGCCTACCTCGTCTGCAACAACACGCCGCCCGTGGGCAAACAGCCCGCGCTCCTCACCTTCCGCGAGGTGGAGACGCTCTTCCACGAGTTCGGCCACGGCCTGCAGCACATGCTCACCCGCGTGGACTTCCCCGAGGCCGCCGGTCTCAACAACATCGAGTGGGACGCCGTGGAGCTGCCCAGCCAGTTCATGGAGAACTGGTGCTTCCACGAGGAGACGCTCTCCCGGCTCGCCCGCCACGTGGACACCGGCGAGCCGCTGCCCAAGTCCCTGCAGGACAAGATTCGCGCCGGCCGCATCTACCGCGCCGCCTCCATGTCCCTGCGCCAGGTGTACTTCGCCACGCTGGACCTGGAGCTGCACCACCGCTACCAGCCCGGTGGTGACGGGCAGGCCGGATTCCTCGAGACGCAGAAGCGCGTGGCCCGGGAGAACACCGTCCTCACGCCCCTGCCGGAGGACCGCTTCCTCTGCTCCTTCTCCCACATCTTCGCGGGCGGTTACGCCGCGGGCTACTACAGCTACAAGTGGGCCGAGGTGCTCTCCGCGGATGCCTTCTCCGCCTTCGAGGAGGCCGGGCTGTCCGACGCGCAGGCGCTGTCCCGTACCGGCCGGCGCTTCCGTGACACGGTGCTCGCGCTCGGTGGCAGCCGCCACCCGCTGGAGGTATTCCAGGAGTTCCGCGGCCGCGCTCCCAGCACCCAGCCCCTGCTCAAGCAGACGGGCCTGCTGGAGACCCAGGAGCTCGAGTCCACGGCGCCGATGATGTAGCGCGCCTCGGCCGTTCAGTCCTTGCCGGCCTGGGTGAGCCCCGCCTCCTGGAGGCGCTCGGCCGCCCAGGCCTCCGCGGCCGTCAGGTGCGGGAAGGTGGCCAGTGGAACGGGCAGCGGTTTGAAGAACAGGATGGCGCTGAGCGACAGCCGGACGATGGGCGACACGAGGATGATGGCCGTGCCCACCACGAGCCCTCGCAGGGCGACTTCGTGCTGCTCGAACCACTCCACCTGGCGCCATCGCTGCTCGATGGGCACCAGGCCGATCCGGCTCAGGTCCACGAGGAGGAAGAACCGCTCCCCGCGTCCCAGGTAGCCAGCCAAGGTGTCGAGACACTCCTCCTGCCCATGGGCGGGAAGCGTTCCCGGGAACCAGAGGTGCAGCAGGGGCCAGCGCGAATCATCGAAGCTGGCCCTGTCGAAAGCGGGCATGGCCCCATTCTGACAGCCCCCAGGAAACGTGCTATTCCGCCCGCCCCGGTGGAGGCGGCAATGGAGCAGCGTCGAGTCGAGGGGTTCATCTATCTGGCGGGTTTCGGGGCCTCGATTCCGCTGTCCAACTGGATGATTGGCCATGTGGGCGTGGTGTGCCCGGACAACGGGCCCTGCCTGCTGCCCGTGGGCCCGGGCCTGCTCGCCCCCAGCGGCGTCCTCGTCGTGGGCATCGCCTTCGTGCTGCGCGACCTGGTGCAGCGCCGCCTGGGCAAGGGCTGGACGCTGCTGGCCATCGCCCTGGGCGCGCTGCTGTCGGCCGTGCTCGCCCCTCCGCCGCTCGTCGTCGCCTCGAGCGCCGCCTTCGCCATCTCCGAGCTGGCCGACTTCGCCGTCTACACGCCCCTGCAGCGGCGCGGCCTCGTGCTGGCCGTGCTCGCCAGCAGCCTCGTGGGCCTCGTCGTGGACAGCCTCCTCTTCCTCCAGCTCGCCTTCGGCCGTCTCGACTTCCTCGCGGGGCAGGTGGTGGGCAAGGCGTGGATGGTGCTGCTGTCCCTGCCCCTCGTCGCCTGGCTGCGGCGCCGGGACGAGCGGCTCGGCATCCAGCCGGCGTGAGTCCTCGCGCTCAGGAGACGCCTTCGTCCCGGTAGCGCCCGGCGGACTCCTCCTTCACCGCCGCCAGGGCGATGGTGTCCGCTGCCCGGCGGGCCTCCTCGGGAGATGGCGCCGCGCGGGTGAAGTCCGCCAGGGCCTCGTGCAGGGCCTGCTCCAGGCGCTCGGTCCGGCGGATGCCTTGTGACTCCAACAGCCAGCCCAGGCCCAGGTGGGCATGGGGGGGCCAGGCCTCCTCTTCGCCATGGGCCTCCGAGGTGAGCTCGAGGACCCGCCGCACCGCGTCCGACAGCACGGCCGCGCGATCCTCGTCGTCCGGCGGCAGCGCCACGGAGCGGAAGTACGTGTCGAGCGTGCACAGCCACTCGTGCGCCACGCCGAGCGTGGAGAGGATGCGCTCGATGTGTCCCTCCACGCCCGGCTCGGACGGCGCGCCCTGGGGGAGGTCTCCGTGGAAGCCGTGGGTGTACCAGGCCCCGGCGTGCTCGGAGAGCAGGGCGTCCACGCCCTCGAGGAGCGCGCGGCGCGAGCGTTCGTCGGCGTGGCGGGGGCCGGAGGCGAGACGTGGGGCGAGGTACTCCCGGAGGCGGGCCGCGAGCTGCGCGGGCCTGAAGTCATCGAGGCTCTCGCGGATGAGCGCCCAGGTGTCCTCACCCCTGTGCTTCTTCCTGCTCATGGCGCCTCCCCACCGGAGACCCGTCTCGCGTCACCGTGCCGCGAGCCGGACGAAACGCGCGTAGCGCAGCACATCCCCGGGGCCTTGGGGAGGAAGATCATCGTGGCGAGTAGCGCAGTGTGCAGCGGACGCGCCAGGTCTCGGGGACACGGGGCGCCGCCACCTGGCTCCCCGCACTCCCCGAGCACGCCGGAATTCAGTGCGTGTTGGAGGCACATCTTTCCGTCTGAAGCGCGCCATGAAGCAAGGTGAACGCTCTTGCCGCGAGAGCCGCTCCGAGGAATGTCGTTCCTGTGGATAGAATCGAGCCGTCATGCCCGTGCCACCCAAGCCAGGTCTTCATGTCACCCACCGCGCGTCCATGACACGAGCGGCCCTGGAGAGCCTCAAGGCTCCGCCGCTGGCAAGCTGCCTGGTGTTCATCAAGCATCCCGAGCATGGCGATGAATTCAACGGCAAGGCGCTGTGCGATCAGATCCGCCAGCTGCTCAAGAACCAGCCGGGCACCTTCTGCTTCTTCCACGATGGCACCGGCATGGTGAACGCGCGCATCGGTTACGCGAGCGCGTTCAAGGAGCTCGACCGTGAGCTGGCGGAGCGGACGACGGAGGTGGTGTGCGCCATCCCCGGCCCCATCCCGCGGATGATGCTCTACACGGTCGCGACGATCTCCGAGAAGCCCTGGGCCATCTTCCGCACCCGGCCCGAGGCCGAGCTGCACATGCGGATGCGCGGCTATGATGCCGCCGATTACACCCAGCCCCTCGAGGGGATGTTGAAGCTGAAGGTGCTGGGCCGCTTCTGAGTCACGGGCGGCGCAACCGCGACTTCAGCCAGCCCTGGCCCGGACGCGCCGAGCCGTCCACGGAGAGCGGCGTGATGGAGATGGCACCCTGCTCCAACGCCGTGGTGTCGGCGTCCCTCTCGGTCTCGGGGGCGCACTGGATGTCGAGCCCGCAGATGTGCCCCGCGGCGAGGTAGATGCCGTTCGCGTCGACCGGGTAGTAGCGCGCGCGGACCACTTCACCGTGCCCCACGGACGTCACGCGCGGAGACTGCACGAGCGCCGGATCGAACTTCCCCTCGGCATCGAGCACGACGGGGTAGTTGACGTTGAGGGCGACACGGTCGGGCAGCAGCGGCTCTCCAGGCCGCGCCGTGTCTCGCAGCTGGGCGATCAGCTCCCTGACGAAGGCCGCGGCATGGGGCGCCGCCGCGCCGGTCTGCGAGAAGCCCGTGCTCGCGTCCTGCATGTGGATGGAGATGCTCACGGCCATGGCGGGCACTCCCTCCTCCGCGGCGGTGACGGCCGCGCCGACGGTGCCCGAGTGGTTCACCGCGCGCCCCACGTTCTGGCCGGAGTTCATGCCCGAGATGACCAGGTCCGGAGGCACGTCCCCCAGCACCGCCGACAGGCCGAAGAGCACGGAGTCGGAGGGCATGCCCGTGACGGCCCAGGCTTCACGGGTCGTGCCGCCGCACGAGAACTCGGAGCGCGTGGCCCGGAGGTACACGTTGAGGCTGAGCGCGCCGCTGCTGCCGCTGCGGTCGGTGGCGGGCGCCACGACGGTCACCTGGTGGCCGGCGGCGCACAGCGTGTCGCGCAGCAGGCGCAGCCCGGACCCGTTGATGCCGTCGTCGCTGGTGAGGAGGAGCCGCAGCGGCCGCTCCGTGGCGGGCGAGGCGGACTCGGGAGCGGCGTGGGCTTCCGTTCCCGCTCCGATGAACGAGGCCAGGAGGAACAGACCCAGGGGGCGAGGGGCGCGCATGGATGACCTGTGGGTGCTTCGAGTGTGGGGTTCTCGAAAGGGAGAACGGAGACACCCCGGGAAAGTCGCGAGTGTTCATCCGCGAAAAGTCTCTCCGTCTTGAGCGGGACAGCGGCGGCGCCGGCCCTTTTCCAGTGCCCTGCCTTCCATGTATTCAGGAGTTTCCTGCTGTAAGGGCCGGAAACCGGCGCCATGCGCCTGGGGGGAAATATGGCGAACCTGAGAGACCTGCCGCGTCAGGCCTGGGGTGACCTGCAGTCGAGGCTGCGCCACCTGCCGTTGATGGGGACGTTGCGCAACATGCTCGTGGAGGCGCCGGAGTTGTCCAGCCCGACGCCCCGTGACTCGGGGCTGGTGGACGTCGAGCGCGTGGAGGCGTACCAGCGCGCCATCGAGCGCTACGTGAAGCCGGGCCAGGTGGTGGTGGACGTGGGCACGGGCACCGGCTTACGGGCCCTGCTCGCCTCGAAACGCGGCCCGCGCAAGCTGTACGCGGTGGATGCCTCGCGCAACCTGGACACGGCGCGCTGGGTGGCCCGGCGCAACGGGCTGTCGGACATCGCGTTCGTGCGCAAGGACAGCTCGCGCTTCCGCCCCGCGGAGCGGGTGGACGTGCTGCTGCACGAGCAGCTCGGGGACGCGCTCTTCGACGCGGGGCTGATTCCGAAGTTGCTGGGCCTGAGAGACAGGCTGCTGGTGAATGGCGGCCGCATCCTCCCCAACCGCTTCGAGGTCTTCCTCGAGCCGGTGCAACTGCGCGAGGAGGCGCGCCTGCCCTTCATCTGGAACCAGCGCCTGCCGGACGTGGACTTCAGCTGCATGCAGGTGCTGCGGGACACGCTGAGCCCCGCGTACTTCACCCGCTTCGTCCGGCCGCAGGACGTGGAGCGGCTGCTGTGCCACCCGGAGCCGGCCTTCGCGCTGGACCTGGAGACGCTGCGGGCGGGCTCGTTGCCCCACCGCCTGCGCCTGGAGCGGCCGGTGGTGCACGAGGGCCGCGTGGACGGCCTGTGCCTCTTCTACCGGGCCCGCTTCGACTCCGAGCTGTCCTTCGACACCTTCCCCGAGCGCCGGCAGGCGTGTACTCCGGTGCTCCTGCTGCGGACGGATCCGCGGGACTTTGCCCGTTACGAGACGATCCGCCTGGAGATGTCGTTGCCGGAGCTGTCGGACATCACCACATGGCGGTGGAGCTTCCTGTGAGGGTACCCGCCTGCGTGTCTTCGGTTCCGTCGTCCTCGCCCTGTTGTTGACCTCGTCCGCTGGTGCACAGGCCCCCGGGGGCTCGGGGGCCCAGGGCGGGGCGCGCACCCTGGCCGGCCGTTGCGGCTCGGCCAACTGGGTGTGTGTGGCGCAATGCATCGATGTGTCGTGTGTGGACCGGTGCCTGGCCGAGGGCTGTGAGAAGGCGCTGGGGGCGCTCGCGCGGTGCGCCGCGAAGTCCGGCTGCGGCCCGGATGACTCGGACTGCGTGTCACGCGTGTGTGGCAAGCAGTGCGGGCGCACCTTCGAGCCCGCGCCGCCCAGCCCCGAGAAGGAGATTCCGGACCCGTGCGCGGACGCCTCGGTGGGGGCGGGGACGGTGCCCAAGGAGGTGGTGGGCCGCTGGTCCCTGGAGGCGGCGAGCATCCGCCCCGAGGAGAAGGCGCGCATCGTCGGACAGGAGAACACGGACGCGAAGCCTCGCCCGGACTACGCGCGCTCGCTGGTGGTGACGCCCGGGGGGTGTTTCCTCATGCGGATGAAGCTGGAGGACGCCACGCTGGGCCGGGGCAATGCGCTGGAGATCCGCTCCTGGGGCGCCTTCCAGGTGAACGAGAAGGACGACGTCGTGGAGCTGCGGACGAAGTCCGGGCAGGCGGTGGGGCCGGTGTGCGGCAAGCCGCGCGTCATCGGCCTGTCCAAGGGGAAGTTCCAGCCGTCCACGTACACGTATGAGGTGGCGGGGGACACGCTCGTCCTCACCGCGAAGACGCCCTCGCAGCAGACGTTCCAGTTCCGGCGACAGACAGAGGAACAGCAGGCAGAGTAGGCGTCTATGTCCGAGCGGATGCACCCTTCCGATGCGTCGTGGCTCCAGATGGAGGAGCCCACCAGCCTCATGGTCATCACGGCGGTGCTCTGGTTCGACGAGCCGCTGGACTGGGAGCGGCTGACGCAGGTGGTGCGCGAGCGGCTGGTGGAGCGCTATCCACGCTTCCGGCAGCGGGTGGTGACGGGAGGGCTGCTGGGGACGGTGCGCTGGGAGGACGACCCGGGCTTCCGCCTGGAGGCGCACCTGCGGCGCACGAAGCTGCGGCCTCCCGGAGACCGGGCCGAGCTGGAGCGGATGGTGGGCGAGTCCATGAGCACGCCGCTGGATTTCTCCCGCCCGCTCTGGGAGATGCACGTCATCCAGGGGTACGAGGAGGGGTGCGCGCTGCTGATGCGGGTGCACCACTGCATCGCGGATGGCATCTCGCTGGCGCGGGTGCTGCTGTCGCTGACGGACGAGCACGCGGATGGGAGCGGCGGGCGGGCCGCATACTTCGAGACGGTGGAGGAGGAGCCTCCGGGGACGCTGGGCCGGCTGCTGCGGGGCGCGAGGACGGTGGTGGGCTCGACGCGGGCGGCGTGGAAGCGGGGCGCGGAGCTGCTGGCCGAGCCCATCCAGCTCATGGACCTGGCGGTGGAGGGGGCGCGGGGGGCCTCGGCGCTGAGCCGGGTGCTGACGCTGATGAATGATCCGCCCTCGCCCTTCACGGGGGAGCTGGGCCGGGTGAAGCAGGTGGCCTGGTCCCGGCCGGTGCCGGTGGGGAAGGTGAGGGAGATAGGCCACGGCACGGGCAGCACGGTGAACGACGTGGTGATGGCGGTGGTGGCGGGCATGCTGCGCCGCTACATGGACGCGCGGGGACAGCCGCCCGAGGACGTGCGGGCGGTGGTGCCGGTGAACCTGCGCTCGCCGAGGGAGCCCATTCCACGAGCGCTGGGCAACCGCTTCGGGGTGGTGTTCCTGCCGTTGCCGCTGGGGCTGGTGGATCCGGTGGACCGGCTGTGGGAGCTGAAGCGGAGGATGGACAAGCTGAAGCGCTCGCCGGAGGCGGCGGTGGTGTTCGGCATGCTGTCCGCGGCGGGGCTGGCGCCGGCGCCGGTGGAGCGGATGGCGGTGGACATCATCCGGAAGAAGGCCTCGGTGGTGCTGACGAACGTGCCGGGGCCGAAGCGGCCGGTGTACCTGGCGGGGGCGCGGCTCGGGGGGGTGATGTTCTGGGTGCCCATGGCGGCGCGGCTGGGCGTGGGCCTGAGCATCTTCAGCTACGCGGGCCATGTGACGCTGGGCGTGGCGGTGGATGAGGGCCTGGTGCCAGAGCCGCGCGAGCTCATCGAGGACTTCGAGGCGGAGCTCGAGTCCCTGGCCGAGGCGGTGAGGGACTCCGGCCATTCCCGTCCGCTGCACTGAGCCCGCAGCGCCGGTGAGCCCGTCACTCATTGACGTCAACGAGTGCGTCGGCCAGCAGGTGTTTTCGCGGGGCACGCGCTCCTGCTCCAACTTGACCCCGCGAGTGGAGAGGGAAGACAGCTATGCCGCAGCCAGCTCGTCCTTGAATTCTGCGACACCGGGCCGAACGGCCGGACGCTGCTGCTCTTCCTCATGAATCCCGGCGCCAGTGAACCGAGGAATCCGGCCGATGCCGAGAACCACATCCGCATTGTCACCCACGCGTGTCAGATCCCCAGGCAGGCCGTCTGGCTGCCGACGATCCCCGATGCCACGCAAGCGCAGACCGTCCTGCTCATGGATGCGCTCGATTGTTGTCGCGCTGTCGTCGTGAACCTCTCCGATGTCTGCGAGGTGGACAGCAACAAGCTCTGCTCGCGTGTGAACGCCCTCACGAACAACACGCCCCCCTGGGACTCGCTCTTCCACGCTGAACGTCATGCCGAACTACGCAAGCTGGAGGCGAACGGCCCCTACGCGGCCATGATCGGCGGTTGGGGCACTCTGAGCCCGAAACAAGGATGCCTGCGGGACGCGGCCGTCAAGGCCCGGCACCATTTCCGGAACATCGTCGGAAAACCGCCCAAGAGGAGCTTCCAGAACCAGGGTCTCTGTCATCCCCGGCCGACCCCTAACTGCTGGCCGAAGCCGGACTACTACGTGGACTGGCGCAAGACGGTGGCATCGAAACTGAACCTCCCCCAGCGTGTCCAGACTGCACTCGGCACCATGCGCAGGATGGACAAGCTCGTGGACAAGGACCACATCTGGACTCCCGCCAGGAGCGACAGTCTCTCCATCGACCTGGGCGAGTGAGGGCGAGCAGGATGGGGGCCCGGTAACACGTAGGACCACGGGCCATCTTCCCAGGCGGTTGTCGTTTCGAGGGGCACCCGGCATGGAGAAGGACTACGCGCTCGTCACCCGGAAGCGTCCTGACGGGGACAGCCTCGGCACATGCTCGCTGCCCCGGCCTCATTGGGCCAGAGTCTTCCAGGCCCTCCTGGTTGCGAGCTGCCTGGTGGTCAGCATGAGCGCGGCTGGCGAGGAGTTGCGCCGGGTGAAGGTGCCGCTCTCGGTCAAAGCGCATCCTCCGGACGTAGCGCTCGGCCCTCGTCTGGAGGATTGGCGCGGGGGCGTGCTCTCCCTGCGGGTGGTGGACGCGGGGCGCCTGGTGGTGATGGCAGGCGCGGGAAGTCATCGCCGCGGGTGCGCTTCGTTTTGACGAGGAGCAGTTGCTGCACGTGGACCCGCTCGGGGACTACCCGCCCGAGGCCCTGCCACGGGTCGTCAACCGCGAATCCGGGCGGGAGGAGGTGGAGGTAGACGTCCCGGAGGGAGTGGGCGCCGGAGAGCTGCTCACCCTCACCTATGCGTGGGACTGGTGGTTCCACACCGGCAAGCCCGCCCTGGTGCGCACCTGGCGCCTCCCACCCTTGGAGGACATCCCTCCAGAGTGGCTGGAGGACGAGCTGTCCGAGCCCGAGTGGGAGGACGCACCGGAGGACGAGGACGGCGCGCTGGCCTTTCTCTCGCCCCAACGGGCTCCGCTCCCTGTCCAGGTGGACCCTGCGCGGCCCGAGCTGCTCTGGGTTCCCGGCCACGCCTCACGAGAGGAGCTCGCCTCGCGCCTTTTCGGGGATGCGTCCGCTGGGGACGCCTTCGCCTTCGAACACCCCATGGCTCCACCTGTCACCGGGGGCGGGCCACGCGTCTGCGTGCGCGTGCTCCAGCCAAAAGCGCTCCTGCCCGGGTTGCTTGACGCCATGCGCGGGGCCCTGGACGCGCAACTGATGGCGGACACTGCGTGGACCCGCTCCCAGCTCTCGGTGCCCTCCCTCGACAAGGCCAGGGCCGCCGCGCTCGTGGAGAGGGGCCTGCGCTGGTCCCAGCGCTCGGACATCCTGGACGGCACCGGGCAGAGCTACTTCGACCGCTACCTCGAGGTGCTCGCCCCCTGGCGGGACGAGCCACTGCGTTCTCACCTGGGGGACACCCCGGCCCGCGACTGGCGCTTCCTGGGCGAGGCCTCCGAGCCCTTGCGCAAGGCCATCGCCCTGCGCTCCCTGCGCTGGAAGACGGGCTACCACGTCACGGATGGCTCGCCCGCCCTCCAACCGGGGGATGTGGTGGGCCGTTTCTATTTCCCGGACGGCGACAGCGTCCAGGTGGACCTGCTGGAGTTGCTCACCGAGGACGCTTCCCTGGAGCGCGCGGAGGTCCGGCTGCGCAACCTCGCCTCCAACGGCCCGCGCATCCTCATTCCCGGGGAGGATGGGCGCTGGCGTGGTTACAGCGCCGACTTCCGTCTCGCCGCCGGTGCTCCCGAGCCTCTCGAGCACCCCCGGGGCCACTTCTACTGGTACTACCCAGGCATCATGCTCATCCGCCCGGGAGACTGGCAGCTGGGGTCCGGCAGCGGCACGGGCGAAGTGGCGGCCCTGCGGCGGGCGATTCTCACCACGGCCCTGGCCAGGGCCACACCCGAAGCGCCCCAGCCCCTCTTCGGGTTGGACCATGACGTGCTCTCCCTGCTCACGCCGGAGGAGCGCCGGGGAGTCTTCGACACCGTGCTCACGGGGCCCGAAGCCACTTCGGGTCTGGAGGGGGAGGCCGTCCACATGTTGGGGCGGGTGGTGCTGTCCATGCCGGCCCACGAGTTTCCCGCCCTGGAGCGCCAGCTCACCTCCAGCGGGGTGCTGGACAAGCTGCTGGGCAGCAACGCGCCGGACAAGGTGCTGCTGGGACGGGCCTTCACGCAGAAGGCGCTGGCCTCGTTTCCCCTCGTGCTCGGCTCGCTGGAGTCCCTGCCCACCTTCCACCTGGGGCGCGAGGGCGAGACGACGCACCTGTTGAACGTGCCTGCCGGGCTGGTGTCCACGAAGCTGGTGGCGCCGGAGGTGTGGGACATGAAGCAGGGAGTACGTCTGGGAGCCGAGCCCGCTCTGCCGGGGGAGGTCGCGGGGGCCTCCAAGCGGGTGGCCCTGTACTTCGAGGCGGTGCGGCATGAATTCCAGGCGCGCTACCTCTCCTCGACGGAACCGGCCACACGCAGCCGAGCCCTGCACCCGCTGGAGTGGGTGCGCGTGGAAGTCCACGGGCCTCAGCCTCGCACCCACCTCATGACGGCCATGGAGCTGGCCCTGCTCGCCTCCCTGCCGGACACCTCGCTCTTCTGGGCGGCGTTGGGCCGCATCGGTGAGCTGCACATGGTGTACGGCGCCGTGTCCGCCCTGGCCCGGGCGCCGTTGCTGGCGGGGATGACGGCCACCGCCGCGCGAGACGGCACGAGGGCGGCGGCGCAGCGGACGGCGGTGGGCCAGTTCCTCGGCCGCATGTCCCTGGTGACGACGCTGGCGATGGTGGATAGCTACCGTGACGAGCTGTCCCGCACGCCTGAAGGACGGGCATTCCTCGCGGTGCATGACCTGGCCATGCTGGGGCTGGCCGGGAGGGACATCTCCAAGCTCGCCACGTCGGGCATCCTGCGCGAGCTGGTGCACCGGGGAGGGCGGGTGTTGAGCCAGTCCGGCGCTCGGGCCTCGGCTGGACTGCGCGAGTCAGTGGAGTCCATCCAGGCCTTGGCGAAGACGTTGGAGCGGATGCTCGCCGAGGGAAAGGCCGTCGCGACACCGGAAGGACTGCGGTTTCCCTTCCCTGGTGGGGCCGAGGCCTTCAAGCAGGCCTTCTTCGCCATACGGGGGGAGATGGCCGCGGCACGGGCCCTCGGTGGCATTCGCGGCGCGGGGCTCGCGGCCCAGGAGGCCGAGAAGACGCTGGAAGCGCTGAATCTGCTGGCGGCGGAGAGCCAGGAGATGGCGCTCGCCTACAACGCGGTGGCACGGCGCGCGGCGGCCCTCCCAGCGGACAAGGCCCAGGCGTATCTCGCCGCGGTGGAATCGCTGCTCGCCTCCGCCCGCGGTGCGGCCAGGCCGGTGCTGGCGCAGCTGCTGAGGCGCTCAGGAGCACCGAGCCTGGCGGACCCGCTTGCCTTCCTGAAAGAGGCCGAGTGGCTCGTCAGTCACCCGGAACTGGAAGCCGAGGCCGTGGCTGAGCTGGCGGGAAAGGCGCGCAGGGGCAGCGTGGACCTGGGCTGGCTGCGCTCGACGGGTCTGCCCACGGAGGAACTCAACTTCATGGCCAGGAACGAGAAGACGGCTTGGAGACTGTTCCGACGGGCAGCGGCGGAACCGGGGGATTTGAAGGTGCAACGGCAGGCGCGAGAGCAACTCCGAGGCATCGCGGCGGAGTTGCTGACAGAGCGCAGTGCGCGGAATCTCTTCCCGGGCTTCCGGCTGATCGGGCGGCAGGTGAAAACGAAAGACGGGCATGTCATGGACAACGTGCTGACGGCGATGACGGGGTCGAGGCTTCAACATGGGGTGGAGGTAAAAGGTTGGAACGAAAACCGGTGGCGCAAGGCGCTCGACACCTGGCTGGCGAGGCAGGACGGCGCCAGGCTCGACGAGCAGCAGGAGAGGCTGATGGAGCAACTCCAGCACCTGCTCGACCAACTCGCGGATGCGGCAAAGGCACCCCGAGGGGAACCGTTCCTCGTCAGCACAGACAAATTGAGCGGTCCAACCAGAGTCAAGCTGAATGTCTTCCTCGCGGAGAACGCACCGGGCACAAAGCTCATTCAGGTGGAGGAGGCGAAGATTTTGGAGAAGACGAAGCAACTGCGCACGGCGTTCAATCTGCCGGAGGACTTGTCCGGAGGTGCGCCATGAGCCGGTGGCCTCTCTGGGCGATCCTGGCTCCAGGCGAGCCCGCATGGCTGGAGCGCCGTGCGCGGACCATCGTGATGACGGAAGAGGACGAAGAGGACGGAAAAGAGCAGCCCTTCGAGGTCATCGTGGGCAGTGGCCGTTACCAGGCCATCGTGAGCACGGAGGCCAGCTACGTGGGCGCCGAGATGCAAATCGCCGAGGCCCTGTCGCTCGAATGTGATGAGACCGTGTACTCGATCGAGCGCGCCAACGATCCGTGGGCCGTCATGTCATGGCGGAACGGTGCACTCGAGGTTCTGGAGGTGGGCCCAGAAGGCCTGGCGAGGTCCCTTGGGTGTCCGCTTCCAGGAAGCGAGAAGACGTCGGATCGAGCCGCGAGAAAGCCGTTGCGGCATGTCGCATTGGTGGAAGGAGTCCGGGCGCAGGAGGCACCACGTGTGCTGGAGGAGGCCGGCGATCCATTGCCTCCGGAACACTATCGATTCGAGGACACACCGCGAGGGCTCCGCGTCTCCAGCGGAACAGGCAACATCGGCTTCGCTGACATCACCCTATCGGAGCAACTTCCAAATGCGACCGCCTATGGAGTGATTGCCTCTCCAAGTCTGGATGTTTTTATTGTCTACATGCTTCAGGGAGGGGAGTGCATCGGACAGTTCGCGCACCCGCCTGATGGGTTTCCGTCCTTCCCTGTTGTTAACGACATCAAGGGCGAGCGCTCTCCCGAGCGGATCCTCGCGGCGCTCGGTATTCCGGCGGAGTGGTTCCGGGAGGAGTGACGGGGACCGGGGCCGCCCCTGGCCGAGGCGGTGAGGGACTCCGGCCATTCCCGTCCGCTGCACTGAGCCCGGACGGGTCCGCACCTGGGAGAGCGGGCAGGGGCATGCCGTGCTCACAAATGACGGCCCGGGTGTCTGTCTTCCCGGAAGACTCCACTTCCAGAGGGTGGCCCAGCGTCATGTATTTCGAGCAGCGAGAGGAGACCGTGAGACCTGCCCACGCCCGGCTGTGCGCGTGGCTTGTCCGGTACCTCATGCTCCAGGGCAACGGGGCGTTCATCCCCGGAATGCCCCGGGCTGGCCGGGCCACTCCGCCGCGCTGCCGCTGAAGCTCGCGGCGGGGTGGCCACCAGCTCTCCCATCTCCCTTGTCCCATCCGGCCCATGCCCGTCGGGCTCCTCCGCCCGAGGTGCACCTCGCCCGCTTCGCTCTCCCCATGAGCCGGAGCCCGGGCAGGAGTGCGCGCGGTCACGTCCCGGTCTTCTCCGTCGACGCGAAGTCGACGCAAAGGAGGGCGCCATGTCCACCCATTCTCATGCGCAGCTCGTGAAGGTCCTCGCCTCCCGGAACACGAGGACCAGCGCGGTGGCCCTCATCGTCGCTGGCTCGCTCGTCATCCACGCCGCGCCCCCCGAGCGTTTCCTCACGGCGCTCGCTGGAGGCTCACTCGGCTTCTCGCTCCTGTTCGCCTGGCTGTTCTTCCACAGTGGTCTTCGCCAGCTCCCCGAGAGACAGCGAGGCCCCTTCCTGCTCGTGGTGCTGCTCGTGCTGTCCACCCTGCTGGTGGTGCAGGCCTGGGCCGCGCTGCGCCTGGCCACCGAGGTGCTCCACTCCCAGGAGCCACGGGCCCGGCACGTCCAGGGCGCGGGCGGGAGAACGGGTGATGGATGAGTTCCACCCGGGAGGTGACACCTACCGGCCGCGCCTCTTCTGGGAGTCGTTGAAGGAGCGCGTGGTCTCCTGGACGAGCTTGCGGAAGTTCTCCAGGCGCTCCGGGGCGAGCTGTCCGCTCCGGAGCGCCTCGCGGACGGCGCACCCCGGCTCCTTCTCGTGGCGGCAGTCGTTGAAGCGGCACCCGGCCGACAGCTCCTCGATGTCGGTGAAGGCGGTGCGCAGGCCCTCCTCGCTCTCCATCAGCCCGAGCTCACGCATGCCCGGCGTGTCGATGACGAGGCCTCCCTGCGGCAGCACGAACAGCTCGCGGTGGGTGGTGGTGTGCCGGCCCTTGTCGTCCTCGCGCACCGCGCCCACCTCCATGCGC
Organism: Archangium violaceum Cb vi76; assembly: GCF_000733295.1. Lineage (GTDB taxonomy): Bacteria > Myxococcota > Myxococcia > Myxococcales > Myxococcaceae > Archangium > Archangium violaceum. The sequence continues at coordinate 7,593 of NZ_JPMI01000014.1, read as the reverse complement.
GCGGCGCCCACCAGCCGGTTGATGAGGGTGGACTTGCCCACGCCCGACGAGCCGATGAGCGCCACCGTCCGGTTGCCGCCGATGTACTGCCAGAGCGCCTCAATCCCCTCTCCAGTGACGCTGCTGACGGTGTGCAGCGGGACGTCCGGAGCCAGGGCGGCGATGCGCTCGCGGGCGGCCGCCACGTCCTCGCACAGGTCCGCTTTGGTGAGCACCAGCACGGGCTGGGCCCCGCTGTCTCCGGCGACCGCCAGGTAGCGCTCGAGCCGCCGCGGGTTCAAATCCCTCGTCAGCGCGGAGACGAGGAAGACCACGTCCACGTTGGCGGCCACCACCTGCTCTTCATCCGCCCGGCCGGCGGCCTTGCGGGCGAGCTGGGTGCGCCGGGGCAGCACCGCCTGGATGACAGTGGTGCCCTCCTGGAGGCGAGGCTCGAAGGTGACCCAGTCCCCGACGACCGGGCGCACGGACTGTCCCTTGCGGATGGCCATGCGCAGCCGCCCCGGGATGGTGGCCCGCATGTCTCCTCGCGCCGAATAGAGCACGTACTCCACGCCGTAGTCGGCGCCGATGCGCGCCGGCTCCTCGACATCGCTCGCGCGGGAACGCCAGGCCTCCTGGAAGGGGGGCCCCCAGCCGAGCTTCTCCAAGACATGCTCATCCATACTCATGCGCCGCCCAGACTATGCCCATCCCGATGGGGTTGGGGTAGGGAGACTCTCATGGCGAAGGACTCGCGCGTGTGGGCGGTGACGGCGGCGACGCTGCTGGGCGCCGCCCTGGGCGAGTGGACCCATGTGCCCGCCGGGGCGCTCCTCGGCGGCATGCTGGTGTCGCTCGTGGCCGCCCTCTCCTTGTCCGTCCACGTTCCCGTGCCCCGGCCGCTGCTGCTGGCCGCGCAGGCCATACTGGGCGCCGCCCTCTGCTCCTCCTTCCAGCCCTCCGCGTGGAGCGCGCTCGCGGAGAACTGGCTCGTCGCGCTCGTCAACGTGGTGGGAGTGGTGGCCATCGGCCAGGCGGTGGCGCTCGTCTTCGCCCGGCTGGGCGGCGTGGATGTCCGCACCGCCACCCTCGGGCTGATGCCGGGAGGGGCCTCGGCCATGGTGGCCCTGAGCGAGGAACTCGGTGCCGACTCGCGACTGGTGACGCTCTTCCAGTACCTGCGCCTGGGCGTGGTCATCGTCGTGGCGGCGGCCGTGGGCCGGTGGTCGGGCACCGTGCCGGATACGCAGGTGGCCACCGTCGCTTCGCTGCCCGGCGCTCCTTCTCCCCTGGTGGCGTGGGGCACCACGGCCCTCGTCGCCATCATCGGAGGCGCCGCGGGGACGTGGCTGAAGCTGCCCGCGGGGGGCTTCCTCGGGCCGCTCCTGCTGGGCATTCCCCTCACGGCCCTGGGCATCCCGGTGGGCGCGTGGCCTCCGGGCGTGCTGCTCGTGTCGCTGTGGGCGCTCGGGACGCGCGTGGGCAGCCACTTCGATGAGGCGGCCGTGCACGAGCTCAAGCGCGTGGCACTGGGCGCCCTCGGGGCCGCGCTGGCCATGGTGGGCGGGTGCCTGCTGCTCGCCTGGCTCTGGTCCTCCGTGGGCGGCGTGGATCTGCTCACCACCTACTTCGCCACGTCGCCCGGTGGGGCTGACTCGGTGCTCGCCATCGCCCTCGGGACCCACGCCACCCTGTCCCTGGTGGTCGCCGTGCAGGTGGGGCGGCTCCTGCTCATCTTCCTCGTCGCCCCCGTCTTCATGCGCCGGCTGGTCGCGCGCCGGTAGGCCCTGGCAACCCCTACACCAGCCCGTGCTCCTCGAGCTTGTTGTAGAGGGTGCGCCGGCTGATGCCGAGCAGACGCGCGGCCAACGTGCGGTTGTCCCCGGCACGGTCGAGGGCATCCACCAGGGCCTGCCGCTCCATGTCCTTGCGCTGCGACTCCAGGGTGCGTCCCTCACTGCCAGCACCGCCCGGCGCGGGCATGGCCGGGGCGTTCGGGAAGGGGCTCGCGGGAGCGGGCGTCGGAGCCACGGGGACGATGCCCGGCTGCCGTGCCACCTCGCGCCGCACCTCGTCCCCGGTGAGGATGGGGCCGTCGGAGAGCACCACCAGGCGCTCGATGAAGTTCTGGAGCTGGCGCACGTTGCCGGGCCACGGCTGGGCGCGCAGGGCCTCGAGCCCGTCCGGCGTCAGCGTGAAGGGGGGCCGGCCGTTGGCCTTCGCGTGTACGTCGAGGAAGTGGCGCACGAGCGGCTCGATGTCCTCGGGCCGGGCGCGCAGCGGGGGCAGCCACACCGGCACCACGTTGAGCCGGTAGAAGAGGTCCTCGCGGAACTCGACCTTGCGCACCATCTCCTCGAGGTTGCGGTGCGTGGCCGCCACGAAGCGCACGTCCACCTTCAGCGTCTGCGTGCCGCCGAGCCGCTCGAACTCGCGCTCCTGCAGCAGCCGCAGCAGCTTCACCTGCACCTGGGGGGTGATGTCCCCAATCTCATCCAGGAAGAGGGTGCCCCCGTTGGCCAGCTCCACGCGGCCGGGCTTGCGGGTGGCCGCGCCGGTGAAGGCGCCCTTCTCGTAGCCGAACAGCTCGCTCTCCAGCAGCGTGTCCGGCAGGGCCGCGCAGTGCAGCTTCACGAAGGGCCCGCCGCGCCGGGGGCTGGCGTCGTGCACCGCCTTGGCGGCCAGCTCCTTGCCCGTGCCGGACTCGCCGCGCAGCAGCACCGTGGCCGTGCCCGAGGCGGCCCGCGTCAGCATCGCCTGCACCTCGGCCATGGCGGTGCTGCCGCCCACGAAGGAGCTGGTCTCCTTCACCAGCGGGCGCGCCCCTTCCTGCTGCTGCGCGCGCAGCAGGGCCTTGCGGATGCTGAAGAGGATCTCCTCCCGGTCGAACGGCTTGAGGGCGAAGTCCGCCGCGCCGGCCTTCATGGCCTCCACGGCCAGCGGCACGGTGCCGTGCGCGGTGAGGAGGATGACGGGGATGTCCGGCCAGGAGCGCCCCACCTCGGCCAGCAGCTCCATGCCGCTCATGCCAGGCATGCGCACGTCGCTCACCACCACGTCGATGGGCTTGCGGCCCAGCAGGGTGAGCGCCTCCTGGCCATTGGACGCCGTATGCACGGTGAGTCCCGCCTGGCCCAGCAGCGCACCGAGCACCTTGGCCACGGCGGGGTCGTCGTCCACCAGCAATACGTTTCCCTTCAGCAACTCGGCCACGGCGCTTCTTCTCCTGGGGAGGGGGGCGTTCCGGGGCCGATGCTACCGCGCCCTTCCTGGCGCGTCAGCGCCGCCGCGACGGCACACACCCGGTGTGAGGGTCTTCTTCTTCCCGGCTCCAGGAGTTCTGCTCGGACGGCGAGCCGGTGGGGAGCTCGCGCGGGGCAGGGGCGGCCGCGTGACGCTTCTCCGCTGCCGCTCCCCGCGCGAGCCATGTGTTCATTCGGCTCGCTCGTGCTCCAGTGTACTTCCCTTGTCTGTGAGTGTAATCTGCCTTGGCGGTTTGCTGTTCCCGCCGTGGAGGATGGCGCGTGCTGCCAGCCCGGTGGCGTCCGTCCGGACGGCGGTGTCCGCAAGCCGTGAGCGCGTCCCCTCCATTCCCAGGCGGACGCTTCAACCCAACCCCGTTCATGGAGGGCCGACCATGCCCGATACGCTTCGCCGAACTCTTTCTCTCTGGTGCTCCGGTGTGTTTTTGCTGGTGGGTTGTGGAGGTCCCCTCGAGGAGAGGCCGCCAGCGGCCGCCGAGCCCGTGGACACCCTGGAGGGGGCACTCTGTGCGGGGTTGAGCGTCACCTCGCTGAGCCTCCAGGGCGCGAGCTCGTACGAGGGGGTGATGGCCGCGAGCGGAAACTGGGCCGTGTCCACCTCGGCCAACGCGGTGAGGATGGAGTACTACGTCGATGGGAGCCTGCGCAGCCATGAGACGCGCACCGGTCCCTCCGGAACCTGGTACTTCAGCGCGGGGGGCATTGCCTGTGGCGCGCATCGCCTGGAGGTGCGTGCCTACGCGATGGTCATCGACAGCCAGAACAACAGCACCGTGTGCGTCGACGGCGCGAGGTCCTTCTCCCAATCCGTCAGCGAGGCCTGTATCCCCCTTGCGTCCGTCTCCTGCGGCACGGCGTTGCCGTTCGCGCAGTGCGTTGGCAGCGCCAGCGGCGGAGCCGGTACCCTGACCCCCTTCTGGCAGCAGGAGATCGACGGAATTCCCTTCGTCTGGCAACAGGGTAGTTCCTGGACGAGGAAGCTCGTCTGCCATGCGCCCTCTCCAGGTATGCCCACCCATCAGGTGCGGCTGCGGTTCAAGGTGCGCGACAGCGCGGGGACGGAGTCGGCCGTCGCCTCCAGCGCCACCTATGTCTGCGGCACAGACGGGTGGATCTTGTAGGCGCGGGGGGTCCCTACGTGTCCTGGACGTCCCAGGCGATGGGGAGGTGCTCGAAGCCGCGCAGCATGAAGTAGGGCCGGAAGACCGGGGCTTCGTCCGTCCGCAGCCGCAGGCCGGGCAAGCGCCGCAGCAACTGCTCGAAGGCGATCCGCCCTTCCAGCTTCGCCAGCGGGGCGCCGACGCAGAAGTGGATGCCCTTGCCGAACGCCAGGTGATGGCCACACGAGCGGGGCTCGCCAGTTCGCTGCCGCTGAACCACACGAATCGCGGGAGAGCAACGGAACCGGGGCAAGCCCGCCACCGGGCCCTGCCCTCCAGCGGACCGCTCCTGGGCTGGCCCTACTTCACTGGATGTTTGCCATCTCCGCGAAGAGATCATCCGGTCGACGGTGGAGCGGACCAACGCGGCCGACCTCAGGACATAGGGCATAAGGGTGCTTGGGGAGACGGAGACCGGTGCTCTCCGCGATCCTCATGAGCGCGAAGCCCTCCGTGAAGATACGGCTGCGAGGCTCGAAAGTGCGGACGTCGGCAAATCGGGCTCGCTCCTCAAGCTGCTCGGCTGCATGCTGTTCACAGAGCTCGCGGAATGCCTCGGCGAAGGTGTCCGCAGCCCCGGTCATCAGGGCTTGGCAGACCGCGAAACGCGTGGACGATTCCCCCTCCAGGACTCTCTCGAAACGCTCCAGGGTGTCCTTGCGTTTGGCAGCATCAGCACCGCTGAGCACGAGGAAGAGGAACAAGTGGTAGATGAAGTCATCCTCGTATTCGCCCTTCTGCACCCAGTCCATTGGCGAGAGCGCACCGATCTCCAGAGCCAGTGGGATGTCTCCCGCCGCAACCGCGCAGAAGAAGCCCTCACTGCGGCTCCTCGCGCAGCGGAAGTTTCCCGAGCTTCCCTCCCCCTGGCTGCGATGAAGGAAGTAGCGACGGGTAAGTCCGGACCAGAAGAGGTACCGCTGAAAACTTGCTTTGTCGACTGAGCCGAGAATCTTGCAACAGGCGATCGCCTGGAAACACAGCTCGGTCTCCTCGTAGGACTCACCAATCTTCGCGACCGGGTGTCCGGCGGCGATGACCGAGAGATGTTCCTTGAGTTGGTCGAGTATCCGCTTCTCTATCAGGCTCAACTTCACGGGCCCCTCCCTGGGTACCACGCTCCACCCCACCTGCGGGCATCTGCCTCAGCGTACGAACTCGTCCACTTCCTCGAAGCGAGCCCCGGTGAAGCCTTCGTCGAGGATCGCCTGCGCCAGCTTGCGATCAACCATGACAGCATGCTCGAAATGCCTGAGCCGGAACAGTGGGAACTCGCTATTGATTGCTCGGGGCTTGAGCACCAATTGCTCGCAAGCGCTTATCTTCTCCGAGTCGATCTTGTTCCACGTGATGTCTGATTTATCCTTGTCGATGCAATCGACGACCCGCAGCGGGTTCACGATGAAGTATTCGTCGCTCGCCACCTTCTTCTTGTGATTGATGATGGAGACCTGAAGGTATTCCACCTCGCGCGGCTTCCAGCTCTCGATGAGTTCCTTGAGCGGCTTGGAGACGACGATGATCCTGCCGAGGTTGCTGATATTGTCAGCCAGGGCAACGAACTTCTTGAACTTGGGGTCCATGTGAAAGCAGGCGTTCGCTGGGAACCCCTTGGCCCTCGGCACCCCTTTGGCGAGTTCGTACTCGTCCTCAACGTTCTGGAGCGACGTCAGAACGCAGAAGCTCTCCCCTACATCCCACTCCCAAATCAGCGGCAGCTTGCTCATGGATGAACTCCTTTACTTTAGCTTCTTGAATACGTTGACCAGCTTTTTCAGGGATATTCCCGGAGAGCGCGGACTGGGAATCCGTGCCATGGAGAAAGGGAGATGCCACGTCTTCGCGTAGGTAGGTTCGAAACGGTTCTGCCAGCCAAGCTTCGTTTGGGGACCACGCAGCCCGCGCTTCTCGAGCCGCGTACGAAATGTGTTGCTCGCGGACTCAAGTTCGTCCTTCAATTTTTTCACGTCGACGTCGTGGACCTTCTTCTTGGCGGTGAGCGTGCTCCACACGTTGTCCTTGAGGTAGGCGGAGACCTCTTCCCGATAACCTCCCCGCGTGTTGTGATCGATCTGGTGCGAGGGAAGGTTCTTGGGCTCCTTGCCGTCCGATTTCCGATACTGCTTGTTCAGCGGCAATCCCATCAGATTGTCTGGGTTATTGATATCCCAGGGAGTGACCCAGAGGCAGGCCTCGATGTAGTCCTTGAGCCCCGGCTTGTATTGTTCAGCCCGGGAGGCAATGGACTGCAGACAGAGGATATGGTGGATTTGCGAATACTCCTTCTTCTGGAAGCCACTGGCGCAGTTCTTCTGGTAGTTCGACGTCGCGTGAAGGATGGACTTGCGCTTCTTGTTTTCCTTCTTGATGTGTTTCAAGACACTCATGCACGCTCCTCCAGTGCGTCAACGCACTCGCACGCTGTGCTTCAGGACCATCCCGGCTCGTTGCCCGTGATAATCGGCGGCCAGGATCAGGGCATGGTGGCCCCGGCCATAGCCGCGGGCGAAGGCACGCGCGGCCAAGCCAAGGGAGAGGAGAGGGAAGGCCGTCCCTGTCTCTCCGAAGCTCGCTGCCGGGAGTTGCTGGGACCACGAGTCGATCTGGCAGCGCCCCCTGGCGCGCACCAGGGCGGTTCCCCACTCATTGGCCCGGTAGTGCTCACCGTTGATATCGAGGTAGATGCTGCCCTGCGGCAGTTCACTCGCGCCGGAGCGCTCCAACGCGCCCGTGATGACCTCCGCCAGCATCAGTCCGGTCGAGTGCCGTCTCGCGGCATGATTGTTGGGCTCGAACGCCGTGACTGGCTCGAACAGCACTGTCGTAGGATCCTCACCCCGGGTGCGCACCACGTCCGGTCGTTCCAGAAGCACGGCGACGCTGGCCTCACCCGGCATGAAGCCGACAGGATTGTCCGTGGTCTTGACCCGTCTGGCACGTAGCATGCGCTCTGCACGCCAGGGATCAACCAGAGAGTCACAGGCTATCACCAGCGCATGATTGTACTGCCCGCGCCAAAGCGCCTGTATGGCTTGCTGCAGCGCCTGGACGGTCCCATGCCGCTCCTCAAGGAAGATGCTGATCGCACCAGGGGGAAACTCGAGGCCTGTCTCCTCTTGTAGATATTCCACCAGCCGCTGTGCGCTCAGCAGCGGAGGGCCTGTCACTGGCACCGCGATGTTTTCGGG
>NZ_JPMI01000013.1 GCF_000733295.1 Archangium violaceum Cb vi76 | reverse complement strand
CTGTCTCGTCGATGGAGCCGTTGCAGTTGTTGTCCAGGCCATCGCAGACCTCCGCGGCCCCGGGGTTGATCGCGGGATCGAAGTCATCGCAGTCCAGGGGATTCTCCACGTACTCGGCCCCTGGAGGCTCGCAGGCTTCCTCGGAGGGAAGCAGATCGCCGCCATAGCCATCGCCCTCGAGATCGTAGAAGTAGATGTTCAACAACTGCGCCTGGGTCGGCGTGAGCCGGTTGGTCAGCGTGCCATCGCCCAGTTGTCCCGAGGATGTGTCCAGGCCACATCCAAGGGACAGATGCTGACTGATTGGTGCGCAGGCGTACAGCCAAGGGGTTGCGTGGTCGTAGCAGGGGATCTTCAGTGCGCTCATGGAGCCACCGGCGGGGCCACCATGGAGGAGAGGAGAACCGCATCGTGGACGAGTTTTGGTACGGGACCGGGTGGAGAAGTGCTGA
>NZ_JPMI01000012.1 GCF_000733295.1 Archangium violaceum Cb vi76 | reverse complement strand
GCCGGGCACCAGTACGTGAGTCTGGTGGTGGACCACCTGCGCTCGCGAGTCGTCTGGGTGGCGGAGGGGAAGAACGAAGAGACGCTCAACGGCTTCTTCGACGAGCTGGGAGAGGAGAGGACGAAGGAGTTGACGCACGCGACGATGGACCTGTCGGCGGCCTTCAGCAAGGCGGTGGGCAACCGGGCTCCACACGTGCGCAAGGTGTTCGACCGGTTCCACGTGCAGAAGCTGGCGAACGAAGCGCTGGACACGGTGCGCCGGCAAGAGGTGCGCGAGCAGGCGGGGAGCCCGGAGGGCAAGGCGCTCAAACACAGCCGCTGGGCGCTGCTGAAGAATCCGTGGAACCTGACGGTGCGCCAGGAAGAGAAGCTCAGCCAGTTGAAGAAGACGAACCAGACGCTCTACCGGGCCTATCTGCTCAAGGAGAGCCTGGCCCGGGGCATGGACTACGTGCAGCCCACGCGGGCCTCGAAGCACCTGGACGAGTGGTGCCAATGGGCCAGCCGCTCCAGGCTCGCCCCCTTCGCGAAGCTGGCGAAGACAGTCCAGCGGCACAAGGACGGCATTCTCGCCTACGTGGAGACGGGGCTGAGCAACGGAGTGGTGGAGGGAATCAACAACAAGATTCGAGCCCTCATCCGCCGCGCCTATGGCTTCCGCAATCCCAAGGCACTCCGGGCGATGATACTGCTGTGCTGCGGGGGCATGGAGTTCACTCCGCCCCTGCCAGTAGCGGCGTAGCCCTTCGCAGCAGAAGCAGGCAACTGGGGCCTAGCCCCGGAGCGCCGACAGATTCGACTGCAACCCGGCGAGCAGAGCAGCGGAGCCAGGCGCTCTGTCATGCACAGCCGCGGCTTTCTGGCACTCCAGGTCGTGCCCCTGTCTCATTCATGCCTCGAGCTCTCGCGGGGACTTGCGTCCCATGGCCATCGCTCGGCTCCGCACACCCTTGAACCCCATGTCCTCCCCATGCGCACGGCCTCTGGTCCTCGGCCCTGCCCACTCGGCGTACCGAAGACCCC
>NZ_JPMI01000011.1 GCF_000733295.1 Archangium violaceum Cb vi76 | reverse complement strand
GGCGTCCGCCTCGCGCCCCATCTCCTGGAGCAGGTCCGCCGCCTGGCGGGTGATGCCCAGGTCATCCGGCACCGCGGCACGCGCGGCGAGCAGCGCGACGATGGCGGCCTCCGGACGGCCCGCGCGCTCCCGGTACAGGGTGGCGGCGCGCAGCAGCAGCAGCGCACGGCGGTCGGCGTCCTGCTCGAAGGAGGAGGACTCCTCGAACCAGGCGGCCAGCTCGGCCACGCGGCCCTCGCGCTCCAGCAGCTCGCACAGGAGCGACTCGGCCTCCTGGAGGGAGCGGTCCAGCAGGAGCGCCTCGCGCAGGAAGCCCTCGGCCTTCCCGGAGTCACCCAGGACGCCGAGGTACAGCTTCGCCAGCCGCAGCAGCCACGGGGCCTTCTCCCCCTGCGCACGCGTGCCGGACAGCAGCGGCAGGGCGCGCTCCAGCCAGCGGGCCTCGGCGGCGGTGTCGTCCCGGCGCACGGCCAGCTCGATGCCCATGCGCGCCGTGTCCAGCTGCTCGGACAGCGTGAAGGCCCGCTCCAGCGCCACCTCGGCGGCGGGCAGGTCCAGCTTCGCGTCGCGCAGCATCTCCGCGCGGTGACGCTCGCAGTCGGCGGCCTCGTCCCTCCGGTCCTCCTTCTCCAGGAGGAAGCGCAGCGCCTCCAGCGAGCGCAGGGACTCGTCCACCCGGCCCGCCTCCTCGGCCAGGAGCGCGTGCTCCGAGCAGGCCGAGATGGCACCGTCCAGGTCTCCCTCTTCCTGGCTGAGCGAGGCCACCAACTGGAGCTGGGCCATCAGCTCGGGGACGCGGCCCGCGTTGCGGTAGAGGGTGGAGAGCGACTGGTGCAGCGGCAGCGGCTCCTCCGCCATCTCCGCCGCGCGCACCAGCAGCGAGGCGGCGAGGGTGGAGTCGGCCAGCGAGTCCCGGGCGCGCTCGGACAGCGACACGAGGCGCTGCGCGGTCTCCTCGGAAGGAGGCAGGGCACGCGCGTGGGCGACGAGCACGTCGAAGGCGGCGCGGGGCTCGTCCTTCTCCAGCAGCGCGGCGAGCCGGTGCACCGCCACTTCATTCAGCGGAATCTCGGCGAGCAGGCGCTTGTACGCGGACGCCGCGCGCCGCGAATCCCCGAGCTTCTCGGCGAGCGCGCCCAGGCGCAGCCAGGCCTTCTCGGCACGCTCGGGCTCGGCGGAGAAGTCCGCGGCGGCGGCGAGCTGCTCCTGCAGGGGCAGCGCTTCCTTCACATCGCCTTGCAGGAAGAGGAGCTCGGCCAGCTCGGCGAGCTGCGCGTCGCGCGCGGGCACGAGCGCATGGGCACGGCGGGCGAAGTCCAGGGCCCGGGCCATGTCCCCCGCGGTACGCGCATGCGCGGCGCCCTCGCGCAGGAGGTCGGCGGCCTCGGCCGCGGGCAGGTGGCTGGTGCCGACATCGAGCAGCTTCGCGGCCTCGGCGGAGTCACCCCGGCCGGCGACGAGGGCCACCAACCGGCGGCGCACGTCGATGTTCTCGGGAGCCAGGCGCACCGCCTGCCGCAGCGCGGCCTCGGCGGCCTCGGGCTGCTCCAGGCGCTCCAGGTGGAGGGAGCCCAGCTCGGCGTAGAGGGCGGCGGCATCCGCGGGAGGCGCGTGCGAGGCCTCGGCGGCGAGCAGGCCCGCGAGGCGCTCCCAGTCCTCCTGGTCCCGCAGCACGCGCCGGAGCGCGGAGGTGGCACCGGCATGGCGCGGGGCGAGGGCGAGCGCCGCCTCCAGGCTGTCCGCGGCCTCGGCCAGCTTGCCCGTCTTCTCCAGCAGGCTCGCGCGCGCCAGCTGCGCCTCCACGCGGCGAGGCAGGGGACCCTGGCGCGCGGCCTCGGCGAGCGCTTCCGCCTCGGCGTCCGGCATCCCATCGCGGCGCGCGAGCGTGGCGAGGGCGAAGAAGGCATCACTGCGCTCGGCCGGAGGCAGCGGCAGCGCCACGGCGGCGAGCAGGGCCTCGCGGGCCGGGGCGCGCGCGTCCTTCTCCACCAGCACGGAGGCGATGGAGAGCAGCCGCGTGCGGGCGCGCTCGGCGAGCTCCGGCTCGGAGGCCACCACCTGACGCCAGGCCTCCAGCTCGTCCACGTCGTCACCGGCCTCACGGGCGAGCGCGGCGATGGCGAGCCACAGGGGCGCGGGCCGGTGGGAGAGCTTCGTGGCGGCGAGGAAGTCGTCGCGCGCGGACTGGGAGCGGCCGGCGTTGCGGTGGAGGGCGGCGCGGCGGGCGAGCAGCTCGGCGCGGGCATCCCCCGAGGCGGAAGTAATGAGGGTGCCCAGCAGGGCGAGGCGCTCGGCCTCCTCCTGGGCGGTGCCGGCACCCGGCGGGGGCAGCAGCTCCAGCAGGGACTGCGTGGCCCAGGTGTCGTGGGGCTCCTCGGCGAGCAGGCTGCGCAGGGCGTCGGCGGCCTCGGCGGGGCGGCCCAGGGCGAGGCACAGCTCGGCCAGCTCGCGGCGCGCGGAGCGGCGGGCGTCTCCGGAGAGGCGCGGCCACAACGTGGCGAGCAGGTCCGCGAGCGCCTCGCGCGCACCGGCCTTGCGGTGCAGGCCGGCGAGCTCCACCTGGGCCTCGAGGTCCTCGGGGGCCAGGGTGCAGTACTGCGCGAGCAGGCGGCGGGCGGAGTCCGGGCGGCCCGCGCGCACGGCGGCGGCGGAGGCACGGCGGGTGAGCTCCAGCAGCTCCTCCTCGCGGGGCGCGTCCGGGTCCACCGCGGGCACGGCCAGCACCACCTCGAAGTCCTCCAGGGCGGCGCGGGGGTCGGCCTGCATGCGCAGCTCGCCCCGGCGGATGCGCGCGGGAGCGAAGGAGGCCTCGCGCTCCAGGGCCTCGGCGAGGAAGGCCTCCTCGCGGCTGGTGCCCATGGCGAGCACGGAGGCGCGGTAGAGGAGCTTCGCGCCGGCACGGGCGTCCGTGACGAGCGCGGCCTTGCGAGCGAAGAGGCGGGCGGCCTCCAGCTTCTCACCGCGCTCCAGCTCCAACTCGGCGAGGGCGTCCAGGGCCTCGGCGGCCAGCGGGCCGGAGGGGCTCGCGTCGAGGGCCGCGGACAGGCGCAGGAGGGCGGGGCCCTTCTCCCCGCGCTCCAGGAGGACGCGGGCGCTCTGAAGGAAGAGCGGAGCGGCCTCGGCGGAGCGCTCGGCGGCGACGAGGGACTGGGCACGCGTGGCCCACAGCTCGGCCAGCTCACGCGTCTCCCCGGCCTCGGTGTAGAGGGCCTCCAGCCGCGAGGCGAGCGCGTCATCCAGGCGGCGCAGCGGGAAGGCCTGGGCGTAGGCGGCGATGGCGGCCTCGCGGTCTCCCATCAGCTCGCACGCACGGCCCAGGCGCGCGCGGACGTCCGCGAGGCGCTCGGGGGCGGTGGTGCGCGGCAGCGTGGACAGCAGCGTCTCCAGCGCGCGCCGGGCGTGCTCGGGGCGCTCGCAGCGCAGCGAGAGGTCCGCCAGCTCCAGCAGCACGGACTGTTCCGGAGACAGGCGCGCGGCCTTCTCCAGGGCCACCAGCGCTTCGCCGAGCCGGCCCAGCCGGGCCTCCAGCACGTTGGCCAGCTCGCGCAGCGCCGCCGCGGCGAGCCGCTTGTCACCCTGCGCCTCGGCCACGCGCGCCCGCTCATCCAGGGCGGTGGCCAGGCCCGCCATGTCCGAGCGCTTGCGCTGGAGGGCGCACAGCTCGCCCAGGGTGGGCAGGTCATCCGGCTCCGCCTTCAGCACCTCCTGGAGGGCGGTGGCGGCGAGGTCCAGGTCGAAGGCCAGGTCGCGCGCGGCGACGGAGAGGCGGCGGTACTTCTGCGCACGCTCCTTGGGCTCGGGAGTGAGGCGCGCGAGGGCGGAGAGGCAGCGGGTGAGCAGCCCGCCATCGCGGCGCGCCTCGGCGAGCGCCAGCATGGACTCCAGCGCGGGCTTGTGGTCGGGGTCGGCCTCCAGCGCGGAGGTGAGGAGGCGCTCGGCCTTCTCGGGCTGCTGCAGGCGGCCGCGGTACAGCTCTCCGGCCTCGGCCCAGAGGGCGGCGCGGCGGCCGGGTTCCTCGTGGACGGCGGCGGCCTTCTCCAACGCCTCGGCGAGCTCCTGGGTGCGGCCGGTGGCGCGGAAGTAGGGAATCAGCTCGTCGAGCGCGGCGGTGTCGCGCGGGTCCAGCGTGAGCGCGGCCTCCAGGTGCTCGCGGGCGCGGGCGGGGTCGCCGAGCTTCGTGCGGTACAGGCGCGCCAGGGCGTGGTGGCTCTGGTGAGCGGCCTGGCGGATGGACTCGGAGCGCGGCGCGGGGCCGGCCAGCTCCAGCGCCTGCTGGTAACCGGCCAGTGCCTCCTGCAACTTGCCCAGCTTCTCGGCCACGCGGGCGGTGGAGAAGAGGGGCTCGGGCTCGCCGGGCAGCAGCGACGTGGCCTCGCGGAAGCGCAGCAGCGCGTTGTCCGGCTGCTGGAGGCCCTCTTCCCAGATGCGGCCGGCGAGGAGGTTGGCGCGGCCCACGCGGTCCAGCTCGTGGCGGGCCATGGCCACCTCGCGCAGGCGGTCCAGGGCCTTGAGGGCGCGCAGGTGCTCGCCGCCGCGGTGGCACAGCTCGCCGAGCAGCAGCAGGGCATCCGGCTGGTCCGGCGCGAGGCGCAGCGCGGCCTCGCAGTGCAGCCGGGCGCCGGCGATGTCGTCCTCCGTCTGGGCGCACAGCCGCGCGAGGTGCACGTGGGCATCCGCGGCCTCGGCCGGGTCTCTCGCGAGCGCGGCGATGCGGCGGTAGGCGCGCACGGCACCGGCGCGGTCACGGCTCTGGTCCGAGGCGCGCGCGAGGGCCTTGAGGGAAGGCAGGTGGTCCGGCTTGAGGCCGAGCACCTCGTGCAGGGCCTTCACCGCCACCTGGGGCGCGTGGTCCCGGGCGGCGCGGGCGGCGGCCTCGGCGGAGAAGAAGGCGGCGGCCTCCTCGGAGGCGCGGCGCGAGAGGCCGCACAGGGCGAGGTAGCGCTCGGCGGCGCGGGCGTGCTCGTTGCGGCGCTCGCGCACCACGGCCTCGCCCCAGAGGGCGGCGGGGCTCTTCTCGCGGCGGCGCAGCAGCGTGGCGGCCACGTCCAGGGCCAGGTCGTGCGCCTGGGGATCCGCCACGAGGAGCGACAGCAGCCGCTCGGCGGCGAAGGGGTGGGCGTCCTGGGCGTCACCGGCCTGCAGGTACGCGTCGCGGGCCTCGGCGAGCTTGCCCTGGGCGAGCAGGGCCTCGGCGTCGGTGAAGGCGCGGGCGCCCTCGAGGGCCAGCAGCAGCTCCTCGTCGGGCGGGGCCGGAGGCGGCAGGCCGCCGGAGGAGAAGCGCAGACGCAGGCCCGCGCTGCTCACCTCGGCGGAGGACAGGCGCGCGGTGTCCAGCACGGGCATCTTGAAGCCCCGGCTGACGGCGGCCTTCTGGCAGAGCGCGGGCAGCACGCGGGTGGAGAAGCCGGTGGCGCCGCGCACCTCCACCTCGGGCAGCAGGCCCAGCCCGGCCACGGTGGCGGCGATGAGGCCGGGCACCTGCACCGACGGCGTGGAGGCGAAGCCGTACAGGCGCACATCGTAGAGGTAGAGGGCGAGCCGCTCGCCGTCCGCGTCGAAGGCCACCTTGAAGGTGAGCGGGGTGCGCTCCGGGGCCTGGAGGAAGGCCTGGCCCTCGAGGTAGCCGGGGCGGAAGTGCAGCTTGAGGCCCTCGAGGCCGGCCACGCGTCCGGCCAGCTCCGTCACCTTGCGCGCCACCAGCTCCGCGTCGACGTGCAGCTCCAGGAAGCCGAAGAGGAGCTTCTTGCGCTGGTAGCGCGAGGGGCCCGCGCTGACGTTGAAGGGGAAGGTGACGTCGGGAATCTGCAGCGCGAAGTCCGCGATGGACAGGCCGGGCGCCAGCTCGAGGGGCGGAAACCCCACGAAGGCGCGCCTGTCCAACAGGCGCAGCTCGGGAGCGGCGGCTTGCGCTTCGGACGCGGGCTTGGGGGAGTCGCTGTCGGTGGCCATCGGGGGGCTGCTGTCGAGCCCGGGAAGGTACCACGTGGTCCAACCCCCCGGAATTTTTGCTGATCCCCCGGCCGGAGGGCAGGCGGGGGGCCCCTCCCGGTCCACTCGCGAGCTGTGTCAGAGTCCCGCCTCCTCAGGAGGCCGTTCCCATGGAGTCGCTGTCCCCCGCCCAGCCGCCCGCCGCCAGCGAGGCCCGCTGCCCCGCCCACCCCCAGAAGCCCGTGCTCGGCGCCTGTGCCCGCTGCGGCACCTTCTTCTGCGAGTACGACCGGGAGACCGTCAACGGCAAGGACTACTGCGACACCTGCGCCGAGCATCCCGACGTGGACTACCTGGAGGCCTTCCGCCTCAAGTACTGGGGCAAGCGCGACGCGTGGACGTGGCTGGTGGGCTTCGGCGCCGTCTTCAATTTCTTCGCTGGGGCCATCATCCTGGCGAATGAACTGGTGAACAAGGACACGGGCAACACCGGGTTGCTGCTCGGGTTGATCGCCCTCGTGGGGAGTGGCGTGGGCGTGTGCTTCTGGATGGGAATGCCGTTCGCCCGTCTGGCGCTGTGCTTCGTGCCCATCGCCTCCCTGTTCGTCTCGGGCTTCGTCGCGGGAGCGGAGGCCGTGGGCCGTGGCATCTGGCCCGTCATCATCACCTTCGTCATGTACAACAACACGCGCAACAAGCTCTTCTTCAAGGAGGAGGTGTCGCGCGAGGCGCTCCAGAAGGCGTGGCACCTCTACTCCAACAACACGGTGGCGCGTGCCGGCTTCATGCTCAGCTTCCTCTCGCTGCTCATCGGTGTGTTGGCGCCCATCTCGCTGCTGTGCTCCATCATCGGCCTGCGGCGCGTGAACCCCACGGCGACCCCGCCCGTCGGGCGCAAGGGACAGGCCATCGCCGGCATCGTGATCAGCTCGGTGAGCCTCGTGGGATGGGGCACCTTCTTTGGGGCCACCCTGCTCAAAATGCTCCTCCGCTGAACCCACCCGCCCCAACCCACTCGCAAGGAGTCTCCACACGATGAGCTCGACTGTTTCGACGTTCCTGATGTTCGAGGGCAAGAAGGCGGAGGAGGCGATGACGTTCTACGTGTCGCTCTTCAAGGACGCGAGCGTCACCCACATCCAGCGCTATGGCCCGGGCGAGCCCGGCGCCGAGGGCTCGGTGATGCAGGCGGCGTTCACGCTCAACGGCCAGCGCTTCATGTGCATCGACAGCAGCGTGAAGCACGGATTCACCTTCACGCCCGCCACGTCCATCTTCGTCACGAGTGATTCGGAGGCGGAGATCGACATGCTGGCCGCGAAGCTGGGCGAGGGAGGACAGGTGATGATGCCGCTGGGCGAGTACCCGTTCAGCCGGAAGTTCACCTGGCTCGCCGACCGGTACGGCGTGTCGTGGCAGCTCAGCCTGAAGACGGCGTGAGCGGACCCGGCTTCAGCCCTGGCCCGGCCTGGTGGGGCCGCGGGTAGGTGGAGACGCGGCCTCTCGGCCGCCCCGCCGCGCATGCAGCGACACATAGTGGCGGGTCAGGAAATCGTAGAGCACCAGTTCCTGGGCTCGCTGGCTGGCATGGAGCAACCGGTTGATGTGCATGTGCGCGAAGCTCCAGGCCATGTCCCGGATTCGCAGGGTCAGCAAGCCCGAGCGCTCACGCGCGGCCAATTCGGCCACCACGGGGCGCAGTCGCTGAGAGCGCCTCTCCAGCGCGTCCAGTCCCGGCGCCAGCGCGTGGACCCGTCCTGGCGGGAATTGCCGTGTGAGCAATCCAGAAAGCGCCTGTCGCTCGAGCCGGAAGCGGGCGCCCACCTGCTCATACATGGCTGTGTTCGCATGAAACTCGCGGCGCAGGCCGTCACGCGCCTGTAGCGCCACGGCGGCACGCGCCTGCTCATCCAGACCGAGGTCGGCGAACAGCATGTCCGCGCCCAGGAGCGCCAGGCGCCAGCGCGCATCCGCGCCCCAGTCGCCCTGGAGCCACTGGACGATGTCGAGCACGGCCTCACTGTCGTGGAAGAAGAGCTCCTCGGCGAGCTCGATGCCGCGCGGCCCCCCATAGCGCTCGACCTCACGCTCATAGGTGCCCAGATTCATGCGCCAGATGCTGCCCTCCGCGAGAAGCGGCGCGGCGGCCGCGTGCAACGAGGGCAGCACCTCGCGCAGCAGACGCTCCGGCTCACCGGAGAACCTCACGCGAACATGGTCCGCGGAGTCGCGGTAGCGCACGAAGAACCATCGCGTCGCGGCACCAGAAGCCAGCGCGTGTGCGCGCACCGGCGCGATGACCTGGCGCAACACCTCATCGGCGGTGGAGGGCCCGGTGTACAGACTGGCGTATAGCCAGCCACTCCCAGGCGAGAATCGGCGGTGGACGAGGGCCATCCCGGCCGGCCGCTCCGACCGGACCGGGTCGCCCTTGCGCGTCATGCACAGCACCAACTGATGCACGAAGCGTCCCTCGGGCGCTCGCGCCGGCAGCCGCTCCGGCTCGGGGTAGAGCTCGCACAGAACGGCGGCCTTGCGCTGATACAGCAACCATGCGGCGGCATCCACCGAGAGGGGGTTGTCGAGGTCGACGGGAAGCTCGTTGTCTCCATCCGCCACGACGACGTAGCGAGGCAGGCCCAGCCGGTGGCGAAGCGCCTGCATGCACGCGTAGACGTCCGCTCTCCGGGCGCGGATGGCCTGGGGCGTCCCCTCCCCCCCGGCCGCATTCACCGCCTGGGCGAGGGGCTCGAGCTCCTGCTCTTCCAGCAGCCACCGGGCGCGAGCCAGAACCAGCTTCCCATAGCGGACCCGGGGAAGGAAACGCGCCGCCTCCATGGCCCCGAAGCTCCACTGGAAGCTCATGCCATCCTGCCACTGAAGCGCACAGAGGAACCGGTACACCACCATGCTCTGCTGGCGGAAGTTGTGCGCGGTACTCATGCGCGGGATGACCTCGCGGCCCAGGCGCCGGGAGCGCAGCACCACCCGCTCACCGCGAACCGACACGAGGAGATCCTGAACGGCGACCCGCTGCTCTTCCGGCGCACCGGAGACGCCCAGGAAGGGAATCTCGTACTCCCGCAGCACCGGGCGGCACAGGATGTTGCCGGCCCGTCCCTGGTTGAGGTGTACGATTTCGGCGAAGACCGCATCGGGCCTGAGCGCCTCCTCGGCGCGCAGGTGGGCCCTGAGCAGGTCATGCACCTCGCTCGAGGCATGGCAGAAACGCCCGAGCATCTGTGCGCCCGAGGGTCCCCCCGCGTTGGAGAGAAACACCTCGAAGTCACCTCGCGACACGGCCTCGGAGGACTCCGCGGCAAGCGTGGCCAGCACGGCGAGCGCATCCGGCATCGGGGGCGGAGGGTCGCGCAGCAGGGGCGCGAGCTCCGCATCCGAAATGACGAGCTCATGCGAACCGCGCGCCCACGTCTCCTGGAGCTTGCGCAGGATGAATCGCTCCAGCGCTCCCCAATGGGTCTTCGTGGACGTCTGTTGGGAGGGGAAGGCGATGTTCGCCAGCAGGGGTGCCCCCACAGCGGCCGGAGCCCCACTGCTCTCGAAGCCAAGACCCGACTCTTCGTCCAGGACCTCGAGGAGCGGCACCTCCCGGTCCTCGTACCGTTCCACGAAGGAGCGCGCGAACTGCCTCAAGGACTCCTGCTGCTCCGATGGAGGCGACAGGTGGCGCAGCAGTTGGAGCCCACGCTCGACCTCGGCCAGCACCTCGGGCCCGAGCAGGGCTGTAGGGGCGGGCTTGACCAGATCCACCTGGAACAAGCGCGCCAGGTCCACCCCGGTGGGGAGCGCACGGAGGCTCTCGGCGAGCTCGTGGTACACGCGCTCCGGCTGACCGAGACCTCGTGCGTCCACGCCTGCCAGCGCCGTCACGGCCGCGCCGATGCGCGCCGCGGCCTCTGACCCGGGTGCGGCCGCGTCCAGGAGCGAGATGACGTGCTGGACAGGCTCGAGGCCCGTCACGGCGGGCTCCAGTGCGCTGCTCAGCACCTGGCTGTCGATGAGCTCGTTGACAAACCCCTCCGCCTCCTCGGCCTGGAGCTCGGCATCCATGTCGAGGAGTGCCCTGGTCAGCTCCTCGATGGTCGCGCCGCCCTCGGCTCGCAGAAGGACGGCCTCGACGTGGGGGCCGGTGTCCACCGCCACCAGATGATAGGAGCGCCGCCTGCCCTGAAGGCGTGCCTCGGCATAACGCCACTGCCCGGCGAACCGGTAGCCGCTCGAGTTCGGCCACCACCGAAGCGCCCGGCGAATGGTGGGCTCCTCGCGAAGCACATGGGTGAGCGCGAACAGATAGTCATTGTCCAGGCGGGTCCTGCGCGCATATCCCTCCTGGGCCACGGTCTCCAGGACGGTGCGCTCGCCCAGCCGCCCGACGGAGATGCCCGAGAAGAGGCCGAAGGGCGTGGCCCTTCCCGTCATGCGCGAGAAGTAACGGACCAGTGCGCGCTCGACCTTCAACCCGCCCTCGGTGTCCGGCTGGCTCAGCCAGTGGCCCAGCCTTTCATGAAGGCCGGGCGAGGCCAGGAACAGCGCCTCACGCACCATGGGCCGTTCGAACGCGCGGACCAACCGTGCACGCGCCTGGGAGTACGCTTCGTCCGAGGCCTCATGGAGGTCCTTCCCCCAGGCGATGAACTCGTCGAAGGGGAGCAGCGGTGTCCGCAAGACGAACCGAGCGGACGGGTTCAGCTCGGACCGCGATGGCAGTTTCTTCATGAGAGGAGAAACACCCTGTCCCAGCGGGGCGCCACATCACTCACGGTGGCGAGAAGGGCCAGGGCCACGCCCGCCGCACCGCCCAGGAGCCCACGATCGGCGAGCCAGACGGGTTGACCGCCCTCGTAGTTGAGCGCTTGAAAACCGGCCACACTGTTCTCATGGCCGTGCACGCGGGAGGCCAGCGTCCAGGAAATCCAGTCATGGACCGCCTCGCGCAATGCCGGCTCTCCCGTGGCCTGATAGAGACGATTGAGGATCTGAATCAAGCCCGCGCTGCCGTGGCAGATTCCGACGTCCTTGACCCCCGTCTCGCCTCGAGGCCGCCGCGCGACCCCGAGAGCCAATGCACGCGCGTGCTCGGCCCAGACAGGGTTGTGGGTACATGCGGCCGCATGCTGGAGCGCCGCCGCGATGCCAGCATCCCCATAACACCAGGCGGCCCGCGCGGGATGAGGCTCGAATCCCGGGGCGTGGGCCCAGGGAAAACCGCCATGGCCCCCTGGCCCCAGGGAGTGGGCGAGCAGCCAGGACACCGCCCCCTCGAGCAGACCTGAGGCCTGCTCCCGGGCGACTCCCGCCGCGTGGGTCCCGGCCAACAAGGCGATGACACCCGCGAGCCCATGGGCCATGCCCAGATCGTAGATGCCCTCGGGCCCGGCCTCCTGCCGCCGGCCCACGAGCCGTGCCGCGGAGGTATGCCAGGCCACGCCGTTCGCGTCATGCTGAGCGAGCTCCCCCAGGCGGCCAATCACCTCGCGCAGACACCGCTCGGCCACGGGCTCGGGCATGCGCTCCAACGCATACACGCCAATGCCCACGAGGCCGGAGATCAAATCGAAGTCACCCCGCCAGGGGCGCTTGAGCACCACCTCGAGGAGGACCTCGTCGATTTCGCCGGTGGTGTCTGGCTCCGTGTCGAGCATGCGCCCCACATGCACCACCGCCCACCCCACCCCGGGAAAACCGCCGAAGAGGCCAGCCGACATGGAGACGTCGGCAACACCCTGGCAAGCATGGTCCAGATGGCTCAGGGCCACCTGGCGCCAGTCGTCGGGATGACCCAACACAGGCTCCCGGAGAGCAGCCCGCGCCAGATAGGCGAAGAGAAGCGCTGTTCCCGCACTGCCGTCGGGAAGATTGAATGCCTGGAACGGCGCGTGACCGGGTCCGCTCTGATTGACTGGCACCCTCAAGCACCGTGCAATGGCGAGGATTGCCTCGACAGACCTCGTACGCAGAGTGAGGAGCTCACCTGTACCGCGGCTGTCGACGATGGGTTGCCATCGGGAGTCTGTCATTGGCATCGGGAGTTGCTCGGCCCAACCCGCCACCCATGGTTTGTCCGGTGCTGGGGCCACATGAACCTGGACACCAGACCCAGCACCGGACAGACCCCACCTCTCAGCAGAAGCAGGTGGGACCAGTACCGCTCATATCCGCCGACTTCCGGCACTTCGCCGACCACGTGAGGTGGGGAAGCTCCAGCGCGAGGCCACCATTCACCTCGGTGAGCTCATCATCGGCGAGCACGCGAAGCGTCTGCTTGTTGAGGCTCAACTTCTTCCGGTTCGGCTTGTCGTGATTGTCCATGGTGTCACGCACTGTACGTGAACATCATTGGAGCGTCAACGACGTCTGTCTGATTTCAGAGGACACGATGTGCGACGGATTGAGCCTGTCTTTGTTTGTATTCATGGAAAGACCCTCGATTCGAGACAGAATCCCGCTCCTGCCTCGGCCCTGGCCCAGCCAGGGGTGCGGCGGGGAATCGGCCCGTGCCCTGTCGGTGAACAGCGGCGCCAGCCCCACCACCTCCTCCCAGCCCGCCTGGGGCGGAAACACCTGGACCATGCTCAGCGACAAACACACCTCCCCATCCTGAGTGACGGCGGCCGACGGTAGAAACCCGATGACTCCGGAGGTGTTCGGATGGACGGATGAGGACGACGGATGCCCAGGTGAGGAAGCTGATGGAAGAGATGGCGAAGCAGGGGTTCAGCTTCACGCCCGCCACGTCCATCTTCGCCACGAGTGATTCGGAGGCGGAACTCGACATGCTGGCCGCGAAGCTGGGCGAGAGAGGACAGGTGATGATGCCGCTGGGCGAGCACCCGTTCAGCCGGAAGTTCACCTGGCTCGCCGACCGGTACGGCGTGTCGTGGCAGCTCAGCCTGAAGACGGCGTGAGCGGCTCTCCTGCCTTTCATGGTATTTCGCGCATTTCGTGGGAAAACATGATAGGGGTAGATGATGAGCCTCCGGCCCCCGCCGAGGCCCATCCCCCCGCTTGGAGGTCCCCGTGATGCCGCGTCATCTCTCCCCGATCTGTGTCCTGTTGTCCGGCCTGCTGCTGACAGCGTGCGGCGGTGTCGTCGATGCTCCCGAGGAGATGGAGCTGACAGGCACCACCGGGTTGGCCCTGTGCTCCAACGCGGCCGTCACCAGCCTGACCATCAACGGCATCAGCACCTACCAGGGAGAGATGGCGGGCAGTGGAAACTGGGCGGTGTCCTACCCGGCCAACGCGGTGCGGCTGGAGTTCCGCATCAACAACGTCCTGCAGTCGTCCTCCGAGCTCTCCGGCACCTCGGGCGGCTGGTACTTCAGCAGGGCGGGCCTGTCCTGTGGCTCGTACCTCTTCAACGTGAAGGCCGTGCCCATGGTCATCGACAGCGGCGGGGGGCGCACCACCTGCTGGGCCAACACCTCCAGGTCGGCCTCGAGCTACGCCGATGAGCCCTGCCCGAACTACTGCGGTGACGGCGAGTGCTCGCTGAACGAAGACGCCTTCAGCTGCGCCATCGATTGCTGCCAGGGCCGTTGCAACAATGGCGCGTGCTGCTCGTCGTCGAACTACTGCTCCGACGGCAGCTACTGCATACTCTACTGAGGCGCGTATTCCGGCGAAGTGGAACACTCGTTCCGGGCGAAGTGGAACACCCGTTCCGGCCATGTGGAACAGTCGGAGCGTCAGCGACGCTGGGGTGGTCACGTCGCCCGCGTGCGGCCCTTGTTCAAATCCACGCCCACCTTGCGGATGGAGCCGCCCGCCAGCTTCACCCGAAAGTGTTTGCCAACGGGCCCACTACACCACTGCTTGCCGATTGGCGCGCGCGAGGTGCTCCTCCCCGTTTCCAGCGAAGCGCTGCGCCAGTTCGGCCGCGCCCTGCGTGCCACGCTTCGAGGCGTACTCCAACTCGGCGGGCAGCAGGGCCTTGACGGTGACGAGCCGCACGTCGCCGAAGGGCGAGGGGAACAGCCGGGGCAGTGAGCGCGACTCCTGGCCGAGCAGCACCCCCACGCGTCCCTCAGCGCTCACGAGGGTGGCGGGCAGGCCCATTGCCCGCCACCTCCAGCACGAGCAGGCCCGCCTTGGCCCGCTCTCTCTCGTGCTCCTGGGCCACCACCTCCTTTGAGACTCGCTCGAGCAGCACGTAGGGCCAGCTTCCCTCGATGGCATCGAGGGGCAGCTCCGCCAGTTCCGTCTCCAGGGCGAGCTCCAAGCCGAAACCCACGGAGGGCTCCAAGCGAGCGATGAACGGGTCCGAGAGGCCCTCGGAGACGAGGAGGATGCGCCCTGGCTCCCGATGGATGATGGCCCAGTCTTGCCGGTGGCCCGGCCATTCGTAGCAGATGGCCCGAGGAGCAACGGCCATCTCGTCCAGCCTGCCGAGCGACTTCCACGCGGCACGTCTGGCGGCAGGGGGAGGCTCCAGCAGCTCACGACACCTGCGCTTGTAGACGCGCTCCTCCTCGCTGATGGGGCTGGGGCCAGTGACTTCTCTGAACTCCATGCCCGAGGCTCCGGTGCGCTCCAGGGCCTCCTTCACGTCTTCAGAAATGAGGAGGGCTTTTGGATAGCCCCGGGGCCGAAAGACCTTGGCATCACCCACTTTCGAGGGGTCGATACGCATGCCGCCCACGGACCGATACTGGCCGAGCAGGTCAGGTCGGTTGTCTTCCGGTTTCCAGTAGAGCACTTCCTCGGAGGTCTCGTCGTCGATGCACTTCACCTGGCGCGCGACGTTGACGAGGACGTAGGGCTCTGGCCGCGAGTCCACCACGGCGGGGTAGAGCTGCACATCGCCAGGGGCCAGTTCGGCGAGGGTGCTGGCGACCTTTTCGGTGACCACGGGAAAATCCCCCGAGTCTGCGAACGAGAAATCCAGTGGGCTGCCTGGATGGAGGATGGGAACGCGAAGGCGACCGTCAAAACGAACAGGCATCAGCCTGAAGTATTTCTTCGGCATGCCATTCTCCTGAGCTCACTGCGTGCGGGTGACGCGCTTGTTGAGTCTGGAGCCTACCGTTCGGATCTGCTCAGCAAGCAGCTTCAATTCCTGGGTGAGGGCCTCCTGACATTGAACCGTGGTTTCGCAGTTCCTGACTGCCTTCCCGAGCCGCTCGAAGACCTCCTCGTGGTACTCCCTGGGGTGAGGTCCCTTGTGGCCCGGGATGCGGACCTTGTTGGCTGGGTCCTCCGCCGTGAGCAGCCAGTAGAGGATGACGCCCAGCGCCCACAGCTCGTCCCCCGCGTCCGCCACGTAGCGCGCCTGCCCGCCGGTGTGCGCGCGCGCGAAGCGCAGCGCCTCGGGGCTGCGGTACTCGGCGGTGCACGGCGGCAGCGGGCCATGGGTGAGCGGGGGCTCTTCCGCCAGCCAGCCGATTCCGAAGTCCACCAGCACCGGCACCCCGTCCGAGGCGCGCAGCAGGTGTTCTCCAGCTTGAGGTCGCGGTGCAGCACGCCCCGGGCGTGGATGTGCGCCAGCGCCCGCGCCAGCTCCAGCAGCACGCGCGCCACGCAGCGCGCGCACGGGTTGTCCTCCAGGGCCCACTGTTCCGGCGTCCGGCCCTCCACGAAGTCCATGACGAAGTAGAGCGGGCCGTGCACCGGGTGCGGCCACCTGCCACAGCCGTGGAAGCCCACCACGTTGGGGTGCTCGAGGCGCCGCAGGATGTTGATTTCCCGCTGCCCCCGGGCCTCCAGGCTCCGGCCGCGCAGCAGCTTGAGGGCGAAGGGCAACCCGGCGCGCCGCACCTTGAAGACGAGGCCATGGCCCCCCCCCGGAGCCCAGCGGGGCCTCCACCTCGTACTCCCCCCCGTGTCTCCGCGGGCGAGGGGCTGGAAGGACACTGTCTCCGTGAGTCGGGCCGACTTCATGACCTCCAAGGTCTAGCACGGCTTTCGCCGCCACGGCGCCCGTGGGCCCGCGGCACGTGTTTCACAATCGGAGCGCCAGGCGGGTGCTGCCTCGGCCCAGGTGTAGATATCTACACCTGAAGCCCGCTTGGACCTGTCTTGGAGGATATTGGCCGCGAAGGCAGACATGTTCGAAGCAGTCACTCGCCCCGGCCGCCTCACGTGTGGCCCAACCAGGGGCGCAACAGGGACTCGGCCCGCGTCCTGTCGGTGAACAGCAGCGCCAGCCCCACCACCGCCCCCGAGCCCTCCTGGGGCGGAAACACCTGGACCACCTGCGCCTCCAGCTCCACCACCTGCCCGGAGAACTCCAGCACCAGGCTCAGCACGACCTGCGCGTCCCGGGGCGAGAGCAGACACACCCCGAAGCCACCCCGCTCGAGGGTGCGCAGCTCGGCGGGCACCCGCTTGTGCTGGCGCACCTCGCCCTCGAAGAACACGCAGCGCTCCGGCTCCACGAAGAGCTCCTACCACGGCCCCCGCCGCGCCCCCGGACCGTGGGAGAGGCGCTCGCCCGCCTGGACCCCACCGCCCGCCCCACCGCACCGCGGCATGCGATGTTCACCGGAAGTCCACCACAGGACCTTCCAGGACAGGTCCACGCGAGTTTTCCTGTTCCGCTGCTCGGGGGGCAGGTAGATGAGCGTGCTCGCTTCACGCGAAGCCACTGCCCGCGACACCCGTTTCCGGCGAAGATGCAGCGCCCGTGATCGATACCGGTACCCTTGTCCTCGATGGCCGCTTCCGTGTGCTCCAGCTCCTCGGCGCAGGCGGCATGGGCGAGGT
Organism: Archangium violaceum Cb vi76; assembly: GCF_000733295.1. Lineage (GTDB taxonomy): Bacteria > Myxococcota > Myxococcia > Myxococcales > Myxococcaceae > Archangium > Archangium violaceum. The sequence goes on along the minus strand of NZ_JPMI01000011.1, from coordinate 83,903 downwards.
GTATCTCGGTGAGCAGGTGTCGCTGGGGCGCAAGGTGGCCATCAAGATCCTGCACGCGGATCTGATGGTGCACCCGAGCATGATCGAGCGCTTCAAGCGCGAGGCGCGCCTGCTGTCCGCGGTGGAGCACCCGGCCGTGGTGCACGTCATCGACTATGGCCAGGCGGAAGTGGGCGCGTGCCTGGTGATGGAGTACGTGGAGGGCGAGAACCTCTATGACGTGCTGCAGCTGGGGGCCATGGCGCCGTCGCGCGCGCTGCCCCTGCTGTACCAGCTCGCCGAGGGCCTGGCGGCCATCCACGACAAGGGCATCATCCACCGCGACCTCAAGCCGGAGAACGTGCTGCTCACCAAGGGGCTGCGCGGGGAGCAGGCGCGGTTGCTGGACTTCGGCATCGCCCGGTTGGTGGAGCCGGACGCCTCCAGCAGCAACCTCAGCCAGGTGGGGCTGGTGGTGGGCACGCCGGAGTACCTCTCGCCGGAGCAGGCGGTGGGAGCGCCGGTGGACCCGCGCAGCGACCTCTACTCCTTCGGGGTGCTCGCCTACCGGATGCTGTCGGGCCAGCTGCCCTTCCCCGGGCCCGGGCCCACGCAGTACGTGGCCCAGCACGCCGCCGCGACGCCCATGCCCCTCCTCGAGGCGGCGCCCACGCTCGCCGGGCACCCCGCGCTCGTCGCGTTGGTGATGCAGTTGCTGCAGAAGGCGCCCGCCCACCGCATGCCACACGCCAACGCGCTGGTGGACGCGCTGGGCGCCCTGGCCGCGGCCGGAGCCCAGCTCGCGGTGGGCATGCCCCTGGCGATGGCGGCGGGCACGGCCTCGCCGAGCATCTCCGCCTTCCTCGTCCCCGACGCCTCCGCCGCGGGTGGCACCGGAACGGCCGCCTTCGCCGCGCCCCCGCCCGTGTCCCCGTCCCCGGCTCCGGAGAAGCCCGCCGGGTCCCCGGCCTCGGGCACCGCCGCCTTCGGCCCTTCCGCACCGGTGGCCGCGCCCGCGAGCAGTGGCCGCTCGCCCTCCCAGGCGCCCACCCGCGCCGATCGGAGCATGCCGCTGCCCGAGGGGGCGTCCTCGCCCTCGCGCGCCCCCACCCGCCCCTCCCAGTCCGCCCTGGCGGCCGTGGTGTACGAGAAGCACGTGGTGCGCGCCGGCACCGTCGTCCCCGCCCCGAAGCCCGCGGGCCCGGTGGCCCCCATTGGCAGCGGCACCCTCTCGGGGAGCAAGCCGCAGAACCTCACGGTGATGCTCACCGACCTGGAGGGCTTCACCGAGCGCACCTCGCGGCAGACGCACGAGCAGAACGCGCGGATGCTGGAGACGCACGACGGGCTGCTGCTGCCGCTGGTGCGCCAGTACGGCGGGCGCCTGGTGCAGAAGCGGGGAGACTCGCTGCTGGTCACCTTCTCCTCGCCCACCCACGCGGTGCTGTGCGGCATGGCCATGCAGGACCGGCTGTGGCGGCACAACCAGACGTGCGGCCCGGACGAGCACCTGCCCGTGCGCATCTGCCTCCACACGGGCGAGGTGCTCGTCACGCGTGACGCGGTGCTCGGCGAGCCGGCGGAGGTGGTGAAGGCCGTGGAGCAGGTGGCCCAGGCCGGCGAGGTCATCTTCACCGAGTCGGTGAACCTGGCGCGCAACCGGGTGGAGGGAGACGCCGAGCCCTGTGGCAGCGTGCCCATGCCGGGCAATGGCGAGCCGCTGCGCATCCACCGCTGCCGCCGCGCTCCGGAGGGCCTGCCCTTCGGTGGCCAGGACGAGGTGTCCCTCTCCCCGCCCATCGAGGAGCAGCTCGGCCCGGTGATGAAGCCGGTGCGGGCGGTGGTGGAGCTGGCGCGCACGGCGGCCGAGCGCACGGTGGCGCTCGTTCGGGCCTGGCCGCTCCATGCGGCGGGCGTGGGCCTGGGGCTCGTGCTGGGACTGGGCCTGGGCGCGTACGAGGTGTCGCGCCGCAATGATCCGGTGTACCAGGCCCGCGAGCTGATGGAGGCGGGCCAACTGGAGGACGCGCTCGAGCGCCTGACGGACCTGCCGGCGGAGACGAAGAAGGACGCGGGGGTGCTTCAAATGCGCGCGCGGGCGCTGCACGGCCTGGAGCGGCACGAGGAGGAGCACTCGGTGCTCGCCGGCCTGGAAGCCCCGGCGCGTGAGGCCCTCGAGACGGCGGTGCTGGACGGGCTGGCCGAGGACTTCGGCGCGGACGAGGCGGACAAGGGGCTGCTCACGCTGATGCGCACGCTCTCCGAGGAGCAGGTGAAGAAGCACTTCGAGGAGCTGGCGGACGAGGAGCCCACCTCGCCGAGGCAGTGGGGCGCGCTGCGCTACCTGGAGGCGGTGCACTCCACCGACGCGCTGGACCTGGTGAAGCTGTACACGCGCTCGCTCGAGTCGAAGAACTGCGGCGTGCGCGCGCGCTCGGCGCGGCGGCTGGCGGGCCTGGGAGATCCAAAGGCCGTGCCCGCCCTGGAGGAGCTGAGCAAGCTGCCCAGGGAGAAGGCCGTGACCGGCCCGAAGAACTGCGGCCAGCAAGAGGCGAAGGACGCCCTCGTGACGCTCTCGAAGAAGTGAGCGGGCCTACAGCGTCGTGGGCGAGGCGAAGCCGACGAAGAGCTCTCCCGTGAGCCAGGCACGCTGTCCCTTGGACGCGGCGCGCAGGAAGTCATTGAGGACGGCCCCGCTCTGGCCGGCGCGATGGGTGCGCGGGAAGAGGAGGTTCATGCGCGAGCGGGCGATGCCCTTGCTGCCCCGGTGGATGAAGGTGACGGTGCCGTCCAGCTCGACGGTCTCCACGACGGCGATGTGGGTCATCCCATCGTTGCGCTTGCCGTCGCGGTTGCGGTCGTAGGTCTCCTGGAAGAAGACGAGGTCCCCGGGACGGGGACGGCGCTGGTGGAGGGCACCCCGCTCCTTCGCGCGGCGGTAGATGGCGGAGACGGCGTTCTCGCCGTTGAGGAAGCCATGGTTGACCAGGTCGATGCCGCCCTTCATGTAGGCGAGCCGCACCAGGCCGGAGCAGTCGTCCGGGACGCCGCGGTCCACGCGGCCGAGCTGCTTCACCCCCACGAGCTGCACCGCGCGCTCGACGATGAGGGCCGCGGCACGCGAGGGCGCCCCGAGGAAACCCAGGTGCGAAGCGCGCAGGCTGGAGCCTCCGGACACGAGCCGGGCGACCTCCACCGTGGTGCTCAGCGCCCGCGCCACCTCTTCCGCCGACGCGGCCCCGGAGGACTCCACCGCTTCGCCCCGGGAAACCTGCTCGGGGACTCCCGGCGCGGAGGGAGCCGGAGCCGGAGCGGCCGGGCGGAGCGCGGGCACGGAGCCGGCGCAGGCGGCGAGGAGACACACCGGAACGAGGAGCACACAGCGCATACGGAGTTCCCTGGCTGACGAAGGGGGGGCGACATTATCCACCTCCGCCCCCGCCTGCATCCTCTCCGTCCAGGCGTGTGTGCCTCCCGGCCGGCCCTCAGCCAGGCTGGAGCCGCGAGGGCAGCCGGAAGGTGAAAGCACTTCCCTTCCCCCACTCACTCTCCACCGAGAGGTCTCCTCCGGCCTCCTGGAGGATGTTGCGCACCACCGGCAGGCCCAGGCCCGTTCCCCGGCCCGGAGGCTTGGTGGTGAACCACGGCTCGAAGATGGCGGCGAGCTTCTCCGGGGGAATGCCCACCCCGGTGTCCTCCACGCGGCAACAGACGAAGCCCGCCGCGCGGTCCTCGAAGAGCCGCACCCGCACCTCCGAGGGCCGATCGCGCACCGCCTCCACCGCGTCGGCGGCGTTGCTCACCAGGTTGAGCAACACCTGCTCCACCCGCGTCCGGCTCGCGTCGATCCACAGGGGGCCCTCGGGCACCGCCGCCGATACCTTCACGTGCTTGGTGATGCCCGCCGTGCGCAGCATGGCCAGCGTGCCCGCCACCAGCTCCCGCAAATCCATCCGCTCCACCGTCGAGCGCCCCGGCCGGCCCAGGTCCATCAGGTGCCGTCCATGCGTGGCCACGTGCTCGCACGCCCAGCCCAGCTCCTCGAGCTCCTCGGCATCGGGCGCCTGGCCCCGCTGTGCCAGGTCGCGAAAGGAGCTCCTCAGGCTGTTGAGCACGGTGGAGATGTTCCGCAGCTCGTGCCCCACCCCGGCCGCCAGCGTGCCCAGCGTCGCCAGCCGCTCCACCTGCAACAACTGCTTGCGCGTCCGCTCCAGCTCCGCTTCCAGCATCTCGTGGTAGCGCACACGCTCGGTCACATCCAGCGCCAGGCCGGTGACGCCCGTGAGCGCGCCCGTCTCGTCGAACATCGGCGCGTAGCGCGTCTCGTAGTGGATGCCCTCGACCGTGATGTAGCCGGTGAAGGACTCACCCGCCAGCGCCCGCCGGGCCTGCGCGAGGATTTCCCGGTGGCCGGCGTAGACGTCGAAGACGGAGTGACCCACCAGCCACCCCGGCTCGAGGCCCAGCGTGACCAGCGCCCCACCATCCGAGAAGGTGAAGACGCCCTTCGCATCCCACCCCCAGATGGTCATCTGCGCGCCACGGACGGCCGTGCGCAGCCGCATCTCGCTGAGCTCCAGGGCGCGCTGCATGAGCTCGCGCTCGGCCACCTGCGCCTTCAGCATGCGATTGGCCGCCTCGCCCGCGGTGAGCGCCACCTGGAGGCGATCCTGCGCCTCGTGCCGCTCGGTGACGTCGACGAGGATGCCGAGCACGCCGAAGACGAAGCCCCGCTCGTCCCTCAGGGGCACCTTGCTCGTCTGCGTCCACCGCGCCACCCCATCACAGCCCCGCACCGTCTCCTCGCAATCGGACAACGGCTGTCCCGACTCCATCACCTGCTGGTCGCAGGCGCGGTAGAGGTCCGCGTCCTCCTTCCGCCAGGGCAGCTCGTGGTCGGAGAGCCCCACCACCGCGTCGGGGTCCACGCGCCCGGTGATCCTCGCGAACGCGGCGTTGCACCCGAGGTAGCGCAGGTCTCGCCCCTTCCAGAAAATGGGGTACGGCAGTGCGTCGAGGATGTTCCGGAACAGCTCGGCATCCTGCTGCACGGGTGCATGGATGATGGCTTCGAGCGCCCGCATGGGTCCTCCCCCCTGTGCCCACGAAGAGCAGGGTCTTCTCGAAGATACCGCTCCGCTGGAAATCGTCGGCGGGACGCGAGCAGAGGTGTTCGCCGCTGGACGTCCGGGAGCTGAACCATGCAAGAACCCTGAACGGGTCCAGCGTCCCCGGGTAGGACTCACGGGGCCTGCTGCGGTGGCACGCCATGGGCGCGCAGCACGCGCACCACCTCGTCGGACATGACGCCATGGCCGGCCGCGCTCGGGTGGATGCCGTCCACGTCCAGCCCGTCGAGGAAGTGGTGCACGTTGTCCGGCGCGTGCGTCACCGCCTCGAAGTCGATGACGTCTGGCCACCGGTGCTCGCGAATCCAGGCATTCATCACCAGACGGCTCGCCTTCACCTGCTCGTACTTGCCGTTGTTGGCGTGCTCCTTGGGCAGCAGGGTGCCCGTCCAGGTGCGGCAGAAGGGCTTCAGCCGCTCCGTGAGCCGCTCCATGTCCGCCAGCAGTTTGCTGTCCGGGACGCCACTCAGGTCATTGGTGCCCAACAGGACGATGCAGTCGGTGATGCCCGACAGGACGAGCGCCTCCCCGTCCAGCAGCCGCAGCCCATCGTAGAAGCCCTGGCCGGAGACTCCGGCGTTGACGATGGGCACACCCAGTTGGGCGCCGGCCCGGAAGGCCCAGGTGTCACGGATGTCGTCGTGGCCGTCGATGTAGCCCTCGGTGATGCTGTCCCCCAGGGCGACGAAGGCCCGCGCGGGAGGGCCCTCGACCTCCACGGTGGCCAGCCCCACGGGAATGGCCCAGGCCGTGCCCCCCAGCGGACCTTCCACGTTGGCCCAGGCGCCCGAGCGCATGGCGCTGCCGGGGAGCAGCTCGATGGCACTCGCCGCCAACGAGCCCTCCACCTCGAAGGACACGGCCAGCTCGTCACCGAAGTGGATGGGAAGGGACACAGCATCGGACACCACGCGCGTCCGCGTCGCCACGGAGAGGCCGGGCGCGCCAGAGAACGTCACGGGCACCGGCGCGGAGGCCAGGGAGCCCTCGTCGCCAACATGGGCGACGGTGACCCGCCGCAACACGAGGGGCCCGTCTCCCGAGCGGAAGGCGAGCCGCAACCGCTGCCCCGCCCGATTCACCGGCACGCGAAGCCGGAACGTGGTGAGGCCGCCCACGGAGTGGGACCAGCGCAAGGCCAGATGGAAGCCGGGTTGGAACATGGGAGGCAGCGGCCGGGGCTGGCCCGGGTCGTGCCCGCCGCGCACGGGAGCCACCTCGAGCCCACCGGACGGCAAGGCCTCGCAGGAGGACGCCGGAGCGGAGTCCTCTGGTGGGAAGAAGGTTTCCTCCTCGTACCCGGAGGGTCCACACCGGAGCAGCAGAAGTGCTCCCAGACCCACCCGCAGTGCCACGCCTCGCCCGCTTCCCATCACTCCTCCCCCTCTCGGGGGAGGTATTGCACCTCACGGACCAGCGCACCGCGCGGGCCGGGCGCTACGGGATGATGACGCGGATGGCGTGGTTGAACGAATCGCTCACGTAGATGTTCCCATGAACATCGGTGGCGAGCCCCGTGGGAGCGACGATGTCCGCCACGTCTCCAGAGCCAAGATTCGTCCCGAGCTTCCCCGAGCCCGCCACGGTGACGACCCGCGAGGACGTGGCATCGGCGCCGGGCTGCACCTTGCGGATGCGGAAGTTGCCCGTGTCGGCGATGACCAACCTGCCATCCACGGCCACCGACATGCCCATCTGGCCGCGGAACCGCGCGACGGTCCCATCTCCATCCGCGAAGCCGAACACATACCCATCCCGCCGGCCGGCGACGGTCTCCACCTTGTACGGAGCCGAGAGTGAAACGCGGCGCACGAGCTGGTTGCCCGCCTCGAACACATACAAGGCCCCGTCCTGGCCCATCACGAGCGCGGTGGGATTGTTGAAGCTGGCCTTGATGCCGTTCTCGTCCACCCGGCCGCCCGCGCCACTGCCGGCGATCGTCACGACCTCCGACCGGTCGGCGCGCAGCATGCGGATGCGATTGCCCACCTGGTCGGCGATATAGAGGTTGCCGGCGGAGTCCACGGCGATCGACATGGGCCGGTTGAAACGCGCCTTGGCCGGCACACCATCGGCGAAGCCCGAGCGGGAGACGCTCCCCGCCACCGTCCTCACCTTCCAGCCCTCCGCGTCCTTCTCGAGGACACGGATGACGTGGTTCTCGGAGTCCGCCACGTAGATTTCACCGGCCAGCCCCACCGCCACCGCCGTGGGATGGCGGAACATGGCCTGCGCGCCCGCGCCGTCCCGGTAGCCGAGCTCACCATTGCCCGCCAGGGTGATGACGGTGGGCGTGGGCCCCGGCTGGATGAGCCGGATGCGGTTGTTCCCGGTATCGGCCACCACCACCTCCCCATGGGGCGTGACGGCCAGACCGGTGGGCGCCTTGAACAGGGCCTCCGCCGCGGAACCATCCTGGAAGCCGGAGCGCCCGGCCCGCCCCGCGAAGGCCTCCACGCGCCGCACCCACTGCCCCTCCGGCGGGGACTGCACGGGCCCCGGAGCCGTCACGGGCTCGCGCGCCGGCGGACGCACCCGGTGCGTCAACGCCCGGTCCAGCACGTTGAGCGTCATGCGCGCCACGCGCGGATCCCTCAGCTCCGGATCCGTGCCCAGCCCGAGCCCCCAGCAGATGGAGCCCGCGGAGAACACCAGCCGGCCCGAGGGCAGCGTCCGATCCACCGCGGTGGCATGGGACGGAATGCCCTCGCCGCTCACCACCGGACTGATCATGCTGACGTGGAGTCCCTCGGGAGCGCCCGGCAGCTCCGGGAAGTTCTTGTCGTACTCATAGCCCAGCAGGCCTTGCAGCAGGGTGCCCTGGGTCAGCCCGGTGCCCTCGAAGAGCCAATGCGAGGCATCGCTCACCACCATGGGGAACATGACGAGCTGCCAACCCTCGTACATCGCTCCGAAGAGGTTGCTCTCCGGACGGGGGTTGGGCAGGTCCCGGAAGCGCACCGTCGAGCCCCGCTGGGGATCCAGGTCCGACTCGTTCTTGTAGCAGACCATGTTGCGCAAATTGCCCCGCGCGTCCTTCTCGAAGCGGACGCGCCAGTAGCCCCCGTTCCCGCCGAAGTAGACCAGGCTCGTCTTCCCATCGGGGCGCTGGAGCGCCGCCTCCAACTGGTCGCGCTCCTGCTCCGGCCAGTACTCGTCCTGCGCGGCACCGACGAAGGCGCCAATTCCCTCGACGAAGTCCGGGAAGCGCACGAAGTCCAGCTGCGTGCCGTAGGTGACGTCGTAGCCGTGCTTCTCCATCAGCTGGATGAAGTTGATGTCGAGGAAGAACGTCTTCCCGGCCCCGTTGGAGTCCTTGTACGGACGGTTGAAGGACACCTCGCGCGCGCGGCCGAACGGCGTCGCCCACGCGGCGTCGAAGTAGAGGCTCGTGCCGCCCCAGGTGTTGTAGGCCTGATAGGTGGTGAAGTTGGGCGTGTAGAGGATGTCCGCCGCGCGCCGGTCCCGGATGACGAAGGGAACGAAGCGCATCGTCCCATCGGCCCGGGTGAGCTTCACCACGTAGAGCCCCGAGCGCCACGCGGGGTCGATGGGGATGGAGAAGGTGTCGGTCCAGTCGCACTCGATGCGCGCCGTCGTCACGTGGCGCTCACACGTGGCCTGCTCGCGCGTCCGCCAGGGACCACCGCTCCACAGCTTGCGAGCCCCCGCACCACCGTAATAGCCCATGCGGAACAGCTCGGCGGTGACGGTGGTCTCCGTGCGGGTGGAGACCTTCACCCCCACGCTCTCGCCCGCCTCGGCGGACTCGGTGGAGGTATAGGCCTCGAGCTGCCCTTCGGGAGCCGCCGCGCCACCGCGCCAGCGCGGATCTCCCGGCCGGCTGTTCTCCTCGGGAATGGGATTGGGCGAGGGCTCGCGCTGGAGCAGCACGGGGCCCGGGGGCTCGCAGTCGGAGCCGCATCCACCGCCGGGGTCTCCACCACCGGTGTCTCCACCGCCGGTGTCTCCGCCGCCGGGGTCTCCGCCGCTGGTGTCACCACCACCATTGTGGCCGGGCTTGGGATCCTCGATCGGATCCAGGGAGGTGTCATGGCATCCGCCCCAGAGCACACCCGCCAACACCAGGGTGCCCACCCACAAGCCCCATCCACGCCCCGCGCGCATAACCCGCCCCCACGGCAGTCAACAGTCCACTCCGGCCCACGGGCAACCCATGCAAGGGAAGCACCGTGCCCCGGGAGAGCCCGTGCTGTCATGGAATGCGAAGACGGCGTGAGAATCGAAGACGCCCGCTACCCGGGAATGGGCAGCGGGCGTCTCACACTGGGAAAGCGATTACCCTCGTTGGGAAGAAGCTAGCACCCGGACTCGACGGCGCCGATGTCCGGAGCGGCCCCGCAGAACGGGAGGCCCACGTTCTCGCCCCGATCGATGGCAGCCGACGCGGGAGCCAGGGTGGTGCTGTTGAGCAGCGTACTGGACTCGAGGGAATTGGCATCGAAGCCCCGGGCCTTCCACTGCGACAGGGTCGAGCCATTGAAGGAGGCGCCGGGCCGGTAGAGGTTGTTGCCCATCTTCAGCCCCGGCGCCTGGGAGCCCAGCTTCAGGACGTAGGCGGCATCGATGATGTTGTTCTTCATCACCAGGTTCTCGGTGGGGCCGCCGTCCCCCATGCCCACGGTGAGCGCCGGGCCCTGCAGCCGGGTGAAGGTATTGTTGTACACCTTCGTCCCCGTGGAGACCGCCAGTTGCAGGCCTCCGCCCGTCATCCCGCCCAGGGTGATCATGTCCCGGATGCGGTTGCGGCGGATGACGATGCCCGAGGGGTACGGGCCCACGCGGTTGCCACCCACGCCGATGGCCAGGCCCGCGTCGTAGAAGTCATTGTCCTCGATGAGGACGTTCTTCGCCGACATGTGCACCACCATGGCGCCATTGCCACCCAGGGTCGGGTGGCGCCGGGCGAGGTGCATCTTGTTGCGGCGGACGGTGACGTTGTAGCAGGTCTTGATGTCCAACGACTGCTCGATGTTGCCGTACAGGTCGTTGCCCTCGATGAGGACGCCATCGGCCGGGGCGGCGGAGCTGGAGCCATCCTCGCTGTAGCACTGGATGGAGTCGCCCGAGTTGTCGTGGATGACATTGCCGCGCAGGGTGATGTTGCGCGCCGTGGGCTGGATGATCACCCCGTGCGCGTCCTTCCCAGTGATGAAGATGTGGTGGATGTGATTGTTCTCGAGCGTGGCCCCGTTGGCGCTGTAGTGGAAGCTCACGCCGGCCCCGTACTGGCCGTGGTGGATCTCCGAGTTGGAGAGCTTCGTCCCCTGCAGGTTGCTGGTGAAGGCCACGCCCAGGGCCTTGCGGTTCTGGATGTCGATGTTGAAGCCGCTGATGAGCCAGTACGGCTTCTCCACCACCATCAGCGCGCCCGTCACCGAGCCCAGGACGATGCGGGGATTGCCCTCCCCCTGGAGCGTGATGGGTGCGTCAGCGGTGCCACTGCGCACGGAGCCGGAGATGAGCACGCGCTCGGTATAGGTGCCGGAGCGCACGCGGATGAGCTCGCCCGGGCCGGCCAGGGTGATGGCGCGGCTGATGGTGCGCAGGGGCGCCGTCTCCGAGCCGCTGGCCGTGTCACTGCCCGTGGTGCTCACCACCCATACGCGCTTGTACGTGGGGGTGGTGACGGGCGACTCCGTGGTGGTGGAGCCGCCCGGCTGCTGGGCCGGCGCGGGAGGACCCGTGTCCTCGTCCGGGACGGGAGTGGCCGGCACCTCCGCGGCGGGCGTCCGCGGTCCACCCTGCTCGGGCTGGGAGGTGCCCGGAATCTGGGGCGCGGGCGTCACCTCGGTGGGAGTTCCGGGCTCGCTCTCCTGGGCTCCACCCCTGTGGCCAGGGGAACCACAGGCAGTCACCACACAGGCCAACAGGGATGAAAAAAATGCGGAGCGCTTGTTGAATGTTCTCACCGTGAACACCCTCCTGGGTTTGGGGTGTTCTCGACAGTGATTGGCGCTCCACTATTCCTGGATGATGCCTGCCTGCTCCCCGTGTGCCCGCTCGCCCGGCTGCTGCTTCAGGAGGCGTGCGGCCCGGCCTGACGCGAGGCCTGAGGCTCGGGCTCTACCTCGGGAAGAGGCGGAGCGGTGGTGAGCTGGACGGGAGCCTGCGAGACGTAGCCGGCGGCTTCCTCGCACCAGTCCACGTGGCGTCGGACGGTGTTGGAGAGCTCGAAGAACTCGCAGGCCCGCTGGCGTGCCGAATCACCGAGCTGGCGCATCGATACCGGGTCGTCCAGCAGGCGTTCGAGCGCGGTGGCGAGACCGGGCTCGTCTCCGGGCTCCACCAGCAGACCGGTCCGTCCGTGCTGGATGAGCTCGGGGATGCCGCCGACCCGGGAGGCCACCACCGCGCAGCCGCAGGCCATGGCTTCCGCCACGGTGAGCCCGAAGGCCTCCGCCAGCGCGGGCTGGATGCAGATGTCCGACGTGCCGAGCAGTTCCTGCACGTCGTTGCGCAGCCCCAGGAACTCCGTCTGGTGCTCCAGGCCGAGCCGCGCCGCGAGCGCGCGCAGGGCCGGCTGGGCCGGACCATCTCCGACGACGCGCAGGTGCACCCGGGGCGAGCGCAGGCGCCCGAGTGCCCCCAGCAGGTGGTGCACGCCCTTGTTCTCCACGAGGTTGGCGACGGTGATGAGCTCCACCGGCCCCCCGGGCTGCGGGCGCGCTCGGGGATGGAAGCGCCGGGTGTCCACGCCATTGAAGATGGTGCGCGAGCGGTGGGGATGGAGTCCGAAGCGCCGGCCCTCCTTGACGCGCACGTGCTCGGAGACACCCGCGAGGCTGTGCACCCGGAGCATGGTGGCCTGATTCACCGCCCAGCGCAGGCTCCGGCGCGCCACGTCCTCTTCCTCGTCGATGTGATCCGAGTGGGCCGTGTACAGCACCTGGGTGGGCCACGCCGCGTAGGCCGCCATCGCGATGCGGCTGCGAGGGGCCAGGAAGTTGAGGTGGATGATGTCATGACCGGCCAGCCGGCGGGTCATCGCGGCCAGGCCCGAGCGCTCGAACTCCAAGAGGTCGTCCACCCGGGCGCCACAGTCCTTCAGCTCCGTGACGAAGGACGGGAGCATGGGCTCGCGCAGCCAGGCATCCACCTGGTGACCGCGCCGCGCGGCCTCCCGGCAAAAGGCGAGAATCCAGTCCTCCAACGAGCCCTGCTTGCGTGGAGCCAGGCTCATCAGCAGTGCGATGCGAAGCCCCTTCATCGACTCCCCCTGCGACCACACCCTCTGGACCTCACACCTCTTGCGGCCTCACCGGCAGCGGACAGCCCACTCCCCATTCCCTTGTGATGAGGTCAGAGCCGGCGCTTCGCAAGGGCTACAGGCAAAAGGAGTGCATCAACAGCCGGACTCCACCGCACCAATGTCCGGTCCCGCACCACAAGATGGGTCCAGTTCCAGCCGCTCGCCACGGTCGACGGCGGCGGGCCCGGGCGCCAGGGTTTCCGGGTCGAGCGGAGCCGCGTCTTCGAGCGAGTTGCTGTCCTGCCCACGTGCCTGCCATTGCGAGAGCTCGAGGGCCGAGCCCTCCTTGAGGAGGAAGGTGGCACCGGGCCGGTAGAGATTGCTGCCCGTCGTCAGCCCGGGCGCATGGAGCCCCACCTCCATCGCCTGGTCCGCGTCGATGATGTTGTTCTTCAGCACCAGCCCCTGCGTGGGCCCGCCATCTCCACGGCCGAGGATGAGCGCCGGACCCGGCAGCCGCGTGAAGGTGTTGTTCACCACCTGTGTTCCCGTGGAGACCGCCAATTGCAGACCTCCGCCCGTCATGCCGCCCTCGGTGAGCATGTCGCGGATGAGGTTGCGCCGGATGACGATGCCCGAGGGCATGGGGCCATAGCGGTTTCCCCCGATGCCGATGGCCAGACCCGCGTCATAGATGTCGTTCTCCTCGATGAGGACATCGCGGGCCGACATGTGCACCACCAGGGCCCCATTGCCTCCGAGCGTCGGGTGGCGGCGGGCCTTGTGCATCTTGTTGCGGCGGATGGTGACGTCGTAACAGGTCTTGATGTCGATGGACTGCTCGATGTTGCCGTAGAGGTCGTTGCCCTCGATGAGCAGCCCCTGCGCGGGAGCCGCGGGCATGGTGCCATCCGGGCTGTAGCACTGGATGGAGTCGCCCGAATTGTCATGAATGACATTGTCGCGCACGGTGATGTTGCGCGCCGTGGGTTGGATGAGCACCCCATGACCATCCTTGTTCGGCACGGAGATGTGGTGGATGTGGTTGTTCTCGAGGGTGGCCCCGTGAGCTCCATCGTGGAAACTGATACCGGCGCCGTACCGGGCGTGGTGGATCTCCGAGCCGGAGAGCACGGTGCCCTCGGTGTTCCCGCTGAAGACCACGGCGAAGGCGGGGCGGTTGCGCGCGTCGATGTCGAAGCCGCGGATGCGCCAGTGGGGCCGCTCCACGACGACGAGCGCGCCCTGCCGCGAGCCCGGGATGATGTGCGGCGTGTCCACGCCCTCGAGCGTGATGGGCGCCTCGGCGGTGCCGGCGCGGACGGAACCGGTGATGAGGACCCGCTCGGCGTAGGAGCCGGCGAGCACGCGGATGCGATCACCCGGCCCGGCGAGGGAGAGGGCCTTGGTGAGGGTCCGCACGGGGGCCGACTCCGTGCCAGCCGCCGAGTCGTTGCCCGTGGGGCTCACCACCCACTCATGCGCGTAGGCGGGCGGTTCTGGCGTCCGGGGCGTTCCCTGCTCGGGAGACGAGGGGGCGGCCGGCCGCTCTTCCGGCGCGGTGACCTCCGGAGCGGCCGTGCCCACGGCGCCAGGCGGGCTCTGGGGTCCCGGCGAAGTCCCGCCACCACACGCGGAAGCCAACAGGACCGAGGTGAGCAGCGGGAAGGTAGTCAATCGGACACGCATGCAGGCAACCCCGTGGGAAAACGGAAGCGGAGTGACTAGGGACACCAGGGCCGCGCGGATGATTCCGGCGGAGGACGGAGGCCCGGGGGAGTGCCGGGAGGCCGTCAGCCGGCATGCCTCGCATTGGGAATAAAGGCGCCGGAGGAGAAATCGCCTTTCGGACGGAATGTCCGGAGGTGATGGTGCTCGCCGCGCGGAGTGCACAACGTGGGCGCGGGTGCCAGCGAGTCGGCTCCGAGGGGGAAGGTCCGGGGATGGGAATGGGAAGCAATGCGGTGCGGAGCCAGGATCGCTGGGCCTTCGGCTTCCTGCTCGCGTTCCTGGCCGCCATCTACATCAGCCCTGGTGAGTGGATACCGGGGCTGGCCCGGTTCCGCCCGGCCCTGCTGCTGTCGGCGTTGTCCACTGGCCTGATGGTGCTCGGGCGCATGGGCCGCCGGGAGAAGCTATGGGTGGATGGACAGCGCGGGGCGCTGCTCCTCACCTTCTGTGGCCTGGTGTTCGCCTCGCTGAGCTGGTCGCTCTACCCGGACGCCACGGAGTTCGCCGCGGTGGAGCTCCTCAAGTGGGTGCTCGTCTACCTGACGCTGGTGAACCTGGTGACGACGGAGCGGCGGCTGCTGTGGGCCTGCCTCGCGCTCATCGTGGGCTCGCTCTTCACCTCGCGCGGAGTCATCGCGTGGCACCAGGCGGGGGTGGACATGGTGGAGGGCTACCGCGCGCGCTGGGTGGGCGTGTACGCGGACCCCAACCGCATGGCCATGAGCGTGGGCATCATCGTGCCCCTGGCGGTGGCCGTCCTCGTGCGCAAGCAGAGCCCCTGGCTGGTGCGGCTGACGTGCGGCCTCGCGGCGGCGCTGGCCGTCACCGCCATGGTGCTGAGCTACTCGCGCGGCGGCTTCCTCGGGCTGGTGGCCGCCACGGGCACGTGGGTGCTGCTGGAGCGGAACCTCACCCGCACGCTGGTGGTGGTAGTGGCGGCCGGGGCCATGCTGATGCTCTCTCCGCAGAGCTTCTGGAACCGCACGCGCACGGTGGGCACCTATGAGGCGGATGCCTCGGCGATGAGCCGCGTGGAGGCATGGACGGTGGCCTCGCGGGTGAGCGTGGAGCACCCGCTGCTGGGCGTGGGCGCGGGCACCTTCCCCTATGCCTGGCGGCTGTATGGCCCCGTGGGCTCAACGCGGGTGTACGCCGCGCACAACGTCTTCCTCCAGGTCATCTCCGACCTGGGCTTCGTGGGGCTGGGGCTCTTCCTGGCCTTCATCGGGGCGGCGCTCGGGCCACTGTGGACGCTCGCGCGGGACAAGGAGCGCGGCTGGCTGGTGCGGGCGCTCGCGGCGGCGGTGGTGGGACACCTGGTGTCCTGCCTCTTCGCGGGCTTCCTCGTGGCCGTGCACTTCTATGTGCTGTTCGGGCTCGCGGCCTGCGCGGACCGGCTGGCCCGTGCCGCCCGGCAGGTGCCCGAGGAGGGGACGTCCGGACTGGCCCCGGTGCCGCCGTCCGCCGAGCTGCCTCCGGACTGGGCGCCCGGCGCGGAGACGGCGCCTGGAAGGATCTCCGGCCGTCACCGATGAGGTCTGGCATCCTCCTTCTGTCGACCCATCTGGAGGAGAGCGCCCGATGATCGCCACCCCACCCGGGACACATGCCGTGGAGCTGCCCGGCCCGCGCACGACGCCGCTGCTCGGGGTCACCGGCAACTACATCCGCTTCATCGCCGACCAGGTGCACTGGCTCGAGAAGCTGAGCAGCTACGGCCCGCTGGTGGCGCTGTCGCGGGACAGCATTCAACACGTCTTCATCTTCCACCCCGACTACAACATGCAGGTGCTGAGCAACCCGGCGCTCTTCCGCTCCCTGGAGCTCTGGCGCACGGGGCCCGAGGACTCGTCGCTGCGCAGGTTGTGGACGGGGCTGGTCTCCATCAACGGCGAGATGCACCGGCAGCACCGGCGGATGATGATGCCCTCCTTCCATCGGAAGAAGGTGGAGAGCTACCGCGACGCCATGGTGGCGTGCATCGATCGGATGCTGAGCGGCTGGAAGCCGGGCGAGGTGCGGGATGTCTTCCTGGAGATGCGGCAGGTGACGCTGCTCATCGTCACCCAGGTGCTCTTCGGGCTGGAGGATGATCGGGAGACGCTGCGGATGGGACTGCTGATGGCGGAGTGGCTGAAGCGCTACACCTCGCCGGCCGTCCACCTCGTGCCCTGGAACAAGCCGGGGCTCCCCTTCCGCCGCCTGCTCGAGGTCTCCGAGCGGGGCGAGGCCGCCATCCGGGGACTGATCGCCCGGAAGCGCGCGCAGGGAGCGGACGGCGACGACGTGCTCTCCATGCTGCTGCACGCGCGGGACGAGGAAGGGGGCTCGATGTCCGACGCGGAGCTGGTCGGCCAGACGAACATCCTCTTCGTCGCCGGCCACGAGACGACCACCAACAGCCTCACCTGGACGCTCTTCCTGCTGGACCAGCACCCGGAGGTGCACGCGGCGCTGCTGGAGGAGCTGGAGGGAGAGCTGAAGGGCGCGCCCCCCACCATCGAGCAGCTCGAGCGGCTTCCCCTGTTGGACCGGGTGGTGAAGGAGAGCCTGCGCATCCTGCCGCCCGTGACGACGGCCTTCCGCACCAGCACCGCGCCCTTCGAGATGGGGGGCCTCCACTTCGAGGCGGAGACACATCTGTATTACAGCCCGTACATCACCCACCGGCTGCCGGACCTCTATCCCGAGCCGAAGCGGTTCCTCCCGGAGCGTTGGTTGAAGGCCGAGCCGCCGGTGTACGGTTACATCCCCTTCAGCAACGGGCCGCGCCGGTGCATCGGCGCCACCCTGGCCCTGCTGGAGATCAAGCTGATGCTCTCCATGTTGCTGCCGCGCTTCCGGCTCTCCCTGCCGCCGGGCGCACGCGTGGACCCGATGGTGCGGGCCACGCTGCATCCCAATGGAGGACTGCCCATGCGCGTCCACGCGCGGGACGAGCGCGTCGAGCGTCCGGAGGTACGCGGCCGGATTCGCGACCTCGTGGCCCTGTCGTGAGCCCGCGCCTCATCCCTCCCAGGTATCCATCATCGTGCGCACCCGCTCGTAGCGCTCCAGCAGCTCGGCGCGCCTGGCGGTGAAGAGCACCATGAAGCCCACCACGCCCACGCCGAGCAGCGAGAGGAAGGCGGCGCCCATGCGATGGTCCCGGATGCCGAAGCGCGCGAGGTTGGCGAGCACGCACGTCACCAGGAAGGCACTGCCCAGGTACACGTAGGAGCGGATGCGCAGCGCCATGCCGGCCGCCACGCCCACCAGGCACAGCAGGACGCACAGCAACATGGCCCGGCCATCCTGGAACATGAGCGGCTTCCACGCCCCGGCCACGTAGACGAGCGTGATGGCCATGGCGCGCAGCTTCGCCCGCGTGTCCGGCTCCATCGCCTCGTGGAAGACGCGCAGCAGCACCAGCAGCGAGAGGCCCGCGGGGATGACGTAGTACTGCGGCTCTCCGGCGCCGGTGCCCATCCAGACGAGGAAGAGCGCGGCGTTGAAGGCGCCCGCCGAGACGAGCGAGGACATCCCGCGCTGCGAGGGGTGCGCGGCGAGCGCGGCGAAATGGGCGGCGTAGCCCACCAGCAGGGCCGCCACGTATAGAGGTTGCTCCCACGGCGCGGTGAGCAGGCCCGCCATGGGGAAGAGGTAGGCCGCCCACAACGCCGGCCTGCGGAAGGCGGGCAGCCCCGAGCCCTCGCGCATGACGAAGACGTAGAGGCCGGAGAAGATGGCCCCCCCCACCAGCGCCACGAGGCTGTCCGCCGTGCCCAGCCCCGAGGCCAGCGCGTGCAGGCGCACCGACAGGTAGCCGAGCACCACCGTCCACACGGCGAGGAAGGCGGACGTCTCGTCCTCCTCGCGCACGGCCCGGCGCACCAGCGCGAAGCAGAGCACCGCCAGGCACGCGCAGTCGACGATCGCCGCCAGCACCACCCCGGCCGCCCCGGGCACCAGCACCAGGCCGCCGAGCACCTCCACCAGGGCCACCACCGCGAAGGAGTGCCCCACGCTCCGGCGGATGCGCTCGCTCGCGAGGAACAGGGCCGCCGTGGCCAGCAACGCGCTGAGCGCCCCGAAGAACGGGAGGATGAACTCCGCACCCCTGCCGGTGGAGAGCAGCGCCCCCACGTGCGCGAGCAACGCGTGCAGCCCCAGCAACGAGGCCACCCAGCCCACCACGGCGCGCTCGGGACGCCGGTACACCACCGCCCAGGCCGTGGTGATGCCGGAGAGGAAGCACACCGCCGTGCCCGGGTGCTTCAGGTCCCTGAGGCCGAAGACGGACAGCAGCGCCAGCACCCAGCCCGCGTGGTGCAACGCGGCGCCCACGGCCACTTCCCGCTCATCCAGCCAGGTGCCCGCCATGCACAGCAGGAGGCCCGTGACGCTCATCACCGCGGGCGACCAGAGCGGAGGCACCGCCGCGACGACCACGCCCGCCAGCAGCGCGGCGGCCACGTTGGCCATCTCCCGCTCGCGCGTCACCATCAACACCAGCGAGGCGAGCCCGGCCAGCAGCGCCACCGGAAGCGGCAGCGCGCCCGGCCCAAGGTCCACCAGGTGCACCACCACGGGCACCGCCGTGGTGAGGGCTCCGGCCACCCACAGCGGCTCGCTCCACGTGCCCGGGAGCCCCGGCGACAGACGCCCGGCCAGCCGCGTCAGCGCGCGTTGGATGCCTCCCACCTGGCACAGGGCGGACAACAGGGCCGCACCGAGCGCGACCGCGGCGAAGGACAGCGCCGCCTCCGGGCGCCACTCGAGGAAGACATGCTCCGCCGTCCTGCCCAGCGAAGCCCCGGCGAGCACGAGCACCGAGGCCGTCAGCATCCAGTTCCGCGAGAGGAGGAAGGCCCCCACCAGCAGCACCCCGGCCAGCAGGGCGATGGCTCCCGGCGACGCCGCGTTCAGCACCAACCGCCAGCCGCAGAGCGCGAGCGCCCCCAGCACGGTGACGGGCCGCAGCGAGGTGTCCGGCGGCGTGCGGAAGAAGGCCCACAGCGCGCCGGGGGTGTGGTGCGTGAGGAAGCCGAGCGCCAGCAACAGGACGATGACGCCCAGGTGGATGGGGAAGCAGAAGAGCAGCAGACCCACCCCGAGCCCCACGCGCACCGAGGGCCTCGGCCCGGGCAGCAGCACGAGGGAGGCCGCGAGTGGCGCGAGCACCCAGGGCTCGGCCCGCGTCTCGGGCACCAGCACCACCCCCACCAGCGTCAGCGCGCCCTGCATCCACATGGACAGGTCGCGCGCCGGCTTCTCCTCGGACGAGCCGAGCAGGAGGTACCGGGTGGCCGGCAGGTGCTCCGCGGCGCGCACCACCCCGAGCGCGAGCAGCGGCAGCGCGGCGGCCCAGGGCATGGACAGGTTCGTTTCGAGGACGAGGAGAAGCGAGAGCAGTGGCGCGAGGCCCGCGAAGAAGGGCTGGCGGTTGGCGCGCGTCCACGCCAGGGGCAGCAGCACCGTGCCCGCGAGCACCGCCAGGGACGTACCCCCGCGAGCATCCACGCACGCGATGAGCAGGAAGCCCAGGGCGCAGAGCGTCGCCGCGAGCGAGAAGCGGCGCTCCCCGGCCAGGAGACGGTGGGCCGCGCGGTGCGACTCGAGCAGGGCCAGGAGGCTCAGCAGCGTGGCCAGCACCAGCGAATGCCAGGCCAGGGTGGACCGGAAGACGAAGACGGCGGCCCACAGGGAAGCGGCGACGACACTGACGGACGGGTGCAGTGCACGCGCGGTGAGGAGGGCCGCGAGCGCGGCACCGAGCGCGAGCGGATACGGCTGCTCTCCGCGCGCCGCCGCCACCGCCACCACGGGATAGAGGAGCGCGACGAGGCCCGCTGTGAAGGTGCTGGCACTGCGCCCCCAGCGCGCGGCGGCCACGGAGGCCCCGAGGGACCAGGGGACGAAGAGGGCCACGGACAGGGCCGGCGTCATCCACGGCCAGACGGAGAAGGCGCCCACCTTCGGCAGCAGGGCGAAGCCGGCGAGGATGACGGCGAGGGGACGGACCTCGGGCAGGGTGCGCGAGGCCACGGCCACGGCGGCGGCGACCAGGAGCACGGTGACACCGAACCAGGGCACCTGGAGGGTGATGCCCCAGAGGAAGGCCAGGAGGGCATAGGCGACACCGGGCCAGCCCAGCAGGCGCGCACGGCCGCCGAGGCCCCCCAGGGCGGAGAGCCCCAGCGCCGAGACGGCGAGGGCCAGGGGCACCCACGACGGACCGGCGAGGCTGGCGAGCTTGGGCACCACGGCGGCGGCGCCGAAGGCCGCGACGGCGAGCAGGTAGGGGTTGGCGAGGTTCCACGCCACGAGGAGCGCGGCGGAGCCACAGAGCACCATGCCCGTCAGCGCGGAGGCACGGGCGTCCGCTCCGAGGCTGAACACGAAACCGATGGCGGAGAGCCACGCCACGGCGGCGCTGAAGGCGTGGCACGTGCGGCGGGTGCAGACGAGCGACAGCGCGGCGAACGCGAGCGCCACCGCACCACACACGAGCGAGCCTCCCGCGGCGCCGAAGAGAGCGTAAGCGGAGAGTGGGAGGAAGAAGGTGAGCGCGGCGCCGGTGATGGACAGGTAGAGACGCTCGAGGAGCAGACCGGAGACCACGCAGATGCAGCTGAGTCCGAGCACGGTCCAGAGGGACGGACGCAGATCGGAGCCCATGTGGCCGAGGAGGACGAAGAGCGAGCTGGCGACGGCGGTGGCGCGCAGGAGGACCTCGGAGCACTCCGCGTCACGCGCCGAGGAGGTGCGCTCGGCCCGGGAGCGCAACCACGCGGCGAGGACGACGCCCGCGAGGACGTATGGCACGGCCGAGAGCGCTCCGTAGTGGAACGGGAGCTTGCCGGCCACGGGGTAGCCGAGCGAGGCCTTGAGCGAGTCGATCAGCGCCTTCACGGCGCCGGGGACGAGCTGGCCGGCGGAGGCATACGAGAAGTACGCACCGGCGTAGGCGAGGTACACCCAGCGCACGCGGGGCAGCTCGCCGCGGGAGAGCCCGAACACGGTCCAGGTGAAGACGGCGGCGGTGAGGAAGAAGGCGGGGGGCGAGCCCGTGGCGGCGAGCGCGAGGCAGCCCACCTGGAGCGAGGCGATGCCCACGGAGAGCGAGTCCGCGGCCTCCTGAGGAGGCAGGCGGCGGAAGCCGAGCCAGGTGGCGAACAGGAAGGCGAGGAACGGAGCGTAGCTGCCAAAGGAGGGGGCCACACCGGAGGCGGCGAGAGCCAGGTGCAGGCGGATGGCGTAGAGCAGCAGCAGGTAGAAGGGCGCGGCGAGGACGAAGGCGAGGGCCTTGTTGCTCCGGGGCTCGGGGACGGGCCTGCGCGAGAGGACGAAGAAGAAGGCGCAGGGCAACACGTCCAACCAGAACGCGAGAGCGCTCCGGGCGAAGAGGGGGGCGAGCCCCATCATCAACGTGGTGCCGAGCAGCGCGAGCTGGATGAGGGGTCGCGAAGGGGCATCGAAGAACTCGGCGGGCCTGCGAACGAGGGCGGCGGCGGCGACGGACCAACCGAGGAGCAACGGCAACAGCAGCACGAGCGGGACGCCATCGAGATGGAGACCGCCGAGAGGCCCGAGGGCGATACCGGCGAGAGGAGCGACAGCGGCGCCGATGAGGCCGAGGATGCGGCCGGCGTCGGCGAGGGCCTCACGGCGGGCGAGGAGGGAGCCGCAGATGGAGAAGGCGGCGGAGTAGCCCGCGGTCATGCCGAAGACGACGAGCGAGCGGGTGAAGGAGGTGAGGCCGGCCCAACTATCGAAGGCGAGGTAGAGGGAGCCGGCGACGATGAGGAAGGCACCGATGAACCAGCCGATGCTCTCATAGAGGAAGGGGCGCCAGACGGTGTCCCAGGTCGAGGTCTCCTCGACGATGCGAGCGGTGACGGTGCGAACGGGAGGAGGATCGAAGAGAGGCTCGGTGACAACGGGAGGAAGCGGCGTCTCCTCTCCCTCGCCCTCCGGGAGAGGGTCGGGGTGAGGGTGCCGGTCAACTCCCTCTCCCTCTGGGAGAGGGTTGGGGTGAGGGTCTACCTGGGGCTTCTCCCAGGCCACCTCGAGAGCAGAGGAGGACGAAACCGGCTCCACGGCAGGCGAGACCCGCCCCACCTCCGGGGCCGCCGCCACCGCTGGAGCCGCCACGCCCTCGCCCACCGGCTGAGCGGAAACAACCTCCGGGGCGGAGACAGAAGAAGCAGCGGGAGCATCGGCGAGGACGGAGAGGAGGATGCGAACCTGGCGCTCGTATCTCTGGGTGAGATAGCTGCGAGCGCCCTTGGGGACATAGGAGGAGTCCCAGAGTTGCAACTCCGCGAGGAGGAACTGGACGTGGGCGAGCTCCTGCTCCAGGGCCTCGCGAGGGCGCGGAGCCATGGAGTTGCCGCACGCGGCGCAGCGCAGGCCGCCGAGGCGTTCCTGGCGGCAGGACGAGCAGTACATGGTGGGTAGATCCCCCTACAACGACCATGCCGGGCACGAAGCCCAGGGAAATGAGGAACTTGAGGCATGGGGTGCCACCCATCTGACGCAGTGCGCCCGAGCCCATGTGCAGCGTACTGCACAAAGGGACGGGAGCGCACGGGGGGCCGCGAGGGCCCTCAGTCCCGCCAGGGCTCGGACTGAAGGACGCACAGTGGACCATTGCCGCACTGCAGAGAGGGGTGGACGTTCAGGTGCCCAGAGGGGGCACGGAGAACGCCTCGGGAGGGATGCGCCAGGGGAAGAAGAAGCTGAGGACGAAATCCGGACGCACCGCCGCGAGCAGGGACGCGAGGTGGGCGGGCTGACTGGCGATGAGCACGTCGGTGCCAGGAGGAGCCGCGCGAACGAGCTGATGCATGACGGACCAGCCCTGCTCGTCCTGGGGCCGGGGACCGCCCTGCCCAGCGGGGAGCACCAGCGCCACCAGCTCATGTCCCCGGGCACGCAGCAGGTCTCCGAAGTACGTCACCACGTCCGCGGAGACGGTGAGCAGCGCGATGCGCCACCCGTGGTAGCTGACGGGGTAGCTGACGGGCGAAGAGGAGCTGAGCGACATGACATGAGCCTATCCCACGCTTGCGCGGGAACGAGGTTGTCGCCTGGATCGCGCCACGGTTGACTCAGGCAGGCAGGTGTCCTTAGTCAGGAGGACTGCCCCACTCCATGAAACTGGCCCACAGACACATCAGCATCCACGCGCCATGGAGCGCTGCCAGATGACCACGCTCCAGCTGCCGTCCTTCCTTCATGGCTCCATGAGCACAATCAGACGCAAGGCGAAGGAGGAAGGGCGCCGGTACGGAAAGCAGTACCAACTCAACGGCCCCTAACCGCCTCCACATGGATTGCGCACGGTGGCCCCCGATGAAGTCGTGTTCACCCACGAAGTCGTCGACTTTCAGCAGGAGCGCCCAGCCTGGCGGCTTCACGACTACTGGGAGACGCTCAGCGGCCTGTCCGACACCTTGGGGAAGAGCTACCGCCACATCAACGCATCGCATGAGCCGGTCGTACGTGAAACGGCCTGGGGCGCGCTGTTCTTCGCGATTTGTGGACCCGCGCCCGACAGTGCGGAGCGCACCGCGCCACGCATCAAGGCAGTACTGCACTCCTGGGACTCACTCCAACACGGGCGTTACCTCCATAAGAAGCTGAATACGTTCCTGGACCTGGAGGAGCTCATGACCGCCGCATGTGGTTGGGCCATGGATGCCTGGTGCCCCGAGGGAGGAGACTCCGTCCGTTCACGTCTCGAAGTCGCTTCGGAGCGAATGGCTCGGGCGACGAGAGAGAACTGTGTCGAGGCCATCCTCCGCCAATTGCCCCAGATTCTTCCGTTCACGGACAGGAAGCTACTGAGCCACCCGGAAGTCGTGATGGATCTCGCCTTATGGCGCGAGCACCTCGACACGATGGATGCATCGAAGTTCGAGCGCATCTCTGGAGTACGACCAGGATGGGTGCTTGAAGCGCTGTATCGTTGGGACAGACTGCTCGACTTGCATTAGGCGTGTACGCCGGCAGGGTCCCGAAGCGGACCCTATTTCCCGAGTCACCCGCTACGACGTGACCGCAACCGTCGAGCAATCCTTGCCCGAGGCTGGCTGGGTCCTTTAGCGTGCCGCCTCCTTTTGGAGGCTTCGTGCGTCCTCGTTCCTGGCTCCTCCTGTTCTGGGCCCTCATCGTCTTCACGACAGCGACGAAGGCGCATGCCTCCTCGCGGGAGTTGCGGCGGGGCACCCTCCTCGTCGAGGGAGGGCCGGAGGCACCTGCCCTGCTGTACGTGGCCGCGGGCACGGTGACGCGCGTGCGCTTCCTGGACTTCCTGGAACCGCATGCGCGCCCAGGGTCCGAACTCCAGGGGCGCGTCGAGGTAGCCCCACTGGGAGAGGGCTCCCTGGTCATCTCCCCTGTGAAGGACCTGGCCCAGGGGGAACGGCTCCTGCTGCCGGTAACGGGACGTACGAAGGCCGGAGAGCCTCTCACCCTGACACTGGCACTCGTCACCCGCGAGGACACGGTGGACGCCGAAGCGTGGGTATCCAGGGCGCGGATGCAGCCCCTGCGAACGGATGCGGCGAACACGGATGAGGCAGGCGCGATCGCCAGGGGCCTACTCGTGAGCCACGAGCCAGGAACGGTCCGTCCCAGGCTGGCCCTCGCGCTTCCGGACAGTGAGCAGGTCACCACGTACTCCAGGCGCATTCGGGCCTCGGCGGGCTCCGTCCTCCGGATGGACGGGCTTCTCTTCGTGACGGTGCTCATCCAGGCCCGGCACGTCCCCACGCCCTGGAGACTCATCCGGGCCCGGCTGGAGACGGGGTGCCGCCGGGATTCAGGAAAAAAAATCGGGGACGAGAGCCTGCCCACGCGTGTGACCTCGGGTGAGTCCGGGCACTACCAGTTCCACACCTTCGCCGTCCCCCTACCAGAGGGGAGCGGCTGCATCTCTCTGACCCTGGAGGAAGACGGACCCCGAACGCTGCGGCTTGAGGAACTGAAGGTGTCACCATGACGAGCCCCTTGCATCCGGACCTGCTCCAGCCAGGAGATGCCGTGAGGCACTACCGGGTGGTGCGCCGTCTGGGCGCTGGAGGATTCTCCACCGTCCTGCTCGTGGAGCATGAGAGCCGTGAATACTCCATGAAGGTGGCCACGCGGCCAGCGAACAGAGAGGACGAGACGCGTACGGATGAGCGGGCCTTCCGGGAGGCCGTCGCGCTGGGACATTTCCGCCACCCCCACCTGCCCGAGGTGCGCGAGCTGGGACGCTGGCCGGACCTGGAATCGGGCTTCTTCTTCGTCGTGACCGAACACATCCCCGGCTGCACCTTCAACGCCTGGCGTTGGAAGACGCAGGCGTCGCTGTCCCGCTTCGTGGGCGAGCTGGCCGAGGTGGCTCGGGTCCTGGCGGAGCTACACGAGCGAGGCTTGGTGCACCGGGACCTCAAAGCCGACAACATCCTCATCAGGGACGGCGACGAGAGGCCCTTCCTCATCGACTTCGGCTCGGTGTACCTGCCGGGGGCATACACGCTGACGGAGGTGTTGCCCCCAAGCACGTTCCACAACCTGCCTCCCGAGTGCGCGGCCTTCCTGCTTGGTGGCGCGTGGGAGACCGGAGCACGCCTCCCCGCCACTCCAGCCATGGACCTCTACGCCTTCGGAGCCCTGCTCTACGAGACTCTCACGGACTGCCACCCCTTCAATCCCCGGATGCCCCGGGCGGAGCTCGCGCTCGCCATCGAACTGCTGCCTCCCACTCCTCCGATCCGACTCGATCCGCGAGTACCTCCGGACCTGAACGACCTGACGCTGCGGCTGCTCGCAAAGAAGCCGGAGCAGCGCCCTCCGAACGCCCGGGCTGTTCACGAGGAACTGATGCGGATGTTGGAGGCGGAGGGGAAGGCGGAGCACTGGAGTGTGCCCTATGCCTTCGAGGTGGGGCGGCCTGAGACAGCCCTGGGGGCAAGAGGAGAACCAGCCCAGCAGTCAGAGGAACCCACACCTCGACCCGATGAGGACCCCGAGCCGCCTCGCGAAGAGACAAAGGCGCAGGCACCTTCACCAGCCGGACAGACAACGAACGCGCGAAAGTCTCCGGGATGGTGGGCGTATGGCGGGCTGGCGCTCCTGGTGGTCGTCCTCGCCTGGGTGCTACTCGGAATAGGGGGAAAGGCCGTTCGCGCCGGGTGCGTATCCGCGGTGGAGATGGTGTGCTCTGGCGCGGTTACTCCCGAGAAAGGACCCCACCCTATGGTTCACTCCAGCCGAGCCGATGACACCTCCGTCCAGCCCATGCCATCCCGGCCTCTCAGCGGCCTGTGCGCGCTACTCTGCACCTGCGCCGCCTCGGCACACCTCGCAGCCTGCGCGACCACGCCAGTACGCCCGGACATGGGCCTCATCCTCGAGCAGTGTCCTCCCGAGGCCCGCGCTACGGCCAAGCGCCTGGGTCTCCATCCCGTCATGCAGGTCGAACTGGAGACCTTCACCTGTGCGGGCTCGGAGGATTCGGTGCAGGAGTGTGCCAATGCCATCAACGTCAGGACGGGGCCCGTGGTGGGCATAATGCTCCTAAACGATAAGGAGGTCTTGAAGGTGACCGGCGAGGCGAAGGTCTTCCCGGATCGGGTCTACATCTCCTTCGATCGGGTGTACCCGACGCCCGAGGGCCCACCTGTCCCCTTCTGCGGCGTGGCCCTGAATGACAACAGGGAGCGCTTTGGCGTGACGACGCACGCGGCCCTGCCACCGGCACTGGGCCTCGACATTGTTCCGGCCAAGGTGGACCGGAGCCCCGACGCCGCCGTTCTCCGCTTCCCCATCGTGTACACCTACGTCCAGAGCCCCGAGGGCACGTTCCAGCCTCGGCGCTGAGCCCACAGCGAACTCACGGAAGCATTGCGGCATGAAGCCGTGCCCCACTCAACCAGCCCCCATGAAGCGTCTGCGTTAACTGTTCACCGCGTTGGCCTAGTTGAAGAGGAGCCGGGCACGACGTGACCGGAACCGTGGTGCTGGACAGGAGGACGTCTGACGTGGTGTAGCCAGGGCATGATGGAGGTGGATGCCCGAGACGCACGGATAGCGCAGCTAGATAGAAGGCTGGGTAGCCGTTCACGGGATGTGCCTGTTTTGGGGTTGCCTGACTTCGGATTGGGCGCCCCGGTTTAAGGCATCAGTACGAGGCATACCAAGCGCTGTCGGCAGAGCGGCTTCAGAGAGGAGTCCCCTCGAGGGGCGGCAACTTCTTGCCGAGAGGCATTGCTCGACAACTCCACCCGGCAACTTCTTGCCGGAGAACCTGGAACCAGCAGCGCCCTACCCCTCTGCGCTCGAGAGCCATCAGCTACGCCAACCCCGTTCTCCTGCCGCCATACTTGGCCCAGACGAAGACGTCCAGCGTGAGCGCCCTGCGCAGCAGCCCGGCCCAAGTCAGCCGCGGCGTGCGCTCCTTCTTCGGTTCCGCCTTCGCCGCTGCCTCAGGCGCTGGGCTCGGAACGATCATCTGGTGCAGGCGTTGAATTTTTTGGGCACTGCTCAGGGCCTGTCCACTTGAGCCTCTCCCACGTATCCGGAATCCCGGAGGCGAGGAAGAAGAACCGTTGGTTGGTTCGGGCTGTGCCTTGCAGGTTGGGATGGCCAGCCTCGTGATACGCCGTGCCTCTGGGAAGCCGTTTGGCGAACCGCCCCACAGCAGCACTCCCCCACAGGAACCAGAGCGCATGAGGCCACGTCTCGGTAATGTGCTTCACGATTAGGGGGCGCACCGTCGTCCATGCCTGCCTGTGCGCATGCGGTATGCCGATACGCGTCGACAGCGACGCATTCAAAGGCAGAATGCCGACCTGCTGCCAGTGGTTGAACAATTCGTTGGGCGGCAGCAGATAGAATCCGCCTGCGTCAGCGGCCGCAGCCGCTTCCTTGTAAGACGGCCGATCTGCATGCTTTGTGCTCCAATCGGTAGCCGTCATGTAAAACAAACGCACCAGCGAGCGCACCGCCGCAGCTTCGTTGACGGAGCCATCGTCGTCATCGGAGTAGCGCTTCGTAAGTTCCGTCCATGACGTCAGGTTCCCTACTTCCAGAGCAAACCCGGTAGCCAAGTCGGCCTGCGAATACGGGTCCTGACCAACGACCACGGCATGCACCTGCGGCACCTGCAGGAACCGAAGGATGCGGTCCCGTGGCGGTGTACAGGTACCCGCAGCGACATCCGCCTCAATCCGTGCTTCGGCCCTCTTGAGGGCAGCCCGGAATTTGGGATTGTCGGTGAGCAGCTTCCATGCCGGGGCATAAGGCACCTCAATGTCGCAGAATCGAAGCGGCCCCTGCGGCGATGCGCGTTTCTTGGCCATGATTCGGCCTCCTTGGTTGTTTGCGATTAAACGCCTATGGGCAAGGCTATCCGCAGGGGGGGTACCCTCAAAAGACCATCGCGCCCCCTCAACCGTCCCGGAAAAGGCGTCACCCGAAGAGCCATCCGAGTTCTCGCGCCGCGCGAACAGTGCGGTTCTTCGGCTTGCTGGCCATTGCATTGATCAGCATGGAGCGAACGTCTTCGACGGGCGGCAAGGGGGCAGCCCATTCGAGCGCCTCGTACTCCTCCGGCCGTTCCGGTGGTATGTGCCCCGACGGGACCCACTGGTACAGATGGTAGCTACGATACCTGAGCAGCCGACACACCTGTTCATTGGTATCGGTCAGCTTGGCGATGAAAGCCGGGGTCATGCAGATGTTGGGCAGTGCTGTGTAAGCGTCTGCGTCCAGGCTGATGTCATAGACATGATTGAACTGCGTGTCTCGCCCGCGCCGGTTGAGGCCGTTGGCCCACAGGAAGGCCTCGGTGGGACTCTGGTTGTCGTCCAGGAGAACCCGTCGGCCCTCGTGCTCATCAATCTGGCCGACGCGCCTTCGATTGCGGATTGCCGGAAAGATCGCCTTGCCGCCCGTCTGATGGACCGTCTGCGGGTGCGAGAAGAGGCTCAACGAGGCGATCGCCTGCGCCACGGTTCGGTACTGCGAACTCGCAATGACCGCCTCAAGCGCTGAGCGACCGTCGAGCGTGAAATCGACGAGCGTCTGCGGACCAACGCGTGGCACCAGGGACTTGGGCTCGGTTTGTCGTGGGGGCCACGACTCAGAAACGGCCAGTAGAGGCGGAGCGGTACTCGGCTGCGATGGTGCAGGAGGCGAGGGCACAACCGTGCCGCTGCCCCGGAACCTGCGGTACAAAAGGACAGCGCTTTTATAGGAGGCAAGGTTGTTCCGGATGTTGCCGACGAACGGGAGCTTCGATGGGTTCGGACGACTGCGACGCTGGTCCTCCACCGAATAGGCCATCTGCTCGATAAGGCTTCCCAGATGGTCCCGGTCATAGTGGCCATCGAGCTCGCCGTAGTACGCCTCAAGTCGAGCGACGCGGGAGAGCTGGGTGTTGATCGTCCCCTCGTCATAGCCCTGGCTCCGCAACCAGTCCCTGTAATCGCGCCTCATGGACCCTCCACCATCTGACACGGATGGCTCAGGCGAGCCTGCCGCCGTCGGCAAGTCAAGGACAGCCCGGGCGGCGGCGCGGCCGGCCTGCGACAACAACTCCGAAGAGTCGAGCCTGAGTTCCCTGGCCCGGGCCTTCATTCGCCTATAGAGACGGGAATCCCCTGCCGCCCGGACTCGAGGCGCGGCCCGCAGTGGGCACCCACTCCGGCGGGCGCCCTGAAGTGCGGCGTCACCTGCAACGCCGAGCCGAAAAACTGGATGAACGACACCACAAGCAACAGCACGCCCGCGCCCCGGTGCATCCTCCGCACCGCGGCACGGGCACGCCCATCCACTATCCGCGCAGGAACGCGGTGCCCTGACTGCCGGCCTTCTCGGCCTCGCGCAGCACGGCATCGTTGGGCGAGATGCCCACGATGTGGATGGCCTCGATGCCCTCTTCCAGCATCTCCAGGCTCTCCTCCACCTTGGGAATCATGCCGCCCTGAATCACACCGGAGGCAATCTTCGCGCGGGCCTCGGCGGGAGTCAGCGTGGGCAGCCGGGTGGACGGCTCGTCCTTGTTGGCGAGCACGCCGGGCACGTTGGACACGAGGAACAACTTCGCCGCCCCGAGCTTCGCGGCCACGCGGGTGGCCACCGTGTCCGCGTTGACGTTGAACACGTTGCCCTGAGCATCACCCGACAACGAGCCGAGCACCGGCACGAAACCCGCGTCCGAGATGCGCTGGAAGGCCTCGGTGTTCACGCCGGTGACATCGCCCACGAGTCCCAGGTCCACCGGCTCCGGGCCCGCGCCGCTCATCACCTTGGGAGGCCGGCGCTTCGCGTCGATGAGCCCGGCGGACATGCCGGTGGTGCACAGCGCGGGCACGCCGGCGATGCGGAAGGCCGAGGCCACGTCCACGGACACCTGGCCCGCGAGCGTCATCTTCATCACCTCGAGGGTGGCCTCGTCGGTGTAGCGGCGGCCCGCCACCATCTTCGGCTGCAGGCCGAGCCGCTTCTGCATCTCCGTGGCCTGGGGCCCGCCACCGTGGATGACGGCCACGCGGATGCCCGCCTCGAGGAAGGCGCGCACGGCGGCGCCCACGCTCGCGGCGAGCTTCGGCTTGTCCATGGCCAGCTCGCCGCCAATCTTCACGACGAACCAGCGCCCGCGGAAGTCAGAGAGCCCGCTCACGGCCACAACCCCGGCTCGGCGAGGGTGAGGCGCTCGTCCCAACCCATCATGAGGTTGAAGCTCTGGATGGCCTGGCCGGCGCCGCCCTTCACCAGGTTGTCGAGCGCGGAGAAGCACACCACGCGCCGGGTGTTGCCCGTCACGGGGCCGAGCGTGAAGCCCACCTCCACGTAGTTGCTGCCGGACACGCCCACCACCTCGGGCTGACGGCCGCCGCCGACAATCCGGATGAAGGGCTCGTTGCCATACGCCGTCTTCCACGCGGCGGTGAGCTGCTCCTGCGTGACGGAGGCGGGCACCTCGGCGAACGAGGTGGAGAAGATGCCGCGCGGCAGCGGCGCCGACACGGGCACGAACTCCAGCGACATGTCCTCCTTGCCGCCCGCGTTGCGCAGCGTCTGGAGAATCTCGGGGATGTGCTGGTGCTCGAGCGGCTTGTACGTGCGCAGGTTGGCCGCGCGCAGCGGGTGGTGGGTCGTAATCTGCGGGTTGGCGCCGCTGCCCGAGGAGCCCGTGGCGGCCACGGTGTGGATGGGGCCGGTGAGCAGGCCCGCCTTCGCCAGCGGCATCAGGCCGAGCGCGATGGTGGTGGCGAAGCAGCCGGGGCTGGCGATGTAGCGCGCCTCGCGGATGGCCTCGCGGTTGAGCTCGGGCATGCCGTAGGTGAAGGAGCCGTCGGTGAGCATCCGCGGCGCCGGGTGGTCCACGCCGTAGTACTTCGCGTAGGCGGCCGCGTCACGCAGGCGGAAGTCGCCGGACAGGTCCACGATGCGCACGCCCGTGCCGAGGATGTCCAGCACCACCTTGGCGGTGGTCTTGTGGGGCATGGCCAGGAAGGCCACGTCCGCGCCGGCCACGGCCTGGGCGGGAGGCATCTCCTGGAAGGTGAGCTCGGTGAGCCCGGCGAGGTTGAAGTGGACGTCGCCCACCTTCTTGCCGATGTTGTCCACCGCCGTGACGCGGACCACCTCCACGTTGGGGTTGAAGAGGAGCCGGCGGAGGATCTCGGCTCCGCCGTAACCGGTACCGCCGATGAGGACTGCCTTGACCTTGTTGGCCATGTGCACTGTCTCCGGGAGGGACTTCCCGGGCGGGTGTATAGGGGGGCCCCGGCCGGGAAATCCACCTCACCGAACCGGTGACGCGGCGGGCCATGCGCAGCTGTCATCTCCCCTACTCCTCCCCGGAGGCGCACATACCCGGGGTATGAGCCGTCTGGAGTGTGCCGCTCGGCGCTGGCCTCGGGGCGGAGGCTGTGGAACGTTGGGCCTCCCATGAGCACGGAACTGAAGCTGCGTCCCATCGAGCCGCGAGACGACGCGGCTGTGGCGGCGGTCATCCGCCAGGTCATGCCCGAGTTCGGCGCGAGCGGCCCGGGCTTCGCCATCCACGACCCCGAGGTGAACGGCATGAGCGCGGCCTACGCTCGCCCGGGTTGCGCCTACTGGGTGGTGGAGGACGAAACGGGCCGGGTGCTGGGTGGAGGCGGCATCGCCCCCCTGGACGGCGGCGAGCCCGGCATCTGCGAGCTGCGGAAGATGTACTTCCTCCCCGAGGTGCGCGGGCGGGGCGTGGGCGAGCGGATGCTGCGCCAGTGCCTCGCGTTCGCCCGGGAGGCGGGTTACCGCACGTGCTACCTGGAGACGCTCGAGGGGATGACGCAGGCGCAGAAGCTCTACCAGCGCCTGGGCTTCCAGCCGCTCTGCGCCCCCATGGGAGCCACGGGCCACTTCGGCTGCGATCGCTGGTACGCGCTCCCGCTGCGCTGAGCCGCCTCAGCCTCGCGTCGCCGCGGCACCCCGCACGCGGCGGCAGAGCGCCGAGGCCGCCAGGAAGCCTTGGCTGAAGCCCTTGCGGAAGACGTTCTTGTAGAACCGGCCCACCCCCGGGACGGCGGCGATCATGTCGCCCAGGCTCCACATCTCCTCGTGCACGTGGACCACGGGCTTCAGTTCCTCCACCGTGGAGCCCACGAGGGAGAAGTCGTAGACGAGGATCGTCCTCAGCGGGTACGTGTACAGCCAGCTGAACTGCTTCAGGTTCATGATTCCGTCGACGATCGCCCGGCCTCCCCGGAGGCCCTCCTCCAGCTGGACGTTGAGCTGGAAGATGTCGAAGTCGAAGGAGAACATGCAGTGGAAGCCGGCCGCGCCACGCCGGTAGATCTCGCGGCCAGTCCCCTGCTGCCAGGGATCCTTGAAGGTGATGTCCTCCCCGATGAAGGGCATGACCTCTTCATCCAGGACCCGGGGAGGAACACGCGTGTCGTAGAGCACCTCCGTCATCCGGCGGAAGCGAGCCTCCAGCCGTCGGATGAGCGCATGCTCCGTGTTTCCCATGGGGTTGCCTGCCCGCTCCCTGTCATTCACGCCGTCAAGCACGCACACAGGGTAGGCATCGTGACAACCCCCGGGAAGCCGGGCCCGGATTCCAGGCCCTCGCCCTTTCAGAGGAACTGCCGCGACAGCTCGTCGATGCGGCGCAGCTCGTCGGGCGAGAGGGTGAACTTCCCCGCCCCGACGTTCTCCTCGGCGTGGCGCCCCTTCGTCGCTCCCGGGATGACCACCACCGTGTCCCCGTGGAAGTGGATCAACCAGTTGAGGGCCACCTGCGAGGGCGTGACGCCATGGGCGGTGGCGATCTTCCGCAGCTCCTCGATGAGCGGGCGGCTGCGCTCGAGCCCCTGGGCGCGGAAGCTCGGCAGGAACTTGCGCGGGCCCACGCGCTTCTGGATGAGCGTCGGGTCCTCGTGGAACTTGCCCGAGAGCAGGCCCTGCGCGAGCGGTGAGTACGCGATGAGGGTGATGCCGAGCTCCTTCGCCGCGGCCATCACCCCATTCGACTCGATGCGCCGGTCCAGCAGGCTGTACTGCATCTGATTGGACACGAGCGGGACGCCCCGGCGGGCCAGCACCTCATGGAACGCGCGCATCCGCTTCGCGGAGAAGTTGCTCACCCCCACCGTGCGGATCTTCCCCCCCTGGACCAGGTCCGCCATCGCGTTGGCCTGGGCCGCGACCGTGGTGAAGGCGAAGGGCTGGTGGATCTGATGCAGGTCGATGCCAAAGGGATTCAGGTTCGTGAGCCGGTCGCCAATCGTGTTGACGATGCTGGAGGCGCCGCGGAACGGATACGGGAACCACTTCGTGGCGACGACGACCTCACCGGGCTTCTTCCCCAGCCGCGTGAGGGCGCTGGCGAGGGCCCGCTCCGAGCGGCCATCGCCGTAGGCCTCGGCGGTGTCGAACCAGTTGATGCCTCCGCGCAGGGACGCGTCGACGATCTCCTCCACCGTCTGGGTGGGCAGGGCCTCCCAGAAACCACCCGCCAGGCCAGAGCCCTCGGAGAACTGCCAGCACCCCAACCCAATGGCGGAGATCTCGATGTCCGAGCGCCCCAGTCTTCGCTGTATCACCGCTGCCTTCCTCCTGACGTCCGTGAGTCTTGAAACACCAGGAAGGCACCCATGTGACGTCCCTGCAACAGTGATTCTCCAGATTGCGCTGTCCCGCCCAATTCGGTAGCGAGCACGTCACAACGGCCTGGGAGCGCTTCCGCGCTTGCAGGCGCGAAGCATTCATGCCCGCCATGTCTTCTGCCTACCGCCCCGTCTTCCAGGCACTGCTCTCCGGCGCCACCCTGCTGCTGTCCCCCGTCTCGCTGGCCCAGCAGGAGCCGGCCTCCCCGCCGCCCACCGCCGAGCCCGCCCAGCCCTCGCAGCCGCCCGAGGCCAAGAAGGAGAAGGAGACGCCCTGGTACGAGCGCATCAAGTTCCGGGGTTACACGCAGTTCCGCTACAACCGCCTCCCGAGCTTCGAGAGGAACGACGACCTCATCAACGATCAGGGCGACCGCTTCCTCGGGAAGAACCAGGGCTTCGGCATCCGGCGGGCGCGGCTCGTCATCTTCGGCGACGTCCACGAGCACGTCTCCATCTACCTGCAGCCCGACTTCGCCTCCGCCATCGGAGATCAGCTCAACGTGGCCATCATGCGGGACTGGTACGCCGACATCTTCTTCGATGCGAAGAAGGAGTTCCGGCTGCGCGTGGGCCAGTCGAAGGTGCCCTACGGCTTCGAGAACCTCCAGTCGAGCCAGAACCGCGCCCCGCTCGACCGTAACGACGCCATCAACAGCGCGTTCCGGGACGAGCGCGATCTGGGTGCGTTCTTCTACTGGGAGCCCGCGGAGATCCGCCAGCGCTTCGCGGACCTGGCCAACAGCAAGCTCAAGGGCTCGGGCGACTACGGCGTGGTGGGCTTCGGCGTCTTCAACGGCCAGGGCGCCAACCGCCCCGATCGCAATGACACCCCGCACGCCGTGGCCCGCTTCACCTGGCCCTTCCTCTTCGGCAAGCAGTACGTCGAGGTCGGCGTGGCGGGCTACTACGGCCGCTACAACGTCTCCACGGGCACCGGGTACACCACCCAGGGCGACAGCAACATGGTCGATACCCGCGCCGTCGCCAGCCTCGTCATCTACCCGCAGCCCATCGGCTTCGTCGCCGAGTACAACGTGGGACGCGGCCCGTCCCTCGGCGAGGGAGACGAGAACACCGTCGTCGCCAGCCGCCCGCTGCACGGTGGCTATGCGCAGCTCATGTACCGGCTGGACAACGTGCTCGGCATCTCGTTCCTCCCGTATGTGAGAGGCACCCTCTACCAGGGCGGCAAGAAGGCCGAGACGAACGCCCCCCGCTACGACGTGCGCGAGCTGGAGCTGGGCGTGGAGTGGCAGATCCTCAAGGCCCTGGAGGTAACGGGCGCCTACGTCCTCTCGGATCGCACCTCCTCGCGTGCGCCCTACGAGCAGGAGCAGGGGCACCTGACGCGCATCCAGGTCCAGGTGAACTACTGACGGACCGCTCGCCCCCGAGGCCATGCGCCAGCTGGGGCAGGAGCGCATCAGCGTGGACATCCACGTGCACCGGGTGACGAACCGCTGGGGCTACGTGCGGGCGAGCACCCCCGAGCAGACGCTGGCCGCGCTGGAGGCGGCCGCACCGGAGCCTCAGCGGTCCAGGGCGAGCAGCTGCGTCACCCGCCGCGCGAACCGCCGCCACGGGTTGGTGCGCCCACCGTGAGAGAGTGTCACCTCCTTCGAGTGCGCCAGGTCCCGCGCCCAGCACCTCGCCAGCTTCGCGGCGAGCCGCTTGTCGGCCACCACCAGGGAGCCCTCGCGCATGCGGTGCAGCGACAAGGCGTCCAGGTTGGTGGAGCCCACCACGGTCAGCCAGTCGTCCACGAGCACCGTCTTGGAGTGCATCATGGAAGGCTGGTACTCCCACATGCTGACGCCGCCCTTCAGCATCCGCTCGTAGGTGGCGCGCTGCGAGGCGCGGACGATGCGCCAGTCGTGCACGGGCCCGGCCGCGAGCACCCGCACGTCCACGCCCTGCTTCCGCTTCTCCAGCAACTGCTCGAGGATGGCCTTGGGCGGAGTGAAATAGGCGTTGGCGATCCACAGCCGCTCGCGCGCCTCGGCGAACACCATGCGCAGCATGCGCTCGGCCTCGGAGATGCCCGAGGCGCCGATGCTCTCCACGAAGCCCGCGCAGGTATCACCCTCGCCCTCGCCGGACGGCTCGGGGAAGCAGCTCTCCGGAAGCAGTGCGCCGCCACACTCCTGCCACGAGCGCGCGAAGGCGATCTGCATGTCGCGCACCGCGGGGCCCTCCACGCGCACGTTGGTGTCGCGCCACTCCTCGGGACTGTCTCCCTGGCCCTGCCAGGACTTCCAGATGCCGAAGCCCCCGGTGAAACCCACCTTCCCGTCGATGAGCACGAGCTTGTGGTGCGTCCGCCCGAAGAGCCGGCCGAGCCACCGCCCCGAGAGCGGCCGGAAGTAGTGCACCTC
This sequence comes from Archangium violaceum Cb vi76, assembly GCF_000733295.1. Lineage (GTDB taxonomy): Bacteria > Myxococcota > Myxococcia > Myxococcales > Myxococcaceae > Archangium > Archangium violaceum. The sequence goes on along the minus strand of NZ_JPMI01000011.1, from coordinate 47,335 downwards.
GACGCCGCCCTCGCGCAGCCGCCACTCCACCATCGGGTCGAAGTCGTGCTCGCCGCGGACCTCCTCGCTGCCCACGGGGTCCACGATGACGCGGCAGGCGACTCCGGCACGGGCACGCTCACACAGTGCCTCCACGATGCGCGCGGACGGCTCGCTGGGCCGCCAGATGAAGACGAGGATGTGGACGGACTCGGTGGCCTGGCGGATGGCCTCGACGATTTCATCGAAGATGGCGCCGTTCTCCACCAGCTCCACCCGATGACCCGGCTCGAGCTGTACACGGGTGGACTGATAGAGCGCATGATTGAAGGCTCCCAGCCCGGGCGGCAGCGTCATGGGGCCGCGCATCTCGTGCTGGCGATTACGGTGGTCAGGCGCCTCCCAGCCCTGTGCTTCCGTCGGTGGCGATTCCATGGCCGTGGGAAGGTAGGGACGACGCCGGGCCAGGGAAGCCCTCACACGGAGCGCCGGGCCCGCCCGCCTGCCTGCTCTCCGGGACTACTGCACGGAGGACGGGGCGCGGAACACCTGGCCATCCTGGCCCTCGAGCACGAGGCTCGCGTCATCCTTGGGAGACACGCGCAGCGAGGCGCGGGGCTGGCCCTTGCGGTCCACGAGCAGCAACCCGGGAGCGCCGTGCTCATCGGCGCCGAGAATGGCCCGCGGACGCCCATCTCCATCCGCGAGCTCCAGGCGCGAGGACCCATCGGGCATCAGCCCCACGGAGAAGAACTCGGAACCCCCGTTGTTGCCGAGCACGAGGCGCGGGGCCTCCTCCGAGTACACGGTGAGCTCGGCGAGCATGGAGCCCTCGGCGGTGGCGAAGCGCAAGCGGGGCGAGCCGCTGGCATCCACGCCGAGCAGGGCGCGGGGCCGGCCCTGCGTGTCGTGCAGCACCAGCCCTCCCTCACCGCCCTCCTGGGCCGAGAGCGTGGCGCGGGTGCGGCCCTGGCCATCCATGAGGGTGAGGCGCGAGGCCACCAGCTCCCCGCCCGTCGAGGCCCCCATGGGGCGCAGCAGGGCAACACCCACCCCGAGCGCTCCGAGTACGAGCGCGGCCAGGGTGACGGCTTGCAGGCGGCGGCAACGGCGCTCCAGCAACTCCAGACGAGACTCCAGGCTCTCCATCCGTCGGGACCTCCTGTCCGGGCCTGGCCAGCCGGCACCGGCTGACCCGAGGCTACCCGAGCCCGGCCCTCCGATGCGCGGCTCCCTCAGACGCTGAACCACACCCGGAGCGTCCTGCGCCCACGCTCACCGTGAAAGGTTCTCCGTTGCGGAAAGGCTGGAATTCCAAAGGAGCTGATAAAATCCAGACAGACTTGACAGTCCGAATCCCCTTGGTGTTCAATGAACCCATGAGTCGCTGAGAAGTCAGCTCAGTCCTGTTTTTCCCGATTCAAGTCCGGGTGCCCCCTCGGAACGGAGCATGCGATGTCGCTCGAAGCATTCACGAAGGTGACCGAGGCCTCGAAGCTGCTGGTGGAGCACGGATTTTCTGGCCAGGCGGTGATGTCGGCCATCGAGATGGTGGGCAAGGCACTCGGGGTGGACCGGGCGGTGGTGTACGAGAACAGCGCGGCGACGATGCCGGGCAAGCGCCTGGCGCCGCTGCGGCACGCGTGGGGTTCGGCGCCGATGACGCCGCTCATCCAGACGTTCCCGCTGAAGGATCAGATGGCGGGCTGGGTGGAGGTGCTCTCGCGCGGGCAGCCGGTCTGGGATCTGGTGCGCAACATCCAGGGGCCGCTGCAGGTGAACCTGGAGGCGCAGGGGGTGCAGTCGGTGCTGCTGAGCCCCATCAACGTGGGCAACATCAACGGCCAGTGGTGGGGCTTCCTGCGGCTGGACGACTGCAAGAAGGAGCGCCGGTGGTCGTCGGATGAGCTGACGGTGGTCCGGACGCTGTCGCGCTCGCTGTCGAACGCGCTGCGCCAGGACATGCGGCGCGAGCAGCTGGCGCAGACGCGCCAGGAGTTGGAGAACATGATGCAGCGCTGCGCGGCGACGGGCACGCGCTAAGCCTCCGCCTCAGCGCCTCACGAGTCCGGCCTGGAACCGCTGTTCTTCAGCGGTCCAGGCCGCTTCTTTTTGGACGAACACGTCGAGCGTCGGACTACCGCCGGTCGCGATGCAGGTCGGCGAGGACGCGGCGGAGGTACCAGGCTTCGGACTTGCCGGGGTGTTTCTCCTGGAGGCGGGCCAGGTGGCGCGCGAGCGACTCCTCGGCCTGGGCCCGGGGCAGATGGACGCTGCGGAAGTACTGGTCCTTCAGGCGGCTGGCCTCGTTGCCTGTCAGCAGCCAGTAGAGGACCCCGAGCGCCAGCAGCGCGCCCACCACCAGGATGACGATGTCCGTATCGACGACTTCTTGATTCACGCGCGGGACCCTACCGCGAGTCCCGGCTCAGAACAGCTTCCACCACTTCTTCTTCGGCGGCTCGGTGGGCTTCTGCCCGCTGTCCGGAGTGGCCGCTGGGGCCGGGGAAGCCGCCGGAGCCTCGGGAGCCTGGGCCGGAGGAGCCGCGGAGGACACGGGCGCGGAACTCCCCGCCTGTGCGGTCCCCTTCGCCTTCGCACGCGGCGGAGGCGAGGGCCTGCGCCCATAACGGGCCTCCAGCGCGCGAGCCTTCTGTTGCAGCGCCTTGCCCTTCACGGGGTCCACCATGGCCACGTAGTTGGCGTAGCCCACGGCGGAGGCGATGACATCCCCGCTGTTCCCCCAGCGCTTGCCCTCGGGCCCGCTCTTCTCGAGCTGATGCAGCAGGGCGCGGAAGCGCTTGAGCGTCTCGCGGTCCACGCCGGGCTTGTCGTTGACGACGACGCCCGTCACCTCCTGCTGCCGGCCGCGGCGCAGCACTCGGGTCTTCTCGGGGTGCGGGGTGAAGTCCTCCTCGCGCACCAGCCAGCGCACGAAGCGCAGCAGCTCGCCGGCATCGTGCGGCCCCGGTCCGTGGGCGGAGAAGGTGAGGTCATCCGCGTAGCGCGTGTAGACGAAGCCCAGCTTGCGCGCCGCTCCCGCGAGCCTCCGGTCCAACCGCCGGCAGAGGATGTTCGTCAGCGCGGGCGACGTCGGCGCGCCCTGGGGCAGCCGCCGCCCGCCCTGGGCGACGAAGAAGCGCTGCCCATCCAGCTCCACCTCGTCCACGTCCGGCTCGGTGCACAGCAGCGAGAGCACCGTGGCGGTGGCCTCGCTGTAGCCGAGCTTCACGAAGACGCCCTTCACCCGCGGGTACAGCACCGAGGGGAAGAAGTCCTTCAGGTCCAGGTTCACCACCACGCCCGCGCCCACGTGGGGCCGGGCATTGGTGACAATGGAGCGCCCCGCGCGGAAGCCGTGGGCGGCGTCGTGCACGGGCACCTTCTCGAGGATGTTCTCCAGCACCCAGGCCTGTGCCGCCTTCAGGCGCGGCAGGGGCGCGGAGATGAGCCGGGTGCCGCCCGTCTTCTTCGGCAGCTGGAAGCGCACGTAGTTGCTCGTGGTGGACGCGGTGCGCGTGAAGCACAGCGCCCGGAGCTTCCCCACGCTCAACCCCAGTGCCTGCGCCAACACCTCCGGGGTGGCCAGCACGGGCAGCCCCAGGCGCGTCAGCTTCGCCTCGTCCGGAGTGCGCTCGCTCAGGCCGCCGGATACGCCCCGGCCCAGGAAGAGCAGTTCCTTGCCCTTGCGCTCCTTCCAGGCCGCGGCCCGCGCCAGCCGCTCGCGCTCGCGCCGCTCCTTCGTCTCCTGCTGCTTGCGGCGGCTCTCCTCCAGCCGCCGCTTGCGCAGCTCGCGCTTCATCGCCTCCAGGTTGCCGAGCCGGCTCTGCTCGCTGGTGAGCGCGCGAATCTCCCCCTGCAGCTCGTTGCGGCGGTGGATGACGTCCGCCGGATCCCCGGGCAGGCCACTGCGCGCGGGCCAGAAGCCCAGGCGCACCATCTCCTCCAGGACGACCTCGTCCTTGGAGCCGGCGCGGATGCGGTCGTACAGCTCCTGTCGGTTACGCGGAGGCTGGGAGGACATGGCGGGCCTCGAGAGAAGGGGAGAGTCCGTCCACGCGGCGGTCAGAGAGCTCCTTCGTACTGCTCTCGGGACTGGACCGTCTCAACTCAAGCGGTACCCCCTCCCTGTGGCGCGCAGGACCGACGAGGTCGACAGCGCTGCCGCCACAGGGAGGGAGGTACCGCACAGTAAAGAGCGGGCCAGTGATGCATGACAGGCCAGGAAGCATGGACGGCGAAACACCGTCCGGATTGCAAGGTACTGCCCCCTGACCGCCGCGTGCGCGACCCCTCCCCTTTCTCATGTGCGAGACACCCGTGAGTGCTGGAGCCGCAGCGCGAGCAGGTGCTCGCACGGCCCCCGGAACAACTTGTTCTGCTGGAAGAAGTTGCACGTGCACTCGCCGAAAACCATACGCTGGTCCGCGTCGAGCCGCAAAGAGGGACGAAGCACCTTCGCGCCCTCCTTCACCGTGCCGCTCAGCTCCAGCGAGCCGTCCGCCCCGGGCCGGGCCTTCATGTCCACCGCCCGGGCGTCCAGGAAGCGCGTGGCGCGCTCCTCGCGCTCGTTGGAGAAGCGCAGCTTGTCCATGGGCAGGGGCTCGCGGCTCAGCTCGCGCGCCCGGTACACGCCCTTGTTCAAATCCCAGATGGCCCGCCCCGCCTGCGTCCAGGCCGACAACGCGCCCAGCACCGCCCCCCGCTCCAGCCCCAGCTTCGAGGCCAGCGCCTCGGGCTTCGCGGACCACGTCTCCTTGAGGGCCTCGAAGACACGGCGGCGGGTGAACTCGTCCACCTGCCCGCGCGGCGCCAGCAGATCGAAGTTGCCCGCGGTGGACCAGTCATTGGCCGTCCACCCGGACAGGCCGAGGGTGAAGGACAGGTCCCCCAGGTCCGCCACGTAGAAGGACGGCAGCCCCGTGCCCAGCAGGTGCACGGTGAAGCGCTTCGCCACGGGGATGAGCCGCTCCAGCACGCCCAGGCGCCGGCGGCCCCACACGCGGATGTCGTGCGTGCCCTCGCCCTCGTACACCGAGCGCTGGCACACCACCTCCGTGCCCCACGGCTCGAACACCACCTTCACCGGCTGCCCCGGCGCCAGCTTGTAGCGCATGGAGCGAGGCCCCTTCTTCTCCTTGTGCCGCTCGAGGATGAAGAGGAAGTTGTGCACGTCCATGGGGTGCAGCGTGAAGCGCACCGCCGACAGCGCCATGGCCGAGTTCACCTGCAGGAAGCCGCGCACCCACGAGTCCGGGAGGTCGATCTTCACCTCCTTATAGGCCGTGTCCGTGCCCGTCTGCGTGGTGAAGCCGCTCGGGTCCACCTCGAAGCGCGTGCGCTTGTAGGAGCGAATCTTCTGGAACTCGTCGTACAGCGGCGACGAGTAGTCGATGTTGGTGGTGCCGCAGGAGAACTCGCCGACGTTCTGGAACACCTCGTAGCTGGCGCCGAGCCGGCCGTAGCTGGACTCGTCCTGGCTGAAGCACTCGAAGAAGCACTCGTCCGGGTGGACGGTGATGACGGGATCCAACACGAACCAGAAGTCGCGGTTCTTCTCGTAGAGGTAGCGGTAGTAGCGCGCGCGGGCCTCGTAGAAGGGGCCCATGCGGCGCGAGCTCTCCTTCTCCAGCTCGGCGAGCTCCTCGCGCAGGGCCTTGAGGCGGATGGCCACCGACTGGCGCTGCGCGGCGATGGCCGCCAGGTCCACCTGCTCCTGCTGCGCCGCCCACTGCTTGTAGGCCGTCTTGTCCTTGGGCTTGAAGCGCAGGTCCGACACCACCACGTCGTGGAGGGCGGAGATGGCCTCGCGGAAGGCCACGTTCTGGCGCAGCTCGCCGGAGAAGAAGGTGGGTGGACGCTTGACGTCCGGCGAGAAGGACAGCGAGGTGCTGTCTCCACTGTTCTGCACCGAGGTGCTGCCCGCGTAGGAGTACTCAAACTGCACGGCGGACCTCCACCGGGCGGATGACGAAGGGCATGGGGAGCGACGGCTGCGCCTTGGAGATGGAGAGCATCGCCTCCAGCGCCGAGGCACGATGCTCTATAGCGATGGTGGCTGACATCCGGTGCAGAACCTCCAGGGCCACGCGGCCACTGGCCTCGGAGCCACGGCCCTCGCGCATGAGGAAACCCAGCACGCGCTGGCGTGCGACGCGGCCCTTGTTCACCTGGCTCAGCACGCGGATGAAGTACGGCGCCAGTTGCTCCACCAGCGCTGGCTTCCCACTGGCGAAGCGGTCCAGGTACGTGGTGGCGAAGAGCTGCACGGAGGGCGCGGGGTGCTCGGACAGGCGCAGGAGCAGCTCGGGCCCGTCCTCCTCGCGGAAGGAGCGCGTGAGCATCTCCCGCCCGAAGGCCTGCACGTCCTTGCGGATGCTGTCCGCCACGGAGACGAGCACCTCCAGCGAGAAGTCCTCCGGGGCGAAGCGCTCGCGGAAGTAGCGGAAGCCGAAGGCGCGGGCATCGTCCCAGCGCGAGTCCAGCAGGCCCACCGCCGTGGCCAGCTCCGCGCGCACCTCGGGGACATGGGCCTCCAGCCAGCGCCAGGCCCACTCGCGCACCGCCACCACGTCATGCCCGGCGAGCCGCACCGCGCGCGGCACGTCCACCGTCAGCACCGCGCCATGGCGGGCGAGCAGCGCCGCGCCCACCGTCTGCGCGTCGGCGTCCTCGGAGTCGAGCAGCCGCCACGCCGTCTCCACCGGCAGCGCGGCGAGCGCGGGCGAGAGCTCTCCGGAGAGGAGCGCGGCGATGTGGGCCGGAATGCCCTCCGGCAGGCGGCGGCGCAGCAGCGCGGCCAGCAGGGTCTCCACGGCCCGGGCGCCAGCGGCGGGGCTCGCGGCCACGAGCCGAGCGAGCAGCGGGCGCACCGCGGCGCGCACGTCCGGCACGGGGCTGGTGGCCAGGCGGATGAGGAGCGCCTCCTGGGCGAGCAGCGAGGCCTCGGACTCGGCGAGGAGCGCGAGCAGCCGCAGGCCCAGGGCCCGGAGCGGCGCGTGCTCGGACTGCACCAGCAGGAGGAGCAGCTCCTCCGGAATGGGCTCGGTGCGCAGATCGCGGCGAAGGAGCAGCTCGCCGCCCAGCTCCTGCACCTCGGGCACGGGGTGGGCGAGCAGGTCGCGCACCACCTCCAGCCCCACGGCGCCGCGAGACGAGGGCCCCAGCGCGGCGAGCACCACGCGGGCCACGTCCGAGGCGATGGGGCCATCCTCCTTGGCCTTCAGGGACAGCAGCGCCGCCACCAGCCGGCCCACGAGCGTGCGCACGGCCTGCTCGGAGAGCACGGAGCCGCGCACGAGGTTGGCGGCATAGGCGCGGGTGTCCGCATGCCGCGCGGTGGCCAGCCCGGCGATGAAGCCAGAATCCTCGATGAGGACGTGGCGCAGCTCGTCCATCCAGCGGAAGGCCTGCTGACGGGCGGGGGCATACGAGGAGCGCGCCACCGCGAGCAGCAGCGCCCGGGGCTCGCGCCGCGCATCCAGCCGCTGCAACGCCAGGTCGAAACCGAGGCGCGCGGTGGACTCGTAGGGGCGCTCCAGCAGCATGGCCACCGCGTCCACGTCCAGCCGCGCGAGGAAGTCCGGGCAGGCGCGCAGCGCGCGGGAGGCGAAGTCGTGCACCGGGGCGCACTGGCTCTCGTCCAGCAGGTGCAGCAGTCCTTCCGGGGTGCGCTCCCACAGCTTGGGGAAGGCCTCCTCGCGGACCTCCGGGACCCGCGCTCCGGGGTAGTAGGAGCCCTTGCAGCGGAAGAGGAGCGGGTTCTCCACCGGCTCATAGCGCTGACTGTGGCGGTGCAGCAGGTGGTTGAAGGCCCAGTAGGGCCACCAGGTGTCCCACTGCTGCACGTAGCGGCCATACCCGGTGGTGCGGGGGCTGGCGGCGTCCGCGTCGCCGAAGGCGAGCAGCACGCCCACCGCCATCTTCACGAACTCCGGGCTCTCCAGCTCGCCCAGGCGGCGCAGCGTGCGCCACACCCGGCGCCGCAGGTACTTGCGCGTCTCCATGGTGTAGGCGCGCGGCCGGCTGCTCCCGAGCGAGCGCTCCTTCTCGTAGCGCCAGGCGATGAGGCCGAAGACCTCGCCGTCGCGGCGGTACTCGGCCGCCTTGAAGAGGTGGCGCAGCACCTTCACGGACTGCACGGTGAAGGGCACGGTGCGCAGCACGCGCAGCAGGGCGGGCCGCACCGCCTCGGAGTCCACGAGGTACAGGGACTCGAGGACCTGGAGCGCCTCGGCCGACCCGGAGGCGAGGTGCGCGTCGAGCGCCTTGCCGAAGGCCTCGGCGTCTCCGGCACGGGCCGGCTCGCGCAGCGCGGGGGGCAGCTTCGCCAACACGTCCCCGCGGAAGTCCGCGCGGGTGGCCTCGTCGGAGAGCTGCAACAGGGCCTCGGTGGCCATGCGGCGCACCATGTCCGGCGTGGCCCTGTCCCCGTAGAGCTTCCCGAGCGCGGACACCGACGCCTCCGAGCCCAGGCGACCCAGGGCGGCGGCGACGGTATAGGCCCGCAGGGGCGTGGCCCGCTCCAGCATGGGCAGCAGCAGGGGCTCGGCGGCGCGAAGCCGCAGCTCGCCCGCGCGCCAGATGACGCGCTCCAGGGGCCGTTGCTGGGCCCGCACGTTGGCGCGGCGGAACCACTGCCGGGCACTGGACTCCTGCTGCAACTGCGCCAGCAGAGCACTCTCCCGGGGCGACAGGCCGGCCGGAGCCGCCACCGTCGGAGGCGGGGCCGCGGGCGCCCGAGGCGTGGGCGGCGACACGGGCGTACCGGGCGCTCCAGCGTGCACGTAGCCCGAGTCCAGCTTGGACTGGACGAGCTTGTCGAAGACGCGTTTGGCCTCGGCCTGGGGCACGGGCACGGGCGTCTTCGAGCCGTCCTTGAGCGCGGTGCCCCTCCGTCCGTAGCGGAAGTTGACCACGCACTGACCGGGGGAGACCTCCAGGAGGTCCACCTCGTACACCTTGTCGCTCTTCCCTTCCTGGAAGAGCAGCGCCACCTGCTCGAGCAGTTTCACGTCAGCTCACCAGCCTGCGGATGTCGCCATAGGCGCGATAGAAGCCGCCACGCGCGGACTCGCGAACTCCTTCTACAACGTAGCGGCCTCCCGCCTCGCGGATGTCCTTGGGGAACTGCACGTGCCAGTCGGAGTGGTAGCCGGGGGAGACCACGCGCACGCGCAGCTGGGGCCCGTCCTGGTAGCACTCCACGATGACGCCGGAGCCCGTCTCGCGCGTCGTTTCCACGGTGCCGGTGGGGACGGCAGCCACGGGCTTGGGGGCCTGGATGCTGCGCGCCTGCGGCACCGAGCCGGACTGGGCGGCCTGGATGGCCTTCTCGCTCGCGTCGATGCAGGCGAGCACGCCGTCGGTGGTGACGAGGTAGAGCCGATCCTGGAAGAACTGCATGGAGAAGGCCGAACCGCACCCGGTGGCCAGCTTCCAGAGCCGCTCGCCCTTGTCGTTGAAGCAGTAGACGCTGGACATGTTGTCACCAGCGAAGACGTAGCGGCCGTCATCCACCGCGGCGCAGGAGAACACGGCCGCGTCGCACTGCATGACGGGGCCCACGTCGCCCTTCTTGGTGAAGCGGTGCACGAAGCCCAGGTTGGTGCAGGCGTAGAGCGAGGACTCCTCCTGCCAGCCGAACATGACGTTGCCCTGGGTGGGGCGGTGCCAGATTTCGCTGCCGTCCTCCCAGTCGTACATGGTCACGCCGCGCCCGTGGCCGTGGTACATGCCCAGCTCGTCGCAGCGCACCATCCACCCGTGGGTACCCACGCTCTGCTTCTCCCACTGGGACTCGTCCTCGTGGTTGATGGCGGTGAGCTTGCCGCCCGCGTCGGACACGCCCAGGACACCGTCCTTGATGTCCAGCCAGTAGATGTCCACGGACTCGGAGATGTTGTACGCGACGCGCGGCACCTTGCCGCTGAGGTCATAGACCCGGCCGTCGTCGCACCCGGCGTAGAGCCAACGGTCATCCGCGACGATGCACTTCACGCCATCGGCGAGGCGGAACTGGGAGAGCGTGCGGCCCTCGTGGTCCACCGAGTAGATGGAGCCACTCTCGTTGCCCACCCAGCAGCGCGCGTCGTCCACGAAGATGCCAAAGGCCCGGTCGCCCGAGTTGAACTTCCACAGGAGCGGGGCCTGGTTCGCGGTGGAGCGGCCGCTGGTGATTTCGCGGCGGGTGACCTCGCGCTTCTGGCGCTGGCCCATGACGGCGGGGGCATAGCCCTTGCGGACCTTCTCGTTGATCTTCTTCCTGGCCTCGGCGAGTGCCTTCTCTGGAGTGGGGAACTCGGAGACCTGCGTCTGGCCCTTGTCGCCAATGCGACCGTAGCGGACGGTGATGGAGTTGCCCTCCACCTTCAACTCGTAGAACTTGTGCGACCCGCCACCCGCCTCCGACAGCTCCAGGTACGTCCGTTCCTCGGCCATTCTCAGGTCCCCCTGCTGACGCAGTACGTGCAGAGTAGTCCGAGGAACTGACATCGTGGAAGCCTTGACTCCAAATCCGTCCGGACAAGATGATCTTTCCCCCTAGCTAGGGGTATCGACGCCCAAGGAGGCGGAGTGCGCACCAAGTGTTGTTGGCTGGTCCTGCTACCACTGCTCGGAAGCGCCCTGGGCTGTGCAAGCAACAACCCCGATGTCCGGGTGCGACGCCTCCCAAACGGACGCCTTCAAGTGGATGGCCCGCTGGCAGGTCCTTTCAATACGTTGGAGGAGTTGGCTGAAAAGTCCTGCGACATCATGACCCGCCAACCCGGTGCCTCCAATGGACCCTATGGGTTCGAGTATTGCGCCCTGTATTACCACTCTCGAGAAGAGAACGCATACTTCCTCAGCTATCTCTCCGACATTCGAGGCAGTTGGGATCCTGTAGTGAAGAGTTGCACCCTGCCCAACAGCCTCAATGACCCAATCCACTCGAATGCCATTCTCCTCGGGGGAGCACATACCCATCCAAACAACCGTGAATTCTCCGCACGAGACCTGAGTGCTGCTGCGCATTGGAAACCCGTGAGATTTTTCGACACGGGTACCGGAAAGGTGTGGGACCGCCAGCTCTTGGTCTTCTTCAGGGAAAAGACAGGCGAGTGCAGGGCCTATAGCTACAACAACTCCACGCACATCGTTTCGGCCCTGCGCAATGGCAGCTGGGTGCCGATCGGAGAGGTTTACAATGAGCTGGGATACATCCGCTTGTATGAGGGCAAGGACTGGCTCCCTTGAGTCATCCGCCATCTGCTCTCGAGCTTCCTATTCAACCCAACATGGGATGACATGAAACACATCCTCCCCTGCATGCTCCTGTGCTCTTGGGCTCTTTCGGGCTGCGTGCTGCTCGAACGACTCGGATATCACAAGTATCAAAAGGCGGAAATGGCTCCTCCCGAGGAGGCTGCCCGAATCCATTTTCCAAAAACATATGAAGGTGGCGTCATTCTCAACGGAGCCATGACGAAGGCCCTGTTTATTGCCATGAACGACTACCTGCCACCACACATCAAGGCAGAGGACCAAGAGGGCCCCGAGTTTCAATGTCTCGCCCGCTGGGACACGTATCGAACGGTCGTCACGCAGGCTAACGAGAACCTCTACTTCGTGCTGCTCTCCCCAGACCTGTCGAAATGCGCTCCCGGATTCATCGTGCCTGACGCGGGTGCGGAATACGCCATCGACGGAAGTGGGCGTATCCTCTCAAAGCGGTAACGGAATTTCATCTAGATGAAAGCAGGCCATGCCTCGTGCTCCGACTTCACGCTATATGCAAAGATACGGGCTACCACAGCTACTGGCGCAAATGCTGGGTGAAGAGGTCGAACGAATCCATCGTCGATTCGTCGGAACCCTCAAGGAGCTGACTGACAACCCTGGATTCAATCGGGGAAACACGCTCGAACTCTACGCGAAACTGGTCGATGTTCTGCCGCAAGAGCACCGCGATATCCTCAAGACGGTAACCGACACTCCAGATACAGGCCCGGTCTGGCTCGACTGGTTCTTCAAGAAGTGCCTGGATGAAGCCGGACTTCAGGTCATAAGCCCCGTGCTTGACAGAAACTCCCAAGGCGACACGTTGGGTATCGTGGTGCGCAAGTAAAGCGACCTCAAGACAGCTTGGATGGTCCTCCGCGGGCACCTGCTGCTCCAATGGAGGCCAGCCCGGGTGCACCAGCGCGGTGCCTCCATGTATGCTCCGCCACCATCATGGCCACACCGCTGTACGTCGGCATCGATCTCGGGACCACCAACTCCACCGCGGCGGCCTTCGATGGAGAGAAGCTCACGCTCATCCGCAACGCCCAGGGCGCCAACCTCACGCCCTCCGTGGTGCGCATCGACGCGCGCGGCGCCGTCACCGTCGGAGACCGCGCCCGCCGCCTCATCGACTCGGACCCCCAGAACACCCGCTCCGAGTTCAAGCGCCTCATGGGCACCTCCCAGGCCCTCGAGTTCGCCGCCGCCAAGCTCTCCAAGAAGCCCGAGGAGCTCGCCGCCGAGGTCCTCAAGTCCCTCCGCAAGGACGTGGAGCAGCAGCTCGGCGTGGCCCCCACCTGCGCCGTCATCTCCGTCCCCGCCCTCTTCGAGCTCCCCCAGAGCGCCGCCACCTCCGAGGCCGCACGCCTCGCAGGCTTCTCCCGCGTCGAGCTCATCCAGGAGCCCGTCGCCTCCGCGCTCGCCGCCGGATGGAGCGCCAACGACGAGGGCAGCTGGCTCGTCTATGACCTCGGCGGCGGCACCTTCGACGTGTCCCTCCTCGAGACCCGTGACGGGCTGCTCCGCGTCGTCGGCCACGATGGCGACAACTTCCTCGGCGGCCGCGACTTCGACCAGGCCATCGTCGACGAAGTGCTCGCCGAGCTGCTCCGCACCCAGGGCGTGGACATCCGCCGCGCGGACCCTCGTCACGCCACCGCCCTGCGCAAGCTGAAACGCGCCGTGGAGGAGGCGAAGATCGAGCTGTCCCGCACCGACGAGCTGCCCCTCCTCGTGCCCGGTGCCTTCGAGACCGACAACGGCCCGGTGGACGTGGACGTGGTCCTCACCCGCGCCCGCGTCGAGGCCGCCTGCGCCCCCCTGGTCCAGCGCTCCATCAACGTCTGTCTGCGGCTGCTCGCCGCGCATGGTCTGGAGCCCTCGCAGCTCGGCAAGGTGGTGCTGGTGGGCGGCCCCACCGCCATGCCCTTCCTCCGCTCCCAGGTGCAGGCCGCGCTGGGTGCGCCCTTCGCCACGGATCTGGACCCCATGACGCTCGTGGCCCAGGGCGCCGCTCTCTATGCCGCCTCCTCCGGGCTCGATGGCCGCCCCGCCGCCTCCAGCGCCCAGCCCGCCCCCTCCGGCCGCAAGGTGTGGCTCCAGTACCCCGCCATGAGCTCGGACCTGTCGCCGCACGTGGTGGGCCGCCTCGTGGAGGGAGACTCCGGCCCCAAGCCCGCCCTGGTCCGGCTCGTCCGGGCGGATGGGGGCTGGAGCAGCCCCGACTCCCCCCTCTCCGCCGAGGGCGCCTTCGTCCTCTCCGTGGAGCTCGTCCCGCGCAAGCCCAACACCTTCCGGCTGGAGGGCATGGGCGCCGATGGCAAGCCGGTGCCGCTGGCTCCCGCCTCGTTCACCATCGTCCAGGGCCTCACCCTGAGCGATCCGCCCCTGTCGCGCAGCATCGGCGTGGCGCTCGCCAACAACGCCGTGCGCGTCTACTTCGAGCGCGGCGCTCCCCTCCCCGCCCGCCGCACCTTCCGCCAGCGCACCGTCGAGGCCGTGGCCAAGGGCTCCACCGGCAATGTGCTGCGCATCCCCATCGTCCAGGGCGAGCTCGAGTGGGCCCACCTGTGCCGGCTCGTGGGCGCGCTGGAGATTCGGGGAGATCAGCTCAAGGCCTCGCTGCCCGCCGACGCCGAGGTGGAGCTGACGCTGGAGCTGGACCGCGGCGGCCGGCTGTCGGCCCGCGCGCTGGTGCCCGCCCTGGGCCAGGTGTTCGAGCAGGTGGCCCAGCTCCAGGTGCCGGACGCCACGCCCGAGTCGCTCCAGGAGGGCCTCACCGCCGCCCGCGAGCGGCTGTCCATGCTGCGCTCCTCCGCTTTCCGCCGGGGCGCTCCCGGCGTGGTGGCCAGTCTGTCCCAGGCGGACCAGGCGCTCGCGGAGATCGAACGCGACGTGGAGGCGGCGCGCGGCGGCGACGCGGACGCGGGACAGAAGGCCCGGCGCGGGCTGCTGGACCTGGACGCACAGCTGGAGCAGGCGGAGGCGGGCCTGCGCTGGCCGGAGCTGGAGGAGACGGTGCGCGAGGAGCTCGCCGTCGCGTCCTCCTGGGTGGCGCAGTTCGGCAGCCCCGCGGAGCAGACGCTGCTGGACGAGGCCATGAAGGCCTGTGAGCGGGCTCGCGCCGGACGCCAGCAGGTGGAGCTGCAACGGCACCTGCGCAGCGTCCGCAAGCTGGGCAACGCGGCCTTCTACCGTCACCCGTCCGCGTGGGAGTGGCAGTTCGACTCCGCCTCCAGCCGCGTGTCCGAGGCCTCCGACGTGTCCAAGGCCGAGGAGCTGGTGCAGCGAGGCCGGCGCGCCCTGGAGCAGCAGCGCCGCGAGGAGCTGCGTCACGTGGTGGAGCAGCTCTGGCGGCTGCTGCCGGAGGACGCGCAGGAGCGCCGGCTGGCGCACGACTCGGGGGTCCGATGAGCCTCTCGGAGAAGGACGTCTTCGCCCGGCTGAAGGAGAATGCCTTTCACGTGCTGGGCCTGCGTCCCTCGTGCACCCGCATGGAGGTGGAACGCGAGGGCCAGAAGCTGCTCGCCATGCTGGAGCTGGGGCTCTCCGAGGCCGCGCACTACGACACGCCCGTGGGCCGCATGCCGCGCACCGCCGAGCTCGTCCGCGCCTCCATGGCCACGCTGCGAGACCCCACGACCCGGCTCCAGCACGCGCTCTGGGCCCAACTGCCTCCGGGGACTCCGGCGGCCCAGGTGCCCGCGAAGGAGGAGCCCGCGTCCTGGCCCGAGGCACCGGTGCGGCTCGGGTGGCGGAGGCCGGGATGATTCCCTTCGGAGCCATCATCGGCGTCATCGTCGCGCTCCGGCTGTTGAGCAGGAACCAGGAGGGGCAGTCGCAACAGGCGTCTCCCTACGCGACGAATTCGAGCTATCTCTTCCTCACCATCGTCCTCGTCATCCCGTCCACGCTCTTCACCTTGTTCGGGTTGCTCGCGGGCGTGTGGTTCTTCGCGCCGTTCACCCTGCTGGGGATCGCCCTGTGCTTTCCCTGGACCGTCGCCCGCCACGTGTTCATCCCGCTCGGCTGGCCACGCTGGGCATCCCGCTTCAGCTACCTGGCCATGATGAGCTGGGGCTCGGACGCTCGGGGTGGACAGGCGCTCGCCGCCGCCTGGGCGCTCCTGCGCGCCCGGAACCCCTCCGCCGAGGCTCGGGCCTACGTGGAAGCGAAGCTGGAGGCGGCGGACAGTCCGCTGCGGGGCGCTGGGATCGTCGCCCACGGTTTGATGGCCGCCTCGCGCGGAGACCTGGAGACGGCGCGAGTCCTGTGCCGCAGCGTGAGCCTGCTCGACCGGCGCGTCGCGCCCCGGCTCGCCCGGAAGCTGGCGCTGGAGTGGTGCCTCGCCGACGCCGCCGCCCACGGACGGTGGCGCGAGGTGCTCGTGATCTCCCAGAAAGGCAGCGGCTCCTACTCGCTCGCCGCCTTCTTCCGTGCCTCGGCCCGGCGCCTGCTCGCCGAGCCCCACGCGGGCAGGGTCGTCCTCATATCGTGGTGGGTGCTCGCCCTGCGTTGGTGGGCAACCTGGCCCCTGCTGAAGCGCGCGTGGCGGACCCCACCCCGCCGCGCATCCCTGCTGGACCTGGAGGCCGGTGAAACCCAGGCGGCGGATCGCCTGGCTCGCGCGCTGGAGTTGCATGCCGCCCTCGCCCGGGTGCCCGCAGGACACGAGGCGTTGGCGCTCTCCGCCGCGGCGGTCGCCTGGGACGAGGCGCTGGACTCCAGCAAGGTACATGACCTCGCGGCGGAGCGGGCACAGGGGGTAGGCCCTCTCGCGGGAGCCGAGGCCCTGGACGTGCTCGGAGACGAGGTGGCGGAGGAGCTGGCGGCCTGGGCCCTGGCCCGCGAGGTGAAGCTCGCGCAGCTCGAGCCCGGCAGCGACATGGTGGAGAACGTGGCGTACCGCGTCCGCAACGAGCTCCTCGAGCGCATCGAATCCGCTGCCCAGGACATGACGTACCGGCTCGCGGAACGGCGGCCCCTGCCCAGCGAAGAGGAGTGGCGGCACTTCCTGGCGCTCCAACACCAGTGCACCCTGGCCACGAGCCTCGGCGGGCTCGAGGTGCGGCGGCTCGCCTTCGACGCGGTGAATGTCCCCCTCTGCAACCTGGGCGCGTGGCTGTTCAACGAGCGCCAGGAGAAGGCCATCGCGAACGGCATGTTCCGCTGGCTACTCGAGGAGTCGCGCGACGTGGGCACCGAGGAGGATTGCCGTCGCTACCAGAACAACGTCGGCTGCGGAGCGTAGCAATCCCGGCGCCCGGCATTATGGTGGGCGCCCTATGAGTGAAGCACACCTGCTCCAACCCCTCCTGGAGCACGCCCGCAGGACGCCCGACAAGACACTGTTCTCGCGCCGCGTGGGAGACACCTTCGAGCCCCTCACCGCCGCGGACATCGTGCGCACGGTGCGCCGGCTCGCCCGGGGGTTGATTTCCCTGGGCGTCGAGCCGGGCCAGCGCATCGCCCTGATGTCGAAGACGCGCGTCGAGTGGGTGCTGCTCGACTACGCCATCCTCGCCGCCGGGGCCACCACGGTGCCCATCTACGAAACCTCCTCCGCCGAGCAGGTGGAGTGGATCCTCTCGGACAGCGGGGCGGTGGTGGCCTTCTTCGAGACCGATGCCCTGCACGCCCTCTACCGGCAGGCCGCGGACCGGCTCCCGGCCTGCCGCCACACCTTCGTCATCGACCAGGCGGCGCTCGAGCACCTCCAGCAGCGCGGAGACGAGGTCGACGAGGCCCGGCTCGACGAGCGGCTCTCGGGGCTGAAGACGAGCCACCTCGCCACCCTCATCTACACCTCGGGCACCACCGGGCGGCCCCGGGGCTGCGAGCTCACGCACGGCAACATCCGGATGAACGCCCAGCAGGTGCTGGACTACGCGGGCAACATCATCACGCCCGAGGACCGGACCATCCTGTTCCTCCCGCTGGCCCACGCGCTGGCGAAAATCCTCTTCCTGGCGTCCGTGGAGCGCGGCAACGAGGTGGCCTTCGCCACCAGCCCCGGCAAGCTGACCGAGGAGCTCGCCCTGGTGCGTCCCACCTGGTTCGGCACGGTGCCCCGCGTCCTGGAGAAGGTCTTCCAGACAGCCCAGCAGAAGGCCGACCATGCGGGCCGAGGGCGGGTGTTCACCCTCGCCGCGGACGCGGCCATCCGGTACTCGCGCGAGCGGTCCGAGGGCGGCGTCTCGCTCATGGCGCGCCTGCAACACGCGGTGTTCGAGCGGCTCGTGTACCGCACGCTGCGCTCGGTGCTCGGCGGCCAGTTGCGCTTCGTCGTGTCGGGCGGCGGGCCCCTGCCGGAGCGGCTCAATCACTTCTACAACGGCATGGGCGTGAAGGTGCTCGAGGGCTATGGCATGACCGAGACGAGCCCGGTGCTGACCATCAACTCCGACCAGGCCTCGCGCATCGGCACCGTGGGCCGTCCGCTGCCCGGCACCACCGTGCGCATCGCGGAGGATGGCGAGATCCTCGTGAAGGGCCCTCAAGTCTTCCAGGGCTACTGGCACGACGAGGAGGCCTCCCAGCGCGCCTTCACCTCCGACGGGTGGCTGCTGACGGGAGACATCGGGAGCCTGGACGAGCAGGGCTTCCTGCGCATCACGGGCCGCAAGAAGGAGATCCTCGTCACCGCCGCCGGGAAGAACGTGGCGCCGGGGCCCCTGGAAGATCGCATCCGCGAGCACCCCCTGGTCAGCCAGGCCATGGTGGTGGGCGAGGGCAAACCTTTCGTGGCGGCGCTCGTCACGCTCGACCCTGGCGCCTTCAAGCAGTGGGCGCGGAAGAACGGCAAGGAAGGCCAGGCCCTGGAGTCGCTGCTGGAGGACCCGGCACTGCGCACCGAGGTGGGCCAGGCCATCGCGGCCGCCAACCGCTCCGTGTCGCGCGCGGAGTCCATCCGCAAGTTCGCCATCCTCCCCGAGGACTTCACCATCGAGCGCAATGAGCTGACGCCCTCGCTCAAGGTGCGGCGCCACATCGTCGGCGAGCACTACGCCCAGGTCATCGCACAGCTCTTCGAGCGCGCGGGCGGAGGGGACTGACACGGCTCCCAGCTGGATCAATCCACCCCCATCAAATCAGGTTATGCGGGCTTTGGTGCATTGTCCTATCTCGCATTCCTTGGTAGGTATTGGGCGCGCGATGGCAATGACTGCCGTTGCGTGTCCCTCGACAAGGGTGGAAACCACATGAAGGCTCTGAAGATCGCGCTGTTTGGCTTCGCGGTGGCGGTGGGTGGCGTGCTGGGTGCGACCACGGGTGTCGAGGAGACGGCGGCCATGCCGTGCTGCTCGTCCTGTGTGCCCGCCTACAACCGGTGCATGACCGGCTGTGGCAGCGACACCCTCTGCCAGACGCGGTGTGAGGATCGGCTCTACTCCTGCGAGGGCTACTGCAGCGAGAGCTGCTAGCCACCGCTCCACCTCCCGCGGAGCCGGTGTCCATGCCGTCTCCGCGGGCCCGCGTCAGAGGCCCCCGGCGCGTCCGGGCGGCCAGAATCGCAGCCCCACCCTTCCGAGCACGTTGCGCCGCGGCAGGAATCCCCAGACGTGGGAGTCCGCGCTGGCGTTGCGGTTGTCCCCCAACACGAAGAGCATGTCCTCGGGCACTCGCGCGGGTCCCCACTCGTACGCGGGCGGCTCGGCCACGTAGGGCTCGCGCAGCGGCTGCCCGTCGATGAGCACCTGGCCCTCGCGCACCTGCACCACCTGTCCCGGTAGAGCGATGACGCGCTTGATGTGGGCCTCCACCCGGAGCGCGCCCCGCCGGTCCGCCTCGGGAAGCGGCTCGAAGACGACGATGTCTCCGGCGCGCGGTGGGTGCAGCCGGTAGGACACCTTCTCCATGAGCAGCCGATCCCCATACGTCAGGGCCGGCTCCATGGAGTCCGAGATGATCAGCCGGGGCTCCGCCACGAAGCCGCGCACCAGCACGGCCAGCAGCAGGGCCACCGCGGCCAGGACGAGCCCGCTCCACGGCCGGCCCCTGGCGCGGTGCTTTCCCTCACTCTGGCCAGCGGCCTCGTCCACGCGCCGGAGTCTACCGCCGGCGCGCGGCGGCGGAGTCACTCACGCGATGACGTCGGGAGGCGAGCCCATCGGCTGCTGCCGGGGGTCCGGCGCCTCGTGGATGCCCGGCGGATTGAGCTCCGGCTCGGCCTGGCGTCCCGGCTCCTCCATGGGCGGCTCACGCCGGGAAGGCGGTTCGATCTCCGGCGGCTGACGCGTGGGCGGCTCGATCTCCGGCTGGTGCCTCCGGGTGGGCGGCTCGATTTCCGGTTCCGGCGTGGGCCCCGGGTCCCTCCGCGGAGGCGTCCGCGGCTCCGGCTCCTTCGTCGGTGCTCCAGGTGTCGTCGGCGTCTTCTCGGGCATGTGTCCCCCTCGGTTGTGACTGGACCAGGCGTCCAGCGTCACCAATCTGCTCATCCAGGTGGGTACGGGTATGAGACGGCCAGGGAGGGAAGCCCTCGCCTGCCTGCTGTCGCGTATGCCCGGCAGCCCCACGTTGGAGCCACTGGAGTTCCAAGGAGGGCGGGAGATGAGAGTTCCGATGGGAGTTCTGGGGTCGCTCGTGAGCGGAATGGGATTGGGCGCGGGGCTCATGTATCTGACGGACCCGCGCAGTGGCCGGCGCCGCCGGGCCGTGGTGCACGACAAGGCCCGTCACGCCCTGCACGAAACCGAGGAGGCCGCCGGCGTGGTGGTGCGCGACATCGTCCACCGGGCGCGCGGCTTCGTCTTCGAGACGAAGGGCCGGATGCGCCGTGAGGAGGTGGACGATCGGACCCTCGAGGCGCGCATCCGCTCGGCGCTCGGCCGCGTGTGCTCGCACACCCACGCCCTCCAGGTGGACGTCCAGCAGGGCCGGGTCCAGCTCGACGGCGTCGTGCTCGCGGCCGAGTACCCGAGGATCCTCTCGCGCATCGCGCACGTGCGCGGTGTCCTGGATGTGACGGACAACCTCCAGGTCTTCCAGCAACCGGGCAGCCATCCGGAGCTCCAGGGCGGCAACATCCGGCCCGGAGACCGGCCCGAGTTCCTCCAGTGCAACTGGTCCCCCGCGGCGCGCTTCGTGGCGGGGCTCGGGGGCGCGAGCCTGCTGACGTGGGGCCTCCAGCGCGGCGGCGTGGGCGGCCTGGGCTCCGTCCTCCTCGGCTCGCTCATCACCCTGCGCAGCATCACCAACATCGCGCTCACGAACCTCACCGGCATGGGCGGCCGGCGGCTGGCCATCGACGTGCACAAGAACATCATCGTCCACGCCCCGGTGAAGGAGGTGTTCGGCTTCTGGCGGGCCATGGAGAACTTCCCGCGCTTCATGAGCCACGTGGAGGAGGTGCGCACCAGCGGTGAGGACCGCTCGCACTGGCGGGTGAGGGGCCCGGCCGGCACCGTCTTCGAGTGGGATGCCATCATCACCCGGCTCATCCCCCACCGGGTGCTCGCCTGGAAGAGCGTGGACGGCTCCACGGTGGAGCACGCCGGCATCATCCACTTCGCGCCGTGCCACGACGGACGCTCCACGCGGCTGGACATCCGCATGTCCTACCACCCGCCCGTGGGCGCGCTGGGCCACGTCTTCGCCCGGTTGCTGGGCGCCGACCCCAAGAAGCAGATGGATGACGACCTGACGCGGCTCAAGTCGCTCATCGAGACGGGCAAGGCCCCGCGCGAGCAGCTGTCCCCCTCGATGCCGGAGCGGACCGGACCCCGGCCCCTCCACTGAGGATGACCCCGAGGCATCGGGTTGTGTAGAGAGAAGCCCCCATGCGCTTCTCCCCCTCCCCCCGACGCTTCCCACCCCTGCTGCTCACCGCCTCGTTGATGCTGTCCTGCGCCCACGGCGGTAGCACCCTCGCGGACACCCGCCCCCGCACGGTGTCCCTCCAGGTGCTGGCCATCAATGACTTCCATGGCCACCTCGCGCCCCCCGAGGGAGGCTCGGGAGAGCTGCGCACGGGCAGCAACCCCGATGGCAGCCCCCTCCGGGTGAAGGCCGGCGGCGCGAGCCACCTCGCCCGCCACCTCGCCCAGCTGCGCGCCCTCGCGCCGAAGAACACCCTGGTGGTGTCCGCGGGAGACCTCATCGGCGCGAGCCCGCTCGTCTCCGCGCTCTTCCACGACGAGCCCACCATCGAGGCGATGAACCTCGCGGGCCTGGACATCAACGCCGTGGGCAACCACGAGTTCGACGAGGGCACCACCGAGCTGCGGCGCATGCAGACGGGCGGCTGCCACCCGGTGGACGGCTGCCAGGACGGCACGCCCTTCGAGGGCGCGAAGTTCCAGTTCCTCTCCGCCAACGTGGTGGACGGCCAGGGCGCCACGCTCTTCCCGCCCTACGCCGTGCGCGAATTCGAGGGCGTGAAGGTGGCCGTCATCGGCATGACGCTCGAGGGCACGCCGGAGATCGTCGACGCCGCCGGCATCCGGGGCTTCCAGTTCCGCGACGAGGCCGACACCGTCAACGCCCTGGTCCCCGAGCTGAGGAAGCAGGGCGTGAGGACCGTCCTCGTGGTGCTGCACGAGGGCGGCGTCCAGAAGGGCACCTATGATGGATGCGAGGGCATCTCCGGGCCCATCGTGGACATCGTCCAGCGCCTGGACGCGGAGGTGGACGCCGTCATCACCGGCCACACCCACCAGGCCTACAACTGTGTCATCGCCGGCAAGCGCGTCACCAGCGCGGCCTCCTACGGGCGGCTCATCACGGCCATGAACCTGGTGCTGGATACGGCCACCGGAGACGTGGTGGAGAGCACCGCGCGCAACATCCCCGTCACCCGCGACGCCGAGGGTGTCCCCGAGGTGCGGGCGCTCATCGAGCGCTATGACGGCCTGTCCGCCCCCCGGCGCAACCGCGTGCTCGGCCAGCTGACGGCACCGCTCCAGCAGACGAACAACCAGCGGTGGCCCTCGGGTGAGTCCGCCCTGGGCAACGCCATCTCCGACTCGCAGCTCGCCGCCACGCGGGACGCCGGGGCGCAGGTGGCCTTCATCAACCCGGGCGGCATCCGGGCGGAGCTCGACGCGGGCGACGTCACCTATGGCGAGGTCTTCAGCGTGCAGCCCTTCGGCAACGCCCTGGTGACGATGACGCTCACCGGCGCGCAGCTGCACACCCTGCTGGAGCAGCAGTGGGAGGGCAGCCTCGTGCGCATCCTCCAGCCTTCCCAGGGCTTCAGCTACACGTGGAAGGCCTCGGCGCCCGTGGGCCAGAAGGTGGACCCGGCCAGCATCCGGCTCGAGGGTGCACCCGTGGACCCGGCGGGCCGCTACCGCGTGACGGTGAACAGCTTCCTGTCCAATGGTGGAGACGGCTTCCGCGTGTTCACCGAGGGCACCGAGCGGCGCGGCGGCCCGGTGGACGTGGACGCCATGGAAGCGTGGCTGAAGGCCCACTCGCCCCTGTCCCCGCCCGAGACGAACCGCATCCTCCGGGTGCAATAGCCTCCAGCCAACACTCGAGCCGGGCAACCGTGGACATTTCCCGCGCGGGGCACGGGCAACCCCGGGCGGGAGACACCACATAGGGGGCATGCGTTCCTCGCGTCTTGGATTCCTCGCTTGTGCTGTCCTGTGCGCCCTGGTGTCCGCCTGTGCGCACCACGCTCCCCGCGCCGATTCCCACCCCGGGCCTCCCACGGCCTCGGGAGAACACCAGCGCATCATCAACGGGGTACGGCTGTACTACCGCATCGCCGGAGAGAGTCCGGCCGGGCGCGCCCCGGTGCTCTTCCTGCACGGAGGCCCCGGGCACAACAGCTACAGCTTCTCCCGGCTGATGGGGCCGCACCTGGAGAAGGACCGGCGCATGGTGTACCTGGACCAGCGCGGCTGTGGCCGCTCCGAGCGTCCGTGGGAGGGGCGCTACTCGCTGGAGGTGCTGGTGGCGGACCTGGAAGCGCTGCGCCAGGAGCTGGGCGTGGAGCGCTGGGTGCTGCTGAGCCACTCCTTCGGCGGGACGCTCGCGCTGGAGTACGCGGCGCGCCACCCCGAGCGCGTGGCCGGCCTGGTGGTGGTGAGCGGCTTCTCCGACTCGGCGAGCACCTTCGCCAGCTGGAAGCGCGAGCTCGAGCGCCTCCACCCCGGGAAGATGATCGCACCGGCGAGCGCCTCGGGAGACACCTCGGACTACGCGCAGGTGATGCGGGCGCTGCGGAACGTGGACGCGCAGGCCTTCTTCCACCAGCTCCAGTTCCGCGCCCCCATGTACCAGCAGATGCAGGAGGCGGTGGACGCGGAGAGCGGCCTGCGCAACACGGGCGAGCTGTCACGCGCCCTGTTCTCCACGGAGCTGCTGCGCTACCGCTTCTCGGCCGCCGCGCGCGTCACCGCGCCAGCGCTCGTCATCGGAGGCCGGTACGACCACTCCATCGGCCTGGAGAGCATGCGGGCGCTGGCGAAGTCACTGCCCCACGCCACGTTCCTCGAGTACGAGCAGAGCGCGCACTACCCCTACCTGGAGGAGTCGGAGCGCTTCGCCTACGACGTGAACCAGTTCCTGTCGTCCTTGCCGTAGTCACGGGGCCAGAGGCCCGCGACCGGTGGCCCCCGCCACCTCGGTGGCGCCGACGACCTTGCGCTGGGCCTCGTCGAACTCGACATCCAGCACCTTGCCCGAGCCCCGGGGGGCCAGGCCGAAGCGGATGCGCCAGTAGTTGGGGCGCGTCTCCACGGCCTCGGAGACCTCCAAGACGTCATAACCGGAGGTGGTGGCGTACTCCTGGCCGTACCGGATGACGTCGGTGTAACCGAGCTCATTCTGCACGCTGTTGGGAGTCTCCGGGCGCATCCGGCCTTCCTGGGTCGGTCCGACGCAACCGATGCCGAGGAGGGCCGAGGAGAGAACGAGGGCAATGGCGGGGCGGAAAGGGACCATGACAGTCCAAAGGTGAGCATGGCCCGTGCCAAAGGGGGCTCCCTCGCGACGCGACGAGAGCTCCGGCGCCCGGCACGCAAGCGTTGCGGCCCGGGGAATACCGGGCCGCATCCATTGCGCCTATACCGTCCGCGGCCTGGCTAGAGCTTGTCCTTGTTGGTGTTGACCGCGGGCGAGAGCACCTGCTTGGTCACCACCTCGTCGAGGATGCCGTACTGCCGGGCCTCCTCGGCGCTCATGAAGTAGTCGCGCTCGGTGTCCTTCTCGATGCGCTCGACGGTGTGGCCCGTGTGCTTCACGATGAGGCCGTTGATGTAGGAACGCAGGCGGAGGATTTCCTTGGCCTGGATGTCGATGTCCGAGGCCTGACCCTGGGCGCCGCCGAGCGGCTGGTGGATCATGATGCGCGCGTTGGGCAGGGCGTAACGCTTGCCCGGTGCCCCGGCGAGCAGCAACAGGGCGCCCATCGAGGCCGCCTGGCCGATGCAGATGGTGGACACCGGACACTTGACGTACTGCATCGTGTCATAGATGGCCAGGCCCGCAGTCACCGAGCCGCCGGGCGAGTTGATGTAGAGGTTGATGCCCTTGTCGGGGTCCTCGGACTCGAGGAAGAGGAGCTGGGCGACGATGATGTTCGCCACCTCATCGGTCACCGGCGTGCCGAGCATGACGATGCGGTCCTTGAGGAGCCGACTGTACAGGTCGTATGCGCGCTCGCCCCGGTGGGTGGTCTCGATGACGAAGGGGATGTTCATGGCCCTCCAACACTAATCCGCCTTCTCGCCGGGCGCCCGTCCGTTCTTTCAGGACCGTGCTCCAGGTTACGCTCGGGGCCCCTCCCGAGCGTGCCCCCATGAACGCCTCCGACATCGACGCCATCCTCGCCGCCACCCTGGAAGACCGGACGCTGACCCGTACGGAGAAGCAGGCGCTCCAGGCCGTCCTGGACGACCGGAAGGCCGGCGAGGCGGTGCTGGCCCTCTTCCGCTCGAGGGCCTTCGAGCTGGCGCGCGACGCGGTGAGTGACCCCCGGGCGCGCGAGGTGATTGGTTGGCTGGAGGACACGGTGAAGGCCCTGCAGCCCTCGCGCGAGCTGCGGGAGACGAGCCGGATGGAGGCGCACTTCAGTCCCGGGGAGGCGCCCTTGAGGGCCATCGTGCGGCTCATCGGCGAGGCGCGGGGCAGCGCGGACGTGTGCGTCTTCACCATCACGGACGACCGCATCACCCGGGCGCTGCTGGAGGCGCACCAGCGGGGCGTGCGCGTGCGGGTGCTCTCGGACGGGGACAAGGCGATGGACCCGGGCTCGGACATCCACCGGTTGCGTCATGAGGGAGTGCCCGTGCGGGTGGACCGGACGGAGGCCCACATGCACCACAAGTTCGCCGTGTTCGACCGGGTGCGGCTGCTGACCGGCAGCTACAACTGGACGCGCTCGGCCGCGAACGAGAACCACGAGAACGTGCTCGTGTCGGACGACCCCCGGCTGGTGCTCCCCTTCTGCCGGGCCTTCGACGACCTCTGGACGGCACTGGAGTGAGAGCCCCTGCCCGCCCCCCAGCCGAGGCCGCGTGGCGGGTTCGTTGCCCTCCCTCCCGGAGCACCCCAGCTTAGCGGCATGTCCGCGCTCCCCCGCTCCGGGAGGGGAGGGCTGAGCGCCGTGCTCAAGCTCTTCGTTCCCCTCTGCGTCTCCGTCGGGCTCCTGGTCGCCCTCCGGCTGCTGGGGCCGCAGTACCTGGATCAGCGCCAGCTCTCCGAGTGGCTGCGCCCCCTCGGGCACCTGGCACCCCTCGTCTTCATCCTGCTGCTGGCGCTCCGGCCCGTGACGCTCCTGCCGGGGCAGTTCTTCACCGCGGTGGGAGGACTCCTCTTCGGAATGGCGCATGGGACCGTCTACGCCCTCGTCGGCAGTGTGCTGGCCACCGGCCTCATCCACCTCCTGGCCAGCCGGCTGGGGCACAGGCCGATGAAGCGGCTCGCGGGCCACAAGCATCCGGCCCTCCAGCACGCGGCGCGGAGACACGGCTTCCAGCTCGGCTTCCTCGCCTGTATCAACTCGGTGATTCCGGCGGATGTGCTGCTCGCGACGGCTTCGGCCTCCGGCGCCCGCTTCTGGCCCCTGGCGCTCGGCGCGCTCCTCGGCACCACGCCGGGGACGGTGCTGACGGCACTCTTCGGAAGCGCGCTGGGGCAGGGGAAGACGTGGACGACGGTGGTGTCCGCCTGCGGAATGCTGCTCAGCCTGCTGCTGGGACTCGCCCTGGGGCGCCGGCTGATGCGGGAGCTGCTCATCACCGATGCCCACGTCACCCCCGAGAGAGAGGCCCCGATGCGCTGGGGCCTCTTCCGAGGTGTCAGAGGTGCAGGTCTCCCGCCGCCTCCGGTTGGTAGAGCACGGAGATGACACGAAACGTCTTGGTGCGCCCGCCCGGGAGGGGCCACGCGATGGACTGGCCCACGGACAGGCCGATGAGGGCACTTCCGATGGGCGCGAGCACGGAGATGCGGCCCTCGTCGCTGCGAGCATCCCACGGGTAACAGAGGGTGACCCAGCTCCTGCTCCAACATCTCGGCCAGCCCGGCGTTGTGCCCGCCGGAGTGCTGCTCGACGAGGCGATGGAGCCGCTCGAGGTCGGCCTCCGTGAGAATGATGCGTCGCTCCTGGCTCATGGAGAGGGTCCTCCTTCGGAAGTGGCCGCGCTCGCGGCCGGGGTCAGTGGGGAAGGGCGACGGCGCTCGAGACAGGGTCGCCCCCGGAGCGGAGACGGGCCGTCTTCAGAGGGGGGCGGAACGCCGCGCGCCGGGGATTACAGCGGGGGGCGGGCGGCGTGGAACTCGAGCCAGGCAGTGGCCCGGCCATGGGCGAGCAGGATTCGGCGCACCACGGCCCAGCGCGTACCGGCCTTCGTCGGAGCTGGGCAGAGGGGCTTCATGCGTGCGGTCACCTGGGGTTCCAGTGCGACGATAACGACTCGTTTTCCTGGTGCAACGGACGGTGGCTCCCCCGGAAACGGAGGAACAATCCCGTCTGCGTAAGGGTTGGCCAAGGGGACGATGCGGATCGCGCATCGTCGTGAACCTGGATGGACGAGATGCGCACGTTGCCACCGCCAGCCCCCGCCATGAATGAGACGTCCCGGGCAGGGCCGTGCCGGCGCTCGTGCGTGCTGCACAGGGCCGCGGCCTGGCTCCGCCCAAGCACCGCGGCCCCTCTCTCATAGAGGCGCCAGCGGTGTTGAGCGAGGAAGAGTCCTCGTCCGGCACACCCTCCCCCCGCTCCTCCGTGCGCCCACGGGCCTGGAGTCGTCCCGGCCCGTCCCGCGCGGAGCGCACGTGCGAGCCATGAGGCCGTGCACCGCCGGATGAGCCCGAGCCGGACTTCAACGGTGGAAAGGAGGTTGTCATGTGGGTGCGAGACGTGATGGCGCGAGGTGTGGCCGTCGTCAGGCCAGAGACGAGCTTCCGCGAGGCGGTGGCGCGAATGAGGCAGTCCCGGTGCCCACTCGTCGTCGTGTGGGACGGGCAGGAGATCCACGGCCTCGTGACGATGCGAGCGCTGGTGCTGGGCGCCGAGGCGTGGGCGCAGGGGTACCCCATCCATGGAGTGGGGGACGTCGTGAGCCACGACTTCATCCTCACCCACGAGGGCGAGGCGGTGACGGAACTGGCGCGGCGGCTGATTCACGCGGGAGCGCGGCGGGCCATCGTCGTCGACGAGGACATGCGCGCGGTGGGCCTCATCTCCCCCCTGGAACTGGCGAGGGCCGATACCGCCGGGCCGGCCTCCGAGGAGTCCATCCTCATGAACTGAAGTGCATCTCGAAACGGACGGGGGCGGGTTCTTTCCGCGCGGCCCGCCAACTGGTCCAACAGTCGGACCAGTTGCTCCCCATCGCGGCCGGAACCTCCCCCTGCCAGGACCTAACCCTCCTGGCTCAGTCGATGAAGGGGCGCGTCCGGGAGGGCTTCTTGCGGATCAGATCGTTCTCCCGGGTCCGCTCCCACAGCGGGACGCCCATGCGGAACGCGGCCCGGGCGATGAGCTGAGCGGCGACCGGGATGATGGCGAAGGTGAAGATGAGGGTGAGCAGCACCAGCGCCACGACACTGCGGCTCCACATCGCCACCATCGCCCCGCCGAGCAGCCCACCCAGTCCGATGGTCGCGGCCTTGGCCGTTGCCTGCATGCGCATGAAGAGGTCCGGCAGCCGCACCATGCCCAACCCCGCCAGCAACATTCCCAACGTGCCGAACACCAGGAAGAACGCGGTGATGTATTCCCTCATGACTCCTCCTCTTCTCCACCCACCTCGGTGTCACCCGTGAAGAGGTAGCGGGCGATGGCGATGGTGCTCAGCGAGCTGATGATGGCCAGCACCATCGCCACGTTCAGCAGGCCCGGCACATCGCTCAGCACCGCATACGCGGCGATGGCCCCCACGAATTGGAGGGAGATGAGATCCATCGCCACGACCCGGTCCGGGAGCGACGGCCCGCGAACCAACCGGTAGAGCGAGAGCACCGCCGACCCCCCCAGGGTCACCAACACGCCCCGCAGGAGCATCTCGAACCAGGCGCTCATCGCAGCACCTTGAGCAGGGGGCGCTCGACGTGCTCCCGAATGTCCCGGGTGAACCGCTCCCGGGTGGTGGTGAACATCACGTGCACGTAGAGCAGCCGCCCGTCCGGCGAGACCTCCAGCCCCATGGTGCCCGGAGAGAAGGTGACGATGAGCGCCAGCAACGTCACCTCCATGTCCGTGCGGGCCTCCATCTCGTAGGCGTAGATGGCTGGCTGGTTGTTCACGCCCGGGGTCATGATTTCGTGGGCGAGCCGCCAGTTGGCGGAGAGCACGTTCCACAAGATGAGCGCCAGCAGGTGGCCCACGCACAGCCACTTCATGGCATACGGGGAGGCGCCGTGCTGCGAGGTGGAGAAGCCCAGCAGGAGCAATCCCACCCCGAAGCCGATGGCCAGGTTGGTGGGGGTGATGTCATCCAGCATGACGGCCCACAGGAAGGCCAGCACGAGGTTCCACAGGAAGGTGCTCATGCGTCCCCCTCCAGCGAGGCCTGGATGTAGGCGCTCGGATTCAACAACTGCTCCGCCGCGGCATCCGCCAGCACGAACAGGGGACGAGCCCCCACGCCCAGCACCACCATCAACAGCGCCAGTGCCACACAGGGCCCCAGCAGCGCCGCCGGGCCCGCGCTTCCCCGTGCCTCCTCGAGCGGGGGTTTCCAGAAGGCCTCGCGCCACACCTTCATCATCGAGTACAGCGTGAGCAGCCCCACGGCCGCCGAGATGCCCGCCACCCACCAGGCCTCGCCCAGCAGCGCCGCGCGGATGAGCGACATCTTCGCGAAGAAGCCCGAGAGCGGAGGGATCCCCGCCAGCGAGAGGGCGGGCACCAGGAAGAGCGCCGCCACCAGCGGATGGCTCCGCGCCAGACCGCCCATCCGAGCCAGGTCATCCGTGCCCGTCACCCGCCAGGTCACCCCGGTGACGAAGAAGAGCGCGGACTTGGCGAAGACGTAGTGCACCCAATACGCGATGGCCGCCGCCAGGGCCGCCCGGGAGAACAGCCCCAGTCCCACCAGCAGGTAGCCAATCTGGCTGATGATGTGGAAGGAGAGCAGCCGGCGGAAGTCGTACTGGGCCACCGCGCCCAGCACGCCCGTCACCATGCTGAGCAACGCCATGACCAGCAGCACCCGGTGGGTGAAGGCCGTGTCCCCCGGGTAGAGCAGGGAGAGGGTACGGAAGAGGGCATAGACGCCCACCTTCGTGAGCAACGCGGAGAAGAGCGTCGTCACCACCACCGGCGGCCTGTGGTACGAGGCCGGCAACCAGAAGAAGAGCGGGAAGGCGGCCGCCTTCAGCCCGAAGACGATGAGCAGCAGCATGGCCGTCACCGTCACCAGTCCGGGGTACTCCTCCCGGGGCAGCCGCCGCGCCAGCTCCGCCAGGTTCACCGTCCCCGCCAGCCCGTAGAGCAGTGCCAGGGCGGTGAGGAAGAGCGCCGAGCCCAGCAGACTGAGCGTCACGTACTTGAGGCAGGCCTCCAGCCGCTCCCTGCCCGCATCCAGCGCCATCAGCACGAACGAGGCGACGAGCATCACCTCGAACCAGACGAAGAGGTTGAAGAGGTCCCCGGTGAGGAAGCCGCCGCACACCCCGCCCAGCATGACCAGCACCAGCGGATAGTGCGCCCCGGCCTCCTGCCGCGGCTCCAGCGAGCCCGCCGAGTACACCACCCCCGCCACCGCCATCACCGCCGAGAGCAACACCATCAACGCGCCGAGCAGGTCCGCCACCAGGATGATGCCCAGGGGAGCCTCCCAGCCGCCCACCCGCAGGGCCTGGACGCCCACGTGCCACACCTCCCACAGCATCCACGCGGACGCCCCCGTGAGGCCACACGTGGCGGCCAGTGCCAGGACGCGGCGCGGCAAGGCCCGCCGTGGCAACAACAGACACAGCGCCGCGGCGCTCAGGGGCAGGAGGATGGGAAGGATGAGGAGCGCGCTCATTCGCCGTGCTTGGAGGAGGGAGGGACCTCGGTGCGCATCTCGTCCATGTCGTCGCTGCCCACGGCCTGGTCCGTGCGGTGCACCAGCACCAGCAGCA
Source organism: Archangium violaceum Cb vi76 (assembly GCF_000733295.1). Taxonomy (GTDB): domain Bacteria; phylum Myxococcota; class Myxococcia; order Myxococcales; family Myxococcaceae; genus Archangium; species Archangium violaceum. Next base: position 16,564 of record NZ_JPMI01000011.1, on the reverse strand, counting down.
GCGCCAGCATTCCGAAGTTGATGACGATGGCGGTGAGGATGAAGGCCTGAGGCAACGGGTCCGCCATCATGTGCAGGGGTGGCACGCCACTGGGCGGCAACAGCGGGGCGTGGGCCCGCGTCACCCGGTTGGTGACGAACAGCGTCAGGTTGGTGGCACTGCCGAGCAGGACCAGACCCAACGCCAGCCGCACGGCGCTGCGCCGCAACAGGGAGTAGATGGCGGTCGAGTAGAGCACGCCGATGGCCAGAACCAGCGCGGTCTCCATGCTAGGCCCCCCTCCTCTCGTTATCCTCTATCTCCTCGCTGCCCTTCTCCATGGAGAGGATGAAGGAGAGCGCCGTGCCGAAGACCACCAGGTACACCCCCAGGTCGAAGAGCAGCGGCGTGCCCAGATCGATCTCGCTTCCCCAGGGCCCCGCCACCCGCGTCCACAGCCCGGTGAGGAAGGGCCGGCCGAGCAGCATGGGAAGCGTGCCGCTGCCCATGATGACCAGCAGCCCCACCGCCATGAGGATGACCGGATGGACCCGCACCAACCGCTGCACCGTCTTCACGTCACTGCCCATGAAGTAGAGGAAGTAGGCCGAGACCGCCAGCATCCCGCCCACGAACCCCCCACCCGGCGCGTTGTGCCCGCGCACCAGCATCACCAGGGACAGCAGCAGCAGCACGGGCATCATCATCCGCGCCACCGTGCGCAGCACCACCGGGTTCATACATGTTTCCTTTGCCGGGGCCGCCGGAAGAGGAGGTACACCCCGAGTCCCGCGGTGGCCAGCACCGCGGTCTCCCCCATCGTGTCGAGCGCCCGGAAATCCACGAGGATGGTGTTGACGATGTTCAACCCATGGGCCTCTCCGGCGCTGCGCGCGGCATAGGTCCGGGCCAGCTCGGTGTGGCGGGGCTGGGCGGTGATGTTCATCAGGGCCCAGGTGATGACGCCTCCAGCCGCCACCGACAGGGCCGCGTCCCACAGGCGGGAGTGCCGCTCCCGATGCGCTGGCACCGGGAAGCGCGAGAAGACGAGCGCGAAGAGGATGACGGTGAGCGTCTGCACCACCACCTGCGTCAGCGCCAGGTCCGGCGCTCCCAGCAGCACGTACACCAGGGCCTCGCTCAGTCCCACCACGCCCAGCAGGATGACGGCGGTGAGCACCGAGCGCGTCCGGATGGCCGCGAGGGCGGAGAGCACCAGCAGGACGAGCAGCACCACCTCATAGAAGCGTAGCTCCTCCTGCGGGAACTGGAGCCAGCGGACCCGGGAGACGAGGGCCAGGGCGAGCAGCCCCACCAGCGTGCCCACCGTGACGAAGGTGTAGCGGTGCAGCGAGCCGTTCTGCAGCACCCGTGTCTGGGTGTCCGCCAGCCTCACCATCCCCGAGACGGACAGATGGTACAGGCGCTCAGCGCCCCAGCGCTCCAGGTGCAGCGCGCCAAGGGCCCGCCCCAGCGGCTCACGCAGCGCGAAGGCCGCCCCTCCGAGTGCGAGGCTGGCGACGCTCAGTCCCAGCGCGGGCGTCAACCCGTGCCACAACGAGAGCTCCAGGTGTCCTCCCTCGGGGCCTGCGATGTCGCTCGCGGCGCGGGCCAGCAGTGGCTCCGTCAGACCCGGCATCAGTCCCAGCACCAGCCCGCCAGCCGCCAGCAGCAACGAGGGCACCCACAGGGCGGGCCCGGCCTCGTGCACCGTCCCGTCGCCGCTCGGGGGGCCCAGGAAGGGACGCACGCCGGTGCGCAGCGCCGTGCCCACCAGCAGCACGAAGCCCAGCGCCACGCCCGCCCCCAGCCCCCAACCGCCCGGCGTGTGCAGCGAGGACTCGTAGACGAGCTCCTTGCCGATGAAACCGAAGAGGGGGGGCAGCCCCATCATGGACAGCGCCGCCAGCCCCGCGGTGCTCCCGGTGAAGGGCATGGCCCGAGCCAGCCCTCCCAGCCGTGGCAGCTCGCGCGTGCCCGCCCCGTGGTCCACCATCCCCGTCACCAGGAAGAGGCTGCCTTTGTAGAAGGCGTGTGCCACCAGGTACACCACCATCGCCTGTGCCGCCTCGGCGGTTCCCAGCCCCAGCAGCAACACCAGCGTGCCCAGCACGCTCACCGTGGCGTAGGCGAGCACCCGCTTCATATCGGTCTGGCCAAAGGAGAGCAGCGCCCCGCCCACCATCGTCACCAGCCCCGCGGCCACCAGCGTTCCCTGCCACGCGGGTGTGCCGCCGAGCACCGGTGAGAGGCGCGCCAGCAGGTACACGCCGGCCTTCACCATGGTGGCCGCGTGCAGGTAGGCACTGGCCGGGGTGGGGGCCGCCATCGCCCCGGGCAGCCAGAAGTGGAAGGGCACCTGGGCGGACTTGGTGAAGGCCCCGCCGAGCACCAGCAGGAGGATGGCGAGGGAGAGCGGGCCCTCACGCAGGGCGGGCGCGGCCGCGGGCAGCTCCGAGAGGGTGAGCGTCCCGGCCACCCACCCCATGAGCAGCAACCCCAGCAACAACGCCTGGCCACCGAGCACCGTCACCAGCAGGGCGCGCAGGGCCGCCTGGCGCGCCTCCTCCTTCTCGCTCTCGAAGCCGATGAGGAAGAAGGAGCTGACGGTGGTGAGCTCCCAGAAGACGTAGAGGAGCAGTCCATTGTCCGCGAGGACGAGGCCCAGCATGGAAGCCATGAAGAGCAGCAGCCATCCCTGGAAGCCACCCAACCGGGGGTGCTCCTTCAGGTACTCCCCCGCGTAGACGACGATGAGGGTGCCCAACCCGGTGATGAGCAGGCCCATGAGGAGGGCCAGTCCATCGGCGCGCAGGGTGAAGGCAATGCCCAGCTCGGGCACCCAGTCCATGTGGAAGGTGGGCGGCGTGTCCGAGAGGGCAGCGGGCACGAGCGTGGCCAGCCCCACGGTGAGACCCAGGGGAACCAGCCCGAGCACGAGCCCCGAGGCGCGTGGGCCCACCCGGACCACGGCCGGCGCCAATGCGGCGGCGACGAAGCCGAGGAGGAGGAGGATGGGCAAGAACATGGCGGACGAGTGAGATAGGAACCACCCCCTTGATGGGCAACCGTCCAGGCGAGCGTCTGGCCGAAGAGAGACAGTCTTCCCGAGGCGGGTACCAGAGGGTGTCGGCTAATGGGCAGGGTCCCGTTCCTATCGAGTCGACAACCTTCAAGAGTACTCCCGCCCAGGATTGACCCAGCGCAGAAGGGAATTGCCGAAGAAGCCGCTGAAGTGCCTATCGTCACCGGGGGATGACACCCCAACCATGCCAAACCTCGAGAACCTCACCTCCTTCGAGGCCACGACCATCCCATCGTTGGATGAGACAGGACGAGAACTGCTGGTTGCCTGTGTCGCGGGCCGCTTCGAATTACCCTCGGCCGGCCGTCCTTCGGAGGCACCTCCTGTTCGCAGCGACAAACAGATCCCGCCTCCCATGGAGGATGGCTGGTGGGGACAGCCAGACACCTCCAGCCTTCGCGTGGAGGGACAGAGCACCTGGTTCCGCCCTGCCACTGACATCTACATCTCCGGAAAAGCCTGGGCACCGCGAGGCAGACCCATCAAGGAGATGCAGGTGGGTGTCCGGATTGGTCCCTGCCGGAAGATCCTCCAGGTCTTCGGCGAACGGGTGTGGGCACAGGGGCTGCTGGAACCCCGTCCCTCGGATCCCCTGCCCTTCGAGTCCATGCCGCTCGTCTACGAGCGAAGCTTCGGTGGAGTCACCGAGCCGCGCAACCCGGTAGGAAGAGGCATCTACGCCTCGGCCCGAGCCGCAGTGGAGCAACCACTTCCCAATCTGGAGGACCCCCACCAACTCATCCGCCGCCACTCCGACCGGGTGGCCCCTGTGGGGCTCGGCCCCATTGCCCGGAGTTGGCAGCCTCGCCTCGCCTACGCAGGCACGTACGACGAGGCATGGAGCAAGAACCGCGCCCCGCTGTGGCCCCTCGACTTCGATCGTCGCTTCTTCCTCGCGGCAACCCCCGGTCTCATTGCCTCACCCTGGTTGAAGGGGGGTGAGCCCGTGGTCCTGACCGGTCTGTCTCCCGACGGGCAGTGGGCCTTCCCGCTTCCCCGGCATCGACTGGCCGTCAAGGTCGTCTTCCAGCACCGGGTTGAACGGCGCCCGCTGGTGCTGGACGCCGTTCACATCGAGCCCGAGGAGCGGGCCCTGACGCTTATCTGGCGAGTAGCAATAGCCTCCCATGGAGAGCTGTCCCGGCACGAATACAGCGTGGTGCGCGAACTGGAGCCATGGGAGGAGGCAGCCCCATGAGCGCCTGGCCAGGGGAGATGGCGGTGCTCGGGCTGGGACTGTGTACGCCACTGGGGCTGACCACCCGGACAACCCAGGTGGAGATGGCGGCCGGCACCGTGCGATTCTTCCAGACGGAAGTGCTGGACAGGAAGGGAGAGCCGCTCCGAGCGTCCCGGCTGACACTGCTGGAGCCTGACTGCACGCGCGAGGAACGCATGCGAGCCCTGGCCACCACGGCGCTCCTGGAATGCGTGAAGGAAGCGCGGGTGGAAAAGACCGGATCGCTGCCTCTGGTGCTGGCACTGCCGGCTCCAGGGAGTGGCCCCGCCGTTGACGAGGAGCCGCTGCTGCGGGCACTCACGGCGGTAGCGGCTCCAGCCAGGCTACTGGTGCGGCCTGAAGGACTGTGCCGCGAGGGACGCGCGGGCTTCTTCGTGGCGTTGGCCCGCGCGACGGAGTTGCTCCTGTCCGGGCAGGCGGAGCGCGTGCTGGTGGGCGCGGTGGACTCCCTGTGCGATCCGGGCTCGCTGGAGTACCTGCTGGCGCGGGGACGGCTGCTGTGCTCCTCGGTACGAGAGGGCATTCTCCCGGGGGAAGGGGCCGGCTTCGTGCTGCTCAAGCGAGCCTCGGCGCTCAGGCGCGACGGGCCACGGGCCCAGGGACGCATCCTCGCCCTGGCACTGGCGCAGGAGCCCCGCCACAGGCTCCAGTCGGAGCCCAGCCTGGCCGAGGGGCTCACGGCGGCCTTCCGCCAACTCCACGCCCATCCGGCCGCCGGCTCCCGGCGGGTCGCGCATGTGCTCTCCTGCCAGACGGGGGAGACGTTCTGGGGCCATGAATTCAACCGGGCCTACCTGCGCAACGCGGCCCTCATGCCCGAGCCCCTGGTGGCCCATCTGGTGGCGGAAAGCCTGGGGGATTTGGGAGCGGGCGCCGGTGCCATCCAGCTCGGCCATGCGCTCCATGTCCTGGGGGACCTGAACCCGGAGCACGGACAGGCACCCCGGGCCCTGGTGTACGGCTGCTCCGACGAGGGCAGGGTCGGAACCTTCATCATCTCGAGGGAGACATGACGAAGACATTCGCGAACGGACGCAGCATCGTCCACAAGGGGGATGGCAAGACCAACATCTCCGCGGCACCCGACGTGTGCAAAACGCCCTCCCCGGGAGGTCCGGTGCCTGTCCCGTATGTCAACATGGCCAGGGACAGCGACCTGTCCGAGGCCAGCAAGACGGTGGAGCTCGAAGGCAACCCAGTGGCACTGAAGAGCTCGGCCCTGAGCACGAGCACGGGGGACGAGGCCGGAACGGCGGGCGGTGGCCTCATCTCCTCCAAGACGAAGGGGAAGATGACGTGGGGCACCTATAGCCTGGACGTGAAGTTCGAGGGCAAGGGCGTGGTGCGCTTCATGGACGTCACCCAGCACAATGGGAACACCTTCAATACCGCCTTCCTCCAGGACGGAGGAACAGGGCTGTCCTATGGGGACGACCCAGTCAAGGGAAATACGAAATGCTCCCAGTGCAAAAAGGACAAGTCGGAGCATCGTATACACGAGAGACACCCCGTCCAGGCGGAGGCGAGAAAACTCTCCAAGGAAATCTTGAGAGTGGCCAGCAAGCAGAAGCTTGAGATGCTCAAGACGCACGAGAACGAAGAAGGTGTCGAACTCCTTTCGGGCTACATGATTGGCGTACTCATCTGCAAGTGCGGACAGAAGCTCTTTGCGGCCATGTCCGGCGGCTACTACGTGGGTGCTTTCACAGAGGCGGTCAAAAGCCTTCAACAAAGAGATGGCAGGTGGACCCTCTGTTCTCCTCTGGGAAAGGACGCCATCGTGACGAATCCCCAGGGCAAGAAAATGAAGCTTTCTGAATTCAAGGACAACCTCGGTAGAAACAGGCCAGGAGTTTGCGCGGGGCCACAGCTCATCCAGAAAGCATTGGGTGATGGACACGTGCCTGGGTCGATGTCCGAGATATGGTTCCGCCCGCCTATTCTCCGGCGCTTCCCGCAAGGCAGCAAACTCGTCAGGGTCAAACACCTCCGGAACGAACTGGAGGTAGAAAAAGCGTTCAGGCATCGCCAGAGCGTTCCATCATGTGACACCTGCAAGGTGGTATTGACCGCGATGCTTTGTGACGTCCAGGAAAAGACGTGTTGAGCACGATGGCCGCTTGTTCCTGAAGTCACCGGGAGAAAAAGATGCGCGACCTGATTGAGTTCATCCGGCAGTACGATCCGGAATTCCCCTCGAAGATTCGAGGCGCATCCACCGAGGAGACGGTGAGGCTCGAGCAGTTGGTGGGCCGGAACCTGCCAGCACACTACAAGGAGTTCCTCCTGTATCTGGGCAAGAACATGGGCGATCTCCAGATGCCAGAGACTGACTTCCATATCGGACGGGTGTTGAAGTTCTATGAAATTGGCAAGAGAAAGCCGCCTTCCCGGTACATCTTCATCGGTGCACAAGTCGAGGACCCCTACGATCGCTACCTCCTCGACTGTGGTGACAGCCCACTCCAGGACTGCCCCGTACTCAGGGCCGACCCTCAGGAGCCATTCAAGACGACAGACAATCTCTGGGTATCTTTTCCGTCGCTCAAGGACATGCTCTTCGTGCTCGCCTTCAGTGTCAAACGAATGGAACTATTGCCTCATCGGAGGCAGTTCACCCCCTCACTCGAGGAAGGAGAGAACGGGTTGTCGCGCGTTCCACCCGGGCTGATGGACTCTTTGGGAAAGGTCATGGCGATGCAGGGTTTCGAGAAGCAGCCCTACACCAGCGAACTGAACCCATTGTTCGAGCGAGGGGACGCGGCCTTCTATGCCAGCCGCAATCCCGAGGGAGGTGGAATGACGGCGGAACTGGCCGCGCAGGACGAGCGGGAGTTCAAGAAGCTGGTCGAAATCATCCGAGACAACACGGCACTCCTATGACCTGCGCCCGGCCTCTTGCCTCCACTCCCATGGTGGATGAATTCCTCACATTCCTTGGCAGGTATGACCCCGATTACCCAGACCAGACGATCCTCGTTTGAGTGCTGTGACTGACGCCATGACCAAGACCCTGCTGGACCACCCTGGCGCCGAGACCTTCCTGCGCGAGTTCCAGGAGGAGCACCTCTCCGAGGTGGAGTTCCTCCTACAGCAGCGAAGGCGACTGCTCCATGGGCCCGGTGCCCACTGGACAGATGCCGAGGAGCCCGAAACCCGGCTCGCCCGCCACCTCGCGGCCATGCGCGCCTCCACCGAGGTGGCCCTGGGCTGCGCGCGAGAAGCCGTGGCCTCCGGAGATGACGGACAGTTTCTCGCGGGACTCCATGTGCTGGCCTCGCTGGCTCCCCACGAAGCCAGCATCGACATGCTCCTCCTGAGCCGGGAGGCGGCTCTCGAGGAGGTGCTGCCTGCCTGGACCGAGGCGCTCGCCCTCGCGCTCCACTCCGAGGTCGCGGAGTGCTGCACCCGAGCACTGGCGGATGGGCGCCCCCAAGTACGTGCCGCCGCCGCCACTCTCCTGGGCCACCGGAGGGAAGGCGACCCCCCTCGGCTCATGCTTCTGCTCGAGGATGAGGACGGCTCGGTCCGTGGCGCCGCCGCGCTGGCCCTCGCCCGCTTGGGCCATCGGCCCGCGCTTCCCTCCATCGAAACCCTGCTCGCCCACTCTCCCCCCGAGCAGGCCGAGCCGCTTGCACGGGCCGCGCTGCTGCTGGGCTCACGCCGGGCACTGACGTTCTGCCGCCAGTTCTGCAACTCCAGCCATCCACCTCCTGCGCTCCCTCGATTGCTCGCATTGGCTGGAAACGCCCAGGATCTACCCGTGTTGCACCGGCTCAGTGCGCGCCCGTCCTTCGCCGAGGCGTCACTCGAAGCGTTGGGTTTGCTGGGGCTCTCCGCCGCCGTGCCCGAACTGATGTCGCATCTGGAGGCAGAGGACCCCCGACACCGTCAGAGCGCCGCCTCGGCGCTCGGGCTCCTCAGCGGCGCCGGGCCCGGATTGAAGGTTCGCGTGGTCGCCATGGAGGACGAGGAAGAAGGCCACGAGCGAGAGCAGTGGAGCACCGACCCGCGAGCCTGGCGCCAGTGGTGGGAAGTCCATGGGCACCGTTTAGACGGGGGTCAGCGCTGGCGCCATGGCCGACGATTCACCCTCGAGGGCTGCCTGGAGGAATTGAAAGACCCGCACAGCCCGCTCACGGTCCGAAGCCGTGCGGCTCTGGAACTGGTGATCCACTCCGGAAGGCTCCTAGACTTCGAACCCGACTGGCCCGTGCTCCGCCAGCGAGAGTCCCTTACCCGGTGGCACACGGGAGGTGGAAGGGCTGGCCCCCTCACCGCCTGAATCCCAGGAGGACTCCTCCCCGCCCGCGCTCCGTCCAGGCACGAGGCGGAGATTGGCCGGGCCCTCCACCCCTAATGGCCAGGCCCCGTCTTCACGCGACCTGATAAGTTGAGGTCCTACGAGGTAGGCCCCGCGTGTCCACACATCCGCCATCCCCAAGCCCCGAGCACCCCATTCTCCGCGGCGTATTGGCCGCCCTGAATCCACCCGGCACGTCCCCTCTGCCCATAGGCACCCGGATTGGTGGAGACGTGGTGGAGGGAGTGCTGGGCAGCGGCGGCTTCGCCACCGTGTACCGGGTGAGAAGTCCCAGCGGCTACGTGTCCGCCCTCAAGCTGCTGCCCCTGGACGAGGGCCCCGAGCGGGCGGAGCGCGCCTGGCGCGAGGTGTCGTTGGGCACGCGCCTGAACCACCCCAACCTCGTGCGCCAGTTGGGCGCGGGGCAGTGGCCCTTGGAGAATCCACGCTACCTGTGGGTGAAACTGGAGCTGGTGGAGGGCCCCACACTGGACGAGTGGGGGCTGGCACCGGGACGCACTGGGGGCGAGGTGGTGGAGCGGGTGCTGGAGGTGGCGCGCGCGCTGGCGGTGTCGCACGAAGCGGGCGTCCTGCACCGGGACGTGAAGGAGGCGAACATCCTGGTGAGCCAGCGCACCGGGCAGGCGGTGCTGGTGGACTTCGGAGTGGGCTACCACCCGGCGTACCCCACGCTGACGAAGGGGATGTTTCCCCCGGGCACGCCGGCCTACCGCGCGCCCGAGGCCTGGGCCTATGGCCGTGCGCACGCGGGCGAGCCGGGGGCACACTACCGGGCCGGGCCAGGCGATGACCTGTACGCGGTGGGCGTGGTGCTCTACCGGCTGCTGACGGGCCGCTTCCCCTTCCGGCCCGCCGAGCACGGAGGCGAGGACGTGGAGGCGGTGCTGCACCGCGAGCCCCTGCCGCCGCACCTCGTCAACCCACGGGTGCCCCTGGCGGTGGAGGAGGTGTGCCTGCGGCTGCTGGCCAAGACGCCCGAGGCGCGCTACCCGGACGCCGTGACGTTGTGCCGGGTGCTGGAGGAGCTGCGGGCCCGGACGGACGTGGACTGGAAACAGGTGCTGCACCCGGAGCGGCGGCGTCCGGTGAAGCCCTGGGCGCGCTGGGGCCGGGTGCTGGGGGTGGTGGGCGTGGGGTTGGCGGCGGCACTGGGGGCCTGGTGGCTCGACTCTGGCCGGGAAGTGGCGCCGGGTGGGCACACGCCGGAACCTGTGCGAGCCGTGGCCGCGCCTCCTGTCGAGGCGCCTCCTCCCCCGGCCGCCGCCCCGCCGCTGGCGCTCCGAAAGGACAGTGCCCCCGTGAAGCAGCAGCAGACGTCTGGCCCCCAGCCCGAAGCCACCTCCAAGCGCCGGGGAGCAGCCTTGCGCACCGCGTGTCTTGGACTCACCGGCGCCGCCCTCCAGGCCTGTCTGGGCACGCAGCAGGTACCGTCCGAGCGCCCCGCTCCGCCTCCTCAGGCCTGCCCCACCGGGGCCATGGAAATCATGACGGGCACCCTCGGCTTGAGCCTCGGGGAATGGAAGAGCGTGGACTGGAGCGACGTGCGCGGCAGGTCCGTGCACGTGCACGAGGATGCGACCCTCCACGTGGCGGGAGACTGGGAGGCGGGAGCGGACTTCACGGGCAAAGGCTTCAAGGTGGCGCTGCCAGACCAGACCCGCCTCTCCGGGAAGCTCTACGTCAAGGAGGGGCGGGTATACGGCCGCTTCACCGAGGCGCACACGCCCCTCGGGGTGACGTACCCGATGTGCCTGGAGTTGATGGATACGGATGCCAATGTCGGCCTCGAGCTCCAGCCCGGCAGCGGGCCGGGGAAGATGATGGTGGACCCGGTCGTGCGGGTGCGGGTGGTGGACCGCTTCCCATAGGGGCGTCCCGGAGACGGGACGGACACGACCGGGCAGGAGGTGTGGTAGAGCCCCACTCCCCTGGTCTTGTCCCCGTGAGGTGCCTTCCTCATGCCCGTGTTCTTCACCGCTCCCCTGTTACGACTCGTGCTGCTTGCCACTCCCGTGGACTCCGCGCCACCTGCCTGTGAAACGGGTACGCTTCACCTGGAGCTGGCGGCGGACACACCCGGTGAGGCACTCGCGGTGTGCATCCACCCGGGGCTCTCCACCAGCTTGCTCTTCGACGCGACACTGGGGCACGTGGATCTGCCTGGGCGGGAGCGGTTCCGGGTGATGGAGAATGAGACGGGGCTCGCCCTCGTGCCCACGTGGGCTCTCACGCAAGGAGAGCGAGTGCCAGTGATGGTCACCTTCAAGGACGGCGCGGCTCCGGCGAGCGTCCGCTTCATGCTGGTGGTGCATGCGTCCGAAGCCGCGCGGCAGGTGGTGGTGACACGCCAACCGCGCTCACTCGAGTCCTATCGGGAAGGCGAGCAACAGGCGCAGGCGGAAGCGCGGCAGTGCCGAGAGGATAAGGCGTACTTGGAGGCGGAGTGCAGCGGGCGGCGCGGACTGCTGGGCCTGCTCGCCCAGGGGCTGCTGGGGAAGGGGGGCATTGCCGACAAGAACATCACGAAGAGTGTCATCTCTCGTCCGGACAACTCCCTCAAGTCCGTGGAGGCCCACAGCTACCGATTGGACGCAGGGCGAGTAGAGGGCGGGCAAAAGGTGGTGCGACTGCTCGTGGCGCAGCGGTTACGAAACCACGGGAGCACGCCCTGGACGCCCGGTGGGGCGGTACTGGTGGGGCCGAAGGGAGAGGAGTGGAAGGCGCTGGGTGTGTGGTCGCAGGACCCCATTGCTCCGGGGAAGGAGCGCAGCGTCGGGGTGGAGGTGGAGATGCCAGAGGAGGCGGCGCGCGGCACCTTCACCCTGAAGTGGTGGAGCCAGGAGTCAGCGCACGAGAGCGAGTACTTCGACGGCGTGCGCTTCCCGTAGTGCGACCATGGGCCGATTCAGCTCAACACCCGCGCAGACCCGGCGCATTCAAGGTGCGATGAGGAGGGTCCCCTGGAGTGGCTTGCAGCAGGCGCATGCCCCCCTGACTCTTGTCACAGATTGACTCAATGCCGTTCTCTGGCTGGCATGAGCATTTCCTGGTCACACCAATCCGTGAAGGTTTGCACGGAAAGCATTGAGTAGGAGCGTCTGTTCTTGAGAGCGAGACAGGGCGAGGTGCCTTGGACTCGGGAGTATCGCTCCACAGAAAGGATGGCGCGCCATGGAGTGGGGGATGAGTTGGAACCGGGGCAGAGACGAGGGCCAACCACGGAGCAGGCCTATGAGGGTGGGGGCGCTATGGAGCAGCCGTACTCTCGCCGTCCTCACCGGGCTCGCCCTGGTCATGGCAGGTGGACAGCAGGCCATGGCGGCGGAGAAAGAGCCGGCGGTGGACGAAGCATCGATCCAGCGGGTTCTCGAGGACTCCGCGCAGATCGCCGACAAGGTTGTCGACCCCAAGTCAGCCGAGGCCGTGGCCGCCCGAGAACTGGCCGAGGCGACGCAGCGGTCCGGAAAGGTCACCCTGCACCTGCCCGATGGCGCCACCGCGGACGTGTCCAAGGCCCAGGTCTACCGTGTGGACGACGGTGGCACCCTGGTCCGTGTGCCGATCACCGACATGACGGCCGGAAGCGTGGTCGGCTACGTGTTCGACGCGAACCGCCAGCTCACCCAGACCATCGAGCTCCATCTCATCGAGCACACCGCTACCACCGGGCAGATCCGGATCTGGCTCGACGGACGGCAGGTCCTCGACCGGAAGATCACCGAGAACGATACCAAGGCCGCCGCGAACGCCATGGCGACCGTGGCCATGAAACAAGAACCCGGCACCCGTCCTCTGGGCTTCAGCTTTGGCAAGTTCAACAGTTGCCTCAGCAGCGCCGGTGTCTCGTCCTGGGTCGTCGCATCGATCGGTATCGCGTGTGGAGCCATCTGCGCCGGCACGGCAGGCGCCGGCTGCATCCCGTGCCTGACCGCGGCTGGCGGTGTTTCCGCGGGGACCATCTGGTTCTGCATCGGCAAGGCCACCCGCTAGGTTCGAGCTCACCCGCCCGCCCTCCGTCCAGGCGCAAGGCGGTGATTGGCCGGACGCTCCACCCCACCCCACCGTGTGCAGCAACCGGGGGAGGTGTACATGGGACTGTTGGGTGAAACGGTGGGGCAGACGCTGGGGGCCCTGTTGTCTCCACAATTCCGTGCCATCTCGGGGCTGCGCCACGCGCGTGCCGTGCATGCCGAGGGCATCTGCCTCCAGGCCGAGGTCGTTCCCGTGAGGACCGATCCGCCCTTCCTGACCGTGGCCAGCCGTCTCGCGGGCCCGGCACTCGTGCGGCTCTCCACCGCCAGCTGGCGGGGGGGGCGCGAGTGGCCGGACATCCTCGGGGCCTCGGTGCGCTTCCGGCGCGATACGCGCCTCACCGAGGAGGCCTCACCCGGCGACCAGGACGTCCTCTGCGCCACCCTGCGCCACCTCTGGACGCTGGGCCCCGCCTTCCTCACCACCCGCGTCCACGACTGGCTCCAGAACGACTACTACGGCCTGGCGCCCTTCACGGTGCTGGGACTCGGGAAGACGAAGCTGCGGCTCACCTCGACGCGGGGCCCCCGGCGGTACGGCTCGCGGGTGGCGCGGCTGCGCGACGCCATGCACGACGGCAATGCCCTCCTCACCTTCGAGGTGCTCCCCCTGGAGCATGGGCTGCCCCGCACGTGGACCCCTCTCGCCGACATCGTCCTGCGCGAGGAGGTGGTGTTGGACCCGGCGCGCCTGCGCTTCAACCCCTTCCGCGATGGGCTCGGCATCCGTCCTCGCGGCTTCCTGCACGCCATGCGGCTCCCCATCTACCGGCAGAGCCAGAAGGGCCGCGTCGAGCACTGAGCGGCGCGCTACTTCACCTCCATGATCATGAAGCGCTCGACGTGGACGAGCTTCTTTCCGCGCTTCACCTCGAGCCGGTACTGGCCAATCGGCCAGCCGCTGGTGGGCTTCCCGAGCGTGAAGGTCGCCGCCATCTTGTCCGCGGTCGTCACCGTGGCGGAGTCGATGACGAAGTTCTTCGGTGCGGCACTGCCCACGTCCTCGGCGATGAAGGAGCCCGTGAGTGTCGTGCCCGCCGGAGCCCGGAAGTAGAAGGTGACCTTGGGCAGCGTGTTGGGCAGGACCATGCCCATGGGGTCGATGACCGCGGGCGCCTTCGCCTGTGACGGGGCTGGAGCCAGGACCGCGAGGGCGACACCGAGGGCGAGAACGGCGAACATGGACAGCTTCTGCGTCTTCATGGGGGACTCGCTTTCGTGGAGGGACGGAACACTATAGGCCACGGCGGTGCGCGTGCCGGGTCATGTCTTCAACGATGTTCCCCGGCCCCGCCCCGTCACGTCCCAGCGGCCCACCACCTGTCCGCCGCGCACGGCCCACAGCTCGTCCTGCAGGTTCACCGAAACACAGACGTGGTTCGGCACCACCCGCACCCGCTCGCCCACGCGCGGCCTCCATGCGGTCCGCGACAGGTCCAGCATCCCGTGCTCCTCGGACAACGCATGCACCACCACGTCGGGGCGCTCCAGCAACGCGCCGTAGCCGCCCACCGGTAGTTCCTCCTTCGCCAGCGCCTTGGAGCCCGCGTCGATGACGGCCTGTCCCGGCACCGCCGTGCTCACCACCGTCGCCAGCACCGAGTAGGCCACCTCGTCCCAGCCACACGCGCCCATCCACGCGCTCGCCCGGTCGAAGAAGGGCGTGATGCCCGGGCGGATCTCATTCATCCCCACCACCTCGTGCGAGCGCCAGAGCGTGGGAGTGGAGCCACCACTCACGATGCCCGGCTTCAACCCCGCGGCCCCGAGCGCCTCCAGGAACGTGCCCAACCGCCGCGACACCTCCGCGAGCGCCGGGCCCTGCTCGGCCAGCGGCATGCGGATGTGTCCCGGATAGAACATCACGCCCTGGTACTCGAGCCCCTGGGTCCCGGCGGCCTCGCGCGCCAGCGTCACCGCCTCCTCTGGCGTTGGCACGCCCACGCGGCGCATCCCCAGGTCCAGTTCCACCAACACGCCCACGCGGCGCCCCGCCCCATGAGCGGCCTCGGCCAGCCCCGCCAACACCTCCCGGGAGTCCACCGCCACCGAGAGCCGCACCCTCCCGGGCAGCGCCATCAATCGCGTCAGCTTGGAGGCGCCCACGGGCGAGTAGGCCAGGAGCACGTCGTCGGCCACCGCGCCCATCACCTCGGCCTCTCGCGGCGTGGCCACCGTGACGCCAGAGGCTCCGGCCTGGAGTTGCCTCACCGCCAACTCCGGCACCTTGTGCGTCTTCGTGTGGGGCCGCCACCGCAGCCCGTGCTCGCGCACGTACACCGCCGCCTTCTGGAGGTTCTTCTCCAGGCGGTCCTCGTCCACCAGTGCCGCGGGGGTCTCGATGCTGTCCAGGGAGGGAAGGCTCATCAGGGCTCCGGACGGTACTTCTAGAGCCGCGCGATGCAATGACCATCAATCATCGCGGGAGCTGGACAACACCTGAGCCACCCAACGAGCCGTGGAGTCCGTCTTCTTCATCAACGGCCCGAAACGTCCAGTGCGCAGCGACTCCACGAGTTCCCGGTCACGAGCCAGGAGGTGAGGCACCCCCCAGGGAAAAGTCAGAGCCGCCGAGCCATATTGTGCGTAATCCGGCTGTGCAACCAGCGCTTCCAGATAACGAGACCAGGTATCGAAGAATCTGTCCACGTTCGAGGCGACGGGAAGCGCGTAGGGCTCCTCATGGGTATCGACGAGAACCACAGGTTGTAGCTGATGCTCGTCGGCAAGACGGGGAACCGTTGCATAGGAATACGCCAGGCCCGGCTCTCCCCCGAAGACGAGGACGGGAATGGCGAGGGACTCTAGCGGGCTCCCCTGTTCCAGACGGTTCTCGCTCTCCAGCTCGTTCACATCATCATCGACGCGAAGGAGGACCAGCCCTGCCGAGTCGGTCGCGAACGCCGCCTTCCCCAGCCGGGCGTACAGCACAGCCAGCACCGGATCCAGGACATGACCAGCCAGTTGCACACCAGCGGCGGGAGGATGATTCCCGGGCGGTTCAGTCCGGAATCCGAGCCCCAGCCGCTCGCAAGTGCGCATCAACCGCTCCAGGCCGGACAGGTTCAATGCTGTCATCACGTCTCCAAGATGCTCAGGGAAGCTGGGAAGAGAGCCGCTGTAGTGCCTTCAAGACGTTCTGCTCTGCTTCAGCCAGGGACCAGGCAAGCCCTGGTGGATCGTCGATGCGGTGATACCAGGGCCCGAACCATTCATCGACGATCCTGGCGGCCTCCTCTACTTCTCCGCGGGTTGCGCTCGCATGCTTCTGGCGGAACCTGTTCCATACCGCGTTGATCCGCTCATGAACGGCCTTCCGGACCATGGCGAGATTCCCCGCGGAGCTGATGTCGTCCGCTGGGAACAGGTGTGCATATTCCAGTGGGCGCTTGTGATGAATCGGAAAGAGCGGGCCTTTGTCATCGAGAATCTTCGCGAGCTCCGGATACAGCTTCTTGTAGGCGTCACGTGAGGCGCGGCGAATCGCCTGCTTTTCGGCATCCTCCAGCGGAGCCCTGGCGAGTCGTTCCAGGTGCTTCATGACTCCGCGCAGCGACTCGCGCTCGGCGGCGGAGAGGGCGCTCTCTCCTTCCAGCAGCACCTTGGCCCAGAGTTGCTCGAATACCCTGCGCTTGTCAGGTGTCAGGCGCAGCAACATGGTGCGCAGCCACCCGGCCGCTGCCGTTCCTCCCCTTGCCAGCACGGCCCGCAGCACCGGCAGCGACAAGTCGAGCAACACCCCCGCCCCGTGGAGGACGATTCCCCCCACGTACCACAGCGCAAGTTCCTCCAGGCCCGTCATGGCGGCCCACTGCGCGCCCTCCCTCACCTCGACGCGCCAGCGCCGCAGTGTTTCCTCATGTATCGCCCGATAAGCCTTGGCGAAGTCCTCGTCCATGTCGGGG